>NZ_BBIV01000097.1 GCF_000730665.1 Pseudomonas plecoglossicida NBRC 103162 = DSM 15088
CCTGCTGGTCGACCACCAGGCTGGCCTGCTGTCCCTGGTTCGCGACATCGAGCCGGACAAGTTCAAGAACAATGTGCTGGCGCTGGCCGACCTGGCCAAGTTCTTCAACCTGCCGACCATCCTCACCACCAGCTTCGAGCAGGGCCCCAACGGCCCGCTGATGCCAGAGCTCAAAGCCCTGTTCCCGGACGCCCCATACATCGCCCGTCCAGGCCAGATCAACGCTTGGGACAACGAAGACTTCGTCAAGGCAGTGAAGGCCACCGGCAAGAAGCAACTGATCATCGCCGGTGTGGTGACCGAGGTATGTGTAGCGTTCCCGGCGCTGTCGGCACTGGAAGAGGAGTTCGAAGTGTTCGTGGTGGCCGATGCCTCCGGCACCTTCAACGCCATGACCCGCGATGCGGCCCATGACCGCATGAGCCAGGCCGGCGCGCAGATGATGACCTGGTTCGGCGTGGCCTGTGAGCTGCACCGTGACTGGCGCAACGACATCGAAGGGCTGGCGGCGCTGTG
>NZ_BBIV01000096.1 GCF_000730665.1 Pseudomonas plecoglossicida NBRC 103162 = DSM 15088
GGCGCTCGATCTCAAAAACGCAAAATCCCTACCGCCGAACACCTGGCAGCTCCCCACCCTCACATCCTGAAAAAAGCCCCTCCCATCCCAACACATCGCCAACGCTAGGCTATCCAGAACAACCCCATTCATGGATGACCACATGCCCAGCCCAAAAGGTTGCCTACTTCGTCGCGGCAGGTATTCAGAACCCGGCAGAATCTACCTGCTGACCACCGTCACCCAACACCGCCGTCCCTTGTTCCTAGATTTCCGACATGCACGCACTGTGATCAGGCACCTGCGCCTGGCTGAACAAGAAGGCAGCTGCCAGTCACTGGCCTGGGTAGTCATGCCCGACCATGTTCATTGGCTGATCGAGTTGAAGGATGAAACGCTGAGTACGTTGATGCGGGGGTTCAAGGCTCGATCCAGCCATGTATTGCGCAAGGCTGGGGCCCTATCAGCTCCCGTTTGGCAAGCCGGTTATCACGATCGTGCTTTGCGACGGGAAGAAGATGTGGTGATGGCTGCTAGGTACATCATTGCCAATCCCTTGAGAGCGGGGTTAGCGGACAAGGTGGGGGATTATCCGCATTGGGATGCGGTTTGGGTGTGATAGCCCTGGGGCTCGCCGGGGGATGGATGGCGCCCATGAAATCGAGCGCC
>NZ_BBIV01000095.1 GCF_000730665.1 Pseudomonas plecoglossicida NBRC 103162 = DSM 15088
TGCCGAGCGCCAGGCGCTATTGGCGGCGGGTGCTGCCAGCAGCCACGGCATTGGCGCCTTCGACCTGGTCGAGCGGTTCGAGCAGCAGGCTGCCCGTGTGCCTGAAGCCATCGCCGTGCGTCAGGGCGAAATGGCGTTGAGTTACGCCGAGCTGAACCGCCGCGCCAACCAACTGGCCCACCGCCTGCAGGCTGCCGGCGTGGGTCCGGACGTGCGCGTGGGTGTTTGCCTGGAACGTACCCCGCAACTGCTGGTGGCGTTGCTGGCGGTGCTCAAGGCCGGTGGCGCCTATGTGCCGCTGGACCCCGAGTTCCCGGCCGAACGTCTGCGCCACATGCTCGACGACAGCCGCGCGCCACTGCTGCTGAGCCAACGCTCGCTGCAACCGGCGCTGCAGGCGCTGGGCGCCGCAGCCGAGTGCTGGTGGTTGGATCAACTGGCCGAAGAAGGTCGTGACAGCAACCCGCCGCTGCAGGCCCAGGGCGACCACCTGGCCTACGTGATCTACACCTCCGGTTCCACCGGCAAGCCCAAGGGCGTGGCCGTGCGCCGCGCAGGCGTGGGCAACTTCCTGGCCAGCATGGCGCAGGCCCCGGGCCTGGCCGCCGATGGGCGCATGCTGGCGCTGACGTCGCTGTCGTTCGACATTGCCGTGCTGGAGCT
>NZ_BBIV01000094.1 GCF_000730665.1 Pseudomonas plecoglossicida NBRC 103162 = DSM 15088
CGATGCGCCGCGCGGGCGGCGCCCGATCTCCCGGGCGCCGCATCTCTCCCGTCGTGCCCTTACAGCCACACCGCATCCCAATGCGGATAATCACCAGCCTTCGCTGCCAATCCCGCTCTAACCGGATTGGCAATGATATATCTGGCGACCTTGAAGACATCCTCATCCCGGCGCAAGGCTCGGTCGTAAAAACCTGTCTGCCAGACCTTCATCCTCTTCATCCCAGTCTTGCGCAGTGCATTGCTGGATTGGCATTTGAAACGCTGCATCAGCGCGCCGAGCGTCACATAGCGCAATTCAAGCAACCAATGCACATGGTCCGGCATCACGACCCAGGCCAGAGATCGGCAGTGGTCTTGTTGCTCTGAGAGACGCAGGTGTTGAATGACCAGGCGTGCAAAGCGAAGATCGTGAAACAGAGGTCGACGCTGGTGCGTAACAGTAGTCAGCATGTAGAGTCTGCCTGGTACCGAGCATCTCGCGCGGCGAAGCATGCAGCCATGGGGGCGGGGCATCGTGTTCATCCTGAACGGGTTTGTGTTCGATCAGTCTAGTCAGGCCATGAATGGATTGATTCGATAGAGATTTGCAGCATGTAAATAGCTGCGAGGTGTGGTCGGGGGTGCCTGTCGTGAGCTTTGTAGGGTGGCGAAGACCGAGCG
>NZ_BBIV01000093.1 GCF_000730665.1 Pseudomonas plecoglossicida NBRC 103162 = DSM 15088
CGACAAGCCGGCGCAACAGGTGCTGGCTCAGGTGCGAACGCAGGCGGGAGCGGAGCTCGATGCATGACTCAGAATGCCCAAATTCGCCGTAGGGCCATCGATCAATCAAAGCCTGCCTCAACATCACCAAGCCCGCGTGCCCGGCAGTTTCCGCATACAGCCGGGTCAAATCATCAAAGCCAGGCGCTCGTGTGTAGCCAGCCAATGCCTGATCCAGTACCTCACTGAGCAATTCACCATAAACCTGAAGCGACCGCTCCCAGACAAGCCTCTCCACATCACCGTCCAACGTAAACCTCGCTTCCATTTCAACATCCCGGCATGCTGGGGCTGGCCACAGCACCGCCATCTGACTTTTGAGAGGACATGAGCATGCACGTGGAGTGCGATCTGAATCAGAACGACCTGGAAGCCCTTCTAAGGCACTGTGAGTCGTTTAAGCCAGCCTCAGGTGACGTTCGCGAGGATCATCGCTTAGCAGACGCCTTAGAGGCCTTGCTGGAGGCGTTGAAGGCTGCCAACGCAGCGCGATGACCTTCGACTCACACACCGCGACTGCAATTCATCATCAAACCGCACCGACAGTGGCTAGCGCACTGGCACTAAATCCAGGACAACCTCATCCAACACTTCACCTGTTGGATGAAACGGGTATTGCTTTGGGCGCAGTTATCCGCTCAAAAAAAAATTACGCTACGGATGTCGTTTGTTTTCAAAGCTTAAGCAGGGCCTTACGGCCCTAAATACCGATGCCCCTGACAGCAACAGCCTCGCCTACCAGCAAGGCCATCAAGAGCTGAAAAACCCGAAAATCAAAACCGAAAAGCTGCGCCACCAACCAGCGTCTGATCGAGCATCGGCAGTGCTGCCTACACCGTATAAATTCTTTTGTCCTCAAATATAAAAG
>NZ_BBIV01000092.1 GCF_000730665.1 Pseudomonas plecoglossicida NBRC 103162 = DSM 15088
GGATCTCAGAGCATCCCCGTTTGGTCAGGCGACGACGTCCGTTCGTCTGTCCCGAGTCATTCACCCGCAAGTCCATTCCCAGAAATGCGATGTAAGCGTCGCTGCTTCTGAACTCACCTCGAACAAAGGCCATGACCAATGCCGTGGCGGTAAGAAAACCAATACCTTCCACCGCTTGGCAGCGGGCAACTTGTTCTTGCAGTCCGGCTTCGCGGAGCACTTCTTTAAGTTTTTTCTGTATCAACAGATCCAGGCGGTCTATCGATTTGATGAACGCGTCGAAAGCGCTCTTCAGGAGACTTTCGTTGGCCCAGCTTTGCGTCATTGCAGTACGAGCCGCTACCAAGGCTGCCCGGCGTCGAAGCAGGCTCTGAACCTTGCCATAGACGGCGGGAGGTGGGCTCCACGGACGAAGGTCCTCGCCTTCATTTCTCAGGAAACGGGACAACAACCTGGCATCGGAAGGGTCGGTCTTGACTCGCCCACCCACACTTTTCCGGTAATTGCTCAGTTGAAACCCATCAATTACATAGACTTCAATACCCGCACCATGAGCTAACTCGACCAGGTCCAAGTGGTAGACATTGGTCGCCTCAACTGCAATGGCGGTATTGCGGGGCTGTTGTTTGAGCCATCGCTTGATCTCGGGCTTTGCGTTCTTCAGTTTGATCAGCGCATCACTACCGTCGTGATGAATAACCAGCTCAGCTTTCGCAACGTCTGCACCCACGATCAACTTGCTTACCTGCATTGCCATGGGCGGTTCTCCACGTTATGGTTTTTCGGCTTGAAGGGGTTTCACCAAGAGGCGCTGGCTTGCTTCTATCGTCGCTTGCAAACGATGCATTCTTTATCGGCGCTTTGGTGGAAGGGGTGGGGCGATGTCTCCCACGGTCTGTACTGCTCGGAACAGTCAGAAGCCGGCATGTCGTCCCACCACCCCTTCAAGTCCTACCATACAAGCCGGCTT
>NZ_BBIV01000091.1 GCF_000730665.1 Pseudomonas plecoglossicida NBRC 103162 = DSM 15088
TGTGCCCCGCGCGCCCTTTCTATCCTGCGAGGATTCACCATGGCGCGCAAGCCTTCCAAGCAACGCTTCACCGTTGTTCACCCTGACTGCGCTGCGATTGACGTGGGTAGTCGAGAGCACTTTGTCGCGGTCGATCCCCGGCACGAGAATGCCGTTCAGTCATTTACGTCCTTTACCGACGATTTGTACAAACTGACCGATTGGCTCGATAGTCTAGGCATCAAGGTCGTCGCCATGGAATCCACAGGCGTTTATTGGATTCCGATTTACGAAATCCTCAGCGAGCGGGGATTCGAGGTCTATCTCGTTAATGCCCGGGCCACCCGGCAAATTACTGGCCGCAAGTCCGACGTACTGGATTGCCAATGGATCTGGCAGCTGATGACCCACGGCCTTCTACGCGGTGCTTTTCGCCCAAGCGATCCAACCTGCTGCGTTCGCTCATTGGTCAGGCAACGGGCTTTCAAAGTGAAAGACCAGGCTCAAACCTTGAACCGGATGCAGAAGGCACTGAGCCAAATGAACATCCAGTTGGCCAATGTCATCAGTGATATTTCCGGCGTGACTGGCATGAGAATTCTGAGAGCGATCACCGCGGGTGAGCGAGACCCTGTTCGATTGGCTGAGCTGACCGATGCTCGCATCAAGGCAGGTAAAGACACCATTGCGCGTAGTCTGCATGGCAACTGGCGACGAGAGCACCTGCATGCATTGGCGCAGGAACTCGCAGCTTATGACTTTCTTGAACAACAGATCGCTGAATGTGATGACGTCATCGGTAAGGCATTGGGACAACTGCCGGTGCTGGAGCATGTGCCACAACCGTCCAGGAAAGTACTACGAAGCCCTCACCGGACTAGCGCTCAACAGGCGGCGCTACACCAAGCCCTTTGGCAGGTGTTAGGGGTTGATCTTACCGCTATTCCAACGATCGGAGTGGACACTGCGCTGGTGCTGGCGGGAGAGATTGGCGCTGACCTCTCACGTTTTCCATCATCACAGCACTTTTGCTCTTGGCTAGGGCTGGCTCCACCGACTCGTATCTCAGGCGGTCGCCAGTTATCAGGTGGCGGTCCCAAGGTAATCAATCGAGCGGCACAGGCGCTCAAGCAGGCCGCTTCAAATGCTCGCAATGACAAGGGTTTCATCGGGGCATCACACCGAGCCAGATTGACCCGCATGGACACCAGTTGTGCCATCAAAGCCACTGCGCATCAACTGGCGCGGCTGGTCTACACACTGCTCACCAAGAAGCAGACCTATGTTGAGCAGGGACTCGAAGCA
>NZ_BBIV01000090.1 GCF_000730665.1 Pseudomonas plecoglossicida NBRC 103162 = DSM 15088
ATCGTGTCCCGGGAAGTGGTGTAACTAAACCAGCCGAAGGCGCCCAGCGGGCGAAAGAGGATGGTCATCGTGGTTCTTGGCTAACGTTGAGTTTGCGGACTTAACCTTCACCAGAGAAACCACGATGACCAAGCCCACTATCGCATTGACCGAGCTGGTTGAGAAAGGGGCAGACGCTGATCTGCTCAAGCAAATGATCCAGTTCGTTGCCCAGCGCATGATGGAGTTCGACGTCGAAGGCCTGTGCGGCGCAGGCTTCGATGTCAAAAGCCCTGACCGGACAAACAGCCGCAACGGCTACCGTGATCGCCTTTGGCAAACCCGCGCTGGCGACGTCGACCTGAAAATTCCCAAGCTGCGCCAAGGCAGTTACTTTCCTGGTTTTCTTGAGCCTCGGCGCACCGCCGAAAAGGCCATGGCGGCGGTGATTCAAGAAGCCTACATCCAGGGCGTTTCAACACGTTCTGTCGACGAATTGGTCAAGGCCATGGGCATGACGGGCATATCCAAGAGCCAGGTCTCGCGGCTGGCCGGTGAGATCGATGAGCGCGTTCATGCGTTCCTTGATCGCCCACTTGAAGGCGACTGGCCCTATCTCTGGATCGATGCCACCTACGTCAAAGTGCGGGAGGCCGGGCGCATCGTCTCGGTCGCCGTAATAATCGCCGTGGCCGTGAACACTGACGGTGGCCGCGAAGTCCTGGGCATGCGGGTTGGCCCGTCAGAAGCCGAGCCGTTCTGGACGGACTTCCTGCGAAGTCTGATGCGACGTGGCCTGCGTGGCGTAAAGCTGGTCATCTCCGATGCCCACGAAGGGCTCAAAGCGGCTGTTTCCAAGGTCTTCAACGCTACTTGGCAGCGCTGCCGCGTGCATTTCATGCGTAACGCCATGGCCCATGTCGGCAAGGGCCAGCGCACCATGGTGGCGGCGCTTCTGCGCACGGTTTTCGCCCAGGACAGCCGTGCCGAATGCCATCAGCAGTGGCGCCTGGTCGCCGATCAGTTGCGCGAAAAATACCCCAAGATCGCGACGCTCATGGACGGCTGCGAGGATGAAGTGCTGGCACACATGGCGTTTCCCAAAGCGCACCGACAGCAGTTGCACAGCACCAATCCACTGGAACGGCTCAACGCCGAGATCAAGCGCCGCACCGATGTCGTGGGCATCTTTCCCAACGATCCGGCGATCACACGACTGGTAGGCGCAATGCTCCTGGAGCAGAACGACGAGTGGTGCCTGCAGCGACGTTACATGCAGTTGGAGGCTTTCGAGGCCGTCAGCGATAATCCACAGGCCAAGCTGTCGGCCGTGATCAACTAAACGGCAAACTCAGTGGCCAGAGCCATGATGAGTTACACCACTTCCTGGGACACGATC
>NZ_BBIV01000089.1 GCF_000730665.1 Pseudomonas plecoglossicida NBRC 103162 = DSM 15088
CGCTTGATCTCGATGCCCCCACAACCCTCAAGACAGTCCCTGCAAACGAAGCCTACACCAGCTCCTTGAGTCGGTGCCAGAGCATCCCCAGCGCCAGCAACGGTGAGCGCAGGTGTCTGCCGCCGGGGAAGGTGATGTGCGGCACCTTGGCGAACAGGTCGAAACGCCCGCTCTGCTGGCCGCTGATCGCCTCGCCCAGCAGGCGCGCAGCCAGGTGGGTGGCGTTCAGGCCATGGCCCGAATAGGCCTGGGCGTAGTACACGTTCGGCTGGCTGGTCAGGCGGCCGATCTGCGGCAAGCGGTTGGCACCGATACCGATCATGCCGCCCCATTGATAGTCGATGCGCACGTCGGCCAGTTGCGGGAACACCTTGAGCATCTTCGGCCGCATGTAGGCGGCGATGTCCTGCGGGTCGCGGCCGGAATAGTGGCAAGCGCCGCCGAACAGCAGGCGGTGGTCGGCGGACAGGCGATAGTAGTCCAGTGCCACACGCTGGTCGCAGACCGCCATGTTCTGCGGTAGCAACTGACGAGCGCGTTCTTCGCCCAGCGGTTCGGTGGCGATGATGTAGCTGCCGGCGGGCAGCACCTTGCCGCCCAGTTCGCGGTTGAGGTCGTTGTGGTAGGCGTTGCAGCACAGCACCAGGGTCTTGGCCCGTACGCTGCCCTGGGCGGTGTGTACCGTCACCTCCTGGCCATAGTCGATGCGGGTGACTTCCGACTGCTCGAACAGCCGCGCGCCAAGCCGGCTGGCCACGGCCGCTTCGCCAAGCGCCAGGTTGAGGGGGTGCAGGTGCCCGGAGCCCATGTCGATCAAGCCACCGACGTAGCGCTCGGAGCCGACGACGCTGTGGATATCGTCCTGTTGCACCAGCCGCAGGTCGTGGCGATACCCCAGGCTGCGCAGTTCTTCCGCGTCCTCGGCAAAGCTTTGCAGCTCGCCGGGCTTGTTGGCCAGGTCGCAGTAGCCCCAGGTCAGGTCGCAGGCAATGGCGTGGCGTTCGACCCGTTCGCGGACGATTTCCACGGCTTCCAGGCCCATCAGTTTCAGGCTGCGTACGCCTTCTTCGCCGAGTACCGGCAGGAATTGCTCCAGGCCATGGCCGACACCGCGGATCAGTTGCCCGCCGTTGCGTCCGCTGGCCCCCCAGCCGAGTTTGCGCGCTTCCAGCAGGATGACCGAGAGGCCGCGCTCGGCCAGTTCGATGGCGGTGTTCAGGCCGGAGTAGCCGCCACCGACGATGCACACGTCGGCGCTGTGATCGCCCTGCAGGAATGAATGGTCCGGGTGTGGCGCGCTGCTGGCGGCGTAGTAGGAGGCGGCGTGCTGCGCGCTATGGATCATCGGGCTGGTCCTGGGCATTTAGACAGAAGGGGAGGATAAGCTGGGGTTTTGTGGTGGAGCAACTGGCCTCATCG
>NZ_BBIV01000088.1 GCF_000730665.1 Pseudomonas plecoglossicida NBRC 103162 = DSM 15088
CGGCGACCATCCAGGCCAGGCTGGGGCGCTTTGCCCGGCACTTCCGCCTGGAGATGCGTGACGGCAAGGCACTCCGTCGGGGAGCGCAGGCGCGCCTGGACCGTGCCATTGATCGCGGCTTTGACGAGGCGTTGCGCGGTGGAAAAAGCGGGCCGATGGCGGAACTGCGTATAGGGCGCGCGCTGGTGTTCCTGGAACTGTGGAACCTCTACAACAAGCTCGCGGTGACAGACAAGCACAGCCGGGAGTATGTCGAGGCCGCGGCGGCCGTGGTGGCGCTTACCGCGGCAGGTGTCGAACTGGGGGCGACCGCGGTGAGCATGGCTGGACGCAGCGGCAATGCGGCTGTTCAGCAGGGAGCCAAGGTGTTCAGTGGTGGTTTGCGGTTGACGGCGGGAACTTTGGCGGGGGCTGCCGCTGCGGTAGGGGCATGGTATGACTTCAACGATTTCAGAGAGAACATTAAAGCGGAGGAATATTCGATTGCAGGGGTATATCTCCTACGTTCAATTACCCAACTAGACGCAGCTTCTCTATCAATTGCTGTCGGCATGGGACTTGCCAACCCTTTTTTCGAATACCTTCTAAAGAAATACGGAAGCAAACCACTTGTTGGAACTTTAATAGAAAAAGGAGCGCAAATCTCCAGCTCCCTGGCCACGCGCATGTTGCCTATGCTTCGCATCTTCTTCGCCCTCAACCTGGTCGTTTTCTCATTAGTTCTGATCGAAATCTTCGTGCTTCCTGATGCCTTGCAGCGGTATCTAGACCATTGCACATTCCGCAAGAACCGTAGCAATGGCATTGCCGAAACAGAAGAACGGGAAATTGAAATTCTACAGAATGCCATTAGGAGCACTCTCTGATGTATTTTCTGGAACGCGGCTTCCAATGGTCAAAAACCCTGAGCACTTACGAAGAAGACCGTGAAGCATACGAAAAAAAACAACGTCAACCGGGGCAGGATGAGCTCCATGCTCCAGAGGGCGTGGGCGACTCTGTCTCCAAAAAGGTCTACGGCAATGATTCCCTTTACTCCCATACCGAAAATTTCATTGACCTCCGCACGCCTAGCGATGAAAAAAGAGGAATAGTCACTACATTTCTTGGCTGGATATATTTCTTTCTTTCTTACGCCACAATTGAGACCACCAGCATCGCCGCAGAAAAAATCCTATTGGGAACTCGAAATAACGGAGAGGAACTAAGAACAACAGACTATTTCTTTTTAATAATATTCTCATTGATTTGGCTAATATTGCTCATCGTATTCTTGAAGTACACCTTTCGATTTTTCCGCCTTGAGTCCTTCACCGCCCGACGCATCATCGTTCGTTTCAATAGAGTCACCCGCAAGGTCTACCTGCTACGCCCCAAGCACCTGGGCGGCATCCTCATCATGGACTGGGACAAGACCGAGATCCTCCTGGACAAGAAGATGAGCGAACTGGAGGGCACCGGCGGCTTCCTCATCCTGGTCTGGGATCGGGGTGATGGCGTGGACTTGCAGGGCACCCCCACCGACAACCTGGAGGTCACCTTCGTCGGCAAGCCGACCCGCAACGCCGGCGAGTTGCTGGCCTTCTGGGAGTACATCCGCCGCTACATGGAAGACGGCCCCGCCGCCGCCCCCGCACCGAAC
>NZ_BBIV01000087.1 GCF_000730665.1 Pseudomonas plecoglossicida NBRC 103162 = DSM 15088
CTTCGGTGCGGGAGCGGCGGCGGGGCCGTCTTCCATGTAGCGGCGGATGTACTCCCAGAAGGCCAGCAACTCGCTGGCGTTGCGGGTCGGCTTGCCGACGAAGGTGACCTCCAGGTTGTCGGTGGGGGTGCCCTGCAGGTCCACACCGTCACCCCGATCCCAGACCAGGATGAGGAAGCCGCCGGTGCCCTCCAGTTCGCTCATCTTCTTGTCCAGGAGGATTTCGGTCTTGTCCCAGTCCATGATGAGTATGCCGCCCAGGTGCTTGGGGCGTAGCAGGTAGACCTTGCGGGTGACTCTATTGAAACGAACGATGATGCGTCGGGCGGTGAAGGACTCTAGGCGAAAATAACGGAATGTATATTTTAGAAATACGCCGAGCACCGCTAGGATGAGTAAGGGAAATAGGGGGAGGAAGAAATAGTCCTCACTGGTCAGTGGCACATCGTCGTAGTAACCGTGGCCTGCAGCAATGTATTCCACTGCAACGATGGTAGTTTTCAAGAAGAAATAGAAAAAAACCAATAGAACCAGCCTGCAAAGATTGTGATAACACCTCGCTTCTCATCATTGGGTGTGCGCAGGTCGATATATTGTTCGGAATAGGAATAGAGGGAGTCATTGTCGTAGACCTTTTTAGAGACAGAGTCGCCCACGCCTTCCGGAGCATGCAGCTCCGTTTGCCCCGGTTGGCGTTGTTTTTTTTCGTATGCTTCACAGTCTTCTTCGTAAGTGCTCAGGGTTTTTGACCATTGGAAGCCGCGTTCCAGAAAATACATCAGAGAGTGCTCCTAATGGCATTCTGTAGAATTTCAATTTCCCGTTCTTCTGTTTCGGCGATGCCATTGCGACGGTTCTTGCGGAATGTGCAATGGTCCAGATACCGCTGCAAGGCATCAGGAAGCACGAAAATCTCAATCAGAACCAATGACAAAATAACCAAATTGAGACCGAAGAAGATGCGGAGCATAGGCACCATTCGCGTGGCTAGGGAGCTAGAAATTTGCGCCCCTTTTTCTATTAAGGCGCCAACAATTGGTTTGCTTCCGTATTTCTTTAGAAGGTATTTAAAAAGCGGGCTGGCAAGTCCCAAACCGACTGAAACCGATAGAGAAGCTGCGCCTATTTGCGTGGTTGCGCGTAAGGCATATATTCCTGCTATTGAGTATTGTTTGAGTTCGAGGTTCTCGTACATGTCTTTGGCGTCATACCACGCGCCTACTGCGGCGGCCCCTCCCGCCAAAATCCCCGCCGTTAACCGCAAACCACCACTAAACACTTTGGCCCCTTGCTGAACGGCCGCATTGCCGCTGCGCCCAGCCAGCGTCACCGCCGTCGCCCCCAGTTCGACCCCGGCAGCTGTAAGCGCCACCACGGCCGCCACAACCTCGACATACTCCCGGCTGTGCTTGTCTGTCACCGCCAGCTTGTTGTAGAGGTTCCACAGTTCCAGAAATACCAGGACGCGACCCACGCGCAGTTCCGCCATCGGTCCCTTAGTCTCAGCGCGCAAAGCCTCGTCAAAGCTGCGATCGAGAGCACGGTCCAGGCGCCCCTTGGCTCCCCGACTGAGTGCCTTGCCGTCACGCATCTCCACGCGAATGTGCCGGGCAAAGCGCCCCAGCCTGGCCTGGACGGTGGCGGCGAGGACCTTGTTGAGCGGCTTGTCCACCAACGTTGCCAGCGGACTCTGGAACACCGAGTTGCCCAAGGTATCGATCAGCAGCGCGCCGCCCACCAGGTAGCTCGACGGCGGTCCTGCTACCGAGTCCACCAGCGAATCCAGCAACAT
>NZ_BBIV01000086.1 GCF_000730665.1 Pseudomonas plecoglossicida NBRC 103162 = DSM 15088
GCCGGCGATGAGGCCGGTACTGCCTCAGCTGGCTTCGCGGTAGGGATTACGCGGATCCTGCGTCCAGTTCAGGTAAGGCTTGCCAGTATCCTGCGCCACCATCTCGATGCAGTTCTCCACCGGGCAGGTGATCTGGCACAGGTTGCAGCCCACGCATTCTTCCTCGATCACGCTGTAGGCATGGGTCCCGTCGGCCTTCAGCGTACTGGCGATGGCCTGGTGCGAAGTATCTTCACAGGCAATATGACAACGCCCGCAGCCTATGCACGCGTCCTGGTCGATCTGCGCCACCGACTTGTAGTTGATGTCCAGGTACTTCCAGTCGGTGGTATGGGCCACCGCCTGCCCGCGGAAGGCCTCCAGGTTGCGGTGCCCGTGCTGGTCCATCCAGCGTGCCAGGCCATCCTGCATGTCCTCGACAATGCGAAAACCATGCAACATCGCCGCCGTGCACACCTGCACTGCGCCACTGCCCAGGGCGATGAACTCGGCCGCATCACGCCAGTTGCCGATCCCGCCGATGCCGCAGATGGGCAAGCCATGGGTTTGCGGGTCGCGGGCGATCTCGGCGACCATGTTCAGGGCGATGGGTTTTACCGCCGAGCCACAGTAGCCGCCGTGGGTGCTTTGATCGCCGACGATCGGGTGGGCGACCATGCGGTCGAGGTCGACGCTGGTGATCGAGTTGATGGTGTTGATCAACGACACCGCATCCGCCCCGCCGCGGTGGGCCGCGCGAGCCGACTGGCGGATGTCGGTGATGTTCGGCGTGAGCTTGACGATCACTGGCAACGAGCAGTGCGTCTTGCACCAGCGGGTGACCATCTCGACGTATTCGGGCACCTGGCCGACTGCGGCGCCCATGCCCCGCTCGGGCATGCCGTGGGGGCAGCCGAAGTTCAGTTCGATGCCGTCGGCGCCGGTGGCTTCCACCAGCGGCAGGATGAACTTCCATGATGCTTCCTCGCACGGCACCATCAGCGACACCACCAGTGCACGGTCGGGCCAGTCCTTCTTCACCTGGGTGATTTCACGCAGGTTGATTTCCAGCGAACGGTCGGTGATCAGCTCGATGTTGTTGATGCCCTGCACCTGGCGGTTGGCGCCGTAGTGCGCCGAGTAGCGCGACGACACGTTGACCGCTGCCGGGTCCTCGCCCAGGGTTTTCCAGACCACCCCACCCCAGCCGGCCTCGAAGGCGCGGACCACGTTGTAGGCCTTGTCGGTCGGCGGCGCGGAGGCCAGCCAGAACGGGTTGGGTGCCTTGATACCGGCGAATACGATGGACAAGTCGGCCATTTACGCTGCCTCCACGTTGAGCATGAGTTGGGCATGGATGGCTTCGGCGGCCAGCTTGCCATGTTGCACGGCCTGGACGGTGAGGTCCTGGCCCAGGGCGGTGCAGTCGCCGCCGGCGTACACGCCTGGCAGGCTGGTGCGCATGTCGGTGTCGACGCGGATGCGTTCGCCGTCGCGCGCCAGTTGCGCGGCCATGGGGTCGCTCAGGCTCTGCTCGTCGAAGCGTTGGCCGATGGCCTTGAAGATGGCGTCGGCGGCCAGCTCGAAGGTTTCCCCGGTATCGCGCAGGTTGCCCTCGACCCGTTCGGTGCGCGCGAAACGCATGCCGCGTACCCGGCCATCGTCGCCCAGCAGCACGCTGTCGGGGCGGGCCCAGGTATGCAGGCGGACCTGGTTGGCCTTGGCGATGTCCTGCTCGTGGCCGGTGGCACCCATGTCTTCGTGGCCGCGGCGGTACACCAGGTTGACGTCGCGTGCGCCCAGGCGGCTCATCTGCACGGCCATGTCGATGGCGGTGTTGCCTGCGCCGATGACCAGGCAGCGGTCGGCCAACGGCAGTTGCGTGAGGTCGTCGGCCTGGCGCAGTTCTCGGATGTAATGGGTGGCGGCGAGCAGGCCAGGGGCTTCTTCGTCCGCCAGGCCAAGCTGGCGCACGGCGTTCAGGCCCAGGCCGAGGAACACCGCGTCGTACTGGTCGCGCAGCTCGGCCAGGCCAAGGTTGCCGCCCAGGCGCTGGCCGTGACGGATCTCGATGCCGCCGATACCCAGCAGGAAATCCACTTCGCGCTGGGCAAAGTCGTCCACCAGCTTGTAGCGGGCGATGCCGTACTCGTTGAGGCCGCCGGCCTTTTCGCTGGCTTCGAACACCACCACGTCATGGCCGTGCATGGCCAGGCGATGGGCGCAGGACAACCCGGCGGGGCCGGCACCGACCACGGCGATGCATTTGCCGGTGGCGGGCGAGCGCTGGAACGGGTGTTCGCTGAAAGCCGCGTTGTCGAGTGCGTAGCGCTGCAGCTGGCCGATCAGCACCGGGGCGCATTCCTGGGCGTTGTTGCGCACGCAGGCCTGCTGGCAGAGGATCTCGGTGGGGCACACGCGGGCGCAGCTACCGCCGAGAATGTTGGCCGACAGGATGCGTTCGGCGGCGCCCTGCAGGTTTTCGTCGCTGATGCGGTGAATGAACGAAGGGATGTCGATTTCGCTCGGGCAGGCGTTCACGCAGGGGGCGTCGTAGCAATACAGACAACGGGCGCTTTCCACGGCGGCCTGGCGGGCGGTGAGGGGCGGGGCGAGGTCGCTGAATTGCTCGGCCAGCGAGTCGTTGCCGGCACGGGGGCGCGGCAAGTGGTTCAGGGCATCGATCACGGTTGTAGCCTCTCTTTTTTTATAGGGGGCTGGTGTTGGGCCTGATCG
>NZ_BBIV01000085.1 GCF_000730665.1 Pseudomonas plecoglossicida NBRC 103162 = DSM 15088
TACGGCAGCGTCGTCTTTGTTCAGGCGGTTGTATTTGAAGTTGCTCATGGTCTGTGCTCCTAAGGGTCTGTGACGTTCAGTAAGTGGGGTATTTCGCGTTGATGGACAAAGCTTAAAATCATCACCTTTGCTGCGGTAGACTGCGAAAATTGCCCCTAGCGTTCCATCTGGAGAACGATCATTGGAAGATTTGAACTCCCTGTACTACTTCACCCAGGTCGTCGAACATGGCGGCTTCGCGCCCGCTGGTCGGGCGCTGGACATGCCGAAGTCGAAGCTTAGCCGGCGTATCGCAGATCTGGAGGAGCGCCTCGGCGTGCGCCTGCTGCAGCGCACCAGCCGGCACTGTTCGCTGACCGAGATCGGCCAGGCCTACTACAACCGCTGCATGGCCATGCGCGTGGAAGCCGAGGGTGCGGCGGAGATCATCGAACGCAACCGCAGCGAACCCCGCGGCCTGGTGCGCATCAGTTGCCCGACCACCCTGCTCAACGCCTGGGTCGGGCCGATGCTGACCCGCTACATGCTCAAGTACCCGCAGGTGGAGTTGTTCATCGAGAGCACCAACCGCCGTGTCGACCTGCTGCACGAAGGCTTCGACCTGGCGCTGCGCGTGCGCTTCCCGCCGCTGGAGAACACCGACATGGTGATGAAGGTGCTGAGCGCCAGCACCCAGTGCCTGGTGGGGCATCCGCAATACCTGGAACAACTGCCGGCAGGGTTCGATCCGCAATTGCTCGGTACCTTGCCCAGCGTGCATTGGGGCGGTGCCCAGCGCGATTACCAGTGGGAACTGTTCCAGGGCGAGGACACCGGCCACAGCATCGTGATCCCGCATACGCCGCGCATGGTCACCGACGATCTGTTCGCGTTGCGCCATTTCGTCGTGGCGGGCGTCGGCATCGCGCATTTGCCCAGGGTCGCGGTGCGTGAGGATCTGGCGCAAGGCCGGCTGGTGGAGTTGCTGCCGGGCTGGCACCCGCGCTGTGGCATCGTCCATGCGATCTTCCCGTCGCGGCGGGGTTTGCTGCCGTCCGTGCGTACGCTGATCGATCACCTGGCAGAGGAATTCGCTGTCAGCGACATGGCGTGAGCCAGTGCCGGCCTTATCGCCGGCAAGCCGGCTCCCACAGAGGGCAGTGGTGAACTGCTGTGGGAGCTGGCTTGTCGTGGCGACGAACCGCAGCGATAGGGCCAGTACTGACACCCATCAAAACGCGAAGCAAGAACAGCCCAGCGCGCCCCAGAAACCCTGGAAGTCATTCACCGGCACACTCGAATGCCGCGCCTTCTCATGGCTGTGCGCATGCACCCCACAAGGCCCCACACACTGGTGCGCGATCGCCGCCAGCGATGGCGTGCCCGCACGCCAGTGCCCCGGTACCTTGGCCACCGGCGACCACTCCGGCAACACCGGCACCTGTGCAGGCCCAAGCTTGTCGAACTCGGCGGCGCCATACACGACCTTGCCGTCGACAACGGTCAACACCGACTCGATGCCCTTGATCGCCTCTTCCTCGACACTGAAGAAGTCCAGCGACAGTGCTGCCAGGTCTGCCAGCTGGCCCACCTTGATCTGCCCCTTCTTGCCCTGCTCGCTGGAGAACCATGCGCTGCCCTGGGTGAACAGCTGCAGCGCGGTGTCGCGGCTCAGGCCCTCCGGGTACAGTTCCATGCCGCCAACAGTCTTGCCGCTGACCAACCAGTACAACGAGGTCCACGGGTTGTAGCTGGATACACGGGTTGCATCGGTACCGGCCCCAACTGGCACGCCCATGTCGAGCATGCGCTTGATCGGCGGGGTCTGCTCGGCAGCCTTGGCGCCGTAGCGGTCGACGAAGTACTCGCCCTGGAAGGCCATGCGATCCTGGATGGCGATGCCGCCGCCCAATGCACGCACACGTTCGATGTTCTGCGGGGTGATGGTCTCGGCATGGTCGAAGAACCATGGCAGCCCATTGAACGGGATGTCGCGGTTGACCTTCTCGAACACGTCCAGCATGCGCGAGATCGATTCGTTGTAGGTGGCGTGCAGGCGGAACGGCCAGCGCTGCTCGACGAGGTGGCGAACCACCGGCTCCAGTTCTTCTTCCATGGTCTGCGGCAAGTCCGGGCGCGGCTCGAGGAAGTCCTCGAAGTCGGCGGCGGAGAACACCAGCATCTCGCCGGCGCCGTTGTGGCGCAGGAAGTCGGTGCCGCTGTGCAGCTTGACGCTGGAGGTCCACTTCTTGAAGTCGTCCAGTTCTTCCTTGGGCTTCTGGGTGAACAGGTTGTAGGCGATACGCACGGTCAGCTGATCGTTGTCGGCCAGCTCCTGGATCACCTGGTAGTCATCCGGGAAGTTCTGGTAGCCGCCGCCGGCATCGATGGCGCTGGTCAGGCCCAGACGGTTGAGCTCGCGCATGAACTGACGGGTGGAGTTGATCTGATACTCCAGTGGCAGCTTCGGCCCCTTGGCCAGGGTCGCGTAGAGGATCATCGCGTTGGGCCTGGCGATGAGCATGCCGGTCGGGTTGCCGAACTTGTCACGCTGGATTTCGCCACCCGGCGGATTGGGCGTGGCCTTGTCGTAGCCCACCGCCTTGAGCGCAGCGCGGTTGAGCAGCGCACGGTCGTACAGGTGCAGCAGGAACACCGGGGTGTCGGGCGCAGCCTGGTTGATCTCTTCCAGGGTCGGCATGCGCTTTTCGGCGAACTGGAACTCGTTCCAGCCACCGACCACGCGTACCCACTGCGGGGTGGGCGTGCGCGCCGCCTGGTCCTTGAGCATGCGCAGGGCATCGGCCACCGACGGCACGCCTTCCCAGCGCAGCTCCAGGTTGTAGTTCAGGCCACCGCGGATCAGGTGCAGGTGCGAGTCGTTCAGGCCCGGGATCACCGTGCGCTGCCGGAGGTCGATGATCTGCGTCGCGGCGCCCTTGTGGGCCATGGCTTGGGCGTCGGTGCCCACGGCAATGAAGCGGCCATCCTTGATGGCCACAGCAGTGGCAGCAGGTTGCTCGCGGTCGACGGTGTGCAGCTTGCCGTTGAACAGAATCAGGTCAGCGGTCATGGAACCTCCTTGGATGGATGCGTGGGCGGAGCCGGTGAATGGCAATGCGGACCAGAGCGCGCCGGCGGCACCGAGCACGGTGCTGGCGGCGAGAAACTGGCGACGGCTGTTATCGGTGGGGTCCTGGGACATGGTCTTCTCCTTCTGGGTGCAGCGGCGGCATCGCAACGCCTGAGCATGCCGGTTGAGCCTGGCCAGGACTGCATGGAGGTTAGCAACTGGCTTGTGGGCCGCATCGCGGCCCCGTCGCCAAGCCAGGCTCAGCCCCGCAGCCACTTGGCGCAGCGGCGGGTCACCCAAGGCATGATGAAGAACACCACGGGCAGGATGACGAACAGGTTGACGATCAGGTTGCTGGTGACCGGACCACTGATGTGCGGGAAGCGGGCGAACAGCGGTGCCAGCAGTTTCGGGATGAGCAGCGTCATCGGGCAGATCACCAGGTAGGTCAGCACGGCCTGCTTCCAGCGCGGCGGCTGCACTGTGCTGACGCTTGGCGGGGTGAACCAGAACTCCGGGTCGTCGTGCACCTGGGTATGGTCACCACCTTCAAGCAGCGGCAGCACCTCGTTGACCAGCGCCTGGCGTTCGGCAGAGTTGACCCAGGTCTGCAGCAGGCTGGCTTCGGCGAAACGCACCACGGTGGTGAAGTGGCGACCGCCATCGTCGGGGCGGATGACGTTGACGTCCAGGTGCCCTGGCTGGCGACGTGCAGTGCCGACAGTGCGCTTGAGCCACGCTTCATAGTCGCCCAGCGACTCGGCACGGACCTTGTGCTGGATGACCAGGGTCACCACGTTGCGGTTGTCTTGAAGTGCGGTGTTCATCGGCGTTCCTTGGGATGAGCGTGCCCGCATCCCCAGTGCAACGGCGGACGGGTGCAGGGCTGGATGGATGGGCTGCCCAGGACGGGCACCGATGGTCGGTGCCCGGGGCGTCTGGGCTTACTGGCCGGCGTTGAAGGCGTTGTAGCTGGTGATCAGGTTGCGGTAGTCGGGGATGTGGTTGGAG
>NZ_BBIV01000084.1 GCF_000730665.1 Pseudomonas plecoglossicida NBRC 103162 = DSM 15088
ACAGGAACACCACCGCTCTCGGGTGCGGTGCCCCACCTGTGGGAGCCGGCTTGCCGGCGATAGGGCCGGTACTGGCACTGCAACAATCAGCGCCAGCTCTCTTTGACCGCCTTGCGCCGCCCCCCCAGAATGACCCAGCCTATCCCCAGCAAGAAGCTCTCGACCACGAATGCCAAAACGAAGCCTGCCCCAACGCCCCACCCGATCGCCTCCGGCACGAGCAGAATCTGATAGCTGTAGCCTTTGAGCGTCTCTTCGCGCAACTGCGGATCCGGCTGCACCAGCACATGCCAGGTCGTCGTCACCCACGATCCCTGCAGCGCCTGCCACTCGTTCTCCAGCAGCTGATTACGCATCAACAGACTCTCGATACTGTTGGCATCGCTGTTGAACACCGGGTCGTCACTGCTGCGGTAATGCCGCACCAGCGCCTGCAGGTCGCCCTTGAAGAAGCGCTCGGCAGTCTGCTTGAAGCCATCGAGCGCCTGGCGCGATTCGAACAGGTGCGCCTCGACCCGCTGGCTGTAGTCCTTGACCAGCCCAGGCACCTGGATACCGGCCAGCAGGCCGAAGGTGAACAGCAGCAACCGCAGGTAACTTCTGAACATGCAGCGTCCTTAGCTCTGGCCTTGCGTAACGCATTCCCCGTGCCGCCACAGGGCCCATTGGCCGGGCTCGTAGCGCCGCCAGGTCTCGTTCTCGGTCAAGGCCTCGGTGGCGATCACCGTCACCACGTCATTGGGGGTGGTTTCGGTGTGAAAATCGACGATCAGGTCGACATCCTTCAACCGCGCGGCACCAAAGGGCGCGCGGCGGGTGATGTGGACCAGCTTGGTCGAGCAGAAGCAGAGCAACCAGTCACCGTCGCTGAGCAGGCAGTTGAACACGCCTTTGCCACGGTACTCGGCACAGGCTTCGACCAGCACCGGCAGCAGCTGTTCCACTTCCACAGGCTCCGGGAAGGCGGCGCGGATGCGGTTGAGCAGGTCGCAGAAGGCGGCCTCGCTGTCGGTGTCGCCGATGGGCCGGTAGAAGGTCGCCTCGCCCTTGAAGTCGCCGAGCTGGCCGTTGTGCGCGAAGCACCAGTTGCGGCCCCACATTTCGCGGACGAACGGGTGGGTGTTGGACAGGCATACCCGGCCGACGTTGGCCTGGCGGATATGGCCGATGACCACTTCGCTCTTGATCGGGTAGCGCTGCACCAGGTTGGCCACTTCCGACTCGCTGCTCGCGGCAGGGTCCTGGAACAGGCGCAGGCCGCGGCCTTCGTAGAAACCGATGCCCCAGCCGTCGCGGTGCGGGCCGGTGCGGCCACCGCGCTGCATCAGACCGGTGAAGCTGAAGACGATGTCGGTGGGGACGTTGGCGCTCATGCCCAGCAGTTCGCACATGTTCGCAGTCTCCGCTTACAAACGGGGCTCGACCCGGCCACGGCCGCCAGAGGGCGCGGCGGGCGGCGGGTCATCGCGGTAGCGGTCGTGGCGCTCGGCAGCCAGCGGGGTACCGGCTTCGAGACGGGCGTCCTCGGCGGCCTGGCGCTGGGCGGCGGCCTCGGCTTGCTCGCGGGCGCGTTTTTCCAGGGGCCAGCGCAGCAGCACGAACAGCGCGTACAGGGCAAAGGCGATCATGCCGTACATGGCAAAGTCGGAGACCGCACGCCAGGCGTTGTTGCCGACCTTGAAGGCCAGGTCCAGGGTGGTGATGGCGATCGCCGGGGCAACGGCATCCTTGGCCGGGTCGACGACGGTCGGGGTCAGCAGCAGTACGGCCAGGATCACCCGCAGCGGCTCACGCAGCCAGCGCCACATCCAGCCAGTGATTTTGAAACCCACCCAAAGGCAACCCAGGGCGGCAACGGCGTAGAGGCCCCAGGCGAGGGTATAGTCGTTCTCGGTCATGGTGATCGTGCAAGCCAGGCAAAGAGACGCCTATGATAAACACTTTTCCGGGCGCAGGCGCCCCCCAGCCAAGAGATCCCCGATGCCCAACGCGCTCCAGCCCCCCATCGCCCGCCAGGACCAGGGCGCCGATCCCTATGCCTGGCTGCAACAGCGCGACACCCCCGAGGTGCTCGACTACCTGCAAGCGGAAAACGCCTACCAGGAGTCTTGCCTGGCCGAACAGGCGCCGCTGCGCGAGCAGTTGTTCGAAGAGATCAAGGGCCGCATCCTCGAAACCGACCTGTCGCTGCCCTCGCCCTGGGGCCCGTACCTGTACTACACCCGCACCACCGCAGGCGACGAATACCCGCGGCATTACCGCTGCCCGCGACCGGCAGACGACTCCAATACCGTGGACGAAAGCCAACAGCAACTGCTGCTCGACCCCAACGACCTGGCCGGCGGCGGCTTCCTGTCCCTCGGCGCGTTCAGCATCAGCCCCGACCACCGCCTGCTGGCCTACAGCCTCGACAGCAGCGGCGACGAGATCTACACCCTCTACGTCAAGGACCTGGCCAGCGGCGCGCTGACCACCCTGCCCTTCGACGACTGCGACGGCAGCATGACCTGGGCCAACGACAGCCAGACGCTGTTCTTCGCCGAGCTGGACGACACCCATCGCCCCTGGCGCCTGCGTCGTCACACCCTGGGCGAGGCCGACGCGCAGACCGTGTTCGAAGAGCCCGATGGGCGTTTCTTCCTGCACTGCTACCGCGCCAGTTCCGAACGACAGCTGGTGCTGCTGCTCAACAGCAAGACCACCAGCGAAGCCTGGGTGCTCGATGCCCATACCCCGCAGGCCGCGTTCACCTGCCTGGCGCCGCGGGTCGAAGGCCACGAGTACTTCCCCGACCACGGCCAGCTCGACGGCCAGTGGCGCTGGTTCATCCGCACCAACCAGGACGGCATCAACTTCGCGCTGTACCACGCCCCGGCCGAGCAGGTACCGACCCGTGCCCAGTGGCAACTGCTGGCGGCCCACCGCGACGACATCATGCTCGAGGGCCTCAGCCTGAATGCCAGCGCCCTGACCTTGAGCCTGCGCGAAGGCGGCCTGCCGATCATCGAGGTCCGCCCGCAAGGCCTTGCCAGCTACCGTGTCGAGCTGCCGGATGCGGCCTACAGCCTGTACGTGCAGGACAGCCTGGAGTTCGCCAGCCCCCGCGTGCGCCTGCGCTACGAAGCGCTCAACCGGCCGGCGCAGGTACGCCAGCTGGAACTCGCCACAGGCGACCAGGCGGTGCTCAAGGAAACCCCGGTACTGGGTGCCTTCGATGCCGACGACTATGTCAGCGAACGCCTGTGGGCGACCGCCGGGGACGGCACCCAGGTACCGATCAGCCTGGTCCGTCGCCGTGAAGACCAGGGCAAGACCGTGCCGCTCTACCTGTACGGTTACGGCGCCTATGGCGAGAGCCTTGACCCGTGGTTCTCCCATGCCCGCCTGAGCCTGCTGCAACGCGGCGTCGGCTTTGCCATCGCGCATGTGCGCGGCGGTGGCGAGCTCGGCGAAGCCTGGTACCGCGCCGGCAAGCAGGAACACAAGCACAACAGCTTCAGCGACTTCATCGCCTGCGCCGAGCACTTGATCGCCCAGGGTGTGACCTCGTCCGAGCGCCTGGCCATCAGCGGCGGCAGCGCTGGCGGGTTGCTGATGGGCGCGGTGCTCAACCAGCGCCCCGAACTGTTCCGCTGCGCCATCGCCGAAGTGCCGTTCGTCGATGTGCTCAATACCATGCTCGATCCCGAGTTGCCGCTGACCGTCACCGAATACGACGAATGGGGCAACCCCGAGGAGCCCGAGGTGTACGCGCGGATCAAGGCCTATGCGCCTTACGAGAACGTCAGTGCCCAGGCCTATCCGGCCATGCTGGTGGTCGCCGGCTACAACGACAGCCGTGTGCAGTACTGGGAAGCCGCCAAGTGGGTGGCGCGCCTGCGCACACGCAAGAGCGACGACAACCTGCTGCTGCTCAAGACCGAAATGGGGGCTGGGCATGGCGGGATGAGCGGGCGCTACCAGGGGCTGCGTGATGTGGCGCTTGAATATGCGTTCGTGTTTGAGGAGTTGGGGGTGAAGTGAGGGTTTGAAGGGTTCGCCGTCAGGTTTTAAGCGCCTTTGAGATCGAGCGCCGCCCGCGCGGCGCATCGCGAGC
>NZ_BBIV01000083.1 GCF_000730665.1 Pseudomonas plecoglossicida NBRC 103162 = DSM 15088
CGATGAGGCCCGAATGGCCAATCACAATGTCAGGGTCAGCCCTTTGACCAGCGCCCCCGGCAAATGACTCGATCCGGTACTGCGCTGTCCATAGGTACTGGTCGACAGGATCATTTCGCGCTCGCGGGTCAGGTCTTCCAGCTGGCTGCCCAGCAGGCTGTACAGGCTGTCATCGAAGCGCATGGTGCTGACCGGCCCCTGGATCTGCCCGTTCTCCACCCAGAAGGTGGCGAAGCGGGTCAGGCCGGTCATGCGCGCCGCTGGCAGGTCCGAGTAGTTCAAGTACCACAGGTTGCTGATGTACAGCCCGGTGCCAAGGCGCTCGAGAATCTGCTCGCTGGCCAGGTTGCCCGGGGCCAGGCTCAATGCGCAAGGCGACTCGTGACTGTCGGCGCCGTTGCTCGACAGCTCGAACTCGACCGCACTGCGGGCGCTGACCAACTTGTCCACGGCTCGCCCCTGGCTGATCAGTGGCACATCCAGGCGAGGCGAGCCCTCATCGGAAAACGCCGGGCTCAACGAGCCGCTGACCTGCTCGCTGAAGCTCACCAATGGGCTCAAGCGCGCATCGCCGTTGTACAAACGCTGCAGGGCGCTGTTGCCAGTGGCCAGCGCCTGGGCCGAGAAACCGCCCCAGCACAGCATGCCGGCGATCTCGTCCATGGCCGCCGGTGCCAGGTAGGCGCGGTAGCTACCGGGCTTGAGGGTGAGCGCCGGGCGGCCGAGGTAGCCGAGTTGTTCGCGGGCCTGGCGCAGGCGTGCGGTGAAATCGTCGGCGTTCCACACCTGGCCGGCATAGTTGGCCTTCACGGCCTGGCCATTGTCGTGGAACAGGCTCCAGTCGAAGTTGAAGCTGTTGGCCTGGTGCCAGCCAAAGGCGCCAAAGGAACTGGCGAAACCGCGGCAGATCGGCCCGGCGGCATAGATACCCACCAGATCCAGGTCACCGGCTTCGTCGTCGAGCAGGGCCAGGACTTCACTCAGTTCCGGCAGCGCCTGGCTTTGCAGGCTGTGGCTGTGCCAGGCGTTCTCGTCCAGGCGCAGGTAAGGATCTTCCGCCAGCAGCGGCAGGGTCTGGCGCAATTGCTGCAACGCCTCGCCCAAGCGTTGGCGGTCCAGCTGCGCATCCTCACTCAAGGTCACCTGGTGTTCTGCCTGGCGCCCGTCGCGGATCAGCCGCAGTTGCGCACTGGCCTGGCTCACGGTGCCGGCCTGGCGCACCTTGGCGTGGTTGAAGCGCACGAACTGCGACTGTTCGGCGCTGTAGCCGAGGGTGAACTGTTCACCCGGCTGCAGTGCCTCACGCAGCACGCTGACCAGGCCTTCGAATGTTTGCTGTGGTGTCATCAGGCGTCTCCCCCGAATACGTCGATCTGGCGGAACACGCAGGCAGGCGAGGCATGGCCGACGCGCACCACCTGGTTGGGTTCGCCCTTGCCGCAGTTGGGCGTGCCCAGCACCTGGAAGGTGCTGCGGTCGCCGACCGCCGCCAGGTTGCGCCAGAACTGCGCGGAGATGCCGCGGTAGTTGGGGTTCTTGACGATGCCCTTGAGCTCGCCGTTCTCGATCAGCTGGCCCCACTCGCAACCGAACTGGAACTTGTTGCGTGCATCGTCGATGGACCAGGAGCGGTTGGTGCGCATCAGGATGCCGTGCTCGATGCCTGCGATCAGTTGCGCCAGCGTCTGGTCGCCGGGCTCGATGTTGAGGTTGGCCATGCGGTCGATCGGTGCGCGGTTCCAGCCACACGCACGGCTGTTGGCCACGCCGTCGAGGCCGGAACGGAACTGCGACAGCGCGCTGCCCAGCGGGCGCAGCAGCAGGCCGTCACGGATCAGGTACTGCTTGCTGGCCTGGGTGCCGTCATCGTCATGGCTGTAGCTGGCCAGTTCTTCGCCGATGGTCGGGTCGAAAGTCACATCGAGCAGCTTCGAGCCGTACTGCAGGTGGCCGAAATCGCTGGCTTTGACGAAGCTGGTACCGGCGTAGTTGCGCTCGTCGCCGAGAATGCGGTCCATCTCCAGCGGGTGGCCGATGGACTCGTGGATCTGCAGCATCATCTGGTCGGGCATCAGCAACAAGTCGCGCGGGCCGCTCGGGGTGTTGGGCGCCAGCAGCAGTTGCAGGGCTTCGTCGGCGATGTGGCGCGCGGCGCCGACCAGGCCGCAGCGCTCGATGATCTCGAAACCGCCCTGTTGGCCGAAGTTGTCCCGGCCCAGGCTGCGGCTCTGACTGTCCTGCCCATCGCTGGCCGTCACACCCAAGCCTGGGAACAGGAAGCGCTGGGCATGGCGCAGTTCGGCGCCGGCGGAGTTCAGGTAGGTTTGCTCGACCAGGCACGTGCCAAGGCTGGCCTGCCAATCCACCAGGCGGCTGTCCTTGGGGATGCTGGCCGATTCTGCGGCGAGCAGGCCGAGGCAATCGGCGAGGCTCGGCAACGGCTGGTCGAAGTTGGGCGAGACGTGGTCGTGACGGGCAGCGGTCACCGGTTGCTCGCGCAGGTCGAGCAGGCTGTGCCGGGCGATTTGTCGGGCCAAGTTTTCGGCGTGCTCCAGGGCGCGTTGCAGGCCTTGCTGGGACAGGTCGGCGGTGGCTGCATAAGCCTCGACGCCATTGACCCGCACGGTGAGCATGGCGCCCTCGTCCTGGCTGAACAGCGGCGGTTCGGTGACGTTGCGCCGAACCGAAAGCGACTGGTGCGACTGTTTTACATGGCGAAGGGAAAACAACTCGGCCGTGCTGCGCAGCGCATTGAAGCGCTGGCGCAGCAGGGCGCTGGAATCGAACATGGAAAAACCTCCGTGAACACGGTGGCTCCCCCTAGAACCACCCCTCTTGCATGGCGAGGCAGGTGTCGTCGCGTGCCTCGAGTAATGCCAGCTCATTATGGCAGCCCGGTACTTCCCAGGTCAGGAAATAACGGGCGGCCTGCAACTTGCCCTGGTAGAAGTCGCGGTCGGCGGCATTACCCTTGAGCAGGCCGAGCTCGGCGTGGATCGCCTGCTCCAGCCAGCGCCAGCCGACCACGCAGTGGCCGAAGGCCTTGAGGTACAGGGCGGAATTGGCCAGGGTGCCGGCGACCTTGCCCTGGGCCAGGTCGCCGAGCAGGGCCAGGGTCACGGCTTGCAGGCGATTGACCAGTTGCTCCAACGGCTGGCGCAGGGCGTCAAGGTTCGGGTGATGGCTGGCGCGCTCGGCGGTGCCGGCGATCAGCCGGATCAGTTGCTTGAGGCCGGAAGCGTTGTTCTGCGCCAGTTTGCGACCGAGCAGGTCGAGCGACTGGATGCCTTCGGTGCCCTCGTGGATCGGGTTCAGGCGGTTGTCGCGGTAATACTGCTCCACCGGGTACTCGCGGGTGTAGCCGTGGCCGCCGAGGATCTGGATGGCCAGTTCGTTGGCTTTGAGGCAGAACGCCGAGGGCCAGGATTTGACGATCGGGGTCAGCAGGTCGAGCAGTTCCTTGGCTTGCTTGCGTTCGTCCTGGTCGGCGGCTGTTTCGGTGTCGTCGAACAGGCGCGCTGCGTACAGGCCCAAGTCGAACGCGCCCTCCACATAGGCCTTCTGCGCCAGCAGCATCCGCTTCACGTCGGTGTGGTTGATGATCGGCACGGCTGGGCTGTGCGGGTCCTTGCTGTCCGGTAGGCGGCCTTGCGGGCGCTGGCGGGCGTACTCCAGCGAGTACAGATAGCCGGCATAACCCAGCATCACTGCACCCATGCCGACGCCGATGCGCGCCTCGTTCATCATCTGGAACATGCAGGCCAGGCCCTGGTGCGGCTGGCCGACCAGATAGCCGACGCATTCGCCGTTGTCGCCGAAGTTGAGGGCGGTGGAGGTGGTGCCGCGCCAGCCCATCTTGTGGAACAGGCCCGCCAGCAGCACATCGTTGCGCGGGCCGCGGCTGCCGTCTTCGTTGACCAGGTACTTGGGCACGATGAACAGCGAAATGCCTTTTACCCCGGCAGGTGCGTCCGGCAGTTTGGCCAGGACCATGTGCACGATGTTTTCCGACAGTTCGTGGTCGCCGCCGGAGATGAAAATCTTGTTGCCCTTGAGTCGGTAGCTGCCATCGCTGGCGGGTTCGGCGCGGGTGCGGATGTCGGCCAGTGACGAACCTGCATGGGGTTCGGTCAGGGCCATGGTGCCGAAGTAGCGGCCTTCGATCATCGGTTGCAGGAACAGGCGTTTCTGCTCGTCGCTGCCGAATGTCTCGATCAGGTTGGCCGCGCCCATGGTCAGGAACGGGTAGGCCGTGGTGCCGGCGTTGGCCGCCTGGAAGTGGGCGAAGCAGGCTTGCGAGACCAGGCTGGGCAGTTGCATGCCGCCGACTTCGAAGTCGCGGTTGGCGTTGAGGAAGCCCGCTTCGAGGAAGGCATCGACGGCGGGCTTCACTTCGGGGATCAGCTCGGCGCGGCCGTCCACATAGCGCGGCTCGTTTTCGTCGGCCTTGCGGTTGTGCGGGGCGAAGAACTTCTCGGCGATGGTGCGCGCGGTGGTCAGCGCGGCGTCGAAGGTCTCGCGGCTGTGCTCGGCGAAGCGCGGGCGTTGGGTCAGGGCTTCGGCGTCGAGGACTTCGTAGAGCTCGAAGGCGAGGTTGCGGGGGCTGAGCAGGGTCTCGGGCATGGGAGCGGTCCTAGGGCGGGCTTGGGCCGAGTCTAGGGTTTGGGGCGGGAAGGGAACAGGTTAATTGGTGTGGGTGATATGGGTTTAGAAGGTGGGGTGGTTTGGAGGGGCTTGCCACGGCATTTGTGGTGGTCATGAGATCGAGCG
>NZ_BBIV01000082.1 GCF_000730665.1 Pseudomonas plecoglossicida NBRC 103162 = DSM 15088
ATTTATAGCCTCTCGGCCCAGCGACATCAACGACATCACTTGTGCAAAACTGGCGTCCCCTAGGGGACTCGAACCCCTGTTACCGCCGTGAAAGGGCGGTGTCCTAGGCCACTAGACGAAGGGGACGAACCTTCTACCTTCAAGACCCGGTTGCTGGACCCGGTCTTGCTTGCCAGCCTTGGCTGACAAACGGAATTTGGTGGAGCTAAGCGGGATCGAACCGCTGACCTCCTGCATGCCATGCAGGCGCTCTCCCAGCTGAGCTATAGCCCCACAATGTCGCTCTGAACCGAACCACCGGCTGGGCGCCTGGCGCTTCGTTTTCGTTCATCGCTGTGGACGGGGCGCATATTAAGATCGGATTGCAGGGCTGTCAAACGAATTTTTGAAATTAATCAAAAAATTTTTCCCAGATAACAATCACTTACCACCCTACCCTGCTACCTGCCGTACACATGCCCCCGTAGGAGCGGCCTCGTGTCGCGAAAGGGCCGCAAAGCGGCCCCCGGTTACCGCACAAGCTCGATAGCCTCAGGCGATGTTCGCCAGCAGCTTTTCCCACTCCTTGTTTTCTTTCTTCGACACGCCACCGAGCAGGTCCAGAGCCTGGCGCAAGCGGTAGCGGGTCAGGTCTGGTCCGAGAATTTCCATGGCATCAAGCACCGACACCGAGCTGGCCTGCCCACTGATCGCAGCGAACATCAGCGGCATGGCATCACGGAGTTTCAGCTCCAGCGCCTCGACCACAGCCTGGATGCAACCGGTGATACGTTCTTTTTCCCACTGCCGCAGGCTTTCGAGCTTCCACAGGATCAACTGCATCACCTGACGCACCTGGTCGGCGGACAGTTTCTTGCTCTCGAACAGCTTGGCGTCGAGCTTTAGCGCACCTTCGAAGAAGAAGCCACCCAGCGGGGCGATCTGGCTGAAGGTTTCAACCCGACCCTGCACGTGCGGCGCGATCTTCATCATGTAGTCGCTGTTGAAGGCCCACTTCTGCACGCGTGCGGCAAACTCTTCGACCGGCAGCTCACGCAGCCACTGGCCGTTCAGCCACGACAGCTTCTCGATGTCGAAGATCGGGCCGCCCAGGGAAATGCGCGACAGGTCGAAGTGCTCGACCATCTCGGCCAGAGAGAACTTCTCGCGCTCGTCCGGCATCGACCAACCCATGCGGCCAAGGTAGTTGAGCATCGCCTCGGGCATGAAGCCCATACGCTCGTAGAAGGTCACCGAAGTCGGGTTCTTGCGCTTGGACAGCTTGCTCTTGTCCGGGTTACGCAGCAGCGGCATGTAGCACAGCTTGGGTTGCTCCCAGCCGAAGTACTCGTAGAGCTTGATCAGCTTCGGCGCCGAAGGCAGCCATTCTTCGCCGCGCAGCACGTGGGTGATACCCATCAGGTGGTCGTCGACGACGTTGGCCAGGAAGTACGTCGGCAGGCCGTCGTTCTTCATCAGCACCTGCATGTCCATGCGGTCCCATGGGATCTCGACGTCGCCGCGGAGCATGTCAGGAACCACGCAGATGCCTTCGCTCGGCACCTTCATGCGGATCACATGGGGCTCGCCAGCGGCCAGGCGGCGCTGCACTTCCTCGTCGCTCAGCAGCAAGGCGCGGCCGTCGTAGCGCGGGGTTTCGCCGCGGGCCATCTGCTCGGCGCGCATCTGCTCCAGCTCTTCGGCGGTGCAGAAGCAATAGAAGGCGTGGCCGGCATCGACCAGCTGCTTGGCGTACTTGGCGTAGATCTCGCCACGCTCGCTCTGCCGGTACGGACCGTGCGGGCCACCGACATCCGGGCCTTCGTTCCATTCGATGCCCAGCCAGCGCAGGGCGTCGAAGATCTGCTGCTCCGACTCACGGGTGGAGCGCAGCTGGTCGGTGTCTTCGATACGCAGGATGAACTCACCGCCGTGCTGCTTGGCAAAGCAGTAGTTGAACAGGGCGATGTAGGCAGTGCCGACATGGGGGTCGCCAGTGGGCGATGGCGCGATACGCGTGCGAACGGTGGTCATGGAGAGTCTCGAACGAAAGATGAAACAAAGGCGGGATGTTAGCAGGGAGCGGGCACCGGGCTCCAGCAATGGCGCTAACGTCACTTGTGAACATACCGTCTGTCGCTGTTAAAATTTGCTTACATTTCTGGAACGATAGTCCTCATGCCTGCTCAACTCAAACGCCGCCTGCTGATGTTCTTCAGCCTGGTGGCGATCATCGCCCTCGCCTTCCTCGCCCATTGGTATTTCAAGGGGCGCTTCTTCGAGAGCACCGACAACGCCTATGTCCAGGGCGAAATCACGCGCATTTCCAGCCAGCTCGGCGCCCGCATCGACGAGGTGCGAGTGGATGACAACCAGCATGTCAGCAAAGGTGAACTACTGGTTCGCCTGGAGGCCGCCGACTTCCAGCTGGCCGTGGACCGCGCCCGCGCCGCGTTGGCCACCCGCGAAGCCGAACAGGTACAGGCGCAAAGCCGCCTGACCCAGCAGGCCAGCCTGATTGCCGCAGGCCAGGCCCAGGTCGCAGCCAACCAGGCAACGTTCGACCGCTCGCGCCTTGACCTCAATCGTGCGGAAAAACTGCGCAAGCCCGGGTTCGTGTCCGAGGAGCGGGTGACCACCCTTTCGGCGGAAAACCACGTGGCCGGCTCCCAGGTCGACAAGGCCCGCGCCGACCTGCAGGGCCAGCGCCAGCAGGTCAACGCCCTGACTGCCGAGCTCAAGCGCCTCGATGCCCAGATCGCCAATGCACGCGCCGAACTGGCCCAGGCCGAACTGAACCTGACCCGCTGCGAAATCCGTGCGCCGATCAGCGGCACCATCGGCCAGCGCAACGCGCGCAACGGCCAGGTAGTGCAGGCGGGTGCCTATCTGTTGTCGATCGTGCCCGACGAAGCCATCTGGGTACAGGCCAACTTCAAGGAAACCCAGATTGGCCACATGCACCCCGGCCAGCGCGCCGAGCTGCTGTTCGACAGCTACCCGGACACGCCGATCGAAGGTCGCGTCGACAGCTTGTTCGCCGCTTCCGGCGCACAGTTCAGCCTGCTGCCCCCTGACAACGCCACCGGCAACTTCACCAAGGTGGTCCAGCGCATCCCGGTGAAGCTGACCTTCGCCGCCGACAACCCCTTGCATGGCCGCATCCGCCCCGGCATGTCGGTGACTGCCACGGTTGACCTGCGCAGCGAAAACGAACATCACGATGGCCGGTGATCAACTGCTGCGGCCGACGGCCGAGCCAAGCCGGCGTGACTGGATTGCGGTGATGAGCGCGATGCTCGGCGCATTCATGGCCGTGCTGGACATCCAGATCACCAATTCGTCGCTCAAGGATATCCAGGGCGCGCTGTCCGCGACCCTGGAGGAAGGCTCCTGGATCTCCACCTCCTACCTGGTAGCGGAAATCATCATGATTCCGCTGACCGCCTGGCTGGTGCAGCTGCTTTCGGCGCGACGCCTGGCGGTATGGGTGTCGGCCGGGTTCCTGTTCGCCTCCCTGCTGTGCTCGATGGCCTGGAACCTGGAGAGCATGATCGTGTTCCGCGCCCTCCAGGGTTTCACTGGCGGCGCCTTGATTCCCCTGGCCTTCACCCTGACCTTGATCAAGCTGCCGGAACATCATCGGGCCAAGGGCATGGCCATGTTCGCCATGACCGCTACCTTCGCCCCTTCGATCGGCCCGACCCTGGGCGGCTGGCTGACCGAAAACTGGGGCTGGGAATACATTTTCTACATCAACATCCCGCCCGGGCTGGTGATGATCGCCGGCCTGCTCTATGGGCTGGAAAAGAAAGAGGCGCACTGGGAACTGCTCAAGAGCACCGACTACGCCGGCATCGTCACCCTCGGCATGGGCCTTGGCTGCTTGCAGGTATTCCTCGAAGAAGGCCATCGCAAGGACTGGCTTGAATCGAACCTGATCGTGGGGCTGGGCTCGGTCGCATTGATCAGCCTGATCACCTTCGTCATCCTGCAGTTTTCCAAGCCGCACCCGCTGATCAACCTGCGCATACTCGGCAACCGCAACTTCGGCCTGTCGAGTATCGCCAGCCTGGGCATGGGCGTAGGGCTGTACGGCTCGATCTACCTGCTGCCGCTGTACCTGGCGCAGATCCAGGGCTACAACGCCTTGCAGATCGGCGAGGTGATCATGTGGATGGGCGTGCCACAGCTGTTTCTGATCCCGCTGGTGCCGCAGTTGATGAAGGTGATCCCTCCCAAGCTGCTGTGCGCCCTGGGCTTCTGTCTGTTCGGTGTGGCCAGCTTCGGCTCCGGCGTGTTGAACCCTGATTTCGCGGGGCCGCAGTTCAATCACATACAGATCGTCCGCGCCCTCGGCCAGCCGATGATCATGGTGACCATCTCGCTGATTGCCACCGCGTATATCCAACCCCAGGATGCCGGCTCGGCATCGAGCCTGTTCAACATCCTGCGCAACCTGGGGGGCGCCATCGGTATTGCCTTGCTGGCGACCTTGCTGGATGCGCGGACCAAGGTGTATTTCGACTACCTGCGCGAGGCGGTGGTACCCAGCAACCCGCAGGTGGCCGAGCGCCTCGCGCAACTGACGGAACGGCTGGGTAACGACAGTGCGGCATTGGGCAAGTTGAGCGAGATCACGCACCAGCAGGCGCTGATCATGGCGTACAACGACGCCTTCCATTTCGTCGGGATCGGGTTGGCGGTGGGGATGGTGGCGGTGCTGTTGACGCGCAAGCTGCCGCAGGGACTGAAGGCCGGGGAGGTTCATTGAGTTTGATGCTGGTTTCGC
>NZ_BBIV01000081.1 GCF_000730665.1 Pseudomonas plecoglossicida NBRC 103162 = DSM 15088
GCTCGCGATGCGCCGCGCGGGCGGCGCTCGATCTCAATCCCGCCACACCCCTTGCGCCATGCGCATCCCAGCCCAGCCACGCCATATTTCATTTCATTTTGTTCTTGAATTTTTTTATTAAGTCAAGATCCACCCTGTTCAAATCCTCCCCAGCGTGCTACAACCTGATTAAGCAATGATCTAGCTGCTTGATAACGAAGGGAAAAATATGACGAAGTCGGAGCTGATCGAACGTATTGTCACCCATCAGGGGCTGCTCTCGTCCAAGGACGTCGAGCTGGCCATCAAGACCATGCTTGAACAGATGTCCCAATGCCTGGCAACCGGCGATCGTATCGAGATCCGTGGTTTTGGCAGCTTTTCCTTGCACTATCGCGCGCCGCGGGTAGGGCGCAATCCAAAGACCGGCCAGTCGGTCGAGCTCGAAGGCAAGTTCGTGCCGCATTTCAAGCCGGGCAAGGAACTGCGTGATCGCGTCAATGAGGACGAGCACGAGCATTCCTGAGCAATGAAGGAGCAGTCTGATGCGTAACCTCAAGCGCGCCCTGGCGGCGTTGTTCGTGCTGCTGCTGGCGGCTGTCGTGCTGTTCTTCGTGCTGGAGAATCAGCAGGCCGTATCACTGGTGCTGTTTGGCTGGTCTGCGCCCGCCTTGCCGGTAGCCGTGCCGGTATTGGCTGCCCTGGTGGTAGGTCTGGCAGTGGGGCCATTGCTCGGTGCCTATGGTGTCCAGCGCAGCAAGCGCAAGATTCGCGCATCGGCGCGGCAGGCGGCATTGACCGGTAATTAAGTGGGCTCCTACAGCTCTGTAGGAAACCACGCCTGTGCACGCAGCTCATGGAATGGAGAATTAGGCCGCCATTCAGCGGCCCAAGCGAGCGTGCAAGATCATGCAATTTCCCTGTCTTACCCATCATGGTGGCACCCAAGGCGTTACGGGTTCCTGCCATCAGCTTCATCTGGACTCGGTAACCAGTCTGCTGGTCGATTGCGGCCTCGAGCAGGGCGCCGACGTTCGCCCGGAAGCAGCCGACGCGGCAGTCGGTTTTGACGTGTCGGATATTCGGGCGTTGATTATCACTCACGTGCATCTCGATCATGTCGGGCGCATTCCCGCGCTGTTTGCCGCAGGTTATCGCGGCCCGATCCTGTGCAGTGAGCCGTCTGCAAAGCTGCTCCCGCTGGTTTTGGAGGACGCCTACAGGCTGGCCGTCAGCAGCGAGCCCGCCCTTGTGGCGCGTTACCTGGAATTCGTCGATAGGCTGGTCGTGCCTCTACCTTTCGGGCAATGGCATCAAGTGGTCCAAGAACCTGATCTCAAGTGTCAGGTTCGTCTGCAGCGTGCTGGCCATCTGCTGGGTTCCGCGTATGTGGAGTGTGCTTTAGATCTGGAAAGTGAGGCGCACCGTATCGTCTTCTCGGGTGATCTCGGGCCCGAAGGCAACCCGCTGTTGCGTCCCGTGCAGCCGCCAGAACGCGCGGATCTGCTGGTGCTGGAAAGTACCTACGGCGACCGTCTGCACCCGGATCGAAGTAAGCGCCTGCAGCAGCTGGAGCACGTTATCGACCGTGCCCTGCAAGACCGCGGCACTGTCCTGATTCCTGCCTTCAGCCTGGGTCGAACCCAGGAATTGCTGTTCGAACTGGAAGCCATCCTCCACCAAAAGGCATTGCTGGGCGACCCGGCCGTCGTGCCAGGCGATGATACCTTCGCCTGGTCGCAACTGCCGATCATTCTCGACTCACCGCTGGCCCAGCGCATTACCGCTGTATACCGGCAGCTGCATGGCTTCTGGAATGACGAGGCCAGGACGCGGATGAGCCAGGGGCGCGACCCGCTAGGGTTCGGTCAGCTGGTGTGCGTCGACACTCATGCTCGCCACCAGCAGGTGGTCAATTACCTGAAAAGCACTGGGCGGCCGGCTATCGTGATCGCCGGCAATGGCATGTGTTCGGGTGGGCGGATCGTCAATTACCTAAAGGCCATGTTGGGTGATCCACGGCATGAGGTGATGTTCGTCGGGTATCAGGCGAGGGGCACTCCAGGAGCCGTGATTCAGGCCAGTGAGGGTGCGGAAGGGTTCGTGCAGATTGATCTGGATGGGGAAATGTACGACATCCGGGCGAAGGTGGTGACGCTTGGTGGGTATTCAGGGCATGCGGATCAGGCTGGATTGGTCAAGTTCGCGCAAGGCTGTGGACCTCGGCGGATTGTACTGGTGCATGGGGGGAGGCGGTCTAAGGCGGTCCTGGCTCGAGTGCTTCGGGAAACGTTTGCGAGGGCTGGGAATGAGGTTGATGTAACGATTGCGCAATGACTATTGGGCGGGCGGTAGTGGTGTCTGTCGAAAGGTGGGGAACTTCCGGGAGAGGGTTGTCTCTATCACTGATTAATGTGAAGCGAGTGAAGCGTAGCGGACAGATTGGCAAAATGCCGGTACGATTCACTCGAGGAGACCTAATGCGCTTTCCGCAGAGGCGGAAGCGAGGCTCCAGTTACACAAACAGACGGACCCAAGGAAAAAAAGACTAAATGCGCACTGAACGCGAGCGCCTGAATGATAGCGACGAGATTGATTTGATTGAGCTTGTACAGGGGGTGTGGCAGCAAAAGCTTTGGTTGGGGTTGGTTGCGGCGCCGGTGATTGCTCTGGGGGTGGCGTATGTGATGCTGGTTTCGCCGGTATACGAGGCGAAGCTCTATATCCAGCCGCCTTCTCAGAACGAGATTGCTCAACTGAATTTCGGTCGTGGTGAGGGTACAGGCCTTGCGCCGCTCAGCACGAAGGATGTGTACAGCATCTATCTCAAGGCACTCCAGTCTGAAGCGATAAGGGATAAATTCTTCCGTAATGCCTTCCTCCCGACGTTGACAGAAGAAGAGCGAAGGGGGTCGCGCGATGCGTTATATGCGCAGTTCAACAGCATGCTCAAGGTTGCTCAGGCGTCGAGAGATATGCCAGACCGCTATGTGCTGACGGCTAATGTTGAGGATCCCCGGCTTGCGGCTACTTGGGTGTCGAGTTACGCAGAGATGGCTGCGGAAAAGGCGAAGAACGAGCTGCTGAGTGGTGCGCGCAGTGAAATTTCAGTTGTGGCGGACAACCTGGCTCAGAAAATCAAAGCGGCCCGAGCTAGTGCAGGCAACCAGCGTACCGACCAGGTTGCCCAGCTCAAGGAGGCTCTGCGGATTGCACGGTCCATAGGTCTGGAAAAGCCTCCAATCATTTCGGATACTCTATCCACAGAGGTGTCAGCTGGCATGGGTGGCTCTCTCACCTACATGCGTGGATCCAAAGCGTTGGAGGCAGAAATCGCGAATTTGGAGTCGCGCCCATCCGACGATCCATTTATATCGGGTCTGCGCGAGAAGGAAGAAAAGCTACTATTTCTTCGTGCTCTAAAGATAGATCCTTCGTTGGTCGAGATGTACCAACAGGATGGCGCTGTGGCGCAGCCTGACAAGCCAATCAAGCCGCGAAAAGCTGCGATTGTGCTGGTTTCAATGCTGATTGGATTGGTGCTTGGCGTAGGAGTGGCTATTGCTCGAGATCAGTGGTCAAAGCGGCGTAAGGCCAAGTAGGTGAATCTACTTTCCAGGATTGGTCTTCGCTCGTTGTTGCGGGTTGTGGAAGGTGTAAAGAATGGGCATTCGTCGCCGATGATATGGGAATTGAACGCGCCAGCCTGACGCGCTGCCGTCCCTATCTTGGTGAATCACCGTTAGCATGCAGGAAGTGATGTGAACAGTGTAGCGCGCGTTCCACCTATGGTCGCTTATGGCGAGATTGACATTTTTAAGCTAACGCGCGATGTGTGGTGCCGCAGCGGAGTCGTTATCGGCGTGGTAGGCCTATATGCTTTGATAAGAGCGGCTTACGCTTTTCTCGTCACTTCCTTTTATGAAACATTGCCCTTGGTTGTCCTTAAACAATTGGATGCTTTGAATCCTCGCAAATTTACTCGTTGCTGCTTAACGCTGCGATAAAGACATTTGGCACTGTACTGAACTCTTGCAATACGCCCTTTGGTTTTTTTCGATCTAGGCCAAATTTGACGACGAAGTGAAAGAAATGCGCGTCCAGTTGAGGGGGAGTCGAGAGGCGCGCTTGGCTCAACTTGAAGAGGCAGTCAGCATTGCCCAAAAGTGTAGGGTTGGAAACGCCTTCTACAACTTCTTTAATGGCCGAAGAAGGGGTGGAGGGAACTTAATTCGTGTTAAAGTCAATAGCCAGCAAGCGCGCGACGAGTTAAGCGCGCATCCGATGATTTAGTGGGGCCGCGAATTGCACAGATCAAAAAGAACTGATCATGCTTTCGACAAATCGTAAGGTGGCTCAAATCTGGGGAGAATGGAACCGCCTTCCTGAAGCAAATTCTAGCGCTACGCGTCAAACGCGTGCTTTTGCAGAGCGTTAATACCAGGCCTCCGCTCGCAAGCATCGATCAGCGAGCGGTATCTGCCAGTAAGCTATTCAACCCTTGTTCAAGAATGATTATTATTTCTAAATTTGTTGCCGGTTTGGTCGTCGGCCTGCTGATAGCATTTGTTGCCAAATGCCTCAAAGCGCGTCTGCGACAAGTGTGAGCTGCGGAGTTCTAAGGCATTGCCCAGCAGGACTTGGCCTGTGAAGAGGCTGGGTTGAATCCAGTGCCCGACCAGATGACACAATCGTTTGAATCGCACATTTGATTTTCAGCGAGGTAACCCTAGGCCAACTCTTGCGATTCTTCCTGCATGGATTCCGGTCGGGTTTGGCGTTTGAGAAAAATCGCGTGG
>NZ_BBIV01000080.1 GCF_000730665.1 Pseudomonas plecoglossicida NBRC 103162 = DSM 15088
AAAAACTTCAAAATAAACGCTTGACAGCAAATGAGGAAAGCGTAGAATGCGCGCCTCGGTTGAGACGAAAGCTCTTAACCAAACGCTCTTTAACAAATCGAATCAAGCAATTCGTGTGGGTGCTTGTGAGTACGGACTGATAGTCACAAAGATTATCAGCATCACAAGTGGCCATGCGAGAAATCACATAGTCATTTGAGATTGCTGAGCCAAGTTTAGGGTTTCTTAAAAACCCAAGCAGTATTGAACTGAAGAGTTTGATCATGGCTCAGATTGAACGCTGGCGGCAGGCCTAACACATGCAAGTCGAGCGGATGACGGGAGCTTGCTCCTTGATTCAGCGGCGGACGGGTGAGTAATGCCTAGGAATCTGCCTGGTAGTGGGGGACAACGTTTCGAAAGGAACGCTAATACCGCATACGTCCTACGGGAGAAAGCAGGGGACCTTCGGGCCTTGCGCTATCAGATGAGCCTAGGTCGGATTAGCTAGTTGGTGGGGTAATGGCTCACCAAGGCGACGATCCGTAACTGGTCTGAGAGGATGATCAGTCACACTGGAACTGAGACACGGTCCAGACTCCTACGGGAGGCAGCAGTGGGGAATATTGGACAATGGGCGAAAGCCTGATCCAGCCATGCCGCGTGTGTGAAGAAGGTCTTCGGATTGTAAAGCACTTTAAGTTGGGAGGAAGGGCAGTAAGCTAATACCTTGCTGTTTTGACGTTACCGACAGAATAAGCACCGGCTAACTCTGTGCCAGCAGCCGCGGTAATACAGAGGGTGCAAGCGTTAATCGGAATTACTGGGCGTAAAGCGCGCGTAGGTGGTTCGTTAAGTTGGATGTGAAAGCCCCGGGCTCAACCTGGGAACTGCATCCAAAACTGGCGAGCTAGAGTACGGTAGAGGGTGGTGGAATTTCCTGTGTAGCGGTGAAATGCGTAGATATAGGAAGGAACACCAGTGGCGAAGGCGACCACCTGGACTGATACTGACACTGAGGTGCGAAAGCGTGGGGAGCAAACAGGATTAGATACCCTGGTAGTCCACGCCGTAAACGATGTCAACTAGCCGTTGGAATCCTTGAGATTTTAGTGGCGCAGCTAACGCATTAAGTTGACCGCCTGGGGAGTACGGCCGCAAGGTTAAAACTCAAATGAATTGACGGGGGCCCGCACAAGCGGTGGAGCATGTGGTTTAATTCGAAGCAACGCGAAGAACCTTACCAGGCCTTGACATGCAGAGAACTTTCCAGAGATGGATTGGTGCCTTCGGGAACTCTGACACAGGTGCTGCATGGCTGTCGTCAGCTCGTGTCGTGAGATGTTGGGTTAAGTCCCGTAACGAGCGCAACCCTTGTCCTTAGTTACCAGCACGTTATGGTGGGCACTCTAAGGAGACTGCCGGTGACAAACCGGAGGAAGGTGGGGATGACGTCAAGTCATCATGGCCCTTACGGCCTGGGCTACACACGTGCTACAATGGTCGGTACAGAGGGTTGCCAAGCCGCGAGGTGGAGCTAATCTCACAAAACCGATCGTAGTCCGGATCGCAGTCTGCAACTCGACTGCGTGAAGTCGGAATCGCTAGTAATCGCGAATCAGAATGTCGCGGTGAATACGTTCCCGGGCCTTGTACACACCGCCCGTCACACCATGGGAGTGGGTTGCACCAGAAGTAGCTAGTCTAACCTTCGGGAGGACGGTTACCACGGTGTGATTCATGACTGGGGTGAAGTCGTAACAAGGTAGCCGTAGGGGAACCTGCGGCTGGATCACCTCCTTAATCGACGACATCAGCCTGCTGATGAGCTCCCACACGAATTGCTTGATTCATTGTATAAAGACGATCAAGACCCAAAGTTTTACCATTAGGTCTGTAGCTCAGTTGGTTAGAGCGCACCCCTGATAAGGGTGAGGTCGGCAGTTCAAATCTGCCCAGACCTACCAATTTTGGTTGGAATGTCGAGCACCCCATGCCTCTGGATAAAGAGTGGTGAGGGCGGCTCTTCTGCAGTTCAAATCTGCCCAGACCTACCATTACTTGGTTCAGCCGTAGAATACGGGGCCATAGCTCAGCTGGGAGAGCGCCTGCCTTGCACGCAGGAGGTCAGCGGTTCGATCCCGCTTGGCTCCACCACTTTCGCAGTAACTTGTCAGAACTTAGAAATGAACATTCGTGACTGAATGTTGATTTCTGACTTTTGTCAGATCGTTCTTTAAAAATTCGGATATGTGATAGATATAGACTGACATGCACTTTCACTGGTGTGTGATCAGGCTAAGGTAAAATTTGTGAGTTCTGCGCGAGAGCGCAACATGCGAATTTTCGGCGAATGTCGTCTTCACAGTATAACCAGATTGCTTGGGGTTATATGGTCAAGTGAAGAAGCGCATACGGTGGATGCCTTGGCAGTCAGAGGCGATGAAAGACGTGGTAGCCTGCGATAAGCTTTGGGGAGTCGGCAAACAGACTGTGATCCAGAGATCTCTGAATGGGGGAACCCAGCCAGCACAAGCTGGTTATCTTGTACTGAATACATAGGTGCAAGAGGCGAACCAGGGGAACTGAAACATCTAAGTACCCTGAGGAAAAGAAATCAACCGAGATTCCCTTAGTAGTGGCGAGCGAACGGGGACCAGCCCTTAAGTTGGTTTGAGATTAGTGGAACGCTCTGGAAAGTGCGGCCATAGTGGGTGATAGCCCCGTACACGAAAATCTCTTATCAATGAAATCGAGTAGGACGGAGCACGAGAAACTTTGTCTGAACATGGGGGGACCATCCTCCAAGGCTAAATACTACTGACTGACCGATAGTGAACCAGTACCGTGAGGGAAAGGCGAAAAGAACCCCGGAGAGGGGAGTGAAATAGAACCTGAAACCGTATGCGTACAAGCAGTGGGAGCCTACTTTGTTAGGTGACTGCGTACCTTTTGTATAATGGGTCAGCGACTTATATTCAGTGGCGAGCTTAACCGAATAGGGGAGGCGTAGCGAAAGCGAGTCTTAATAGGGCGTTTAGTCGCTGGGTATAGACCCGAAACCGGGCGATCTATCCATGGGCAGGTTGAAGGTTAGGTAACACTGACTGGAGGACCGAACCGACTACCGTTGAAAAGTTAGCGGATGACCTGTGGATCGGAGTGAAAGGCTAATCAAGCTCGGAGATAGCTGGTTCTCCTCGAAAGCTATTTAGGTAGCGCCTCATGTATCACTGTAGGGGGTAGAGCACTGTTTCGGCTAGGGGGTCATCCCGACTTACCAAACCGATGCAAACTCCGAATACCTACAAGTGCCGAGCATGGGAGACACACGGCGGGTGCTAACGTCCGTCGTGAAAAGGGAAACAACCCAGACCGTCAGCTAAGGTCCCAAAGTCATGGTTAAGTGGGAAACGATGTGGGAAGGCTTAGACAGCTAGGAGGTTGGCTTAGAAGCAGCCACCCTTTAAAGAAAGCGTAATAGCTCACTAGTCGAGTCGGCCTGCGCGGAAGATGTAACGGGGCTCAAACCATGCACCGAAGCTACGGGTGTCATCTTTGATGACGCGGTAGAGGAGCGTTCTGTAAGCCTGTGAAGGTGAGTTGAGAAGCTTGCTGGAGGTATCAGAAGTGCGAATGCTGACATGAGTAACGACAATGCGAGTGAAAAACTCGCACGCCGAAAGACCAAGGTTTCCTGCGCAACGTTAATCGACGCAGGGTTAGTCGGTCCCTAAGGCGAGGCTGAAAAGCGTAGTCGATGGAAAACAGGTTAATATTCCTGTACTTCCAGTTATTGCGATGGAGGGACGGAGAAGGCTAGGCCAGCTTGGCGTTGGTTGTCCAAGTTTAAGGTGGTAGGCTGAAATCTTAGGCAAATCCGGGATTTCAAGGCCGAGAGCTGATGACGAGTTGCCATTAGGCGACGAAGTGGTTGATGCCATGCTTCCAAGAAAAGCTCCTAAGCTTCAGATAACTGGGAACCGTACCCCAAACCGACACAGGTGGTTAGGTAGAGAATACCAAGGCGCTTGAGAGAACTCGGGTGAAGGAACTAGGCAAAATGGCACCGTAACTTCGGGAGAAGGTGCGCCGGTGAGGGTGAAGGACTTGCTCCGTAAGCTCATGCCGGTCGAAGATACCAGGCCGCTGCGACTGTTTATTAAAAACACAGCACTCTGCAAACACGAAAGTGGACGTATAGGGTGTGACGCCTGCCCGGTGCCGGAAGGTTAATTGATGGGGTTAGCGCAAGCGAAGCTCTTGATCGAAGCCCCGGTAAACGGCGGCCGTAACTATAACGGTCCTAAGGTAGCGAAATTCCTTGTCGGGTAAGTTCCGACCTGCACGAATGGCGTAACGATGGCGGCGCTGTCTCCACCCGAGACTCAGTGAAATTGAAATCGCTGTGAAGATGCAGTGTATCCGCGGCTAGACGGAAAGACCCCGTGAACCTTTACTATAGCTTTGCACTGGACTTTGAATTTGCTTGTGTAGGATAGGTGGGAGGCTTTGAAGTGGGGACGCCAGTTCTCATGGAGCCATCCTTGAAATACCACCCTGGCAACTTTGAGGTTCTAACTCAGGTCCGTTATCCGGATCGAGGACAGTGTATGGTGGGTAGTTTGACTGGGGCGGTCTCCTCCCAAAGAGTAACGGAGGAGTACGAAGGTGCGCTCAGACCGGTCGGAAATCGGTCGTAGAGTATAAAGGCAAAAGCGCGCTTGACTGCGAGACAAACACGTCGAGCAGGTACGAAAGTAGGTCTTAGTGATCCGGTGGTTCTGTATGGAAGGGCCATCGCTCAACGGATAAAAGGTACTCCGGGGATAACAGGCTGATACCGCCCAAGAGTTCATATCGACGGCGGTGTTTGGCACCTCGATGTCGGCTCATCACATCCTGGGGCTGAAGCCGGTCCCAAGGGTATGGCTGTTCGCCATTTAAAGTGGTACGCGAGCTGGGTTTAGAACGTCGTGAGACAGTTCGGTCCCTATCTGCCGTGGACGTTTGAGATTTGAGAGGGGCTGCTCCTAGTACGAGAGGACCGGAGTGGACGAACCTCTGGTGTTCCGGTTGTCACGCCAGTGGCATTGCCGGGTAGCTATGTTCGGAAGAGATAACCGCTGAAAGCATCTAAGCGGGAAACTTGCCTCAAGATGAGATCTCACTGGGATCTTGAATCCCCTGAAGGGCCGTCGAAGACTACGACGTTGATAGGTTGGGTGTGTAAGCGCTGTGAGGCGTTGAGCTAACCAATACTAATTGCCCGTGAGGCTTGACCATATAACACCCAAGCAATTTGCTCATGCGAATTGCGGTGGTGAAGACGAAACGAACCGAAAGTTCGCAAGCAACATCACAAATATCGCATATCCGAATTCGCTGGGCTGTCCATCTGGACATTCTGGCAACAGAATTTCTTGACGACCATAGAGCATTGGAACCACCTGATCCCATCCCGAACTCAGCAGTGAAACGATGCATCGCCGATGGTAGTGTGGGGTTTCCCCATGTGAGAGTAGGTCATCGTCAAGATTCATTTCGCAAAACCCCTATCTGCGCGAGCAGGTAGGGGTTTTGTCTTT
>NZ_BBIV01000079.1 GCF_000730665.1 Pseudomonas plecoglossicida NBRC 103162 = DSM 15088
GCCGGCGATAGGGCCGGAACAGGCACCACTCATTGGCAGATTTTGGTCCCGGCCCAATTTCAGGTATGATATCGCCCCTTTTTGAATCCCCCAGTCAGGCGATTTCCCATGACCAACCAGGCCGCCGAAGTCGCGAAGCGCCGCACTTTCGCAATCATTTCCCACCCTGACATTACCCTCTAAGTCAGGCTAAGACAGCCCCCGCCATATTCGTAAATAATCTACTGATTTCATTGATGAAATCAGACCAGGTCGCGACAATCTGAGACATCCGAAGACAAGCTGAGCCAATCGATTTGTGTACATGGCCGCGTACACAAAACAGCCTTTCGGAAGCCCCAGAAAATTATGTACGCAAGTCCGGAGAGCCCCCATGGCGATCTCAGACACCTGGCTGAAAGCCCAAAGCGGCAAGCCCCGCGATACACGAGAAGAGAAATCCGACCGCGATGGTCTTAGTGTGCGGGTGACGCCTAAGGGCAAGATTACCTTTCAACTGCGCTTTCGCTATGACGCTCGTCCCTGCCGTCTTGATCTCGGCACATATCCTCTGATGTCCCTCAAAGACGCGCGCGCGGAAGCTCAGCGGTTGCGTGCGCAGTTGGAGCAGGGGCATGACCCACGAGTTGTGAGGCAGCTCGAAAAACAAGCCATCCTGAAAGCCGACTCCGTGGAATCGCTGTTTCGACAGTGGTACGCGGCCTATTGCAAAGGCAACAAGAAAGGCCATCACGAGATCCTGCGTTCCTTCGAAATCCATGTGTTTCCGAAGATCGGTCATCTCCCTGCGGACAAGGTCACCCTGCATGAATGGCTGGCTCTTCTTGAAGCGCAGGCCAAGCTCAGGCCCGGCATCGCCGACCGCATCCTGGTCAATGCCAAGCAAATGCTCAAGTGGGGCGTGAAACGCCAACTTACCCCCAGCCATCCGCTCTCTGATATCAACGCCAAGGAAGACCTGCAGATCAAGAAAATCGCAGGTTCGCGCTGCCTATCCCATGAGGAAATCAGGCTCGTCTGGAAGGCTATCGAGCAATCGCGCATGGCGACCAAGAACAAGATCTTCCTGAAACTGTGTCTGATCTACGGGTGCCGCAATGGCGAGCTACGTGTGAGCGAGAAGGGGCATTTTGATTTCAAGGCGATGGTCTGGACGGTGCCACCTGCTAACCACAAATTGGGCAAGAACTCCGGTAAGCCGCTGCTGCGTCCCATCACTCCGGAAACTGAACGATTGATCCGACAGGCCGTGGATCTCAGCAAGGGCAGCTCTTTCCTATTCACCAACAGCGGCACTGATGACCCCATGGGGACGGGCGCGCCGCTGCAGCTGCCCTACAACATCATGCAGTGGCTACGCCGACACGAGAAATACGAGATGGCGCACTGGTCGGTTCACGATCTGCGTAAAACAGCGCGGACAAATTTCTCGACTCTGACCGAGCCTCACATCGCCGAAATCATGCTCGGTCACAAGCTACCTGGCAGCTGGCAGGTCTACGACCAGTACGACTATTTGCTTGAGCAAAAAGAAGCCTACAGTGCTTGGTGTAAGCGCCTGGAAAACCTCACTGAATAACCCGTTGGTTGCCCTTCCAAAGACCCTGGAATCGGCTTAGGATCGGGCATAGTATGATTATATACTTGACGGAATATTCACTTAAGGATATATTGGATAATGACGTGGCGTGTCGAATTTTGTGATGAGTTTGAGGCGGAATTCGGGGCCATGGCCGAGGCGGTCCAGGACGAACTGCTGGCCCAGGGTCAGGTGCTGGAGCGCTTTGGACCGGAACTGGGGCGTCCTCAGGTGGATACCCTCAACGGCTCGAAGCACGCCAATATGAAGGAGCTGCGCTTCAAGGCTGACGATGGTGTCTGGCGCGTGGCTTTCGCGTTCGATCCAGAAAGGAAGGCAGTCCTGCTGGTCGGTGGCGACAAGTCAGGCGGCAGCGAAAAGAAGTTCTACAAGGCTTTAATCAAGATCGCCGATGCGCGTTTCGACCGGCATCTGGCCTCTTTGAAGAAGGAGAAAGGCAATGGCTAAGTCACTCGACCAGATTATGAATGGGCTTCCGGCTGCCCGCCGTAAGAAGATTGATCTGCGCGGTGCAGAGCTCATCGCAGAGCAGATGACCTTACAGGAGCTGCGTAAGAATCTGAACCTGACCCAGGAGACCATGGCTGGCCTTCTCGACATGAAGCAGGGCAATGTATCGAAAGTGGAGAAGCGCACCGACATGCTGATCTCCACGCTGCGTGAATATGTTGAGGCCATGGGCGGAACGCTGGAACTGGTCGCCCGTCTGCCAGGACGCGAGCCCGTGAAGCTTGAAGGCTTTCGAGACCTCCACGCCGAGCACAAGTAAAAAAGGCCATCCGCAACGGATGGCCTTTTTTGCTTGGAGGCGCCACAGATGTTTACATCTTCCTTGAGGGTACGCCTTTGCGTCTCGGACTGCTGGGGAAAGGGGCGCAGGAGTGCATTCATAGTTGCCTGTCACCAAGCTCAATTTCGCAGACTCTCCTTCAGGTCGCATTGCACGAACGTTCACGTTCGCGCTGTTCCCAATCGGAAATATCGCCTGCATCCCAGAGATTGCTACTTCCCACATGCTTCATGCACGGGGCAGGGAATGGATTGATGGTCCGCTTCATGCGCCGGAACAGAGTGCGGCTTGAGCAACGAAAGCGCTCACAGAGATCCTGTGTCGAATAGTAAGCAACCATGAAACACCTCCATATGGAGCATGGTTCCATCTTATGGGGCGTCTCTTGGCTGGTTTCCTCTCTGCTTCCTCCTGGGGCCTGAATAGGGCCGTAGCGGATAGATGCGTACTGCCGGAGGGCGCCCTGAATAAAAAACACAACCATGAAATGTAAAATTAATAAAAAATCAACCCATGTGTGGCAAATATAAAGCATACATACTTTTGAGATAATTGAATAAGATGGAGCTTTTATGCAAATGACTATTCGGGGAGAAATGACTATCGCCCAATTGCGGCAGACCTTGTTTGAAATGCTCAAGGACCTGGAAGAGGGCTATAACGTCAAACACTTCAAAAATACCACTATTTATGTAAATCCGGTAAATGAGCTTGGCGAAGAAGTTGTTCTGCGCAACAAGCTAGGGCAACTGGTCAACAAGCTGCACAGCAACGGTCCATACCGAAGTGCCGCTGACGACTACAAGATTTAATGAAAGGTGATATTGCAATGGAGTTTCCTCGCTATGTGAACCTGGAGCAAGCTAGAAGCGTCCTTGCTGAAAACGGGGTTGAGCTCACTACCAGGCAGTTAAAGCGCGCAGCAGACCCCGATGCCCACGGCAGACGCAAGCTGCCATTCTTCGTAGATCCCATCGATGGTCGGCTGAAAATCGATAAAAACCTGCTGGTCGAGATTTATAATACCTGCCAGGTTGAGGCTCAAAATAGCGCGCATGTAACCCCTAAGAACCTGAAAGGAATATTTGACCGGAACAGCTAAATACGCTATCCAGAAACATGCCGGACATTCGAAAAAGATCAGGGAAAAAAGGGTCGATTTATCAGGTTCGTTACGAAGATAAGTCATCTGCAACGGGCTATTCTTATCAGTCATTCGCGCTCAGAAAAGAAGCGCAGAGTTTCATTGAAAACCTTTCCACGCTCAAGCATTTGAATAAACAGCTGAATAGCATGGCTGCAGCTGCCGATACTTGGCTCACCATTTGTGAAACTGAGGGACGGGACGGCAGAAAGCCTGTCTCGAAGGCTGTGATCAAGCTCTACGAGCGTCGTGCCCAAATCATAAAATCATATGCCTGGGAAAAGACGCTTCAGGAAATCACGAAGCCAGACGTTGTTGCTTTCCGCAGCTGGCTTCTCAATCGATACAGTCGTGACCAGTCACGCAAGGTCTTGAGCTCACTGCACTCAGTGATGCTGGAAATGATTAGCCGTGGTCATGTCGGGCATGATCCGGCGATGGGGGTGCGCATCCAGTCGGAAGCGCCCAAGATCGAAATTCCCAGCCAACAGCAGGTACGCAAAATTCTCCAGGCTGCCGATGCACTGTCGGAATCGCCTCATGCACAGATACGCGAGGCCTGGAAACGCTATCGTCCGATGATTTATCTGGCAGTCGCCTCAGGTATGCGCCCCCAGGAGTATGTCGCCCTGCCGCGTCGTGACGTGTTGAAAAATGGTATACGGGTCAGCCAGGCCATGGATCGCTCTGGAAAGATCGGCGAACCGAAGAGTCGTGCTGGGTATCGCACCATTGATGTCGGTCAGGAGGTCATCCAGATGATCCAGGATTTCATGGGAGACGAAGGCACTCCGGACGACTTGGTCTTTGGCACCCGCACCGGGAAGCCCATGCAACTGGTACCTTTTCGAGCCAGCGCCTGGGCTCCACTGATGAAGCAGGCGGGTTTAATGACCAAGGATACTGAATCAGGCGAGGTCCACCCCAAGTATACCCCCTATGCCTTGAGGCACTTTTTTGCCTCCAGCCTGCTTATGAAGAACTGCGACATTAAGTATGTCCAGTCGCAGATGGGGCACGCGCGCGCCAGCATCACCCTGGACACATACGGCCACCTTATCCCTACCAAAGATGACACTCGTACAGCCGCCACTCGCGGTCTCGTCGGTGAATTACTGAGCGTTTAACTCTTCTTGTGGCAAGTCTGTGGCAAAGCACAGTTATCACATTGATAAATAATAATAAAAACTAGCCTTCCAAGCTGGCTATGAGGGTTCGATTCCCTTCACCCGCTCCATAAATAAAATCAATGAGTTATACACGTAATTACTCAGAATAACGCTAGGAAACGCCATTTTCGCCACAGAAAACCACTCGCAAAAACCCGCAGGAATCCGCCAATGTCCGAGCCGGTCTTTTTGAACTTGTGGCAAGCTTGTGGCGAATCCATGCCACTGAGCTTCCTGAAAACCAGCACGCACTGCCATTCTAAATACCCCATCCCAGCTTTAAACCAGGAGTCTAAGAAGTGTCAGAAGTGTCATAGGGTATTTAAAATACTCTTCACTCGAAGGAGGCAGCCTACTGCCTTCTAAGCCGCTGCGAGTGGCGGTTGTATGTTTCAGGCGGAGCTGAAGACAGCTTATTGTTTAGCCATTGCCAATCGAGCGCCTAAGGCGCTCGCACACTTTGCGTGATGCCTG
>NZ_BBIV01000078.1 GCF_000730665.1 Pseudomonas plecoglossicida NBRC 103162 = DSM 15088
CGATCAGGCCATTACCGCCTCAGCCGTTTCAAACCAAGACACCCTGGCTACGCAGGTAGTCGTCGTAGGTGCCGCTGAAGTCCACCACGCCATCGGCGCTCAGCTCGATGATGCGGGTCGCCAGGGACGATACGAACTCACGGTCATGGCTGACGAACAGCAGGGTGCCCGGATAGTTCTCCAGCGCCAGGTTCAGTGCCTCGATCGATTCCATGTCCAGGTGGTTGGTCGGTTCGTCCATGACCAGCACGTTCGGCTTCTGCAGGATCAGCTTGCCGAACAGCATGCGGCCCTGTTCACCACCGGAAATCACCTTCACCGACTTGAGGATCTCGTCGTTGGAGAACAACATGCGCCCGAGGGTGCCGCGGATGACCTGTTCACCGCTGGTCCACTGACCCATCCAGTCGAACAGGCTCAAGTCGTCTTCGAAGTCGTGAGCGTGGTCCTGGGCGTAGTAGCCCACTTCAGCGCTGTCGGTCCATTTCACCGAGCCCGCATCGGGCGTCATCTCGCCTACGAGGGTGCGCAGCAGGGTGGTCTTGCCGATACCGTTGGGGCCGATGATCGCAACGCGCTCGCCGGCTTCCACGGTGATGTCGAAGTTCTTGAACAGGACCTTTTCGTCGAAGGCCTTGGCCATTTTCTCGACGACCACCGCCTGGCGGTGCAGCTTCTTGGTCTGCTCGAAGCGGATGAACGGGCTCACCCGGCTCGAAGGCTTGACTTCGGCCAGCTGGATCTTGTCGATCTGCTTGGCCCGCGAAGTAGCCTGCTTGGCCTTGGAGGCGTTGGCCGAGAAGCGGCTGACGAAGGTCTGCAGCTCGGCGATCTGGGCTTTCTTCTTGGCGTTGTCCGACAGCAGCTGCTCGCGCGACTGGGTCGCTGCGGTCATGTATTCGTCGTAATTGCCCGGGAACAGGCGCAGCTCACCGTAGTCCAGGTCGGCCATGTGCGTGCACACGCTGTTCAGGAAGTGACGGTCGTGGGAGATGATGATCATGGTGCTGTTACGCGCCGTCAGGATCGTTTCCAGCCAACGGATGGTGTTGATGTCCAGGTGGTTGGTCGGCTCGTCGAGCAGCAGCACGTCCGGGTCGGAGAACAGCGCCTGGGCCAGCAGCACGCGCAGCTTCCAGCCTGGTGCCACTTCGCTCATCGGGCCGAAGTGCTGTTCCAGCGGAATACCCAGGCCCAGCAGCAGTTCACCGGCACGGGATTCGGCGGTGTAGCCATCCATTTCGGCGAATTCGGTTTCCAGCTCGGCGACAGCCATGCCGTCCTCTTCGGTCATTTCCGGCAGCGAGTAGATGCGGTCGCGCTCGGCCTTGACCTTCCACAGCTGGCCGTGGCCCATGATCACCGTGTCGATCACGGTGAAGTCCTCGTAGGCGAACTGGTCCTGGCGCAGCTTGCCCAGGCGGGTGTTCGGCTCGAGCATGACTTGGCCGCCGGACGGCTCCAGGTCGCCACCGAGGATCTTCATGAAGGTCGACTTGCCGCAACCGTTGGCGCCGATCAGGCCATAGCGGTTGCCGTTGTTGAATTTGACAGAGACGTTTTCGAACAGCGGCTTGGAGCCGAACTGCATGGTGATGTTGGCGGTAGAGATCAAGTGCTTGTCCTGCGGAGGTTCCAGAGGTGTATTTAGGCCCTCTCGTCCGTTTTGGGCCATTTTGGGGCCAATTCGACTCGGGGCGGCAGCTTCTCCAGCTCCCTCCAGTCCGAGGAGGAGCTGATCCATTTCGCGTAGGTAGAAAGCAACATCTCGACGCTGTGGCCAAGCTGGCTCGCGATGAACGCAGGGTTCATCCCAGGCATGAGTCACAGGGTGGCGTAGGTGTGGCGGGTGTCGTACTGACGGCGGTCACGGATGTTCAGCGCCTTGAGCGCCGATTTGAAGTGGCGGATTGTAACACTTGGCTCGTTGATCCACAGCCCACCTTTGCTCGGCTGGAACACAAAAGGGCTTGCTGGGTGGGCCGGCTTGAAGGCCATGCGTCGAACAGTCGCCATTCGCTGGGCCTGGGTGATGACGTTGAGCGCGCGCTCGTTGAGCGCAACCCCCAGGTGATGCTTGGCCTTCGTGCGTGCTTCAGGCACCCGGTTGACGAGGATCCGGCGAATCGTTGCCGATCGCTGATCCAGGTCGATGTCCTCCATTTTCAGGCCCATGGCTTCGCCAGGCCGGACCCCGGTGAAGAAGCAGAGCTCGAAGAACTTTAGAACCAGCCACCATCATCCTCCAGCTCCCCCCGACACTGCTTGAGCTGTGCGCCGTAGACCTTCGACTGCTGCTCGACCTTGCGTGCCACCTGCATCAGCCAGGGTTTGCTGCGGAAGGTGCCCCGGCTGAAACCACCGCGGCCTTCGTGATAGGCAAGATACTGGTTGTAGGTGTCCCACTTGGAGATGCCCAGCTGCTTTTGGGTACCGGCGGTGTACCAGCCGATGAACATGATCGCGTCGTCGAAGTTGTCTCGCGAGCCGCCATTGCCGGTGCCATCCTTGTACTCACCCCAGACTGGATCTTGGGCTTGTGCATAACCGTAGGCAGAGCTGACACGGCCCCAGGGAATTACCCACAGCAAGTAATCCCGAGGTGGCAATGCATCGTGAACGAAGCTGCTTTCCTGTTTCATGATTGCCATCGCCACATGTTGCGGCGTGCCGTATTGCTGTTGCATCTCCAGCGAGTCTTCATACCAGTCGGGGTATTCGCGGAAGATATTGCACAGGTTGTTTTGATCTTTAGGTGGCGCAGTGGCGCAACCTGCCGTGATCACGCCTACCAGTATCAACGCCCAGAATCGCCCTTTGTTCATCCATCGCCCCAGCAAAAAATGAGGGCTTATTGTGCCCTTCGAACACACGCAGAGCCTGACTCGAAGCAGCTTGCGGTGAAAAAGGGCGTGATGGTGTCAGATTTTCTCAACCTCTGGTAGGTAGCGGCACTGGGGCAACTCGACTTTGCCCCGCAATGCGATACGGCTGTTATTCGCAGGGTGTGACGATCATGGCTTTCTCCATGCATGCACCGCCCTCCGAGGCCGGATGCGGCATGGTGAGTTGGTACAGGAGTTGCTGAGGGAGTAGAGCTGATTATGCGGAGAACACGGAAATGCTCCCGATTGACCACTGGATTATGTTCTTCGCATTAGCAGTCGTACTGCCCGTGGATGTGGTTGCGGTCGTCCTCTACCTCAGGTTTGCGCCATGACGCCCAGGTGCGGGCCTCAATGGACCCTGAAACGGGTCCACTCAATAGTGGCAATTGGACTTCATCACCCGATCCTCAGGTGGACCCCGATCGCCCGACCATTCCTGATCCCGATGATGATCCGCTCGTGAGTGAAGAGGAGGGCGGGGGTAGGGATCCGGCTTTGAATGAAGACCAGCCCAGGGAGTGAGGGTGGTTTCGACGAGAGCGCGAGCGCGGCCCTGAGGGTGTGTTTGTCACGAACTGTAAAGGGTCGTATAAAGTGCAAAACCTCCATTACGCAAGGAAACACCCATGGCGACGCGTCGATTTACCGTTGCATGCACTTCGATCGCACTGGTGCTGGGCCTTGGCCCGGCATTCGCCGATCCTGGCAAAGGAAAAGGTCAGGGTCACGGGAATTCGGGCGACCACAAGGAAAGTGTCAAACACGACGACTACCATGGAGGGCCTTCGATAAATCGTGGCGATGTGCTACGCATTGTCAATGGTTACACCAGCTACTGGACCCCGGGCTCTGCATTACCGCCAGGTATCAAAAAGAACCTCGCTCGCGGCAAGCCGCTGCCGCCGGGTATTGCAAAGAAACTCGATGGCAGGTTGATCAGCCAGTTGCCTTACTATGAGGGTTACCAGTGGATGCAAGCGGGCGCGGACTTGATCCTTGTTGCAGTTGCTACCGGGATCATCTACGAAGTCCTCGACCGGGCGCTGGATTGACCCTGGCGCCGACATAGCGAACATGTATATTGCCCCAACATTTCCTGAGGGTAATATGTGTTGAAGAATAAAACCAAAACAAGGGCGTCACGCAGTCGCTATCTTTGATCGACTTTATTGACGGGGGAGCAGGAGAGTGCCGCGTGAAGCGCTCAAGATCGCTACCTGGCGCAATATTGATGTCTGCTTTCGCAACAATCTTCGTGGCGGGATGTGCACAAAACCCTGATGTACGCGAGGGCCATGATTACACATCCGGCACCACCCAAAGAAGCACACCTGACTATCTGGGATGTGTAAAAAGCGAATTGGAGGGCAGTGCGACGACGTACGAAGTCGGTGCGGGCGATTCAATCAAGCTGTATGTCGACAGTACCGACCCCACCAAGGCCAACGGCTTGGTAGAACTGCAGGGCAGCGGAGCACAACGGCAGTTCACTGCCTATCAGCGGGATGCCTGGTATGACCATGGACGTCTGCTGGACGCTGCGCTGATGTGCAAGAAGGCCTAGCGGTTTTGGCTGCGCAACACTGGAACAAAAAGCCCGCCCTTTGCAGCGCGGGCTTTTTGTGATGGGCGCTGATCCATCAGCGCAGTGAATTCTACGGCAGATGATCAGGTTTGGCATTCGACTGAAGTCTTGCACTGGCACTACATTGGTTGATTAGTACGTTGGCGCAAGTAACGTTAGAATGCCTCACGTCCCTATCGGTCTATTGCAAATGCATAATCTTCGCATTCTTTTCTGCTCCGCACTGGCTGTCAGCCTGGTGGGTTGCGCCAACCCCGGCAAGCCGACGGCCAGCAAGGTCACGGACAAGACGCCCAGTGAGTACGTGGCGTGCCTGTTGCCAAAATGGCAAGCCGTGGCACCGCTCACCACACAGAAGTCCATTTCCCACGGTTACCGGCTGACCGCACCCAGCGCAGTCACTTCCGACGAAGTGCTGGAAGTCGTCGAGTACCGCAAAGGTAGCCGCGCGACCTTCTACAAAGGAAGCTTCCTGTCCAGCGACAAGCTGCGCCAGGCCGCCAGGGACTGCCTGGAATGAACCCTGGCGACCCCTGCGGTCATCAGTACCCCGAACCGCCGACACCGCCCATGCTGGGCAGCGGCTGCCTGGCTTTCGATTGCGCGTCGCTCCATTCGGCACAGGTCATGAAAGCGGTCTTGTCTACTTTGCCGTTGCCGTCGAAGCTGACACTGTAGGGGTGTTTCTGGCCTGGCTTGGTGAGCATGTAATCGAAGCAAGAACCCGGTACCACAGTGCGGTCGGACTCTGCAGCGGGTTTGCCGCCGATCTGCATGACCTGGTCCTTGCTCATCCCGGTAGTCACTTTCGCAACCAGCGGGTTGTCGTGGTATTGGGAAGCATTGGTCGAACAGCCAACCAAGGCTGACAACGTGATCATCAACAGGCAAGTCGATTTGTTCATGGCAGTGCTCCCGTGATGAGAACGCCGGCACGGCACACCATCGCTCCAGTCGGCTCTTCATCATACGCGCTTGCTACTGCAGCCGGCATGGCGTGGGACCACCGGAAACCCATGGTCGATCAGGAAGGGGCAGGAACAGGCCCGGGCAGGGCCTGTCCATCGGGCAGTTCCATGCAGCGCATGCTCTATTCGACTTCTTCGTTCAAACGCTGGCATTGCAGTTGTGCAGCGGTCCTGCTGGGATAGCTGGGCTTCAGGCGCTCCTTGGCCTGGTTGTCGTAGATGTCGAAACCACCACATACGGTAGCCGCGTAATACCTGCTACCTATGCGGAATGACTCCTTTTCGATCGGCACGGCGGGAACGATAACGAATCTTGGTTGCATGTTTCGTGCCTCCCCAGGCAGAGACCTAAGTATTAGTCTGCGGCTGGGCAACCATCAAGACAGCTCATGTGATTTCGCTGGAAGGACGCGACGCAATTTTGAATTGTGAAACAAGACTTATTACTCGAGCGCTGTAAGCGTTTTGTAAAAAAGTTCTCGGCAGGCTGTATGGCGCGTATCCTGTAGGAAAAATCCTGTAGGAAAATTCTGACCTGATGATGTACCGGATGAGCATTCTTCCATCGCAGCTCACTGCCGAGCGCAGGGCTTTCTCCAGTTTCGAGGCGTGTCGCAATACCCAGAAAGGTCCCGTGATCATTCTTGCTTCAGGGGCATCTGCCAGACATTTTCCATTGGCAGAGTTTGCTCACT
>NZ_BBIV01000077.1 GCF_000730665.1 Pseudomonas plecoglossicida NBRC 103162 = DSM 15088
AGTCAGCGGTGATCGATGTGGGAGCCGGCTTGCCGGCGATAGGGACACTGGATCATTTGCGCAGCGGGTCGTCCCAGAAATGCCGATCGGCCTCTTGCTGGATATCCGCCCTGCTCAACCCAAGGTCGTGCAGTGTCGCATCGCTCAAGCTCGCAAGCTCCCGGCGCTGACGGTACAGCTCGTACCAGCGCACCGAGCGCTCGAGCGCCGCGTGCCACAGGTGGTTCAGTGAAATGGCAGGTTGCTGGATGCTGCTGACATGACCTTTCATCGTGAAGCCCTCCGTGTTGATGGCTCCAGTCTCGCGCCAGGCATAAGATCAATCCAACGAATGTTTCTGATGCCATCCATCTCGGAGATTGATGCAATGTCCCAGTACCAAAGCCTCGATGCCGACGTGCTGCGTACCTTCGTCGCCATCGCCGAACAAGGCGGCTTCACCCGCGCCGGTGAAGTGGTCAACCGCACCCAGTCGGCCGTCAGCATGCAGATGAAACGCCTGGAGGAAGACATCCTGCAGCGCCAGCTGTTCGAGCGCGATGGCCGCCAGGTGCGCCTGACCGCAGAAGGCCAGGTGCTGCTGGGTTATGCCCGGCGCATCCTCAAGTTGCAGGGTGAGGTGTTCAACACCTTGCGCATGCCGCACATGGTCGGTGTCGTGCGCATCGGCACCCCCGACGACTACGCCATGCGTTTCCTGCCGACCATCCTGTCCAGCTTCGCCCAGGCCTATCCGCTGGTGCAGGTAGAAGTGCATTGCGATTCGTCCAAGCAACTGATGCTGCGTCAGGACCTGGACCTGACCATCGTCACCCGCGAGCCCGGCAACGAGGTGGGCCAGTTGCTGCGCCAGGAACGCCTGGTGTGGGCCGCTGCCGAAGGCTTCTGCCCGCAGGAGCAACGGCCGATACCGCTGGCCCTGTTCAACACCGACTGCTTCTGCCGCGCCTGGACCTGCAACGCCCTGGAAGCCCAGGGCATCGAATACCGCATCGCCTACACCAGCCCCAGCCTGGCGGCGATCTTTGCCATCATCACCGCAGGGCTGGCGGTGACGGCGCAGTTGCAGAGCCTGATTGGCGGCAACATCCGCATTCTCGGCGAGCAGCACGGGTTGCCGCAATTGCCGGTGGCCAATGTGATGCTGTTGCGCAACTCGCAGAGCCAGTCGCCGATTACCGACTGCATGGCCGAATACATCGTCGAAGGGTTCAAGTGAGCCTCCACAGTGAGCGCACCCCTGCACCTGTGGGAGCCGGCTTGCCGGCGATTGGGCTGCAAAGCAGCCCTAAAGCTCAAACCCCAACATGACTGCACACACCACCAGGAACACACAGAACATCGCCCGCAACACCTTCTCCGGCAACGCATGGGCCAGCCTCACCCCCCAGCTGATGCTCAACAGCCCCCCGACCGCCAATGGAATACCGACACTCCAGTCGACACTCTGGTGCACGCCATAGGTCAGCAAGGTCACCGTGGTGCTAGGCGCAGCCAGCGCCAGCGACAGCCCTTGCGCCACCACCTGGGTCGTGCCGAATACACTGGTCAGGATCGGCGTGGCCACCACCGCTCCGCCCACGCCGAACAGGCCGCCCATGGCCCCGGCAAAGCTGCCCAGCACCCCGAGCCAAGGCCAGGGATACCGCAGCTCGGTGCTCGGCGGCGCCACCTTGAGGAACATCCGCGCCACGTTCCAGATCGCCAGCACCACCAGAAAACCCACGAACCCCAGGCGCATGGACTGTGCATCGATACCCACCGCCCAGATCGAACCGAGCCAGGCGAACAGGAAGCTGCACAGCGACAGCGGCAGCGCATGGCGCAACTCGATGCGGTTGCGCTGGTGGTAGCGCCACAGCGCCAGCAGCACATTCGGCACCACCATCACCAGCGCCGTACCCTGCGCCAACTGCTGGTCGAGCCCGAACAGAACGCCCAGCGCCGGGATCGCGATCAGCCCGCCGCCGATGCCGAACAAGCCCCCCATGGTGCCCAGGGCAGCACCCAGGGCGATATACAGCAACCACTCGATCATCAGGGCCTCGTTCGCCTGCATTGGTAATGCGAGCATGCTAACGAGTGGGGGCTGGCACGGAAACGCACAGCCACGCACAATGGCTATGCGTTTCATGCACAAGCGGAATCACCATGAACCCGGACACCCTGACCGACCAATTGAGCCTGTACCTCGACGTGCTGGAGACCGGCAGCTTCTCCGCGGCCGCCCGCCGCCACCCGTTGACGCCTTCAGCCGTGGCCCGTCGCATCGACAACCTGGAAAGCGCGGTCGGCAGCCGCCTGTTCACCCGCAGCACTCACGCAGTGCGCGTCACCCCTGCAGGCAAGGCCTTCGCCGAGCGCGCCCGACGCATCATCGAGGAGCTGCGCCTGGCCCGCGCTGAGGCGGTGTCACTGAGCAACGCCCCGGAAGGCCTGATCCGTATCGACGCACCCGCCGCCTTCGGTCGCCGTCACCTGGCACCGGCCATCGCCGATTTCCTGGTGGCGTACCCCGGCCTGGACGTGCAGCTGCGATTGATCGACAGCTTCGTCGACCTGCACGGCAGCCACCTGGGCGAAGTCGACCTGGTGCTGCGCGCCGGCCCCCTGGCCGATACCCGCCTGGTGGCCACGCCGCTGGCGTACATGGTGCGCATCGTGTGCGCCAGCCCCGCCTACCTGGCCAGCCGCGGCATGCCCGAATGCCCCAGCGAACTGCCCGAGCACGACGGCCTGGACTGGGACGGCCTGGCGCCGCCCTTCGCCTGGCGCTTCACGGTCGACGGGCGGCCGCGCCAGCTTCGCCCGTCACGCATGCGCATGACCGCCAACAACGCCGAGACCCTGTTGTTCGGCGCCCTCGCAGGCCTGGGCATCGCCCACCTGCCGACCTGGCTGATCAGCGAGTACCTGCTACGCGGCGAACTGGTGCCACTGTTCTGCCAAAACGGCCTGCCCGCCGCAGAGACCAGCGGCATTTATGCACTCCGTCTGGAACATGAAACGAACTCTCGCAGCCGCTTGCTGCTCGAATTCCTCAAGAGCCGCTTCAGCCCGATCCCACCTTGGGACCTGGCATTGCGCAGCGAACTTCGCTGGCAATGAGCGCACTAATCATCAGCGTGCTAGATTTTTCTATCGATGACATTCAAGGACCTGCATGAACGCCGACACCAAAGCCTCCTGTGACGAGCTGCTGCTGGACAACCAGGTCTGTTTCGCCCTGCACTCCACCTCGTTGCTGATGACCAAGGTCTACAAGCCTCTGCTTCAGGCACTGGGCCTGACCTACCCGCAGTACTTGGCCATGCTCGTGCTGTGGGAGCAGGACGGTCGAACCGTGGGCGAAATCAGCCAGCACCTGCTGACCGACCCCGGCTCGCTCACACCGCTGCTCAAGCGCCTGGAAAGCGAGGGCCTGCTTGAACGCAATCGCAGCCGCGAGGACGAACGGGTAGTGCTGGTGCACCTGACCGACAAAGGGCGCGCCCTGCAACAACAGGCCAAAGCGGTGCCACCGTGCATCCTCAAGGCCAGCGGGCGCAGCCTGGAACGCCTGCAGCAGCTACAGGCCGACCTTCTCGACCTGCGGGAAAACCTGCAAAAGCACCTCTGACGACTAAGCTGTGTGATGGCCGTTCCGATGGACGGCGCGTATTTATCTTGCGCACTAATTAATTGCGCGCTAATTTAATTCCCACACCCACCCGGCGCACCTGCCTTGATCCAGGGCGCACTGCACACTCGAGAGGTTTACCATGCAAAAGGTCACTCCGCTGTACATCGCAGAAGCCACCTCCACCGGCGGTCGCGACGGCAAGTCCCGCTCCAGCGACGGCAAGCTGGAAGTCAAGCTGAGCACGCCAAAGGAGCTGGGCGGCGCGGGTGGTGACGGCACCAACCCCGAGCAGATGTTCGCGGCCGGTTACTCGGCCTGCTTCATCGGTGCACTGAAGTTCGTGGCCGGGCAGGAGAAGAAAGCCCTCCCCGCCGACGCCTCGATCACCGCCAAGGTAGGCATTGGCCAGATCCCTGGTGGCTTTGGCCTGGACATCGACCTGAACATCAACCTGCCGGGCCTGGCCCAGGCCGAGGCCGAAAGCCTGGTGGAGAAGGCGCACAAGGTTTGCCCGTACTCCAACGCGACCCGCGGCAATGTGGATGTGCGATTGAATGTGACGGTCTGAAGCCACTGACTCCTCCTGTAGGAGCCGGCTTGCCGGCGATGAGGCCGATGCAGGCACCTTGGATAGCCTGTCGGGCCCTATCGCTGGCAAGCCAGCTCCCACAGAAGGGCAAGACCTGGAATTCTGCGCAAAAAAAACCCGGCCAAGGCCGGGTTTTTCGTGCGCGTCGCAAGAAGGATTACTTCTTGGAACGGCCCTTGTAGACGCCACCACCTTCGCGAGTGTCGATATCGATCCACTCGTCGATCTGGATGAAGTCGGCAACCTGAAGCTCGGTACCGTTCTTCAGTTTGGCAGGCTTCATGACCTTGCCCGAGGTGTCGCCGCGAGCAGCGTTCTCGGTGTAGACAACCTGACGGCTGATGGTGGTCGGCAGTTCAACCGATACCAGGCGGCCTTCGAAGAACACTGCTTCGCAGATGTCTTCCATGCCTTCTTCGATGAACGGCAGAACGGCTTCGATATCCTCGGCGTTCAGCTCGTACATGGTGTAGTCGGTGGTGTCCATGAAGGTGTACGAGTCACCGCTGATGAACGACAGGGTCGCTTCTTTGCGATCCAGGATCACGTCATCCAGCTTGTCGTCCGCACCGTAGACGGTTTCGGTCTTGTAGCCGGTCAGCAGGTTCTTCAGCTTGGTCTTCATGATCGCGCTGTTGCGACCCGACTTGGTGAATTCGGCTTTCTGTACCAGCCACGGGTCGTTGTCGATCCGCAGTACGGTACCGGGTTTCAGTTCTTTACCAGTTTTCATTACGAAGTATCCGAATCTGGATGGATTTATAAAAATCGAGGCCGCGTATCATAGCGAATTTCGGTAAAACTGTACCAGCGCCTTGGCAAGGTCCGGCCGAGCGGCCTGGCGGGCTGCCCATTCGCGGGCATGTTGCTGCAGTTCCGCCCAGTGTTTGCGCGCCCCTTGCCAGGCTTGGCCCATGCCCTTGCCCACGTTCCAGGCGCGCCACAATGCCACCATCGCCTGCGCAGCCTCGTCCGACAGGCCCTGTCGATAATGGTCGAGGAACGCGTCGAGCTTTTCCCAGTGGGCGTTTTCTTCCTGCACATAGATATGCCAGAGCATGGGCCGCCCGGCCCACTGCGCGCGCACGAACGAGTCTTCGCCGCGCACGGCATTGAAGTCGCAACACCAGAGCAGGCGGTCATAATCGTCCTGACTGACGAACGGGAGGATCTGCACGGTCAGCGCGCCGCGCTGGTGCACGTCGCCCACCGCCAGTTCGACCTCCCCCAGCCAATTGCCGAGGTCGCCAAGGATCCGCCCGCGCGGCACCAGCAAGTGCGTGGCACAGGTATCCGCGGCCAGCGCATCGAGCCAGGGGCCCAGTTGCGAGTTTTCGTAGGCGAACAGCGAGATCAGCTGCGCATCGTCCCGCGCCTGCACGCCCAGCCCCTGCAGGAATGCCGTGCGCGCCTGGGCAGATTGCTGCAAGGCGTCCCGCCGGGCCAGCAACGAGGCTTCACGCAGCAAGCCACCGGTCTTGTCGGTGAAGCCCGGGAAGAAAAACACCTTGCGCAGGCCATTGGGCTGAGGCGACGGCAGGCCATGGCAACCCTCGACCCAGTCCTCGGCGCTGAGGTAGTCGAGGTTCAGCCACAGGGGCGGTGTGGCACGGGCACGCATCGCGTCGATGTACGGCGCAGGCAACTGACAGGCAAACGCGCCGATGACCACATCGGCCGGCTGCACAGGTAGCCAGGCGCCCGGCCAGGCGCGTACCTCGACGCCCTCCTGCCACTGCTGCGAGGCTGCGGCGTCAGCGCCTGGGCACAACGGCACGAAGGCGTCGAGGTCGTCAACCCACAGGCGCACCGACAGGTCGTGCTCGGCCACCAGCTGCCGGGCCAGGCGCCAGGTCACGCCGATGTCGCCATAGTTGTCGACGACGGTGCAGAAAATGTCCCAGGTGACCTTCATGTACCCTTCCCGCTGCCTGCGCAAAAACCGTGAATTCTGCGGCCAAATGCTCGCCGACAAAAGCACCGGCGCTGAAATTTCGCCCGGCGCCATGCGACAATGGCCCCTCGACCCGCCCTGCCAGGAGGCCGCCATGCCCCGCCATCGTGAACTGAAGATCACCCTCAAGCCACTGCAGCTCATCTTCTGCGTGGCGTTCGGCCTGTGGCTGGGCGCCGTGGCCATTGCCCTGACCCTGTGGCTGGCCATGCAGCGCTGGCCCGAGCATGTGCAACCGCTGGCCCAGGCTGTCGCCCCGGCCATCACCCGGCCCGCGCCCGGGCAACCTGCGGATGCGCAAGCCGAGATGTTCGAGCGCTACAAGGACATCCTGCACAAGCAGGAGCTGCAACAAGCCGCCGATGCCGCCCAGGGCAACCCGCGCAACCTGAACAGCCCCAAGTGTCAGTTCTGGCTGGCGCAGAACCGCACCGCGCCGACCGACAAGAGCCAGGCCAACGTGCTGGAGTTCTGTTACTGATCATGGACAAAGCCGCCCTGCTCGCCCGCATCATCGTTGCCCTGGAAGCGGACATGGAGGTCTTGCGCCGCGCGGCGCAGACTGCCTACGAGACCGCCACCGCCGAAGAGAACATCGCCGAGAACAAGTACGACACCCTCGGCCTCGAGGCTTCCTACCTGGCCACCGGCCAGGCCCGGCGCACGGCCGAGATTCGCCAGGCATTGCTGACCTACCAGCAGTTGCTGTTGCGTGACTATGACCCGGCGCGGGGTGTGCAGGTGAGCAATCTGGTGACGCTGGAGGATGAGGATGGTGGGCAGCGGCTGCTGTTCCTGGGGCCCGAGGCGGCCGGGCTGAAGATTGGCGAAGGTGCGCAGCGGGTGACCGTCATCACCCCGCGTTCGCCGCTGGGGCAGCTGCTGGTTGGCAAGAAAGTCGATGATGAGGTGAACCTGGGTTCACAGGTTTTCTTCATCAGCGATGCTGTCTGAACCGGCCCCA
>NZ_BBIV01000076.1 GCF_000730665.1 Pseudomonas plecoglossicida NBRC 103162 = DSM 15088
CAACAGGCATGATTGGCCAAAAACAAACGTAGGAGCGAGCGCAGCTCGCGATGCGCCGCGCGGGCGGCGCTCAATCTGCGCTCCACTACAAAACTCCGGCCGAACCTTACTGCGAATACGTGCGCAGGAAGTTACCGATACGCCCGATCGCGGCCTCCAGGTCATCCACCCGCGGCAAGGTGACCACACGGAAGTGGTCCGGCCACGGCCAGTTGAACGCAGTTCCCTGGACGATCAGCAGTTTCTCGGACAGCAGCAAGTCCAGCGCGAACTTCTCGTCATTGAGGATCGGGCACACCTTCGGGTCGATACGCGGGAACGCATACAGCGCACCCATCGGTTTCACGCAGCTCACCCCCGGAATGTCGTTGAGCAGTTCATGAGTGCGGTTGCGTTGCTCCAGCAGGCGGCCTGGCGGCAACACCAGGTCGTTGATGCTCTGGTAGCCGCCCAGCGCAGTCTGAATCGCATGCTGGGCCGGCACGTTGGCGCACAGGCGCATGTTGGCCAGCATGTCGATGCCTTCGATGTAGCTCTGGGCATGGTGCTTGGGCCCGGAGATGATCAGCCAGCCGGAGCGGAAGCCAGCGACCCGGTACGACTTGGACAGGCCGTTGAAGGTCAGGCACAGCAGGTCCGGGGCCAGCGAGGCGGTGCTGATGTGCACGGCTTCGTCGTAGAGGATCTTGTCGTAGATCTCGTCGGAGAACACCACCAGATTATGCTGGCGAGCCAGCTCCAGCATGCCCAGCAGCAGCTCCCTGGAGTAGACGGCGCCGGTCGGGTTGTTCGGGTTGATGATCACCAGGGCCTTGGTGTTCGGGGTGATCTTGGCCTTGATGTCTTCCAGGTCCGGGAACCAGTCGGCCTGCTCGTCGCACAGGTAGTGCACCGGCTTGCCGCCGGCCAGGCTCACGGCGGCAGTCCACAGCGGGTAGTCAGGCGCCGGGATCAGCACTTCGTCGCCGTTGTTGAGCAGCGCCTGCATGGACATGACGATCAGCTCGGACACGCCGTTGCCAAGGTAGATGTCCTCGATGGTGACGCCTTCGATTTCCTTCTGCTGGCAGTATTGCATCACCGCCTTGCGCGCGCTGAACAGGCCCTTGGAGTCGCTGTAGCCCTGGGCAGTGGGCAGGTTGCGGATCACATCCTGGAGGATTTCGTCCGGCGCCTCGAAGCCAAACGGCGCCGGGTTGCCGATGTTCAGCTTGAGGATGCGGTGGCCTTCCTCTTCCAGGCGTTTGGCGTGCTTGAGCACTGGGCCGCGAATGTCATAGCAGACATTGGCGAGCTTGTTCGATTTGCTGAACTGCATGATGTGATCCCGATTGAGAATACGCGGTGCGCCGCCGTCGAAAGGTTTGAAAGGGCAAGGCGCGGGTGCCAGACTTGAGGCCTTGCACACGAAGCCAACTAATATACGTGCCACCCGCGCTACGGAAAAGACGGCGCGAGGTGAAATTCAGCCTGCCGAGGTCCCCATATGCAAAAGATCGAAAAAACCCTGGATGAATGGCGTGAAATGCTCGACCCGGCGCAGTACCAGGTGTGCCGCCTGAAGGGTACCGAGCGGCCGTTCAGCGGCAAGTACAACAGCGAGCGCCGCGCCGGTGTCTACCATTGCATCTGCTGCGACCTGGCACTGTTCGACTCGCAGACCAAGTTCGATTCCGGCTGCGGCTGGCCGAGCTTCTATGCACCGATCGAGGAAAGCGCCATGGTCGAGATCCGTGACACGTCCCACGGCATGATCCGCACCGAGGTCACCTGCGCCCAATGCGATGCCCACCTGGGCCATGTGTTCCCCGACGGCCCGCCGCCGACCGGCCTGCGCTACTGCATCAACTCGGTGTGCCTGGACTTCAAACCCCGCGACGGAGCCTGACCATGGCCGGATCCATGCTGGACATCCCCTGCGTGACCCTGGGTGGTGAACACAAGGTGCTGGGCGACTTCCCAGGCAAGGCGCTGCTGGTGGTCAATACCGCCAGCCAGTGCGGCTTCACCCCACAGTACAAGGGCCTGGAACAGCTGTGGCAGGACTACCGCGAGCGTGGCCTGGTAGTGCTGGGCTTCCCCTGCAACCAGTTCGGCAAGCAGGAGCCTGGAGAGGCGCGGGAGATCGCGCAGTTCTGCGAGCGCAACTTCGGCGTGAGCTTCCCGCTGTTTCGCAAGATCGAGGTCAACGGCCCCGGCGCGCACCCGCTGTTCGTCGAGCTCAAGCAGCGCGCCCCAGGCCTTCTGGGGTCGCAGAAGATCAAGTGGAACTTCACCAAGTTCCTGGTCGACCCGGCCACTGGCAAGGTCACGCGCTATGCCCCCAGTACCAAGCCCCAGGCGCTGCAAGCCGATATCGAGCGGCTGCTCAGCCGCTGAGCGGTACCCAGTGGTCGATCAGCGCCAGTAGCTCTTCGCGGCGAAACGGCTTGGCCAGGTAGTCGTTCATGCCCGCCGCGCGGCAGCGCTCGCGCTCCTCGGGCATGGCGTTGGCGGTCAGGGCGACGATCGGCAAGTCGGGCCAGCGGCCGCTCTGGCGGACGCGCCGGCTGGCCTCGTAGCCGTCCATCACTGGCATGTTGCAGTCCATCAGCACCAGGTCGAAGTCATGCTTGGCCAACAGTTCCAAGGCCTCGGCGCCCTGGGTGGCCAGCTGCACCTGGCAGCCGAGCTTGGCCAGCATGCCCTTGGCCACCAACTGGTTCACTGGATTGTCTTCCACCAGCAGGATGTGTGCGCGACCTTCTTCGGCGGTAAGTGCCGGGGTCGCCAGTGGATGCTCCGGCGCGTGACCCTGCAGGGTGCGGCGCAAGGTCTGGTACAGGGCGTTGCGCCCCAGGGGCCGGGCCAGCTGGTGCAGCGGCGCCAACTGAGCGGCCTGCTCGGCGGGCAGGAAGTTGCCATAGGCCGTCACCAGCAGGATCGGCGCCTTGTGCTCGGGCCGCAGTTGCGTCAGGTGGTCCAGGTCATCGGTGATGAGCAGGTCATGGCCGCGAGCGGGCAGGGTGGCGACACTGTCGTGGCGCCGGTAGCCCAGCCCCCAGCTGTGCAGCAGCCCCTGGAGCAGCTCGCTCAGGCCGCTGGCGGCATCGCTCAGGGCCACCACCTGGCCGTGCAATGGCGCGGGCGGGATGGCCTCGGTATGGGTGGGCAGCGGCAGTTCGGCGCTGAAGCGACTGCCCAGCCCCGGCTCGGACTGGATGTGCAGGCGCCCTTGCATGGCTTTGCACAGGTTGCAGGTCAGCGCCAGCCCCAGCCCGGTACCGCCATATTGGCGGGTGATGCCGGCACCGGCCTGGGTAAAGGGTTGGAAAATGCGCGCCTGGGCTTCCTCGGGGATGCCGATGCCGGTGTCGCTCACCTCCAGGCGCACACCGCCAACGATGCGCACCAGGCGGATGTCGACGCGGCCGAAGCGGGTGAACTTCAGTGCATTGGACAGCAGGTTGCTGACCACCTGGCGTACCCGGGTCGGGTCGCCCAGCACCGAGCTTGGGAAGTCGCTGGCGATCAGGCAGGTGAGTTCGACGTTCTGCGCAGCGTTCTGCGACAGCAGGTTGGCGGTGTCCTCGACCATTGCGCCCATGTCGAAGGGGATGCGCTCCAGCTCCAGCTGCCCGGCATCGAACTTGGACAGGTCGAGAATATCGTTGAGCAGTTCCACCAGCACCTTGCCCGAGTCGTGGGCGATCGCCAGCTGTTGCCGCGGCTCGCTGGCCAGCGGGCTGTCCAGGGCCAAGGCAATCATGCCGAGCATGCCATTGAGCGGGGTGCGGATCTCGTGGCTCATGTTGGCCAGAAAGGCCGCGCGCGCCTGGGCCATGTCGAGGGCGCGCCGGCGGGCTTCCTCCAGTTCCTGGTTGGACTGGCTCAGGCGGCTGTTGCTGGCCTTGAGCTCGTCGGTGCGCGCCGAGACGATGTTCTCCAGTTCGTTGAGGTACTCGGTCAGGCGGTTTTCGGCGCTGCGCCGCTGCTGGATCTCGGTGGCCATGCTGACGAACTGCTGGTTGGCGACCTTGACCAGCACACCGATCTCATCGAGCTCGTGGCCGGGCGGGCAGTCCACGCGCGTCTGCCGGGGTTGGCGCGGGTCGCGGCCGCTGAGGGCGCCGATCACCCTGACCAGCGGCTTGGTCAGCATCATGTAGAACAGCGCCAGGAGGATGCCGGTCAGCACCAGGCTGCGGGTGAAGCCGCTGAGCAGGGTGACCTTGGCGCGGTCGAGAAAGCGGCTGCCGAAGGCGTAGGTGTCGACGTCCAGGTACAGGATGCCGAGAAATTCCTCGGGCATGTGCGCGAGGTAAAGCCGTTCCTGGAACTGGCGCTGCTCGCCGAACAGGAAGTCGCTCAGCGCCCGGTAGCTGTCCTGCAGGCGTGGGCGCTCGACGTCGGCCAGCACGGTCTCGTTGTTGTCGATCAGCCGGGCGCGGAACACCGCAGGCGATTGCAGCAGCCCACGGGTCAGCTCCAGGGCCAGTTCCGAGTCGATGTTGTAGGCGATGCGCGAGGCCGGGGTGTGGCTGATTTGCAGCAGCGCCTGCACTTCGCGGTTGATGGATGCGTCTTCACTGGCATAATCGATGCCGATCTGGATGAGACTGAGCAATGTTCCCAGGATGAAGCCGACCAGGACTGTCAACCGGGCTTGCTTGTATGACAGGCGATTGGTGAACTTGATATCCATGAGTCCCGAGCCGGTTTCACGTCCCTTGCGCTGCGCAAGCATAGCCGATCAGCTCCGGCTGCTGGCGGGTCTGTCTGTTCATTTCAGTTGATCGCTGATGAGGGGGACGCAAAGCGGCCCCAAAAAACTGAAATCTGTAGGAGTCGTCATGGACGCTCGCTTGAATGCTTTCCTGGAACGCGCAGAATCCGTGCTGGCGCGTCTCGAACCGCTGTTGCCAGCGCCACGCCCGACCATCGACTGGTCCACCACCCTGGCCGCCCGCTGGCAGCGTGATGGCCGCACCGGCTATCTGATGCCGCTGGAAGTCAGCCTGGACATTCGCCTGAGCGATTTGATCGGCGTCGACAAGCAACGCGACCAGCTCGGCCGCAACACCCACCAGTTCATCCAGGGCCTGCCGGCCAACCACACCTTGCTGTGGGGCTCGCGTGGCACCGGCAAATCGTCGCTGGTGCGCGCCTTGCTGGCCGAGCACGCCGGTGCCGGGCTGCGCCTGATAGAGATCGAGCGCGACCACCTGGCCGACCTGCCACGGGTGGTCGAACAGCTGCAAAAACTGCCGCAGCGCTTCATCCTGTTCTGCGACGACCTGTCGTTCGAAGCCGGGGAGGGCGACTACCGGGTGCTCAAGAGCGTGCTCGACGGCTCCCTGGAGCAGGCGCCGGACAACGTGCTGCTGTACGCCACCTCGAACCGTCGCCACCTGGTGCCGGAGAAGGAAAGCGACAACGAGAACTGGAAGCGCGTCGACGGCGAGCTGCACCCCAGCGAAGCAGTGGAAGACAAGATCGCCTTGTCCGACCGTTTCGGCCTGTGGCTGTCGTTCTACCCCTTCACCCAGGAACACTTCCTCGACGTGGTCGAGCACTGGATCGGCCAGCTCGCCCAGGCTGCGGGGCTTCAATGGCAGCGCAGCGAAGAACTCGACATCCTCGCCGTACGCTGGGCCACCGGCCGCGGCAACCGTAATGGCCGTTGTGCCTATCAGTTCGCCCGCTACTGGGTCGGGCTGCAATTGTTGGAGCAGAAATAAATGATCGACCTCAATGCCAGTGGCGCCGGCCTCGACGGCTACAACCTGCTGGCGGCGCAAGTGCAGGCGCTGTTCGCCGACGAGCGCGACTTCATCGCCAATGCTGCGCAGTTCTCGGCGTTTCTCTATAACCAGGTCGACGACCTGAACTGGGCGGGGTTCTACCTCAACCGCAACGAAGAGCTGGTGCTTGGCCCGTTCCAGGGGCAAGTGGCCTGTGTGCGCATTCCGTTCAGCAAGGGCGTGTGTGGCGCGGCGGCGGCTACCCGGCAGACTCAGCGGGTGGAGGACGTGCATGCCTTCCCAGGGCATATCGCCTGTGACAGTGCGTCGAACAGCGAGCTGGTGATTCCGCTGGTGAAAGAGGGCAGGTTGATTGGTGTGCTGGACCTGGACAGCCCGAAGCTGGCGCGGTTCAGCGAGGCGGACCAGGCTGGGTTGGAGCGGCTGGCGGCGATTTTCCTGGCGTTGACTGACTGCTGATTGTCGCTGTCCTGACTGGCCTTATCGCCGGCAAACCGGCTCCCACATGCCTGCGCGCAAGTCCTTGTGGGAGCCGGCTTGTCGTGGCGACGAACTGCGGCGATAGGGGCTGACGATCAATCGTAGATCACCCGCTTCTTCCAGGTCTCGTCCTCATCGGTCTTGAGCCCCTGGGTCAGCTCGTTCTGATCGTTCTCCGCTGGCTCCATCTTGTCCAGCACCTGGGCATTGGCCCTTGCCAGCAGCTTCTCAAGGTAAGTCAGCTGCTCTTCATACACCTTCGGTTCCGGCTGCTTGCGCAGGTACTGCACGCCCCGCTCGAACGCCAGGCGGGCCTGCCCCGGCTGCTCCTGCTGCAGCGCCTGCTGGCCGAGGTTGTTGAAAAACTCGATGTGCAGCAGCACCAGCAGGTGGCGAATCTCCCTGACCCAATGCTTGCCCTCGTTCGTCTGCAGGGCGTTTTCCTGGGTGGCCTTGACGATCTGGGTGTGCAAGGCCTCGAGCAGGAAGCGCACATCCTTGGCCTTGACCTCGGTCTGGATCGGGCTCGGCGGGTTGTTCACCGGTATGCGCTCGCCCTGGCCGATCAAGGCTTCCAGTTCGCCGATGCGTGCCTTGAGTTCGGCACTGTGCTTGTCCAGTGCCAGTTGCCGCTGGTTGAGGTTGAGCTCCAGGCGGGCCAGCAGCAGCTTCAGGGCCGGCGTCATGAACTGGCCCGGGAAGGTTTCGCTGATTTCGCCACAGCGGCGCACGCGGTCGGCCAGCTCGATCTTCAATCGCGCGCGTTCCAGCTTGCTGTTCTCGACCACGTTGTTGAGGTAGCCAATCACGATCAGCAACGCGATACCCGCAACGATGAGCAGTGTGATCAGAAGTGGTGTCACCGTTAACGCCTCATCAGGAAGTTTTACATTGAGAGTGTAGCGACCGTCGAGACGGATCACCCTGTAGGAGTGTATCGGCTGGTCGGCTGGTTTCTCGATAATGGCACTTTGCTTTGAGTGTGTCAGAAAATCAACGCCAATCCTCGGGCGCTGCTCGCCAATGCCCTTCATATAGAGCGAAGTCATTGATTTAAATAAATTTATAGAAAAGGGTTGACGACCCTACGCAGCATCCATAGAATGCGCGCCACTTGCAGCGTAAAGCACACAGCGAAACGCGGCAGGGAGTGAAAGCAGGCAGCAATGCTTGTAGCGTGT
>NZ_BBIV01000075.1 GCF_000730665.1 Pseudomonas plecoglossicida NBRC 103162 = DSM 15088
CGCTCGATCTCGAACGCGCCAAAAATCCCCCGTCGAACCTTTGCAGGGCATTTTCTTACATCCTGCAACGCTCTAGCTCACAGCCCCCGCCCGATCCTCTGCCATACTCCGCCGTACACAGTTTGAAATAGTCGCCCGATTGAATCCGTGCGAACTGCCCCTTATATACCCCGCATACGCAACAACTCATCCGCCAGGAGAACGTAACAACCATGATGCGCATTCTGTTGTTTGTAGCCACCAACCTCGCGGTGGTGCTGGTTGCAAGCATTACCCTGAGCCTGTTCGGCTTCAACGGGATCATGGCCGCCAACGGGGTTGATCTCAACCTCAGCAGCCTGCTCGTGTTCTGCGCAGTGTTCGGCTTCGCCGGCTCGCTGGTCTCGCTGTTCATCTCCAAGTGGATGGCGAAGATGACCACCGGCACCCAGATCATCAGCCAACCGCGCACCCGCCACGAGCAGTGGCTGTTGCAGACAGTCGAGGAGCTGTCGCGCGAGGCGGGCATCAAGATGCCTGAAGTGGGTATCTTCCCGGCTTACGAGGCCAACGCCTTTGCCACCGGCTGGAACCGCAACGACGCCCTGGTAGCCGTTTCCCAGGGCCTGCTGGAGCGCTTCTCGCCCGATGAAGTACGCGCCGTGCTGGCCCACGAGATCGGCCACGTGGCCAACGGTGACATGGTCACCCTGGCGCTGGTGCAAGGCGTGGTGAACACCTTCGTGATGTTCTTCGCCCGCATCATCGGCAACTTCGTCGACAAGGTGATCTTCAAGAACGAAGAAGGCCAGGGTATCGCCTACTACGTGGCGACCATCGTCGCCGAGCTGGTGCTGGGCATCCTCGCCAGCATGATCGTGATGTGGTTCTCGCGCCGCCGCGAGTACCGCGCCGACGAAGCCGGCGCCCAGCTGGCCGGTACCGCCGCGATGATCGGCGCCCTGCAGCGCCTGCGCGTGGAACAGGGCCTGCCGGTGCACATGCCTGACACCATGAAGGCCTTCGGCATCAACGGCGGCCTCAAGCATGGCCTCGCTGGCCTGCTGATGAGCCACCCGCCGCTGGAAGAGCGGATTGAGGCGCTGCGCCGCCGCGGTTGATCCTTCAGGCAAAAAGAAAGGGCGACTTCGGTCGCCCTTTTTGTTTGTCTGTTCGGGCCCTATCGCCGGCATCAGAACTGCAAGCGATACACCCGCTCGACCAGGCTCTTCACTCCGGCCTCCAGAAACTTCGGGCTTTCCTCGATCACTTCCCGCACCTGCAGCTCCTCCACCTGCCAACCGGCAAACCCACGCCGCACTTCTTCATCCGGCACTGAAAACGGTGGCCCCGCCAACAGCTCCTGTTGATAGTCCAAGGTCACCAGCAGACCGTTACAGGAAGGCAGCAGTTGCGAAAGCGAACGCATGTAGTCGCTTCGCATCTCTTGCGGCAAAGCGATCAACGCCGCCCGGTCATACAACCCGGTACAGTCGGCTACATCCTCGGCGCGCAAGGCGAAGAAATCCCCGCACCACAGCTCTACCTCGCCACTGCGCCAGACCTCGAACACCCCCTGCTGCGAAACCTGGGCCTGCAGCCCTTGCTCCTTGAAAAAATCCTCCACCGCCCGCCGCGACAGCTCGACGCCCAGCACGCGATGCCCCTGCCCCGCCAGCCAGGCCAGGTCCAGGCTCTTGCCGCACAACGGCACCAGCACCCGGCTTCCAGGCGCCAGGCCAAGCGCAGGCCAGTAGCGCTGCAGATAGGGATTGGCCTGGGCCTGGTGAAAACCGATCTGGTTGTCGGCCCACTTTCGATGCCAGAACGCCGGCTCCATGTTTCCTCCTGGTTTTTCGATGAGTTGAGCAAAAATCTTATATTGGAAGTCGATCGATAACTGATCGAAGATGACTGCATCTTAACCCTCAGGACTTCACCATGCTGCCCAGCCTGTTCATTTCTCACGGTTCCCCCATGCTTGCCCTGCAGCCCGGCGCCAGCGGGCCGGCGCTGGCCGGGCTGGCCAATGCGCTGGGGCGACCGAAGGCGATCGTGGTGGTTTCGGCGCACTGGGAAAGCCGCGAGCTGCTGGTGACCGCCAGCCCGATGCCCGAAACCTGGCATGACTTCTACGGTTTTCCAGCGGCACTGTATGCCGTGCAATACCCCGCACCTGGCCAACCCCAACTGGCGGTGAACGTCAGCGAGCGGCTGAATGCCGCCGGCCTGCCGGCACGCCTGGATGCCCAGCGGCCCTTCGACCATGGCGCCTGGGTGCCGATGTCGTTGATGTACCCCGATGCGAGCATCCCACTGATCCAGGTGTCGCTGCCCAGCCAGCTGGGGCCGCAATTGCAGCTCAAGGTAGGCCAGGCACTGGCCGGGCTGCGTGAGGAGGGTGTCCTGCTGGTGGGGTCCGGGAGCATTACCCATAACCTGGGCGAGCTTGACTGGCATGCCGGGCCGGAGGTGATCGAGCCCTGGGCGCTGGCGTTTCGGGATTGGGTGGTGGAGAAGCTGGGCGAGGATGACCGGGCTGCGTTGCTGGACTTCAAGCGGCAGGCGCCGTTTGCGTTGCGCAACCATCCGAGTGATGAGCATTTCCTGCCGCTGTTCTTTGCCCTTGGGGCAGGAGGCGAGTTTGGCGTCGTGCACCAGGGGTTTACCCTGGGGGCACTGGGGATGGACATCTATCGGTTCGACTGAAAGGCCCTATCGCCGGCAAGCCGGCTCCTACAGGAGCTGGCTTGCCAGCCATGAGGCCGGAGCAGGCAAAAAAATCCCCGACCTAGGCCGGGGATTTTTTCATTGCGCCAGGATCAATCCTCGCGGTACCGACGCAGCTTCAGCTGCTTGCCAGCCACGCGGGTGTCCTTGAGCTTGGTCAGCAGACGCTCCAGGCCATCTTCCGGCAGCTCGATCAGGCTGAAGCTGTCGCGTACCTGGATACGGCCGATGGCGTCACGCGCCAGGCCACCCTCGTTGAGGATCGCGCCCAGCAGGTTCTTGGCAGCGATACCATCACGGGCACCCAGGGCGGTACGGCAACGCACGCGGCCTTCAGCCAGTGGCATCGGCGCACGACGCTCGCGATCGCGGTCACCACCCTCGCGGCGCTCGCCACGGTCAGCGCGTTCAGTGCGCTCGCCACGCGGGGCGAAGCTTGGCACCAGCGGCTGCTCGCGCTCTACCGCTGCCAGGTCCAGCGCCTGGCCATTGGTGGCCTTGCGCAGCAGGGCCGAAGCCAGGGCACGGGCGCTGCAGCCCAGGTCAGCGGTCAGGCGGTCGAACAGCTCGCCATGGGTGGCTTCTGCTTCGGCTACCAGCGGCGCCAGGCTCGAGGTCAGCTTCTTGATGCGCGCATCCAGCACAGCCTGGGCATTCGGCAGGCGTGCTTCGGCAACCTTCTGCCCGGTCACGCGCTCGATCACTTGCAGCATGCGGCGCTCACGCGGGGTGACCAGCAGCAGTGCACGGCCTTCGCGACCGGCACGGCCGGTACGGCCGATACGGTGCACGTAGGACTCCGGGTCGTACGGCATGTCCACGTTGAACACGTGGGTGATGCGCGGTACGTCCAGGCCACGGGCGGCGACGTCGGTGGCGACGACGATGTCCAGGCGGCCATCCTTGAGCGAGTCGATGACGCGCTCACGCTGGTTCTGGGCGATGTCACCGTTCAGCGCGGCAGCCTTGTAGCCCTTGGCTTCCAGCGCGGCGGCCAGGTCCAGGGTGGCTTGCTTGGTACGCACGAAGGCGATCAGCGCGTCGAACTCTTCGACTTCCAGCAGACGCAGCACGGCCGGGATCTTCTGGTCGGCGTGGACCATCAGGTGAGCCTGGTCGATCGCGGTGACGGTCTGGGTCTTGCTCTGGATCTTGACGTGCTTGGGCTCGCGCAGGTGACGTTCGGCGATCGAGCGGATCGACGACGGCAGGGTGGCAGAGAACAGCACGGTCTGGCGCGAGGCCGGGATGGCATCGAAGATCACTTCGAGGTCGTCCATGAAGCCCAGCTTGAGCATTTCGTCCGCTTCGTCCAGTACCAGGTACTGCACGGTGGACAGGACTTTCTCGTCACGACGCAGGTGGTCGCACAGACGGCCCGGGGTAGCGACGACGATTTGCGCGCCGTTGCGAATGGCACGCAGTTGTGGGCCCATCGGGGCACCACCGTAGACGGCCACGACATTCACGCCTGGCATCTGCTTGGCGTAGGTTTCGAAAGCGGTAGCTACTTGCAGCGCCAACTCACGGGTTGGCGCCAGGATCAGGGCTTGCGGTTCGCGCTTGCTCACATCGATCTTGTTGAGGATCGGCAGGGCGAAGGCAGCGGTCTTGCCGGTGCCAGTCTGCGCCTGGCCGATCATGTCGTGACCGGCGAGGATGATCGGGATCGATTGTTGCTGAATGGCGGACGGCTCTTCATAGCCGGTCGCCAGAACGGCGGCAACAATATTCGGATTGAGATCGAGAGCGGCGAAGCCGCCGGTTTCCTGGGTCATGGGTCTGCCTCTAGGTGCATCCGCAAAGACCCATGCTCCAAAGCTGCACATGCCTTGAAAGACCGTGAGGTCACCCAGGCAGCTTTGGCGGCGGGGATTTGCGAAAACGATTGAAAAAGAAAACTTGGGAAGGTCCGCCTAGCGGACGTGCAGCCGAAGCTGGACTCGGAGGATTTGCACCACCTGATTTTGAGGTCCGCTAAAAGACCGGCGCGTACTATACCCGAATTAACAGAAGGCAGTGAGGAAAATTTTCTTGGCGAGAGGCCAGTACGGGGCCATCAGCGATCGCGGGCTGAATCGTTATTTCGTTTGCGATAGGGCCATTGGCCACGAAACAGCCCTTCAGGTAGCCGGTCGAATCTCCCGGATCAACCCTTCCAGGCCATACCCCAACCGCGGCGCCAGCGCCTCGGCCCGCGCCTGCACACCATCCAGGTCCAGCACCTGGTCCAGGTCCGCCGGCACCAGCAGGATGACGTTGCCCTCCTTCACCGGCAGCTCCCAATAATGCCGGTGGTACAACCCGCGCAACAACGCCGCGCCCAGGGGCCTGCCGTCGTCGCCGGCCCACTGGTTGATCACCAGCCAGCCACCGGGGTTGAGCTGCTTCTGGCAGTTTTCCAGGAAGGTCCACGCCAGGTGGCCGACGCCCGGCCCGTGATCGGTGTAAAGGTCGACGAACAACAGGTCGGCCTTCTCCGCCGTGGGCAACAGTTCCAGCGCATCGCCGATGCGCACATACAGCCGCGGGTCATCGTCCAGGCCCAGGTATTCCATGGCCAGGCGCGGTACATCGGCGCGCAACTCGATGGCCTCGATGTCGTCGAGCGGCAGGAACTTCATGCACGCCTGGGTCAGGGTACCGGCTCCAAGGCCCAGGAACAGCGCGCTTTCCGGTTGCGCATGGCACAGCGCACCGACCAGCATGGCGCGGGTATAGTCGTACTCCAGCCAGCTGGGGTCGGCGGTGAACACGCAGCTCTGCTCGATGGCATCGCCGAACTCGAGGAAGCGGTAGTCTTCCACCTCGTACACGCTGATCACGCCAAAGGCATCCTCGACCCGAGCCAGCAGCCGCTCTTCCCGCTCCGTCGCCATGTACCTGCCACCTGCCCACGCAAAACGCGCATTGTCCGCCAACACCCCCGATGCAACAAGCTCAGCGGCAACTGTTACCATGGCAGGCATGCCCAAACCGACAATACCGAGCCTGTGATGAACCGACCGTGGAGCCCTGACAGCTGGCGTGCCCTGCCGATCCAGCAGCAACCGACCTACCCCGATGCCGAGCACCTGCTCAAGGTCGAGCAGACCCTGGCCAGCTACCCGCCGCTGGTGTTCGCCGGTGAAGCGCGCGAGCTGCGCCGGCAGTTCGCCGAGGTCACCGAAGGCCGCGCCTTCCTGTTGCAGGGCGGCGACTGCGCAGAAAGCTTCGCCGAGTTCTCGGCGGCGAAGATCCGCGACACCTTCAAGGTGCTGCTACAGATGGCCATCGTCATGACCTTCGCCGCCGGCTGCCCGGTGGTCAAGGTCGGGCGCATGGCCGGGCAGTTCGCCAAACCGCGCTCTTCAGGCGACGAGACCATCGGCAACGTCACCCTGCCGGCCTACCGTGGCGACATCGTCAACGGCATCGGCTTCGACGAGAAAAGCCGCATACCGGACCCGGACCGCCTGCTGCAGGCCTATCACCAGTCCACCGCCAGCCTCAACCTGCTGCGCGCCTTCGCCCAGGGCGGCTTTGCCGACCTGCACCAGGTGCACAAGTGGAACCTGGACTTCATCGCCAACTCGGCGCTGGCCGACAAGTACCACCAGCTGGCCAACCGCATCGACGAAACCCTCGCCTTCATGCGCGCCTGCGGTCTGGACAGCGCCCCGCAACTGCGCGAAACCAGCTTCTTCACCGCCCACGAGGCATTGCTGCTCAACTACGAAGAAGCCTTCGTGCGCCAGGACAGCCTGACGGGCGACTACTACGACTGTTCGGCGCACATGCTGTGGATCGGCGACCGTACCCGCCAGCTCGATGGCGCCCATGTCGAGTTCCTGCGCGGGGTGCACAATCCGATCGGGGTCAAGGTCGGGCCGAGCATGAACCCTGAAGAGCTGATCCGCCTGATCGACACGCTCAATCCGGACAACGCCCCGGGCCGGCTCAACCTGATCGTGCGCATGGGTGCCGGCAAGGTCGGCGAGCACTTGCCAGGGCTGATCCGCAGCGTCGAGCGTGAGGGACGCAAGGTGCTGTGGAGCTCGGACCCGATGCACGGCAACACCATCAAGGCCAGCAGCGGCTACAAGACCCGCGACTTCGCGCAGATCCTCGATGAGGTGAAGCAGTTCTTCCAGGTGCACCAGGCCGAAGGCAGCCATGCCGGCGGCATCCATATCGAAATGACCGGGCAGAACGTCACCGAATGCATCGGCGGCGCCCGGCCGATCACCGAAGATGCACTGTCGGACCGCTATCACACCCACTGCGACCCACGCATGAATGCCGACCAGTCGCTGGAGCTGGCCTTCCTGATCGCCGAGACCCTCAAGCAAGTACGGCGCTGAGCAACGCCTGGCGCAACTGGCTGCCCTCCTGGCGAGGGCAGTTCAGTTGCACGCGCTCAAGCCCCAGCCACTGGGCCAGGCGCAGCAGCTCCAGGGCCAACGCCTGATAGCCTGCCTCGCCCAATCCATCTGCCTCGGCATGCACGGCATGCACCGCCAGTTGCCCCAAGGCACGCTCGGCACGCAAATCCACGCGCGCCGCGATGCGCCCGGCGAACAGAAATGGCAGCACGTAATAGCCGTACACGCGCTTGTGAGCGGGCGTGTAGATCTCCAGTCGGTAGCGGAAATCGAACAAACGCTCTGTGCGGTTGCGCTCCCAGACCAATGAATCGAAGGGCGACAGCAAGGCGCTGGTGTCGATTCGTCGGGGAATGCGTGGCGTACCTGCGCAGTAGGCGGGTTGCTTCCAGCCTTGCACCTGAACCACTTGTAAACGGCCATCGCCGACCAGTTCAGCCAGTGCCGCCCTGCCCTGCTCGGGCTCCAGGCGGAAATAGTCGCGCAGGTCGCGCTCGGTCGCCACACCCAAGGCCGTGGCGGCGTGCAGCATCAGGCCCTGATGGGCTTCGGCCTCGCTGGGCAGGGGCTGATCCAGAATCGCCCGCGACAGCACCTTGTCCGGCACATCGTAGAGCCGCTCGAAGCCACGACGCCCCGCCACCGTCACCTCGCCTGCGGCGAACAGCCATTCCAGTGCATGCTTTTCTTCACTCCAGTCCCACCAGGGGCCGGCCCGTTCCTGGCGCGTCGACAGGCTGCCGGCGCCCAGGGCGCCCTGTTCGCGCACGGCTGACAGTACGCGGGCGATCACGTCCTGGCGTTCGCGGCCGAACTGTGCGAGCTGGCGGTAGATGCCACGGCCATCGGCAGCGTGGGCCATGCGCCAGCGCAGCAATGGGTAGAGGCTCAGCGGCAGCAGCGAGGCTTCGTGGCCCCAGTATTCGAACAGGTGGCGTTGCCGGCCACGGCCCCAGGCGAGCTGGTCGAGCATGTCGGGGGAGTATCCGCCCAGCCGGGAGAACAGCGGCAAGTAGTGAGAGCGGACCAGGACATTGACGGAATCGATCTGCAACACGCCAAGGCGTTGCAGCATGCGCTTGAGGACAGGCAGCGTCGGTGGGAATTGGGGCTGTTTGCCGAAGCCCTGAGCGGACAACGCCAGGCGCCGGGCCTGGCTGATGGACAGGTTGAGGGGCAATGGTCGTACCTCCCTGCAGGTCTGTTGTCCCTCTAGTGTCTTCAATGGCCCTATCGCCGGC
>NZ_BBIV01000074.1 GCF_000730665.1 Pseudomonas plecoglossicida NBRC 103162 = DSM 15088
GGCGCTCGATCTCATAGGCGCAAAATCCCCGACGCCAAGCACCCAATGCGCCACCGCGACACTAGAGCTGAATAGCTTTGATCTCGACAAACTCACCCAACCCCTCCTCCCCCCACTCCCGCCCATTCCCCGACTGCTTATACCCCCCAAACGGCGCCTGGTAGTTGAACGCCCCGCCATTGACGAAGCACTGCCCCGCCCGCAGCTGTCGCCCCAACTGCACCGCCTTGTCCCGGCTCCCGGCCCACACCGCACTGGACAGCCCGAACGGCGAATCGTTGGCCAGCGCAATCCCCTCGGCCTCATCGCCATAAGGAATCAGGCACAACACCGGCCCAAAGATCTCCTCCTGGGCAATACGCATCCGGTTGTTCACATCAGCAAAAATCGTCGGCGGCACATAGAACCCGCGTTCGAACCCCGGCGCCGTCTCCCCGCCACACAACAGCCGCGCGCCCTCCTCCAGGCCGACCCGAATGTATTCCTGCACCGTACGCCGCTGCCCCGCCGAACACATCGGCCCGAGGAAACTGCGCGGGTCCTGCGGGTCACCCATCACCAACCCACGCGCCTCGTCCACAGCAATCTCCACTGCCTCGGCATAACGCGACGCCGGCAACAACATGCGGGTCAGCGCCGTGCAGGTCTGCCCGGAGTTGATCATCACGTCCTGCACGCCATAGCGCACCGCCGCCTCAAGGTCCGCATCCGCCGTGATCAGCAACGGCGACTTGCCCCCCAGTTCCAGGCACACGCGCTTCACCGACGGCGCCGCCGCCTGGGAAACCCGCACACCGGCACCGGTCGAGCCGGTGAACGAAACCATGTCCACCTGCGGATGCCGCGCCAGCGCCTCACCCACTTTCGCCCCCGGCCCACTGACCAGGTTGAACACCCCGGCCGGCAGCCCGATGGCCTCGATCATCTCGGCGAGCAAGAAGGCATGCAGCGGGGTTTCCTGGCTCGGCTTGACCACCACCGTGCAACCGGCGGCCAAGGCCGGCGCCAGCTTGCCGATCAATTGGTGCAGCGGGTAGTTCCAGGGGTTGATGAAGGCACACACGCCCACCGCCTCGCGATACACCAGCGAGTTGCCGACCTCGCGCACTTCGTCCATCAGCCCGGCCAGCTCGACGTACTGTTCGAGGCCGACGATCGGGCCCTCGACCTGAACTGACCGACACCACTGCACCGGCATGCCCAGCTCGGTAGTAATCACCGCAGCCATCTCGTCGGCACGCGCCTTGAGCTGTTCGGCCAGGTCACGAATGAACCCGGCACGCACGGCGGATGAGGTCCGCGACCAGTCCGTGAACGCCCTGCGCGCCGCATCGACTGCCCGTTCCACATCCGCTTCGTTACCCAGCGGCACCTTGCCGGCGACCGCCTCGCTGGCCGGGTCGATCACCTCGGCCATGCCCTGCCCCACCGGCTGCTGCCAGCGTCCATCGATGAACAATCGGCTGTATTCACGCATTGCGCTGCGCCTCCATCAGCTCGCGGGCACACAGGGCGATGCGTCGGCACGCTTCGCGCAGCGGCGCCTCGCCGACCACCAGCCCCAGGCGAATATGCCCGGCAGCGCTCGGGCCGAAGGCTTCGCCCGCCAGCACCGACACACCGTGCAGGTCGAGCAGGCGGTTGGAGAAGTCCTGGGCGCTGAGCCCGGTCTCGCGGATGTCGACCATCACGAACATCCCGCCATCGGGCTTGAGCGCCCGCACACCTGGGCAGTCGGCAAGGCTTTCGCATACCAGGTCGCGACGCTGGCGGTAGGCTTCGCGCATGGTGGCCAGCTCCGGCAATTGCAGCTCCAGCGCGGCCACCGCCGCATCCTGGATGAAGTCGGGCGAGCCATAGAGCATGCACAGCGCCAGATTTTCCAGGTGCCCGGCCAGCGCCGACGAACCCACCACCCAACCAACCCGCCAGCCGGTCATGGCATGGGACTTGGACAGGCTGTTCAGCGTCGCCGTGCGCTCGGCCATGCCCGGCAGACTCGCGGGGCTGATGTGCTCGCCGTCGAACAGCAGCTCGCTGTACACCTCGTCGCTGATCAGCCACAGGTCATGGGCGATGCACAGTTCGGCCAGGGCCTCCCAGGTGCTGCGCGGCAGGCTGGCGCCGGAGGGGTTGTGCGGGCTGTTCAGCGCCAGGGCGCGGGTGCGCGGGGTAATCCGCGCGGCGACGTCTTCGGGCTGCACGCGAAACCCATGTTCCGAACGCACCGGCACCGGCACCACCTTGGCACCGCAGGCGCCGAACACCGCTTCGTAGGTGACATACATCGGCTCGGCGACGATCACTTCATCGCCCGGTTCCAGCACGCACTGCGCCACGCAGAACAGCGCGCACTGCGCCCCGGCCAGCACCGTCACCTGGTCGGCCGTCACCGCGTGGCCGCTACGTTGCTGGTGGCGGCGGGCGATGGCCTCGCGCAGGCTGCGCTTGCCACGCACATCGGCGTAGTGGGTGTTGCCCGCATGCAGGCTATCCACGGCGGCCTGCACGATCGGCGCGGGGGTGTCGAAATCCGGGTCGCCGACCGACAGCAGCAGCACGTCGCGCCCCTGTTCGAGCATGGCCAGGGCGCGGTAGTGGATCTCCCACGCGGCGGCGCCGTCACCGGCGATACGTTGGGTCAATGAGGAAAAACGCATGGCAAGTATCCTGTTGTGCGGGATGGGCTCAGCGCGCGCAGGCGTGCTTGAGCTCGATCAGGGTCACGCCGTTGCGGCCGAAGCCGCCGCGCATGTCCCGTTGCAGTTCGTCGAGGCTCTGCGGCTCGGCCACCGTGCAGCCGAACGCGCGGGCAAGGCCGGCGAAGTCCGGGTTGCGCGGCAGTACGCCGATGGGCTCGATGTCCAGGTTGAGCATGTCGTCGCGGATCTGGCCGAGTGCGTCGTTGTTCCACAGCAGCACCACCAGCGGGCGGTCCAGTTCCTCGACCGCAGTGGCCAGCTCCTGCGCCGTATAGAGGAAGCCACCGTCACCGACCAGCACCAGCCCCGGGCGATCGGCACTGCCGAACATCCCGCCGATCCCCGCCGGCAGGCCGTAGCCGAGGGTGCCGTAGCCGGTCGGGTGCAGCCAGCTGCGCGGCGCCCGGCTGTTGAAGACGTAGTTGCCGGTGTAGGCCAGCTGGGTCATGTCGGTGCTGATGAAAGCGTTGTCCGGCAGCTCTGCGGCGATCCGGGCCAGGATGGACTGGTGGATCGACTGCAAGGGGCCATGGCTCGCCTGCACGGCGCTGCGCAGACAGGCCACCGCTGCACTGGCCTGGGTGGCATCACGGACGCTGTCCGGCAGCTGTTCGAGCAGCGCCGCCACGGTCTGCCGGGCATCGCCGTGCAATGCCACCGCGCAGGGGTAGAAGTCGTTGAACTTGCGTGGGTCGATATCCACCCGCAGCAGCTCGCCGTTCAGTGGCAGGCGCTCGCGCCAGAAGTCGGTGTCGGCCATCTCGGTGCCGACCGCCAGCACCACATCGGCCTCGGCGATCAGCTCCCAGCCCGCTTCCACACACAGGGTGGAGCCGGCATTGAGTGGCGAGTCCAGCGGCGCCAGCCCTTTGCCGGCGACGCTGGTGAAGAACGGCGCGGCCAGGCGTTTGCTCAACAGCTGCAGCTCGGCACCCGCCTGCAGCGCACCACCGCCGGCGATGATCATCGGGCGCTTGGCTGCCGCCAACTTGCCGGCGGCCTGCTCCAGGCTCTCGGCATTGGCCGGGCCGCGAGCGGGGCGGCGCACCACTTCATTGCTCCAGTCCCGCGCCACCGGCGCCGCCAGCACGTCCAGCGGCACCGAGATATGCACCGGGCGCGGGCGCTCGCTGTCGAACACGGCGTAGGCGCGGGCGATCAGCTCGGGCAGGTCTTCGGCCTTCAGGGCCACGGTCGAGAAGGCGGTGATCGGCGCCGTCATGGCGCGCTGGTCCTGGGTCTCGTGCAGGCAGCCCCAGCCTTTGCCCAGGCTCGCGGTGTGGTTGACGCTGGAGATCACCAGCATCGGGATCGAGTCGGCATAGGCCTGGCCGATGGCGGTGGCCGCGTTGGTCACGCCGGGGCCGGTGATGATGAAGCACACCCCCGGCTTGCCGCTGACCCGGGCATAGCCGTCGGCCATGAAGCCGGCGCCCTGCTCGTGGCGCGTCAGGACGTGGCGGATGCCGCTGCCGGGCAGGCCGCGATACAGCTCCAGGGTATGTACACCGGGAATACCGAAGACGGTATCGACCCCGTAGTTGGCCAGCAGGCGCACCAGCGCCTGGCCACCGGTCAGTGTTTGGTTCGTCATGTTCATGTCCTTACACCTGGCCGAGGCGGATCAAGGCATCGACCGCGGTGGTGCCGGTGGCACCGACCATCAATGGGTTCACATCCAGCTCCAAAAGCTGGCTGGCGTTCTCGCAGGCGTAGTCGGCCACGGCACGGATGGCCGCGACCAGCGCGTCCAGGTCCGCTGCCGGCTTGCCACGGAAGCCCTGCAGCAGCGCCGCGCTGCGCAGGCCGAGCAGCGCATTGCGAATGGCACCGTCGGTGGTCGGCAGCAGCAGGCTTTTGCTGTCCTTGAGCAGCTCGACGAGGATGCCGCCCGCGCCGATCACCAGCGCCAGGCCGAAGTCCGGCTCGCGCTTGATGCCGACGATCAGCTCGGCCAGTGGCGCACCGGCCATGGGTTCAAGCAGGACCTGATCGAAGGGAACCTCTGGCGCGTAGGCGGCAATGCGTGTGCGCATCTGCTCCAGTGCACGCCCGAGCGCCGCCTCGTCGCCAAGGTTCAGCGCCACGGCACCGGCCTCGGTCTTGTGCGGCAACTGCGCGCTGACGGCCTTGAGCACCAGCGGGAAGCCAACTTTGCGGGCATCGTCCAGCGCGTTCTGCGGGCTGCTCAACACGCCATTCGGGATGGGCAGACCGAAGCCCCGCAGGGCCTGTTTCGATTGCCACTCGTTGAGCAGCTGACTGTCACCGGCAAGCGCCTGCGGGCACAGCGGTACCAGCGCCGACTCGCCCAGCGCCAACAAGGCCTGACGATTCTGCGCGTAGCGGGCCACCCGGCCCCATGCTGCCAGGCCATCCTCCACCCCTTGCAGCGCCGGTACACCGGCAGCGTGCAAGCGCTCGCGGGCGCTGGCCGGCAGCAGCTCGGGGAAGGCCGAGGTGACGAAGCCGGTCTTGCCGTGGCGTTTGAGCGCCGCGCCGTACAGCTCCAGCAGCAGGTCGCATTCCTTGCGCTCGCCGGTGAATTCGGCGGGGTAGTCCAACACCAGCATCGCGGCGTCGGCGTCGCTGCGCAGGGCACTGTCGAGCATGCGTTGCTTGGCCGGTCCGTCGCCCCAGATCGCCGTGGTGAAGTCCAGCGGGTTGACCAGGTTGGCGTAGGCCGGCAACACCTGGGCCAGTTCCTCGACCTGGCCAGCGTCGAGGGCAGGCAGACGCAGCTGATTGCATTCCGAGTAGTCGGCGATCAGCCCCGCATCGCCGCCCGAGCAGGCCAGCGCGATCAGGCTGTCACCCTTGGGCAGGTTGCCGCAGGCGGCGGCCTTGAGGGTTTCGACGAAGCTGACCGGGCCGCTGACGCGGATCACGCCCAGGCGCTCGAACAGGCTGTCGTAGAGGGCGTCGGAGCCGGACAGCGAGCTGGTATGACTGAGCGCAAGCTCCGCGCCGATTTGCGATACACCGGTCTTCAACGCGATGATCGGGATGCCCTTCTCCAGCGCCTTGTGGGCCGCGCGAGCGAAGCCCGGCACGTTCTTCAGGCCTTCCAGGTGCAGGCCGATGGCCGTTACGCGGGGCTCGTCGAGCAGCACGTCCATCAACTCGGCGATGCCCAACTGCGCCTGGTTGCCGACCGAGGCCATGTAGGCCACCGGCAGCGAACGGTCGCTCATCGACAGGTTGTAGGCGAAATTGCCGCTCTGGGTCAGCACTGCCACGCCCTTGTCCACCGCCTTGCCGCCGTGGGCCACAGGCCACAGGGCGGCGCTGTGCAGGTAGTCGAGCAGGCCGTAGCAGTTGGGCCCGAGCAGCGCCATGTCAGCGGCGGCTTTGATCAGCTGCTGTTGCAGGGCCTGGCCCTCGGCGCCACATTCGGCGAAGCCCGAGGCATAGCAGATCGCCCCGCCCGCCCCTTTGGCGGCGAGTTCGGCGACACAGGTCAGGGTCAGTTCACGGTTGGTGGCGATGAACACCGCGTCCGGCGCGCAGGGCAGCTCGGCCACGCTGCGCACGCAGGGTACGCCGTCGATGCTGTCCTGCTGCGGGTTCACCAGCCACATCTGGCCGGGGTAGCCGCCGTCGGCGCAGCGCTTGAGCGCGCGGGCCATGCTACGCCCGCCGATGAAGGCCAGGTGCCGGGGCGCCAGCAGGCGTTTGAGGTTGTCACGAATGGCTTGCGACATGGCGTTTCTCCGATCAGCGCAGCAGCGGGCGCAGCAGTTCGCGCGAGATGATGTGCCGCTGGATCTCCGAGGTACCTTCCCAGATCCGCTCGATCCGCGCGTTGCGCCAGATGCGCTCGACCGGGCCTTCGTCCATCAGGCCCATACCGCCGTAGATCTGCACGGCCTCGTCGGCGACCTTGCCGAGCACTTCGCTGGCGAACAGCTTGGCCATGCCGGCCTCGCCGTCGGTCATGCTGCCCTGGTCCATCTTCCAGGCGGTGTGCAGGGTCAGCAGCTCGGCGGCGCGGATCTGCGTGGCCATGTCGGCAAGCTTGAACGACACGCCCTGATAGGTGCCGATCGGCTGGCCGAACTGCTTGCGGTCGGCCGCCCATTGCAGCGACACATCCAGCGCGCGCTGGGCCTGGCCGACGCAGTTGGCGGCGACCATCACCCGGCCAGCCGTGAGCCAGGCGTTGGCCACATCCCAGCCCTTGCCGACTTCACCGAGTACCTTGGCGGCCGGCACCTTGCAGTCGTCAAAGAACAGCTCGTAGGTGTGGTAGCCACGGTTGCTCACGCATTTCGGGCCGCGGCGGATGGTCATGCCCGGGGTGCCGCGATCGACCAGGAAGGCGGTGACGGCGTTGCGCTTCTTGCCGTTGTGCTCGTAGGTGTCGGTAACGGCGAAGACGATGGCGAAGTCGGCGTGCCCGGCGTGGCTGATGAAGTGCTTGCTGCCGTTGATGACGAAGTCGTCGCCTTCGCGCACGGCGCGGGTCTTGATCGAGTTGGCGTCGGAGCCGGCGCCCGGTTCGGTGAGGGCGAAGCAGTCGGTCTTCTCGCCGCGGATGCACGGCAGCAGGTAGTCCTCGACCTGCTGGCCGGTGCAGGCCATGAGGATTTTCGAAGGCCGCGCGACGAACACGTGCAGGGCCCAGGAGACTTTCGACAGCTCGCGTTCGATCAGCGCCTGGGACAGGTAGTCGAGGCCGCCGCCACCGACTTCCTCGGGCATGTTGAACGCGTAGAAGCCGGCCGCGATGGCCTTGCCGCGGATCTGCGCGGCGAGCTCGGGAGAGACTTCATCAGCGCGGTCCACAGCTTCTTCATGGGGCAGCAACTCCTTGGCGACGAAGCTGCGTACGGCATCCACCAACATTTCTTGTTCTTGGGTCAGTTGGAAATTCATGGCCTGTTCCTGGGTAACCGGGGAATGAGTGTGCTTATTTGCCGCTGAAACGGGGTGCGCGTTTTTCCGTGGCGGCGCGCAGGGCTTCGTTGCCGTCCTCGCTGCGACCGCAGAGCAGGCCGGCCGCGAGTTCTGCCGAGAGCTGTTCGGCCAGCGTGCGCGAGGCGCCGTCTCTGATCAGGCGTTTGGTCTGGGCATAGGCGAAGGTCGGGCCCTGGGCCAGGCGCGCCGCCAGTTCGGCGGTGGCGGTAGGCAGTTGGTCGTCGGCGACCACTTCACCGACCAGGCCGGCAGCCAAGGCGCGCTCGGCGCCCCACAGCTCGTCGAGGAACAGCAGGCGCTTGGCTTGTTCGCTGCCGATCAGCCGTGGCAGGTGCCAGCTGGCGCCGGCGTCCGGCGAGTAGGCCATGCTGGTGTAGCCGGCCTTGAAGCGCGCCGACTGGGCGGCCAGGCGCAGGTCGCAGCACAGCGACAGGTCCATACCGGCGCCGACGGCGGTGCCGTTGATGGCGGCGAGGGTGGGCTTGTCCAGGTTGTGCAGGCACTGCATCAGGGCGTGGGCGGTTTCGGTCCAGCCGTAGGTTTCCAGGGCGCCACGGGCTTCGGCCTCGGCCCATTCGGCGAGGTCGGCGCCAGCGCAGAAGCTGCGGCCAATGCCGGTCAGCACCACCACACGCACGGCCGGGTCGGTGTTGTAGGCCTCGAGGGTGGCGTGCAGTTTTTTCAGGGTCGGGATGTCCAGCGCGTTGCGCTGTTCGGGGCGGTTCAGGGTGATCCAGGCGACGCCGGCTTCGACTTGCGTGAGTAGGGACGACTGAGCGGTCATGACGGGCCTCGAATTATTGTGATGGGTGTGAGGGGGCGACTTGAGGCTCATGCTAAACGAGTGTTCAACAAGGAGGCAATTGGGGGAGGGAGCGGTGTTACAACTTCGAACAAGTGGTGTGAAATCAGGGAACGGAGCCGGATCGCGTTTGGGCCATCAGCTGCATGGCGACACATTTTCAGCGCCTGTGAGATCGAGCG
>NZ_BBIV01000073.1 GCF_000730665.1 Pseudomonas plecoglossicida NBRC 103162 = DSM 15088
CATCTGCCACAGGCATAACTGGCCAAAAACAAACGTAGGAGCGAGCGCAGCTCGCGATGCGCCGCGCGGGCGGCGCTCGATTTCCGTACCACCACAAATTCCAAGACATGCGCCCGCAATCAATCCTTCCAGAACGGCTTGCCGCCTTCGGCGCGGGCCTGCTCCCATGTCAGGCCTATATCGCGCAACTGGTCATCGTCCAGCTGCAGCAGGGCCCTGCGGGTGTGCCAGCGATGCAGCATCAGGCCCCACCGGCCCAGCCCTGCCGGTGCATTGAAAATCCTGGCCTGCTGTCCGCTTTCCAGCTCCTTGGCCATCAGTTGCAAGCGCACATCGCTCATGCCACCCATCGCTCCACCCTCCCGTTCGACTGTTACCGTGGGGAAAGCATGCACGTTGGCAACAACGACAATACAGATCCAATAGCGCCTTATTATTTCCATACAGAATTGGCGATGAAGCCGCTGAATGCTGTATTTTCAGCGCAACTGTACTGGTCGCTGTTTCACCACCGCGCGGGAGTATGTCGTGACCCTCTACCTGAACCTCGCCGAGTTGATCGGCGCACGCATCGAGCAGGGCCTCTATCACCCAGGCCAGCGCCTGCCTTCGGTACGCGCCCTGAGCCTGGAACACGGCGTCAGCCTGAGCACCGTACAGCAGGCCTACCGCATGCTCGAAGACAGCGGCATGGTGTCGCCGCGGCCCAAATCCGGCTACTTCGTCAGCGTTCATCGCCAGCTCCCTGCCCTGCCCGCCGTCAGCCGCCCGGCCCAGCGCCCTGTGGATATCTCGCAGTGGGAACAGGTTCTGGAACTGATACGCAGCACCCCGCGTCAGGATGTGATGCAGCTTGGCCGCGGCATGCCCGACGTCGACAGCCCGACCCTCAAGCCTTTGCTGCGCAGCCTCGCTCAACTGAGTCGTCGTCAGGACATGCCAGGCCTGTATTACGACAACATCCACGGCAACCTTGCGCTGCGCGAACAGATCGCCCGCCTGATGCTCGATTCCAGCTGCCGCCTGGGCCCTGCAGACCTGGTGGTGACCACCGGCTGCCACGAAGCATTGTCGTGCAGCATCCGCGCAGTCTGCGAGCCGGGCGACATCGTGGCAGTGGACTCGCCAAGCTTCCACGGTGCCATGCAAACCCTCAAGGGCCTGGGCATGAAGGCGCTGGAGATACCCACCGACCCGCTCACCGGCATCAGCCTCGAGGCCCTGGAGCTGGCGCTCGAACAGTGGCCGATCAAACTCATCCAGATCACCCCGAGCTGCAACAACCCGCTCGGCTACATCATGCCCGAGGCGCGCAAGAAGGCCCTGCTGAGCCTGGCACAACGCTACGACGTGGCGGTTCTGGAAGATGATGTGTATGGCGACCTGGCCTACACCTATCCGCGCCCTCGTACCCTCAAGTCGTTCGACGAAGACGGCCGGGTGCTGCTGTGCAGCTCGTTCTCCAAGACCCTCGCACCGGGCCTGCGTGTCGGCTGGGTGGCGCCCGGCCGCTACCTGGAGCGCGTGCTGCACATGAAGTACATCAGCACCGGCAGCACCGCCTGTCAGCCGCAACTGGCCATTGCCGACTTCATCGCCGGTGGCCACTACCAGCCCCATGTGCGGCGCATGCGCAGCCAGTACCAGCGCGGCCGCGACCTGATGAGCGACTGGGTGATGCGCTACTTCCCGCCCGGCACCCGCGTAAGCCGGCCCCAGGGCGGCTTCATGCTGTGGGTGGAGTTGCCCGAACATTTCGACACGCTACGGCTGAATCGGGCTTTACTGGAGCAGGGCGTGCAGATCGCGGTGGGCAGCATCTTTTCGGCCTCGGGCAAGTTTCGCCACTGCCTGCGCATGAACTTCGCCGCGCGGCCGACGCCGCAGATCGAAGCCGCCGTGCGCAAGGTGGGTGAAGCCGCCCTTCGTCTACTGGATGAAGACAGCGACCCGGCGTAACTTTGCGCCGCCCACCGCGGTCCAACCCCCACAGGCCCTTGCCGTACAGGACGGTCCACCTTTGACACTCCAGCGTGCCCTGCCTCTGCTGCTGGTGCTGCTCTGCCTTGCAAGCTGCGCCAGCATCGACATGCCCCGCGAAGTCAGCCAAGCCCTGCCTGCCAGCGAATCGGCGTTCGGCCGCTCGGTCATACGCCAGGCTGCGCCCTATGGCGGGCGCTCGGGGTTCCGCCTGCTGCCCAACAGCAACGAGGCGTTTCGCGCCCGTGCCGAGCTGATCCGCAACGCCCAGGCAAGCATCGACCTGCAGTACTACATCGTCCATGACGGCCTGAGCACCCGGGCGCTGGTGCATGAACTGCTGCGCGCCGCCGACCGCGGCGTGCGCGTGCGCATTCTGCTCGACGACACCACCAGCGACGGCCTGGATGTCATCATGGGCACCCTGGACGCCCACCCGAACATCCAGATCCGTGTCTTCAACCCCCTGCAACTGGGGCGCAGCACCGGCGCCACGCGGGCCGTGGGCCGCCTGTTCAATCTGTCGCTGCAGCACCGGCGCATGCACAACAAGCTGTTCCTGGTCGACAACAGCATGGCCATCGTCGGCGGTCGCAACCTGGGTGACGAATATTTCGATGCCGAGCCCAACCTCAACTTCACCGACATCGACCTGCTGGGCGTGGGACCTGTGGCCGAGCAGCTGGGCCACGGTTTCGACCAGTACTGGAACCATGCCCTGAGTCAGCCCATCGGCGACTTCCTCTGGCGCCAACCGGACGCTGCAGACCTGCGTGCCAGCCGCCAGCGCCTGGAAGTGTCGTTGGCCGAGGCACGGGTGAAGCGCAAGGCGCTGTATGACCGTCTGATGGCCTATCAATCGCAGCCACGCCTGGATGTCTGGCGCAACGAACTGATCTGGGCCCACAGCCAGGCACTGTGGGATGCGCCGAGCAAGGTGCTGGCAGACGACGAACCGGACCCGCACCTGCTGATGAGCCAGCAGCTGGCGCCGGACCTGGCCGCGGTGCATCGCGAGCTGATACTGGTTTCGGCCTACTTCGTGCCGGGCGAGACGGGGCTTGTATACCTTACCGGGCGCGCCGATGCAGGGACGTCGGTGAAACTGCTGACCAATTCGCTGGAAGCCACCGACGTACCGGCGGTGCATGGCGGCTATGCGCCCTATCGTCGGGCGCTTCTGGAGCATGGCGTGCAGCTGTTCGAGCTGCGCCGCCAACCGGGCGACCCCAGCGCCGGGCGCCTGAGTTTCCACGGCAGTTCGGACTCCAGCCTGCACAGCAAGGCCATCGTCTTCGACCGGCGCAAGACCTTCATCGGCTCGTTCAATTTCGACCCCAGGTCGGTGCTGTGGAACACCGAAGTAGGTGTGCTGGTGGACAGCCCCGAGCTGGCCGAGTACACCCGCGAGCTGGCCGTGCAAGGTATGGCGCCGGCGCTGAGCTATCAGGTCAGGCTGGTCAATGACAAGCTGGTCTGGGCGACGGAGGACAACGGCCACAGGCATATGCTGACGTCAGAGCCAGGCAGGCTCTGGCGGCGGTTCAATGCCTGGATCAGCAAGGCGGTCGGCCTGGAGAAGATGTTGTAGTCGCGTGCCTCATCGCCGGCAAGCCCACAGGAAGCTCACTCCGAACCCTGTAGGAGCCGGCTTGCCGGCGATGGGCTGCGCAGCAGCCCCAACCTGCTTCAGGTAGAAGCCGGCTCGAAAGCCCCACGCCGACGCGTCAGCAACACCAGCCCCGCCGCCCCCGCCGCCATCAGCCACAGTAGCGCATGCCCACTGACCCACTGGCTCCCCGCCCCTGCCAGCAAAGGCCCGAGCAGGCAGCCGATGCCCCACAGCTGCGCCACATGGGCATTGGCACGCACCAGTGCGTCGTCCCGGTAGCGCTCGCCGATCAGCACCAGCGACAAGGTGAACAAGCCACCGGCGCTGGCCCCGAACAGCACCCACAACGGCCAGATCGCCGGGGTATGCAAGAGCAGAGGAATCGCCAGGCTGGAGCACAGCAACGTCACTGCGCACCCTGTGAACAGACTGCGCCGCGACATTCGATCGGCCAGCGCGCCAATGGGCAACTGCAGCACGGCGTCACCCACCACCACGGTACTGACCATGAACAGGGCGACTTCGGTGGTGAAACCCTGTTGCAGGCAGTACACCGGCAACAAGGTAAGAATCATCGCTTCGAAGGAAGCGAACAAGGCGATTGCCCAGGCGATTACCGGCAGGCGACGGCAGAAGGCGAACAAGTCGCCGAACGTCACGCTGCAGGCCTCGGTGCTGGGCGCGCCACCGCGCCCCAACAGCAGCAAGGGCGCGCACAGCAGCAGACCGGTCGCGGCCCAGAAGCCGAAGTCGTCGTCGGAGCCGAGAAACCCCAGCACCAGCGGCCCGGCCAGTTGGCTCAGGGCGTAGCTGCTGCCATACAACGCCACCAGGCGACCGCGCCACTGCTCGACCACCAGTTGGTTGATCCAGCTCTCGCCAAGGATGAACACCACGGTCAGCGACATGCCGATCAGCAAGCGCAGCGCCAGCCACAACGGGTAGCTCGGCAGCAACGCCAGCAGGCCGATCGACAATGCGCCGCCCCACAGGCACAGGCGCATGGCTGCAGGCACACCCACCCAGCCGGCCAGGCGGCTCGCCAGGCTGGCACCGAGCAGCACGCCCAGCGCCGGCATGGCCGCCATGACACCGATGGCAAAGCTGCCATAGCCCCAGGCCTCAAGACGCAGGGACACCAACGGCATGCTTACGCCGAGCGCGAGCCCGACGCTCAATACCGATGCCAGTACGGCGAAGTAGGTTCCCCAGCGCATTGCAGCCTCCCAGGCAGAATTCTTGAACAGCGGAGACGACAAAGCCGGGACGGCGAAAACCGTCCCGGCTGTGGTTGGGGCTGCCTTGCAGCCCATCGCTGGCAAGCCAGCTCCCACAAGGATTTCACTGAGCCCTGTAGGAGCGGCCTTGTGTCGCGAAAGGGCCGCAGAGCGGCCCCGCTGGATTACAGCTTGATCCAGGTCGCCTTCAGCTCGGTGTACTTCTCCAGCGCATGCAGCGACTTGTCACGGCCGTTGCCCGACTGCTTGAAGCCACCGAACGGCGCGGTCATGTCGCCGCCGTCGTACTGGTTGACCCAGACGCTGCCAGCGCGCACGGCACGGGCGGTCTTGTGGGCCTTGGAGATGTCCGAGGTCCAGATGCCAGCGGCCAGGCCATACGGCGTGTCGTTGGCAATGGCGATGGCTTCTTCGGCGGTGTCGAAGGCGATCACCGACAGCACTGGGCCGAAGATCTCTTCCTGGGCGATCTTCATGGCGTTGGTCACGCCGTCGAAGATGGTCGGCTCGACGTAGGTGCCGCCGGTTTCCTCCAGGGTGCGCTTGCCACCGGCAACCAGCTTGGCGCCGTCCTGGTGGCCGGCGTCGATGTACGACAGCACGGTGTTCATCTGCTGGGTGTCGACCAGCGCGCCGACAGTGGTCTGCGGGTCCAGCGGGTTGCCTGGCTTCCAGCCCTTGAGGGCCTCGATCACCATCGGCAGGAACGTGTCCTTGATCGAGCGCTCGACCAGCAGGCGGGAGCCGGCGGTGCAGACTTCGCCCTGGTTGAAGGCGATGGCGCTGGCGGCCGCTTCGGCGGCAGCTTGCAGGTCCGGGGCGTCGGCGAAGACGATGTTCGGGCTCTTGCCGCCGGCTTCCAGCCAGATGCGCTTCATGTTCGATTCGCCGGCATAGATCATCAGCTGCTTGGCGATCTTGGTCGAGCCGGTGAACACCAGGGTGTCGACGTCCATGTGCAGGGCCAGGGCCTTGCCCACGGTGTGGCCGTAGCCTGGCAGCACGTTGAGCACGCCGGCCGGGATACCGGCTTCGATGGCCAGCTGGGCGATGCGGATGGCGGTCAGCGGGGATTTTTCGGACGGCTTGAGCACCACCGAGTTACCGGTGGCCAGGGCCGGGCCGAGTTTCCAGCAGGCCATCAGCAGCGGGAAGTTCCACGGTACGATGGCACCGACCACGCCCACGGGCTCGCGGGTGACCAGGCCGAGCTGGTCATGCGGGGTTGGCGCGACTTCGTCGTAGACCTTGTCGATGGCTTCGGCATTCCAGTGCAGGGCCTGGGCCGCGCCTGGGATGTCGATGCTGGAGGAGTCGCCGATCGGCTTGCCCATGTCGAGGGTTTCGAGCAGCGCCAGCTCTTCGACGTTCTTGCGCAGCAGCTCGGCGAAGCGGATCAGCTTGGCCTTGCGCTTGGCCGGGGCCAGTTGCGACCAGACACCGGAGTTGAAAGTGGCGCGGGCGTTTTCCACGGCGCGGTTGGCGTCGGCCAGGTCGCAGCTGGCGACCTTGGCCAGGAAGCGTCCGTCGACCGGGCTCAGGCAGTCGAAGGTTTCACCGGATGCAGCGTCGGTGTATTCGCCGTTGATGAAGGCACGGCCTTCGATCTTCAATTGCTGGGCACGTTGTTCCCAGTCTGCACGAGTCAGGGTGGTCATACGAAACTCCTCCTCTTGTTTAGGTGCAACGCCGCACTGAGGACTCACAGGCGTTGTCAGAATTCGGGCCGGGCGACAAGCGCACACTGGCAAGCGATACCCTAAACCAGGCTGGGTAAAGTATCAATATATTTGACACGAAAGGCCCAAAAGCCTACTGATGTGCATTTTATTAAACAAAAACAGGAGCCGCACCATGGCCATTGCCAACATCATCGACTTCGCCCAGGCCCTCACCGAGGCCGAACGCTACCGCCCGGCGGCGGAAAAAATCCTCAAGGGGGAGCCCGACCAGGCTGTCTATAACCACTATTCCAGCCCATGCGGACAGTTCGCTGCGGGCGTCTGGGAAGGTGAAGTCGGACAGTGGACGGTGAACTACACCGAGCACGAGTACTGCGAGATCGTCCAGGGTGTTTCGGTGCTGCGCGACCAGGACGGTGGCGCAAAAACCCTGCGTGCCGGTGATCGGTTCGTCATCCCGGCCGGCTTCAAGGGCACCTGGGAGGTGCTGGAGCCTTGCCGCAAGATCTATGTGATGTTCGAGCAGAAATAAGCGCTGGCAAGCCCGCTCCCGCAGGTTCTGCACGGCCTCTGTGGGAGCCGGCTTGCCGGCGATGAGGCCCTGACAGGCATAAAAAAACCCGCGTCCTTTCGGATGCGGGTTTTTTCTGGTCGCCGGGATCAATTACTTGATCTTGGCTTCCTTGTACACCACGTGCTTGCGAACAACCGGATCGTATTTCTTGATCTCGATTTTGTCCGGAGTGGTGCGCTTGTTCTTGTCGGTGGTGTAGAAGTGGCCGGTACCGGCACTCGAAACCAGACGGATCAATTCACGCATGATGTTCTCCTTAGACCTTGGCGCCAGCGCGACGGATGTCAACCAGAACGGCGTCGATGCCGCGCTTGTCGATGATACGCATGCCCTTGGCAGAAACGCGCAGACGCACGAAACGGTTCTCGGATTCAACCCAGAAACGGTGGTGCTGCAGGTTCGGCAGGAAACGACGACGGGTTTTGTTGTTTGCGTGGGAAATGTTGTTCCCGGTTACTGGACCCTTACCAGTAACTTGACAGACTCTCGACATGACTCAGCCCTCTAAAACCACATGCCCAACCCGGCATGGGTTGGCCGCTTAATCTCTCAGTCTTTGGCGCCAGGCGCCGTGATTCTGGAGGTCTTATCGACCGGATCCGCTGATGCGACAGGCCGAGCCCCTAGAAAAGAGCGCTGCTTTATACCAGAAAGACTACGCCACAACAACAGAAGATGAGCATCTGGTTGCTGCAAATGGCGCGCGAGCAGCATAGCGACTAGCCCGGCGAACTGTCGACCGCTCGTCGCCGATCCACTGAAAAAGAGGGTGGTCATTTCCTGAAGCGCACACTAGGGTAGGACGTTTCCAGACTGCACTGGCAGATGGGCCACTGACAGCCAAGGAGTCACGATGCGTGCCGCCGCCCTTTCCTTATTGTTCACCTCCCTGCTTGCCGCCGGCTTCGCCCATGCTGCACCGCTGAGCGTCTGCAGCGAAGCCAGCCCCGAGGGCTTCGATGTGGTGCAGTACAACTCGCTGACCACCACCAACGCCTCGGCCGACGTGCTGATGAACCGCCTGGTCGAATTCGATGCGGCCCAGGGCAAGGTAGTACCGAGCCTGGCTCAGAGCTGGACGGTGTCGGCCGACGGCCTGGTCTACGACTTCAAGCTGCGTGATGGCGTCAAGTTCCACGCCACGCCCTATTTCAAACCGAGCCGCGAGCTGAACGCCGACGACGTGCTGTTCAGCTTCCAGCGCATGCTCTATCCCGCCCACGCCTGGCACAAGACGGCCCCGGGCGGCTATCCACACGCCCAGTCGCTGCAACTGGGCAGCCTGATCAAGTCGATCGAGGCGCCTGAGCCCAATACCGTGCGCTTCACCTTGAGCCATGCCGACGCCACCTTCCTGGCCACCCTGAGCATGGGCTTCGCCTCGATCTATTCCGCCGAATACGCCGACAACCTGCTCAAAGCCGGCACCCCGGAGAAGCTCAACAGCCAGCCGATCGGCACCGGCCCGTTCGTGTTCCAGCGTTTCCAGAAAGACGCCGTGGTGCGCTACCGCGCCAACCCGGACTACTTCGATGGCAAGCCTGCGGTCGACCCGCTGATCTTCGCCATTACCCCCGATGCCAACGTGCGCCTGCAGAAGCTCAAGCGCGGCGAATGCCAGGTGGCCCTGTCGCCCAAGCCGGTGGACATCACCGAAGCGGGCAAGGACGGCAACCTCAAGGTCGCCACCACCCCGGCGTTCATGACCGCGTTCGTCGCCATCAACAGCGAGCACCCGCCGCTGGACAAACCCGAGGTGCGCCAGGCCATCAACCTGGCCTTCGACAAGCAGGCCTACCTCAAGGCCGTGTTCGAAGACACCGCCATCGCGGCAAATGGTCCCTACCCGCCCAACACCTGGAGCTACGCCAAGGACCTGCCTGGCTACCCGCTGGACTTGAACAAGGCCAAGTCGTTGCTGGCCAAGGCCGGCCTGGCGGAAGGCTTCAATACCACCATCTGGACCCGCCCTTCAGGCAGCCTGCTCAACCCCAACCCAAGCCTTGGGGCGCAGATGCTCCAGGCCGACCTGGCCAAGATCGGCATCAAGACCGAGATCCGCGTGGTCGAGTGGGGCGAGCTGATCCGCCGCGCCAAGGCCGGCGAGCATGACCTGCTGTTCATGGGGTGGGCGGGCGACAACGGCGACCCGGACAACTTCCTCAGCCCGCAGTTTTCCTGTGCGGCGGTCAAGTCCGGGACCAACTTCGCGCGGTTCTGCGACAGCCGGCTGGACCAACTGATCAGCGCCGGGCGCACCACCAATGACCAGAGCGTGCGCAGCCGGTTGTACCAGCAGGCACAGACCCTGATCCAGCAGCAGGCGCTGTGGGTGCCGCTGGCGCATCCGACAGCAGCGGCCTTGCTGCGGCAAGGGGTCGAGGGGTATCAGGTGAGCCCGTTCGGGCGGCTGGATTTCAGCAAGGTCTCGGTGAATCGCTGAGCCTGCCTTGAGAGGGGCAGCGCCTGCGAGATCGAGCGCCGCCCGCGCGGCGCATCGCGAGC
>NZ_BBIV01000072.1 GCF_000730665.1 Pseudomonas plecoglossicida NBRC 103162 = DSM 15088
ACAGGTACAGTGATGTCCTGGAGAGCGATGCTTTCCTTGTAGGAGCCGGCTTGCCGGCGATGGCCTCAGCGCTGAACGGGCGTCGGGCGCTGCTGCTCGGCGCGCCGGCCCAACACCTCGTACACCGAGGGGTAGGCCGGACGTTCCACATACCGGCCTGCGCCCGGCTCCGCACGCAGGTCGCCATCGGCCCAGACCACGCGGCCCTGGCTGATGGTGTGGCTGGGTATGCCGCGCACGGTGCGGCCTTCGAAGATGTTGAAGTCGACGCGCTGGTGGTGGGTCTGCGCCGAGATCGTGCGCGTGCCTTGCGGGTCCCACAGCACCAGGTCGGCGTCGGCGCCGACGCGGATGGCGCCCTTGCGCGGGAACAGGTTGAAGATTTTCGCCGTGTTGGTGGAGGTCAGTGCGACGAATTCGTGCATCGACAGGCGCCCGCTGTTGACCCCGGCATCCCACAACACGGCCATGCGGTCCTCGATGCCGGCCGTGCCATTGGGGATGCGGCTGAAATCGTTGCGGCCCATGGCTTTCTGTTCGGCGCAGAAGCAGCAGTGGTCGGTCGCGGTGGTGTGCAGGTTGCCCGACTGCAGGCCGCGCCACAGTGCCTCCTGGTGCTCGCGCGGACGGAACGGTGGGCTCATCACGTAGCCCGCGGCGGTGGACCAGTCCGGATGGCGGTAGACGCTGTCATCGATCAGCAGGTGGCCGGGCAGCACCTCACCATATACCGGTTGGCCCTTGGCCCGGGCGTAGCTGATCTCGTCCAGCGCTTCGCGGCTGGAGATGTGCACCACGTACAGCGGCGTGCCGATGGTTTCGGCGATGCGGATGGCGCGGCTGGCGGCTTCGCCTTCGACTTGCGAGGGGCGCGACAGCGGGTGCGCTTCCGGGCCGGTCATGCCCTGGGCCAGCAGTTTCTGTTGCAGGTGATACACCAGCTCGCCGTTCTCGGCATGCACGGTGGGCACCGCGCCCAGTTGCAGGCAGCGCTCGAAGCTGGCCACCAGGGTGTCGTCGGCGGCCATGATGGCGTTCTTGTAGGCCATGAAGTGCTTGAAGCTGTTGACCCCGTGCTGGTTGACCAACTCGCCCATCTCCTCGGCGACCTGCTCGCTCCACCAGGTGATGGCGACGTGGAAGCCATAGTCGGAGGCGCTTTTCTGTGCCCAGCCGCGCCAGGTGTGGAAGGCTTCGAGCAGCGACTGCTGCGGGTTGGGGATGACGAAGTCGATGATCGAGGTGGTGCCGCCTGCCAGCCCTGCGGCGGTGCCGCTGAAGAAGTCCTCGCTGGCCACGGTGCCCATGAAGGGCAGCTGCATGTGGGTATGCGGGTCGATACCGCCGGGCATCAGGTACTGGCCACTGCCGTCGAGGATCTCGCAGTCGGTAGGGGGTTCGAGGTCTTTGCCAATGGCGCGGATCTGGCCATCGACACACAGGACATCAGCGGGATAGCTCTCTTCGTGGGTGACCACGGTGGCGCCACGGATCAACAGGGACATGCCGTCTTCCTCGCAGGCTGACCGGTCTGGGCCGGTTCTTGAAATTGTCATGGGTCAGGGGCTGGAGGAAATATCAATCCTGTCAGTCCTGACAAGAATGGAATCTAGTTGCTGATTTTGGATTGTTCAAGAAAATATTTCATGAGCTTATAACTTTCATAAGTTATTGAAATATAAGTATTTAATTTTGTAATCACCAAATTGTTGAGGCCATTCACCATTTTGACGCACTTGACAAGAAGCCAAATTGGTCAAGATTTTCCATGCAAAATCAGCTGCTTGAATCCTGGCTTCGAGGCGCTGGCCGCGCCGCTGAAAAGCCAGGCTGCACCAACTTGAAACCCGGCACGCAAATTGAGTACGGCCACAACCGCCAGGCCGGACCGGAGGTGCAGTACTGGTGGTGTAGAGACTCCGGCCATCGCATCAGCCCGATGAGCGAACAATTAGAAAAATCTGGAGAAGGCCCCATGCAACAGAGCAGATCGGAAGTGATCGAGCAGGATGGCCTGTTCGAGCTGTCGGCAGGCAATGACGTGCTCGACAGCCCGCGCTACAACCACGATATCGCGCCGACCAAGGTGCATCAGCGCACCTGGAACAAATGGCACATCACCGCGCTGTGGGTGGGCATGTCCATCTGCGTGCCCACCTACACCCTCGGGGGTGTACTGACTGCCTACTTCGGCCTGAGCGTGGGCGAGGCGCTGCTGGCGATCCTGCTGGCCAACCTCATCGTGCTGATCCCGCTGACGCTCAATGCCTTCCCCGGCACCAAGTACGGCATTCCCTTCCCGGTGCTGTTGCGCTCTTCGTTCGGCATCCTCGGCTCGAACGTGCCGTGCCTGATCCGCGCCGTGGTCGCCTGTGGCTGGTTCGGCATCCAGACGATGTTCGGCGGGTTGGCCATCCACCTGTTCCTGGGTTCGATCTTCGCGGATTGGAAAGCCCTGGGTGGCACCGGCGAAGTGATCGGCTTCATGGTGTTCTGGGCCCTGAACCTGTGGGTGGTGCTGCGTGGCGCGGAGTCGATCAAATGGCTCGAAACGCTGTCGGCGCCGCTGCTGGTGGCGGTGGGCTTCGGCCTGCTGTTCTGGGCCTTGCCGCACATGTCGATGACCGAGTTGCTGGCCCAGCCGCCCAAGCGTCCGGAAGGGGCGAGCGTGGTGAGCTACTTCTGCGCAGGGCTGACGGCGATGGTCGGTTTCTGGGCCACGTTGTCGTTGAACATCCCCGACTTCAGCCGTTACGCCAAGAGCCAGAAGGACCAGATTCTGGGGCAGATCTTCGGGCTTCCGCTGACCATGTTCCTGTTCGCCGCGCTAGGGGTGGTGATGACCGCCGCCTCCGCCTCGCTGGTGGGCGAAACGGTGTCGGACCCGGTGAGCCTGATCGGCAAGATCCACAGCCCGGGTTGGGTCGCGCTGGCCATGGCGCTGATCGTGATCGCCACGCTGTCGACCAACACCGCGGCCAACATCGTGTCGCCGACCAACGACTTCCAGAACATCGCCCCGCGCCTGATCGGGCGTAGCCGCGCGGTGTGGCTGACGGGTTTCATCGGCCTGGCGCTGATGGGCCACGAGTTGCTCAAGAAGCTTGGCTGGATCGTTTCCGACCTGAGCCTTGAGAGTGTCTATTCCAACTGGCTGCTGGGTTACTCCAGCCTGCTCGGGCCGATTGCCGGGATCATGGTGGTGGATTACTTCCTGATCCGTCGGCAGAAGCTGGACCTGGCCGGGCTGTACCGTGACGACGTCTACCCGGCCTGGAACTGGGCGGGTTTTGCCGCCTTCGCCGTGCCGGTGGGGTTGACCGTGATGGCCATCGGCAACAGCAGTTTCAGCTGGTTCTACGACTATGGCTGGTTTACCGGATCGTTGCTCGGTGGCGCGTTGTATTACGCGCTGGGTGGGGTGGCGGTGCGTGGGCCGGCGCGGTTGGCCAAGCCGTTGCCCTGATACCGAGTTGGCCTCATCGCCGGCAAGCCGGCGATGAGGCCCGACCTGGCAGCGCAATAACCAAACCCGATGCAGATATGAAAACGCCTGAGGAGTAAAACCGATGACCCCAGCCCAGAGTGTCCTGCAATCCACCGACCACCACGTCGACAGCGCCCGTTTGTGGCGATCGTTGATGGACTTGGCGCGCCTCGGCGCCACCGTCAAGGGCGGGGTGTGCCGCCTGGCCCTGACCGACCTCGATCGCCAGGCCCGCGACCTGTTCGTCGACTGGTGCGAGGCCGCAGGCTGCACCGTCAGCGTCGATGCCGTCGGCAACATCTTCGCCCGCCGCCCGGGCCGCAACCCCAAGCTGCCGCCGGTGATGACCGGCAGCCACATCGACACCCAGCCCACCGGCGGCAAGTTCGACGGCTGCTTCGGCGTGATGGCGGGGCTTGAGGTGATCCGCACCCTCAACGACCTTGGCATCGAAACCGAGGCCCCGCTGGAAGTGGTGGTGTGGACCAACGAAGAAGGCTCGCGCTTCGCGCCGTGCATGATGGGCTCGGGGGTGTTCGCCGGTAAATTCACCCTCGAGGAAACCCTGGCCAAGCGCGACGCCCAGGGGGTGAGCGTGGGCGAGGCGCTGAACGCCATCGGCTACGCCGGCCAGCGCGCCGTGCTCGGCCACCCGGTGGGGGCTTACTTCGAAGCGCATATCGAACAGGGGCCGATCCTTGAAGACCAGGAGAAGACCATCGGCGTGGTGCTGGGGGCCCTTGGCCAGAAATGGTTCGACCTGACCCTGCGTGGCGTCGAAGCCCACGCCGGCCCGACACCGATGCACCTGCGCAAGGACGCCCTGGTCGGTGCCGCGGCGGTGGTCGAGGCGGTCAACAAGGCCGCGCTCGGCCACCAGCCGCATGCCTGTGGCACCGTGGGTTGCCTGCAGGCCTACCCGGGCTCGCGCAACGTGATCCCGGGCGAGGTGCGCATGACCCTGGACTTGCGTCACCTCGAAGGCGAGCGGCTGGATTCGATGATCGCCGACGTGCGTGCCGTGATCGAAGCGACCTGTGCCAAGCATGGCCTGACCCATGAACTGATCCCCACGGCCGACTTCCCGGCGCTGTACTTCGAGCGTGGCTGCGTCGATGCCGTGCGCGACTCGGCGCGCACCCTGGGCTTGCCGCACATGGACATCGTCAGCGGTGCAGGGCATGACGCGATCTTTCTCGCCGAGCTGGGGCCAGCGGGGATGATCTTCGTGCCGTGCGAGAACGGCATCAGCCACAACGAGATCGAGAACGCCACGCCGCCAGACCTGGCAGCCGGTTGCGCGGTGCTGCTGCGGGCGATGCTGGCGGCCTCGGAGGCGATCGCCAGCGGGCGCTTGGCCGCGTAGCGGCAAGGGCGGCTTGGGTGGCCAGGCTATACCGGCAGCAGCCATCCATCACGCCCGATGTGATAGCGCTGCAGGTCCCGGGCCAGGGTCAGGTGCCCACTGTAGTGGGCCTGCGCTTCCACGCGCAGGTCCTCGATGCTCGGGGTGCGGCGGGGATCGGACTGGTAGCGCGCACTGAAGTGGGTCAGCACCAGGTTGCGCACGCCGGCCTTTTCGGCAAATCGCGCCACCGCAGCCGCACAGCTGTGGCCAAAGCTGATGCCGGTACGCTCGATGACCGCTTGGCCGAAGGTCGCTTCGTGCACCAGGACATCCGCGTCCCTGGCCACTTGCGCCAGAAGCTCGGGGGTGTCGTTGTCGCCGCAGACGATCACCCGCCGCGGCGCCCGCGAAGCACACAGGTAGTCCTGGCCGTGCAGAGTCTGCCCGGCATGTTCCACCGTTGCGCCCTTGGCCAACGCGCCCCACAACGGCCCGCGAGGAATCCCTTCGGCATCCAGGCGCTGCACATCCAGACGCGGCGCAGGGTTGATCTCGGTGAACACGAAACCAACGCTCGGCACCCGGTGCGACAGCATCACGGTGTCGACCATGACCGTGTCACTGCGCCAGCCTGTGAAGTTTTCGACGGCCACCAGGCGCAGCTCGAACGACAAGAAGGAGTCACTGGCCGACAGGCTCAGCCGCAACCAGTCATGCAGTGCTGCGGGCAGGATCAGGTCCAGTGGCTGCGTGCGCCCACTCATGCTGGCACTGGCCAGCAGCCCGGGCAGGCCGAAGCAGTGATCGCCGTGCACATGGGTGATGAAGATGGCACGCAGGTCACGCACGGAAAGCGAAGTGTGCAGCAACTGGTGCTGGGTGCCTTCGCCGCAATCCACCAGGTACCAGTGGCTGCCGCTGGCTTCGATGACGGCGGTGGCGCTGACGTTGCGCATCTTGGTGGGCACCCCGGCCGAGGTGCCGAGAAACTGCAGGTCCAATGCCTGGGCTCCGGAAGTGGCGGGCCTACACAGTAGCCCGGTTGTCAGGGCGTGGCGAGGTCATCCTGGCGCCAGATCAGCTTGTCGGTGTCATAGCCCTGCTGGTGGGCGATGGTCAGCAACTGCTCGCGGGTCTGGTCGGTGATCGCCGGGGTACGCGACAGCAGCCACAGGTACTCGCGGTTGGGGTGCCCGACCAGCGCCACGCGGTAGTCCTGGTCATGGTAGAGCACCCAGTACTCGCCCTTGCTCAGCCCGGGCGCCAGGCGGCTGAACCAGTTGTCGAACTGCACCCAGAGCTTGTCGGTCCTGCCCGGCTGCTGGGCTTCGGCGATGCCCTGAGCCTGGTTCCACTGGCCGTCCTTTTCCTTGCAGCGGTTGCTCACGTCGATGCGCCCGTCCTCGCGCAAGCCATAGTGCGCTTCGGACTGCACGCAGTTGCGCTGGAAGAACATCGGCAGGCGCGCCAGCTCGTACCAGGTGCCCTGGTAGCGTTGCAGGTCGACCTGCTGGGTGGTGGGGGGCGAGCGATGCTCGTCGCTCGAGCCGACGCAGCCGGCAATGGCCAGGGTCATGCAGGAAAGGATCAACGCTGTGCGCATCGCCATGGCGAACCTCCTGGAAACGGATGGGGCTTACCTGGGTTCGATGCGCGCAGGCGGTAAAAGTTGTATGGGATCACGCCCCGTCGGGCGGCAACTCGAACGATCCGGTCTGCACGTCACCGGCGCGCATGTAACGGGCAATCACCACCCCTTTGGGCGACACCTGCGAGTGCTGCAGGGTGAAGGCGCCCGCAGCAGCATCGGTGCCGAACAGGCGCTTGCCCCGGCCCAGCAGCAAGGGGTGGATCAGCAGTTGCAGTTCATCCACCAGGTCAGCTGCCAACAGTTGCTGGACCAGGTCGGCGCTGCCCTGGGTCAGCAGGTCGGCACCGTCTTGCTGCTTGAGCCTGCGCACCGCAGCGCTCACGTCCGCGCCCAGGGCATGGCTGTTGTGCCAGTCGAGCGTGTCGGGCGAGTGGGTAGCGACGTGCTTGGGCACGCTGTTGAACAGGTTGGCGATGGAGAAGTCTTCGGTGTCGTCTTTAACCTTCGGCCAATAGTCGGCGAAGATATCGTATGTGCGCCGGCCCAGCAGCAGTTCGAAGGGTTGGCTGAACAGTGCCTGCATGGCCTGGCCGAAGACCTCTTCGGCAAAGGGCACGATCCAGCCGCCGTAGGTGAAGCCGCCGCTGGTGTCTTCCTGCGGGCCGCCGGGGGCTTGCATGACGCCGTCGAGGCTGACGAAGGCGGCAACGATGAGTTTGCGCATGAGGGTTCTCCAGGGATGGTCTGTCGGTACGCAGGCCTTGTCCCTGGTCGAACGGCGCGGCGTCGTTTCGACACCGCCGGCGAATTTACAGCCAGTAGGTCACCGCCCACCAACCCAGGCCACCCATGATCACGGTGTAGGGCAGGGCCATCCACACCATGCGCCCATACGACAGGCGGATCAGCGGCGCGATCGCCGAGGTCAGCAGGAACAGGAACGCCGCCTGGCCATTGGGCGTGGCCACGCTGGGCAGGTTGGTGCCGGTATTGATCGCCACGGCCAGCGTCTCGAAGTGCTCGCGGCTCATCCCGCCGTTGAGAAAGGCCTGTTTCACCTCGGTGATGTAGATGGTGGCGACGAACACGTTGTCACTGATCGCCGACAGCAGGCCGTTGGCCAGGTACAGCATGCCCGGCTGCTGCTCGGCCGGCAGCGCCAGCACCCAGGCGATCAGCGGGCTGAACAGCTGCTGCTGATGGATCACCGCGACCACTGCGAAGAACACCACCAACAACGCGGTGAACGGCATGGCATCCTGGAATGCCCGGCCCAGGCGATGTTCGTCGGTAATGCCGGTGAAGGCGGTGATGAGCACAATCACCAGCAGGCCGATCAGGCCGACCTCGGCAATGTGCAGACCCAGGCAGACGATCAGGATCAACGCGGCGATGCCTTGCACCCACAGCGCCACACGCTGCGCCTGCGTGCGTGCGGCATCGTCTTCGGCGGCGTAGGCTGCCAGCACCTGGCGCACCCGCTCCGGCATCAGCGTGCCGTAGCCGAACAGGCGCAGCTTCTCCAGCAGCACGCAGGTCACCAGGCCCGCAGCGAGCACGGGCATCGAGACCGGCGCGACCTGGTGGAAGAAGTCAGCGAAGTGCCAACCCATCTCATGGCCGATCAGCAGGTTCTGCGGCTCGCCCACCAGGGTGCACACGCCGCCCAGGGCGGTGCCCACCGCGCCGTGCATCAGCAGGCTGCGCAGGAAGGCGCGGAACTGGTCGAGGTCTTCACGGTGCAGTTGTTCGATCTGCTGGTCGCTGTCCAGCGCGCTGTCCTCGCGCGGGTTGGTGTTGGAGGCGACGCGGTGGTAGACCGCGTAGAAGCCCACGGCGGCGCTGATGATCACCGCGGTCACGGTCAGGGCGTCGAGGAACGCCGAGAGAAATGCCGATAGCACGCAGAACAACAGTGCCAGCAACGCCTTCGAGCGCACCCCCAGCAGGATCCGCGAGAACAGGAACAGCAGCAGCTCCTTCATGAAATGGATGCCCGCCACCATGAACATCAGCAGCAGGATCACCGGGAAGTTGTGCAACAGCTCGTCGTACAAGGCCTGGGGCGTGGTCATCTTCAGCAGCAAGGCTTCGATCAGCAACAGCCCGCCTGGCATCAGCGGGTAGCATTTCAGGGCCATGCCCAAGGTGAAGATGAACTCGATCACCAGTGCCCAGCCCGCGGCCACCGGGCCAACGCTGACCAGCAGCAACGGGTTGAGAATGAGGAACAGGCAGATCACCACCTTGTACCAAAGCGGTGACTGCCCGAGGAAACCGTGGGCCAGGGCGCTGGTCAGGGAGCGCGACATGAATTTGTATCCTTATGATTCGGCAAGCGCGCACGGTGCCTGATCATGGCGCCTCAGGCAAGACATCGAGTCCCGGTTTTGGCACAAGTGCGGCTGCCGGGCTGAGTTACCATCCTGCGCTGACAACCCTTTTCCCCCAGGAGTGCCGCCCCGTGACCGAGTACAGCGCATTCAAGGTCGAACTGACCGACAACATCGCCCATGTGCAAATCAACCGCCCGGAAAAGATCAACGCGATGAACGCCGCGTTCTGGGAAGAAATCGTCGCCATCTTCCAGTGGATCGATGACACCGATGCCGTGCGCGCTGTGGTCGTCAGTGGTGCGGGCAAGCATTTCTCGGCGGGCATCGACCTGATGATGCTGGCCTCGCTGGCGGGCCAGATGGGCAAGGACGTCGGCCGCAACGCCCGCCTGCTGCGCCGCACCATCCAGCGTATGCAGGCGTCGTTCAATGCCGTGGACAACTGTCGCAAGCCGGTGCTGGCGGCGATCCAGGGCTATTGCATCGGCGGTGCCATCGACCTGATCTCGGCCTGTGACATGCGCTACTGCAGCCGCGACGCGCAGTTCTCGATCAAGGAAATCGACATGGGCATGGCCGCCGATGTCGGCACCTTGCAACGTTTGCCGCGTATCATCGGCGACGGCATCATGCGTGAGCTGGCCTACACCGGACGCACCGTGGAGGTCGACGAGGCGCTGCGTATCGGCCTGGTCAACCGGGTCTATGATGATCAGGCGGCCTTGCTCGACGCGGTCTTTGCCATCGCCGCCGAAATTGCCGCAAAATCGCCGATCGCCGTGTCGGGCACCAAGCAGATGCTCGGCTACATGCGCGACCACCGCATCGATGACGGCCTGGACTACATCGCCACCTGGAACGCCGCGATGTTGCAGTCCGAGGATCTGCGCGTGGCCGTGGCGGCGCACATGAGCAAACAGAAACCGACGTTCGCCGACTGACCGGGCCGGGGGACGCGCAGTCAAGGAACCCCGACATGTCAGCACGCTGGACTACCGCAGTACTCGCCCCGCAGATCACCGGGGGCTGGGCCGTCGCCCGCAGCCCGGAAGGGTTTCTGGTGGACGCCAACGGCGCGCTGTTCCCCCGCGACTGGCTCAAGCGCCAGGACCTGGACGTGCTGTGCGAGCACGGCATCGGCCACTTCGACGGGGAGCCGGTGTTCCTGCTCGAACTGCGCAGCACGGCCGAATTGCCGGGCTGTAGCTGGCGTGGCCTGCGCGCCTTCATGCTCGAAGGCGACTTCGACACCTTCAAGGTGCTCGGCTACGCCGCGCAGATCGGCACCTGGGCCCGCGAGCACCGCTTCTGCGGCAGCTGCGGCCAGCCGATGACGCAGATCCGCTGGGAGCGGGCGATGTACTGCCAGCCCTGCGACCTGCGCAGCTACCCGCGCATCTCGCCGAGCATGATCGTGCTGGTGACCCGCGGCGACGAGATCCTCCTGGCCCGATCGCCACGCTTCGTCACCGGCGTCTACAGCACCCTGGCAGGCTTTGCCGAACCGGGCGAGTCGGCCGAGGATTGCCTGGTGCGCGAAGTGCGTGAGGAAGTGGCGGTGGAGGTACAGAACATTCAATACGTGGGCAGCCAGTGCTGGCCGTTCCCGCATTCGATGATGCTGGGTTTCCACGCCGAATACGCCGGCGGCGAGATCGTCATGCAGCCGGACGAGATCGAGGATGCCCAGTGGTTCAGCGTCCACGACCTGCCGCCGCTGCCGGCCGGGCGGTCCATCGCCCGGTACCTGATCGATCTGTACGTAGCCCGGCGTCTAGGCCTGCCCGAACCAGTGCTGCCACGCTAGCCGCACGGTCAACGCCAGCACCACGGTGATGAACACCGGGCGGATGAACTTGCTGCCGCCGCTGATCGCCGTGCGTGCGCCGAAGAAGGCGCCGACCATCACCGACAGGCCCATGCACAGGCCGACGATGTAATCCACCTGCCCGGAAATGATGAACACCGTCAGCGCCGCGATGTTGCTGACGAAGTTCATGCTGCGCGCCACACCGCTGGCACGGACCAGGTCGATGGGGTAGAGCAGCAGCGTGCTGACGGTCCAGAACGCACCGGTGCCGGGGCCGGCCACGCCGTCGTAGAAGCCCAGGGTGAAGCCTTGCGGGAATTGCCATTTCTTCTTGATCGGCACGTCGGCATCCAGCGGCGCCTTGGGTGTGCCGCCGAACAGCAGGTAGACGCCGCAGAGGAAGACGAGTTTGACAGGCAGCGGTGTGGCAAAAGGCCGCGGCAGGAGGAGGGCATGGTAATGCCGTGGGGCGGGTGTTGTCAGTACCGGCCCTATCGCCGGCAAGCCGGCTCCCACAGATGCCCCACTGATCTCAGGTGCAGTGGGTTACCTGTGGGAGCCGGCTTGCCGGCGATAGGGCCGGTACAGTCATCCTCAACTACGGATGAACGCCAGCAAATCCGCGTTGATCACTTCGGCATGGGTAGTCGGCATGCCATGCGGGAAGCCTGGGTAAGTCTTCAACGTGCCATTGGGCAACAGCTTGGCCGACAAAGGCCCGGAGTTTTCATACGGCACGATCTGGTCATCATCGCCGTGCATCACCAGCACCGGTTGTTTGATGCCCTTGAGATCCTCGGTGAAATCGGTTTGCGAGAAGGCCACGATCCCGTCGTAATGAGCCTTGGCACTGCCGATCATGCCTTGCCGCCACCAGTTGCCGATGATGCCTTCCGAAGCTTCGACACCCGGCCGGTTGTAGCCATAGAACGGCCCGGCCGGCACATCGCGATAGAACTGCGCACGGTTGCTCGCCACCTGGGCCTGAAACCCATCGAACACTGACTTGGGCAGCCCGCCAGGGTTGCCTGGGGTCTGCACCATCAGCGGTGGTACCGCGGCGATCAGTACCGCCTTGGCCACCTTGTCACCCGGGTAGCGGGCCATGTAGCGCACCACTTCACCGCCGCCGGTGGAGTGGCCGACATGCACGGCGCCCTGGGTGCCCAGGTGTTCGACCACGGCCGCCACATCATCGGCATAGTGGTCCATGTCATGGCCGTCCCAGACCTGGCTGGAGCGCCCATGGCCGCGGCGATCATGGGCGACGACCCGGAACCCCTGGCCGAGGAAGAACAGCATCTGCGCGTCCCAGTCGTCGGCACTCAGTGGCCAGCCGTGGTGGAAGTGGATGACCGGCGCATCGCGCGGGCCCCAGTCCTTGTAGAAGATCTGAACGCCATCCTTCGTGGTCACGTAGCTCATGGTCGTGTCTCCTCTGTGCAGGGGATTGCCAAGTGAGCTATTGAGAATAGGAGAGATTGTTGTGTTGTCAGTATTGGCCTCATCGCCGGC
>NZ_BBIV01000071.1 GCF_000730665.1 Pseudomonas plecoglossicida NBRC 103162 = DSM 15088
CCGGTCAGCGAAGACACCTGCGCGAGCGGCAAGCCCGGCTGCTCCAGCAAAGCTTCCAGCAGGTGCATGAAGTGTCCGGCCAGGCGTTCAACGCTGGCCCGCTCGAACAAATCACTCGCATAGTTGAAGGTGAAGGTGAACGCCCCCTCCCCCTGCTGGTCGACGAACAGCCCCAGGTCCACCTGGGCGGTGCGTCGTTCCTGGTCCAGGCTGCTCATGCGCAGCCCGGCCAGCTGGTCGCGCAGTGCCACGTCGTGGCGTTGCAGGCTGAACAGCACCTGGAACAGTGGGTTGTGGCTGAGGCTTCGCTCCGGTTGCAGCGCCTCGACCAGTTGCTCGAAGGGCAGATCCTGATGGGCCTGGGCCGCCAGTACGGTATTGCGTACCTGTTGCAGCAACGTGCTGAACGGCTGCGACGTGTCGATGCGGGTGCGCAGCACCTGGGTATTAACGAACAGGCCGATCAACCCTTCGCACTCGGCGCGCGTGCGGTTGGCCACCGGCACACCGACGCACAGGTCGTCCTGGCGGGAGTGACGCTGCAGCAGCACATTGAAGGCCGCCAGCAGCAACATGAACGGCGTCACATTCTGCGCCTGGGCCTGCTGCAGCACGCGGGAGGCAAGGCTGGCCGCCAGTGCCAGGCTGACGCTGGCGCCGCGGTAGCTCTGCTGTGCCGGGCGTGGGTGGTCGGCGGGCAGTTCGAGGATGCGTGGGGCATCCCCCAACTGCGCGTGCCAGTACTCCAGCTGGCGTTTGCCTTCGCCGCCCGCCAGCCAGTCGCGTTGCCACAAGGCGTAGTCGAGATACTGGATCGGCAACGCTGCCAAGTTGGCCGGTTGGCCGCTGCATTCGGCAGCGTAGAGCTGGCCCAGTTCGCGCACCAGAATGTCCATCGACCAGCCATCGCCGACCATGTGGTGCAGGGTCAGCAGCAAGTGGTGGCGCTGGCGGTCCAGGCGCAGCAAGTGGCCACGCAGCACCGGGCCCTGCACCAGGTCGAACGGTGCCTGGGCCTGGGCTGCGCGCAATGCCAGGGCCTGGCCGGCCGGGTCGGCAGCGCCGCGCAGGTCGCTGTACGGCAGCTCGAAGTCGCCCGCTGGCAATACGTGCTGACACACCTCGCCGCCCTCACTTGGGAAGCAGGTACGCAAGGCTTCATGGCGCGCCAGCAAGCCGTTGAAGGCGCGCTCCAGGGCCGTGCGGTCCAGTTCGCCGTCCAGCTCCAGGGCCACCGGCATGTTGTAGGCATCGCTCTGCGGGTCCAGTTGCCAGAGGAACCACATGCGCTGTTGGGCAAACGACAGTGCCGGACGTGCCGGGCGCTCACGGCGTTGCGGGCCACCGGCCACCTGACCGCGGCTGCGCGCCAGGACCTGGGCCAGGCCGGCCACCGTCGGGGTGTCGAACACGGCACGCAGGGCCAGTTCCACGCCGAACACTTCACGTACCTTCGATACCACGCGCACGGCCAGCAGCGAGTGCCCGCCGATCTCGAAGAAGTCGTCGTCACGGCCCACCCGCTCCACGCCGAGCAGGGCCTGCCAGATGCCCGCCAGGGCCGTTTCGCGTTCGCCCTGTGGGGCACTGTACTGGCGCGCCTGCCATTGCGGGGCCGGCAATGCCTTGCGGTCCAGCTTGCCGTTGGGGCTCAACGGCATCGCCTCCAGGTGCACCAGCAGCGCCGGCACCATATAGTCCGGCAGGTGCTCGCGCACGCCTTCGCGCACCGCATCCAGCAGGCCCTGTGGCTCTGCCTGCGGCGCATCGCTGGTGAGATAGGCCACCAACTGCGCACCACCGGCCTGCTGCCAGGCCAGCACGACTGCCTCGCGCACCCCCGGCTGCTCCAGCAGACGCGCCTCGATCTCGCCCAGTTCGATGCGCAGGCCGCGCAGCTTGACCTGATGGTCGATGCGACCGACGTAATCGATCACCCCGTCGGCACGCCAGCGCGCCAGGTCACCCGTGCGGTACATGCGCTCACCCGGCGCGCCGAACGGGTTGGCGACGAAGCGTTCGGCGGTCAGCCCGGCGCGCTGCAGGTAGCCGCGGGCCAGGTTGTGTCCGGCGATGTACAGTTCGCCCGCCACCCCAACCGGCACCGGCTGCAACTGGGCGTCCAGAATCATCAGCTGGGTATTGGCGATCGGTCGACCGATCGGCACGCTGTGCCGGCCCGGCTCATCCAGGCAATGCCAGTAGCTGACATCGATGGCCGCTTCAGTAGGCCCGTACAGGTTGTGCAGCGCGCCGCCATGGTGCTGCTGGAATTGCTGCTGCAACTCATGGGGCAACGCTTCGCCGCTGCACATCACCTGGCGCAGGCTGGTGCAGGCCGCCAGCTCGCCGGCAGCGATGAACGCCTGCAACATCGACGGCACGAAGTGCAACGTGGTGATGCCCTGCTCGACGATCACCTGGCGCAGTTGAGCCGGGTCGCGGTGGGCGCCGGGGGCAGCCATCACCAGGGTGGCGCCGGTGAACCAGGGCCAGAAGAATTCCCACACCGACACGTCGAAGCTGAACGGGGTTTTCTGCAGCACACGGTCGTCGCCGCCCAGCGCGTAGGCGTCCTGCATCCATTGCAGGCGGTTGAGCAGGCCGGCGTGATGGTTGCCCACGCCCTTCGGGCGGCCGGTGGAACCTGAGGTGTAGATGCAGTAGGCCAGGCTGAGCGGCGGGAAGTCGGTGACCGGTGCGTGATCAGGCTGGGCTTCGACCTGCGCCCAGTCGCGGTCCAGGCACCACACCCTCGACTCGCTGGCCGGCAGGCGGGGCAACAGCGCGTGCTGGGTCAGCAACAGCGGCACCTGGCTGTCTTCGAGCATGAAGGCCAGACGCTCGGCCGGGTAGTCCGGGTCCAGCGGCAAGTAGGCGCCGCCGGCCTTGACGATGGCCAGCAGAGCGATGGCCAGTTCCGCCGAACGCTCGGCGAACACCCCGACCCGCACATCGCAGCCCACTCCCTGGCTGCGCAGCCAGTGGGCCAGGCGGTTGCTGCGGGCTTCCAGCTCGGCGTAGCTGAAGTGGCGTTCGCCATCCACCAAGGCGCAGGCCAATGGGGTGCGCTCGGCCTGCTGACGGATCAGCTCGGGCAGCATCGGCCGGTCGGCGTAGTCGCGGGCAGTGGCGTTCCAGCCGTGCAGCAACTGCTCGCGCTCGCCTTCGGCCAGCAGCGCGAGGCGCTCCAGGGCCTCGTCCGGGGCCTGGGCGATGGCTGCCAGCAAGCGCTGGAAGTGCCCGACCAGGCGCTCGATGGTGGCCTGCTCGAACAGGTCGGTGGCATAGCCGAAGCTACCCGACAGCTGACCGTCGGCGTGTTCGCGGGTGTCGAGGACCAGGTCGAACTGGGTGCTGCGCCGGGCGCTGGGCAGTGGCTCGACGGCAACGCCAGGGAGCGCCAGGCTGTCCAGCCCGATACTGCGGTCGTGGTTGAACAGTACCTGGAACAGCGGGTTGTGGCTGAGGCTGCGCTGCGGCTGCAGGGCTTCCACCAGTTGCTCGAAAGGCAGGTCCTGATTGGCCTGGGCGTCGAGCACATGGTCGCGGGCCTGGGCCAGCAACTGATTGAACGAGCCCTCGCCGTCCACCTGCAGGCGCAGCACCTGGGTGTTGACGAAGAAGCCCACCAGGTTCTCGGTCTCCTGCTGCTGGCGCCCGCCAATGGGCAGGCCGATGCGCAGGTCGCACTGGCCGCTGTAGCGCATCAGCAAGGTGCCGAAGGCAGCCAGCAGCAGCATCGAAAGCGAACTGCCGCGTGCCTGCGCCAATTGCTGCAGCTGTTGCGCCAGGGCCGGTGCCACGGCAAATCCGACACTGTCGCCGCGCAGGCTCTGCTGCGCCGGGCGCGGGTGGTCCAGCGGCAACTCCAGCAGCGGGTGCTCGTGGCCCAGATGGGCGCGCCAGTGGGCCAGCTGACGCTCGCATTCGCCGCTGGCCAGCCACTGACGCTGCCAGACCGCAAAATCGGTGTACCGCACGGTCAGCGCCGCAAGCGCCGCATCTCGCCCCTCAAGGGCGGCCTGGTAGCAGGCGGCGAACTCGTCCAGCAGCAGCTTGACCGAAGCGCCGTCGGCGATGATGTGGTGCAGGGTCAGCACCAGCACATGCTCCTCGCTGCCCAGACGCAGCACATGAATGCGCATGAGCGGGCCGCAGGCCAGGTCGAAGGGCGCGGCGCCCTCTTCGGCCAGAAAATCCATCAGGCGCGCTTCGCAGGCATCGGTAGGCAACTGCTCGAGGTTCACCTCGCTCAGCGCCAGTGCCGGGTTCTCCAGCACCTGCTGGCGCACTTGCTCGCCATCGTCGATGAACACCGTGCGCAATGCCGCGTGCCGAGCCTGCAGCTGCTCGAACGCCGCACGCACTGCGGGCAGCGCAAGCGGGCCACGCAGGCGCAGGCCGCCGCTGATGTTGTAGGCCGCGCTATCCGGGGCCAATTGCCAGAGGAACCACAGCCGCTGCTGGTTGAACGACAGCGCCGCACCGCCTTCGTGGGCCACGGCCTGCAACGCCGGAGCACGGTCCTGGGTGCGCGCCGCCAGCATGGCCAGCGCCAGGTCACGCAAGCACGGGGTATCGAACAGCTGGCGCACCGGCATGTCGATGCCCAGGCGCTTCTTCACGCGCGCCACCACCTGCACCGCCAACAACGAATGGCCACCCAGCTCGAAGAAGTGGTCCAGCGCACCGACCTGCTGCAACCCCAGGACCTCGCCCCAGACCTGGGCCAGCAGTTGTTCGTGCTCGCCCTCGGGGGCCTGGTAGCCGTCGTTGTCGCGCTGCCACACCGGCTCTGGCAGTTGGTTGCGGTCCAGCTTGCCGTTGGCGTTGCGTGGCAGCTGGGCCAAAACCATCACCCGCGCGGGCACCATGTAGTCGGGCAGTTGCTCGCGCAGCAGCTGGCGCAGTTCGCTGCCCAGCTGCGGGTCGTCGGCGGCCACGTAGGCCACCAGTTGCTTGCCGCCCACCGACTCGCGGGCCACCACCAGCGCCTCGCGTACCCGGGCATCGGCGCGCAGGCGCGCCTCGATCTCGCCCGGCTCGATGCGAAAACCACGCACCTTGATCTGGTGGTCGACGCGGCCGAGGTAGTCGATGATGCCGTCGGCACGCTGGCACACCAGGTCGCCGGTGCGATACAGCCGCCCGCCCGGGGTGCCGAACGGGTCGGCGATGAAGCGCTCGGCGGTCAGCCCCGGGCGCTGGAAGTAGCCCCGGGCCAGGCCTTCGCCCCCCAGGTAGAGCTCGCCGCACACGCCGGTGGGCACCGGGTTCAGGTCGCCATCGAGCACCCACACGCTACGAGCGCCGACGCGGTCGCCGATGGGCGCGTAACCGGCCTGGCAGTGGTCGGCGGGGCCGGCCTTCCAGATCATCGGCGTGACCACGGTTTCGGTGGGGCCATAGCCGTTGATGATCCAGGCCGGGCGCAGCACCTGGCGCACCTGCTCGAAGCTGGCATGGGGCACGGCGTCGCCACCGAAGCAGTACACGCGCACCGCCGGCACATCGTCGCGGCCTTCGGCGTGCTCGGCAATCTGTTGCAGGTAGGCCGGCGGGAACGCCGCCACTGTCACACCGCAGCGGCCCATGGCCTGGTAGGTCTGTTCCGGGGTCCACAAGCTGTCGTCGCGCAGCACCAGGCTGGCGCCATGGGTCAGGGCGGTCAGCCAGCGTTCGTGGGCACCGTCGAAGGCGAACGACATGAAGTGCAGCTCGCGGTCGGCGGGGGTCATTTCGTAGCGCGCGCCGATGGTGCGGCAGTGCATGGCCAGCGGGCCATGGGCCACGGCCACGCCCTTGGGCAGGCCGGTGGAGCCGGAGGTGTAGATCAGATAGGCCAGGTTGCCCGGGTGCGGCGCCACGGCCGGTGCTTCGGCCGGCAGCGCGTCCAGGTCGAGCAGGTCGAGGTCGAGCCGCTGTACGCCTTCGGGCAATGCTGCTCGGCGCGGATCGCGGCTGTCACTGATCAGCCAGGCCAGGCCCGCGTCGCGAATCTGGTAGGCCAGGCGCTCCTGGGGGTAGTCAAGGTCCAGGGGCACGTAGGCTGCGCCGGTCTTGAACACCGCCAGCAGCGCCACCAACAGCTGTGGCGAGCGCGGCAGGCCCACGCCCACACGCAGCTCCGGGCCGACGCCCTCGGCGCACAGCTGCTGGGCCAGCTGGTTGGCACGGCGATCCAGCTCGGCGAAGCTCAGCACCTGCTCGCCACAGCGCACCGCCGGTGCATCGGGTGTGCGCTGGGCCCAACCGGCGATCAGCTCATGTACCAGCGGCTCATGGGGCGTGCCTTCGGGCAGGGCGTTCCACGCCTGCAACTGCGCCCAGGCCGCCGGTTCGTGCAGTTCGAAGTCGCACACCCGGGCTTGGGGTTGCTCGGCGATCTGCGCCAGCAAGGCCTCGAAATGCCGGCGCCAGCGCTCGATGCTGGCGGCGCTGAACAGGTCGGTGGCGTAGCTGATCTCGCAACGCAGGCGGCCGGCGGAATCCTCGGCGGTGTCCAGGGCCAGGTCGCAATCCACCGCGCGCATCAGCGGTGCCAGCGACTCCATGGCCACGCCATCGAGGGCCTGCAGGGCATCGGTGTCGTGCCACTGGTGGTTGTAGATCACCTGGAACAGCGGGTTGTGGCTCAGGCTGCGGTGCGGCGCCAGGGCCTCGACCAGCTGTTCGAACGGCAGGTCCTGGTGGGCCTGGTCGGCCAGCGCGCCGTGGCGCACCCGGGCCAGCACGCTGTCGAAGCTGTCGCGGCCATCGAGTTCGGTACGCATCACCAAGGTGTTGACGAAGAAGCCGATCAGGCGTTGGCTTTCGCCGTTGCCACGCCCGGCCACCGGCACGCCGACGCGCAGGTCGGACTGCCCGGTGTAGCGGTACAGCTGCACCTTGAACGCCGCCAGCAACAGCATGAACAGTGTCGCGCCATGGGCCTGGGCGACCTTGCGCAGCGCCCCGGCCAAAGCCTCGGGTATGTCGAAGCAGAGCACCGCGCCCTGCCCGCTGGGGCGCGCCGGGCGTTGCTGATCGGCTGGCAGTTCCAGGGTCGGCGCCTCGCCGCCCAGGCGTTGCAGCCAGTATTCCAGTTGGCGCTCGCCCTCCCCGGCCGCCAGCAGCTTGCGCTGCCAGGCGGCGCAATCGGCGTATTGCGCAGTCAGCACCGGCAGCTCGCTGCCAGTGCCACGGCGATGGGCGTTGTAGCCGCGGGTGAACTCATCCACCAGCAGGTTCATCGACCAGCCATCGGCGACGATATGGTGCACGCCCAGCAGCAAGCGGTATTGCTCGGCGCCCAGGCGCAGCAAGGTCACCCGCAGCAAGGGGCCCGCCGCCAGGTCGTAGGGGGTGACGGCGCAGGCCATGCCCAGTTGCTCGGCACGGGCCTCGCGCTCGGGCGCCGGCAGCGCGGTCAGATCTTCATAGGCCAGGTCCAGCTCGGCCTCGGGTTCGATCAGCAATTGCGGCTGGCCTTCCACCTCGTGGAAACGACTGCGCAGGTTCTCGTGACGGGCGACGATGTCGCGCAGCGAGGCGGCCACCGCCTCGGGGTCCACAGGCCCGTTCAGTTGCACGGCGCGATGCAGGTTGTAGGTCGCTGCCTGGGGATCGAGCTTCCAGATGAACCACTGCCGGCTCTGCGCCGCCGACAGCGCCAGAGCGCCGTCGCGGGGCAGGCTCGGCACCGGCAGCCGGCGCACGTTGACGCCGGCGGCCACCAGCCTGGCCAGGAACAGTTGCTGCTTGTCCTGCGGCAGTTGCGCCAGGCGTGCGCCGATGGCCAGCAACTCACGGTCCTGCGCCGCTACCTTGGGTTCGAGGACACTACTCATTCAGCCTGCTCCAGTTCTTCCAGCAAATCGTTCATGAAATCCACTTCCAGCAAATCGTCAGCGGCCGGCGGCGCGCTCTCCAGCCGTGCGGCAAGGGCGCCGACGCTGGGGTGATCGAAGAACTCGTGCATCGCCAGGTCCACGCCCAGCACCTCGCGCACCCTCGACACCAAGCGGGTGAGCAGCAGCGAGTGGCCGCCCAGTTCGAAGAAGTCGTCGGTGCTGCCCACCCGCTCCAGCCCCAGTACTTCGCACCAGATCGCCGCCAACTGGTGTTCCAGCGCGGTGGCCGGTTCCACGTGCTGGCGGGCTTGCCAGTCGGGGGCCGGCAGGGCCTTGCGGTCGAGCTTGCCGTTGGGGGTCAGCGGCATCTGCGCCAGCACCAGTACCTGGGACGGCACCATGTAGTCCGGCAGCGCCGCCTGCAGCGCCTGCTTGAGCTGCGCCGCCAGCTGCGGCGCATCGTCCGCCTCTGCGTAGCCCACCAGCACCGTGCCGGCCGGGCCCGGGCGCGCCACCACCGCCGCCTCGCGCACACCGGCGCAGCGGCGCAGGCAGGCCTCGATCTCGCCCAGCTCGATACGGTGGCCGCGGATCTTTACCTGCTGGTCGATGCGCCCGATGTACTCCAGCGCAGTGCCGCGCCAGCGCACCAGGTCACCGGTGCGGTACAGACGCTCGCCTGGTGCACCGAACGGGTCGGCGACGAAGCGTTCGGCGGTCAACCCCGGGCGGCGGTGGTAGCCACGGGCCAGGCCCGCACCGCCGATGTACAGTTCACCGGCCACGCCGTCGGCGGCCGGTTCCAGGCTGTCGTCCAACACATGCAGCGAAGTGCCGGCAATGGCTTCGCCGAGCAACACCTGCGCTGACTGCTGCCCCAGACGCATGCGCGCCGACCAGATGGTGGTCTCGGTGGGGCCGTAGAGGTTCCACAACTCCCCCACCACGCCTTGCAGCCGCGCAGCCAGGTCACCTGCCAGCGCCTCGCCGCCGCACAGGGCGCGCAGCCCTTGCAGGCTGGCGAAGCGCGGGTGTTCGGCGAGCATGCGCCAGTTCGACGGCGTCGCCTGCACGCAGCCCACGCCCTGGGCTTTGATGAAGTCCAGCAGCCGGCCGGCGTCGCGCGCCAGGGTGCGGTCAGCCATGACCACGCTGGCGCCTTGCAGCAGCGGCAAGTACAGCTCCAGCGCGGCGATGTCGAACGACAGTGAGGTCAGCGCCAGCATCTTTTCGCCGCTGGCCAGCCCCGGCGCCTCGGCCATGCTCAGCAGGAAGTTGGCCAGCGCGCCGTGGCGCACCGCCACACCCTTGGGCAGACCGGTGGAGCCGGAGGTGTAGATCACGTAGGCGAGTTGCTGCGGGTCAATCGTCGGCAATGCCGTCGATTCGTCGGCAGCCAGTGCCAGCTGATCGAGGCACCAGCGTTGCTGGCCGGCGGCCGCCTCTGGCAGTTGGGGCAGCAATGCGCTGTGGGTGAGCAGCAGCTGTGCGCCGCTGTCGTCAAGCATGTGGCGCAGGCGCTGGGCCGGGAACTCCGGGTCCAGTGGCACGTAGGCAGCGCCAGCCTTGAGCACGGCAAGCAGGGTCACCAGCAGCTGCACATCACGCTCCAGGCACACCGCCACCAGGCTGTCGGCACTCACGCCGTGGGCCAGCAGGTGCCGGGCCAGGCGCGTAGAGGCCTGATCCAGGCTGGCATAGTCAAGGCTTGCCAGCCCATCGCTCACCGCACACTGCGCGCCGGTACGGCGCACCTGGTCAGCGAACAGTGCTGGCAGACTCAGCCCGGCGCCCAGCACCGGCTGTTGCGCGGCACGGGTCAGGGCATGGCTGCGGGCCTGAGCCGACAACATGGCCAATTCGCCCAGGCGCCGCTGCGGATCCCCCGGGATACTGCGCAGCAGCTCGCCCAGGTGCTCGGCCAATTGCGTCAGCGTGGCGTCGCTGAACGCTTCGGCGCGAGCCGCCAGGTTCAGGTGCAGGCGCTCACCCGGGTTGACGGTCAGGGTCAGCGGGTAGTGAGTGGACTCGCGCTGGCTGACGCCAGTGATGCCCAGGCGCTGCATGGCCTGGCTGCGCAGGGCCGCATCCACCGGGTAGTTCTCGAACACCAGCAAGGTGTCGAACAGCGACTGTCCGGCAGTGCCGGCCCAGCGTTGCACATCGTAGAGCGGCACATGGGCGAGCTCCTGCAATGCCAAGGTTTCGTTCTGCAAGCTCTGCAGCCAGTTGCCCAGCGCGTTGTGCGCCACCGGCTCTGCGATCAGCGGCAGGGTATTGATGAACAGCCCCAGCATCTCGCCGCTGCCGGCCAGTTCCGCCGGGCGCCCCGACAGGGTGGCGCCGCAGCAGACTACGCGTTGGCCGCTATGGCGTTGCAGCAACAGCAGCCAGGCGGCCTGGACCAGGGTGTTGAGGGTGACGCGCTGGTTGCGGGCAAAGCTTGTCAGGGCCTCGGTCAGCGCCGCGTCCAGCTGCACGTCCAGGCTGTGGTAGCCGGTGCTGCCCGCAGGTACCGATGCGTTGCCGGCCAGCAGGGTCGGTGCGTCGAGCTGCGCGGTGCGGGCTTTCCAGAAGGTTTCGCCGCGTTGCGGGTCCTGACGCTGCAGCCAGGCGATGTAGTCGCCATAGCGGCCAGCCGGGGCTTGCGGGGTTTCGCCCACGTAGTGACCCAGCCATTGCTCGATCATCCGCGCGCTGCTCCAGCCGTCCAGCAACAGGTGGTGGTAGGTCCACACCAGGCGATGGCGACCGTTGGCCAGGCGCAGCAGCGCCACCCGTTGCAGGGCCGGCTCGGCCAAGTCGAATGGCAGGGCTCGCTGCTGGCTGGCGAAGGCTTCCAGTGCCTCCGGGCTGCAATCGTGCCCGATCCAGTCATGCTCTACCCACAGCTGGGGCACCTGGCGATAGACCAGTTGCAGCGGCTGCGTCAGGCCTTCCCAGGCGAAACCGCTGCGCAGGATGGGGTGGCGCTCGATCAGTTGCTGCCAGGCCGCGCGCAGTTGCTGCGGCTCGACATCGTCCAGGTCGAAGGCCAGCTGGTTGATGTACACACCCTCACCGGCGCCGCTCAGGCCATGGAACAGCATGCCCTGCTGCATCGGCGACAAGGGGTAGGCGTCTTCCAGGCCTTCGCGGGCCATCGGCAACCGCGCCTGGTCGGCGGCGCACAGCTGCTCCAGACCCTTGCTGGCCACGGCCGTACCGGCGGCAGTCAGTTGCCCGGCCACCTTGGCCAGGCGGCGGATGGTCTGCTGCTCGAAGAGATCACGCGGGGTCAGTGCCAGGCCCGCTTCACGGGCGCGGGCAACCACTTGCACCGAGACGATGGAGTCACCGCCCAGCTCGAAGAAGTTGTCCTCGGCACCTACCTGCGGCAGGTTCAGCACCTGTTGCCAGATCGCGGCCAGGGTGCATTCCACATCGCCCTGCGGCGCTACGTGCTCGCGTACGCGTACTTGCAGCTGCGGCTCAGGCAGTGCCTTGCGGTCGAGCTTGCGGTTCGGCGTCAGCGGCATGCGCTCCAGGCGCATCAACCACGCCGGCACCATGTAGTCCGGCAGCTGCGCCTGCAGGCGCTCGCGCAGGGGCGCCAGCAGCGCCTCGTCGTCGGCCACCACATAGCCCACCAGCTGCCCGTGGCGCGCCACCACGGCGGCTTCGCGCACACCCGGCGCGGCCAGCAGGCAGGCTTCGATTTCCCCCAGTTCGATACGGAAACCGCGGATCTTCACCTGCTGGTCGATGCGACCCAGGTATTCCAGTGCACCATCGGCGCGGCGGCGCACCAGGTCGCCGGTACGGTACAGGCGCTGACCGCTGCCGAACGGGTCGGCCACGAATCGCTCGGCGGTCAGGCCTGGGCGCTCGTGGTAACCACGGGCCAGGCCTTCTCCGCCGATGTACAGCTCGCCCGCCACGCCCAACGGCAGCGGCTCGAGGCCGTCATCCAGCACATGCAACGCCGTGTGGGCCAGGGCTTCGCCCAGCATCACCGGCTGCTGGCCTTGCAGGTGGCAGCGGGCCGACCACACCGAGGTTTCGGTCGGGCCATAGAGGTTCCACAGGCCACCGGCCACGGCGATCAGGCGCTCGGCGAGGTCCGTCGGCAGCGCTTCACCGCCACACAGCAGCTGGCGCCCGGCCAGCGCCGGCAGGCGTGGATGGTCGGCCAGCATGCGCCAGGTCGAGGGCGTGGCCTGGATCGCGGTGACCTGCTGCTGTTCGATCTGCGCCCACAGGCGCTCCGGGTCGCGCGCCGTGTCACGGTCCACCAGCACCACGCTGGCACCGCTGACCAATGGCAGGTAC
>NZ_BBIV01000070.1 GCF_000730665.1 Pseudomonas plecoglossicida NBRC 103162 = DSM 15088
CTGGCAGTTTATCGGCCGTGGTATCGTTTCCCATCACTTGCAAGCATCCCGCAGAGGACTTTGAATGGCCAACACCACCTCACTCCATCCCGGTTTCATGATCGTCCACGGCAACCGTCTGGACGACCTGCGCAGCCTGGTGGTGAGCTGGATGCGTCGTTATCCGCTGCGGCCCCTGGAAAACGAAGTCGCGCTGGTACAGAGCAACGGCATCGCCCAGTGGCTCAAGCTGGCCTTGGCCGAGGACCCACAGGAGGATGACCTGGGCGGTTGCGGTATTGCCGCTGCAATCGATGTGCAATTGCCAGGCAGCTTCATGTGGCAGCTGTACAGAAAGGTGCTGGGCCGTGACGAAATTCCCGAAGTCTCGCTGCTCGACAAGGCGCCACTGACCTGGCGTCTCATGCGATTGCTTCCGGAGCTGATCGAGCGTCCCCATTTCGAGCCACTGCGACGCTTTCTCACCGACGACGCGGACCTACGCAAACGCTATCAGTTGGCAGAGCGACTGGCTGATCTGTTCGACCAGTACCAGGTCTACCGGGCCGATTGGCTGAAGGACTGGGCAGCGGCCCAGCACGTGCTCAATACTGCCCGTGGTGAACGAAAGCCCCTGGCCCCCGGCAATCGCTGGCAGGCCGAGTTGTGGCGAGCTTTGCTGGAGGATGTGGGCGAGCAGGGCATGGCCCAGAGTCGCGCAGGCGTGCATCAACGCTTCATCGAGCATATCAACAGCCTCGAGCAGCCACCTGCCGGCTTGCCTTCGCGGGTAATCGTGTTCGGCATCTCTTCCTTGCCAGCCCAGGCACTGGAAGCACTGGCCGGCCTCGCCCGCTTCAGCCAGGTGCTGCTGTGCGTGCACAACCCGTGTCGTCATCACTGGGCCGATATCGTTGCCGACAAGGACCTGCTGCGCCACCAGTACAAGCGCCAGCAACGCAAGCAAGGCATGCCTGTGCAACTGGATGACGAGTCGATGCACCAGCATGCCCATCCCTTGCTGGCCGCCTGGGGCAAACAGGGCCGCGACTACATCAACCTGCTCGACAGCTACGACGATCCAGGCAGCTACCAGGGCGCATTCAGCGAAGGCCGGATCGACTTGTTCAGCGAGGGAAATCCCACCTCGCTGCTCAACCAGTTGCAGGACGATATCCTCGAGCTGCGCCCCCTCGCTGAAACCCGGCAGCTGTGGCCTTCGGTCGATCTCGCCAAGGACCGTTCGGTACGCTTCCATGTAGCGCACAGTCCTCAACGGGAAGTGGAGATCCTGCACGACCAGCTGCTGGCCCGCTTCAGTGCCGACCCGACACTGCGCCCGCGGGATGTCATCGTCATGGTGCCGGCGATCGACACCTACGCACCTCATATCCGCGCCGTGTTCGGCCAGGTGCAACGCAATGATCCGCGTTACATTCCCTTTACCCTGACTGACCAGGGCCAGCGCGGCCGAGATCCGCTGCTGATCGCCCTGGAGCATCTGCTCAAGTTGCCAGACAGCCGCTTCGCGGTGAGCGAGGTGCTCGACCTGCTTGATGTCCCCGCCGTGCGCGCACGGTTCGCCATACGCGAAAGCGACCTGCCAACGCTGCACCGCTGGATCGAAGGTGCAGGTATCCGCTGGGGCCTGGATGCCGATCAGCGTGCTTCGTTCGGATTGCCTGAAGGCCTGGAGCAGAACAGCTGGCGTTTCGGTTTGCGTCGCATGTTGCTGGGGTATGCCGTAGGTGTGGGCGAGGGCTGCGACGGCATTGAGCCATACGATGAAATCGGCGGTCTGGATGCGGCCCTCATAGGGCCGCTGGTGGCATTGCTCGATGCGCTCGATGTCGCCAACCACGCCTTGTCGCAGCCGGCGACGGCGACGCAATGGGGCGAGCGCCTGAACGCCTTGCTGCAGGTATTCTTCCTGGCCGAGACCGAGCACGACGAGTTTCTGCTGATGCAGTTGCAGGAACTGCGCGATCGCTGGCTGGAAGTCTGCGAAGACGTCGGCCTGCAGGACCTGCTGCCCCTCACCGTCGTCCGCGAAGCCTGGCTTTCGGGCCTTGACCAGGGCAAGTTGTCCCAGCGTTTTCTCGCCGGTTCCGTGAACTTCTGCACTCTCATGCCCATGCGCGCCATCCCCTTCCGGGTGGTCTGCCTGCTGGGCATGAACGATGGTGAATATCCTCGCGCACAACAGCCGCTGGACTTCGACCTGATGGCCAGCGACTACCGCCCCGGCGATCGTTCGCGGCGTGAAGATGACCGTTACCTGCTGCTCGAAGCGTTGCTTTCGGCACGCGACCAGCTCTACATCAGCTGGGTCGGCCGCAGCATTCGCGACAACAGCGAGCGCCCGGCCTCCGTGCTGATTGGCCAGCTGCGCGATCACCTTGCCGCCGGTTGGCATCTGGCGGGTGTCGACGAGGGCCAGCAGACGGATGAGCGGTTGCTGCATGCCTTGACTCAAGAGCACCCGCTACAGCCCTTCAGCCCGCGCTATTTCCAGAAAGGCAGCGCACTGTTCAGCTATGCCCATGAGTGGCAGTTGCTGCACCAGCATGCCGATGAGGGCGCACGGCCGCAGCCCGGGTTGCCTCCTTATGCCAACGATGAAGCGCTGACACTCACCCAGTTGCAGGACTTTCTGCGCCATCCGGTAAGGCACTTCTTCAGCCAGCGGCTGAAGGTGTTCTTCGAGGCACTGGAGGCACCCACTCCGGATGAAGAGCCGTTCACTCTCGACGCCCTGCAGCGCTACAGTGCGAGCGAGATCCTGCTGGGCGCAGCCTTGGCCGACCCTGAACAGGCCGAACATGCGCTGCAGGTGCAGGCGCGCCGCCTGCAGGCTTGCGGCCTGCTGCCCATGGCCGGGTTCGGCGAGATGCTCCAGGCCGAGCTGATCCAGCCACTGCCCGACCTGCTTCAGCGGCACCGACAGCTGTTGCAACGCTGGCCCGACGTCGTCGAAGGCGCACTGCCTATTCATTTCCAGCATGGCAACCACCGGCTGGAAGGTTGGCTGGGCCGGGTCTACCAGGCCGAAAACCACAGCCTGCTGAGCATCACGACGGTGCCCAATACCATCAGTGCTGGCCGCACCCTGAAATGGCACCGTCTTGTCCCCAGCTGGATCATGCACCTGGCGGCCTGCGCCGCAGGGTATCCGCTGCACAGCGCCTTGCTCGCCAGTGACATCACCCTGTTGCTCGATCCACTGCCGCAGGACCAGGCCGCCGAGCAGTTGGGCCACGTGCTGGTATCGCGTCAGGCGGCGATGAATGCACCGCTGCCTGTCGCGGCCAAGACAGCATTCGCCTGGCTGGCCCAGGATGACCCTGACAAGGCTCGCGCCGCTGCCATTCGTGCCTTCGAGGGCGATGGTCGCAACAGTTTCGGCGAGCGCAGCGAAAGCCTGGCGCTCGCCCGGCAGTTCCCGGATTTCAGCGCACTGAGCGCCGACGAAACCTTCGAAGGCTGGTGCGAAACCCTGTACCGGCCGTTATTCAGCGCGGCCTGGCAAACGCTGGGCAACCCGGAGAGTGACGCATGACCCAGGCCCGTCCCCTGGCATTGAGTTTCCCCCTGCACGGCAGCCAACTGATCGAAGCCAGTGCCGGCACCGGCAAGACCTTCACCATCTCTGCCCTGTACCTGCGGCTGATCCTTGGCCATGGTGGCGAGCAAGGTTTCGGGCGCGAATTGCTGCCGCCGCAGATCCTCGTGGTGACCTTCACCGATGCCGCCACCAAGGAGCTGCGCGAGCGTATTCGTGCCCGCCTGGCCGAAGCGGCGAGGTTTTTCCGCGGCGAACTGCAGGCGGCCGATCCGCTGTTGCATCAGTTGCGCGACGATTACCCCGAGGCACAATGGCCAAGGTGTGCCAGCCGCCTGGAAATCGCCGTGCAGTGGATGGACGAAGCGGCCGTGTCGACCATCCACGGCTGGTGCCAGCGCATGCTGCGCGAGCACGCGTTCGACAGTGGCAGCCTGTTTACCCAGAGCCTGGAAACCGACCACAGCGACCTGCTCGGACAGGTCATGCGCGATTACTGGCGGCGCTTCTGCTATGGCATGCACGGCGAAGCATTGAACTGGGTGCGCAGCCACTGGGGCAGCCCCGATGCGTTGCTGCCGCGCATCCGCCCATTGTTCGGCCGTGTAGGTGCACAGCACGAGCAAGAGCCTCAAGCCTTGATCGATACCGCGCTGCAACAACGGGTCGACCAGCTGTACCAGCTCAAGGCGCCCTGGCTGCAATGGGCCGACGAGCTGCGGCAAATTTGCCGCGATGCCGTCGCTGCCAAGCAAGCGGACGGGCGCAAATTGCAGGCGCGCTTCTTCGAGCCGTGGTTCGACAAACTGCGCGCCTGGGCCGGTGACGAGCAGGTGGTCGAGCTCGACCTTGGCACCGGCTTCACCCGCCTGACTCCCGACGGCCTGGCCGAAGCCTGGAAGGTCGGCGACCCGCCCGAGCATCCCGCCCTGCTGGCCATGCAAGACCTGCCGCAACGCCTGCGCGCCTTGGCCAGCCCGGATGCACGGCTGCTCGAGCACGCGGCCGCCTGGGTGTGCGCACGCTTCGAAGTGGAGAAGCGCCGCCGTGCCGAGATGGGCTTCGACGACATGCTGCTGCGCCTGCAGCATGCCCTGGCCAGCGAGGCGGGTGAACGTCTGGCCGGGCTGATTCGCGAGCAGTTTCCGGTCGCGCTGATCGACGAGTTCCAGGACACCGACCCGGTCCAGTACGGCATTTTCGAGCACATCTACCGTATCGGCGAGAACCGCCCGGAAACCGGCCTGTTCATGATCGGTGACCCCAAGCAGGCGATCTACGCCTTCCGTGGCGCCGACATCCACACCTACCTGTTTGCCCGTCGCGCCACTGCCGGCCGCTTGCACAGCTTGGATACCAACTACCGTTCCAGCCAGGCCATGGTGGCCGCAGTCAACCACGTGTTCTTGCAGGCCGAAGCGCGCCATACAGGGCGTGGCGCATTCCTGTTCCGCGAAGCCGATGACAACCCGTTGCCGTTCGTCGAAGTCCACGCCAAAGGTCGCAGCGAACAGCTGCTGATCGAGGGCCAGCCTTGTGCAGCCTTGCAATGCTGGCAGCTGGAAAGTGACGAGCCGGTTTCCAGCACGGCGTATCGACAACAAATGGCGGCCAGCTGCGCCACCCATGTCGTCGGCCTGCTCAACGGCGGCCAACGTGGCAGCAGCGGGTTTCGCAATGGGCAAGGCGAGCTGCGGCCTTGCCTGCCGTCGGACATCGCCATTCTCGTGCGCGATGGCCATGAGGCCCAGCTGGTGCGTGCCGAGCTGGCGGCCCGAGATGTGCGCAGCGTCTATCTGTCCGACAAGGACTCGGTATTCGCCGCCCAGGAGGCCCATGACCTGCTGGCCTGGCTCAAGGCCTGCGCCGAACCTGACTCCGAGCGTTTGCTCAAGGCGGCCCTGGCCAGCCTGACGCTGAACCTGTCGCTGGTCGAGCTGGATCAGCTGAACCAGGACGAGCGGGTCTGGGAAGGTTGGGTCATGCGTTTTCGCCGTTACCGAGAAACCTGGCAGCGCCAGGGCGTGCTGCCGATGCTGCGGCACCTGCTGCACGACTTCCAGTTGCCACGCGCCCTGGTCGCCCGTAGCGATGGCGAACGCGTGCTGACCAACCTGCTGCACCTGGCCGAGTTGCTGCAACAGGCAGCCGGCGAGCTGGATGGCGAGCAGGCGCTGATTCGCCACCTGGCCGACCACCTGGCTAACGCCGGGCAGGCCGGCGAAGAGCAGATCCTGCGCCTTGAAAGCGATGAGCAGCTGGTCAAGGTGGTGACCATCCACAAGTCCAAGGGACTGGAATATCCCCTGGTCTACCTGCCGTTCATCTGCACCAGCAAACCGGTGGACGGCAGCCGCCTGCCGCTGGCCTGGCATGACAGCCAGGGCAACCTGCAGCTCACCCTGACCCCCGACCTGGATCAGATTGCTCTGGCCGATGACGAGCGCCTGGCCGAAGACTTGCGCCTTCTGTACGTTGCCCTGACACGCGCCCAGCACGCCTGCTGGCTGGGTGTCGCCGACCTCAAGCGCGGCAGCCAGAAAGGCTCGCAGCTGCACCGATCGGCCCTGGGCTACCTGCTCGGTGGCGGTGTGCCGCTGCAGGGCTCGCAGCAGCTGTCGGGTTGGCTGCAGGGCCTGGCGTCCAGTTGCCCGCACATCGATTGCCCAGGCATGCCCGAGGTTGGCCCGGCGCTCTACCAGCCGCCCCATGCCGATCGCGAGCTGCTTCCTGCGCGCAAGCCGCGGCGCGCGGCGGCCGAACACTGGTGGATCGCTTCCTACAGCGCCTTGCGGGTCGGTGAACAGACACTGGGCGCCGACAGCTCCCTGGCCCAGCAGTTGCTCGACGATGAGATCGTCGATACCCAACTGCTGCGTGAAGTGCCTGCAGAAGATGGCGACATCCACCGCTTCCCACGCGGACCGAACCCCGGCACCTTCCTTCATGGCTTGCTCGAGTGGGCTGGGCGTGAAGGCTTTGCCGAAGTCGCCAGCCACCCCGAAAGGATCGAACGCACGGTAGGCCAGCGCTGCAACCGCCGTGACTGGACCGGCTGGATTCCAACGCTCGGCCAATGGTTGCGGCAGTTGCTGAACGAGCCGCTGCCGGCCGGCGATGTTTGCCTCACGCTTGCCCGATTGCAGCAGTATCAGGTCGAAATGGAGTTCTGGTTTGCCAGCCACCAGGTCGACGCCGAGCAACTCGACCGCCTGGTGGCTCGCCACACTCACCCAGGCGCAGCACGTCCTGCCGCCGAGCCGACCCTGCTCAACGGCATGTTCAAAGGCTTCATCGATCTCGCATTCGAGCTGGACGGGCGTTATTACGTGGTCGACTACAAGTCCAATTGGCTGGGGCCGGATGTCCAGGCCTATGACGCGGCGGCCATGGAAAAGAGCATCCTCGAACACCGCTACGATCTGCAGTACGTCCTCTATGTGCTGGCGCTGCATCGCCAGCTGCGTGCCCGGCTGCCCGACTACGATTACGACCGCCATGTCGGCGGCGCCCTGTTCATCTTCCTGCGCGGTGCCAGCCGCAGCGGCCATGGCGTGTATTTCACCAAGCCACCGCGCGAGCTGATCGAAGCGCTCGACGCACTGTTCCGTGGCATTCATCAGCCGCAGCAACAGGACCTGTTTGCCGGAGTTGCGCCATGAGCCGAACCCTCGACGACCTCTTGCCTACGCCGCTGCACGCCGAGCAGCTGCTGACACTGCAGCCGCAGCATCGCAGCGGTGACCTGTTGCAGCTGCTCGACCGCTGGGTCGAGCGCGGCTGGTTGCGTGCGCTGGATCGCGCCTTCGTGTCATTTCTCGAAGAGCGCGCCCCCGGTAGCGATCCATTGCTGTTGCTGGCGGCAGCCTTGGCCAGTCATCAACTGGGTCATGGACATGTCTGCCTTGACCTGCAACAAACCCTGGCGGAGCCTGATTTCGCCCTGTCCCTGCCGCCTGAGGGCGATGCCCTGACGGGCCCGCTGCTGCTGCCCTCACAACTGCTGGCCGAGCTGGACCTGCGCACCTGGCTGCAACGTATTGGCGACAGCCCGCTGGTGGCCGCCGCCGATACCCCAGGCCAGCAGGCGCGGCCGCTGGTACTCAGCGGCGAACGCCTGTACCTGCGCCGCTACTGGAGCTATGAACGGCGCATCGATGCCATCCTGCGCCAGCGCCTGAGCCTGCATGAGGCGGCCCCGGCAGACTTGCCGACGCGTCTGGCGCAGCTGTTCGATGGCGGTGCACTGGCTGGCCAGGTCGACTGGCAGAAGCTGGCGTGTGCCCTGGCCACCCGCGCGGGCTTCAGCATCATCACCGGCGGCCCTGGCACCGGTAAGACCACCACCGTGGTCCGCTTGCTGGCGCTGTTGCAGGCGCCGGCGGTGGAGCAGGGCAGGCCGCTGCGCATTCGCCTCGCCGCGCCTACCGGCAAGGCGGCGGCGCGCCTTACCGAATCCATCGGCCAGCAGGTCGAGCGCTTGCAGGTGAATGGTGATGTGCGCGCGCAGATCCCCACCGAGGTCAGCACCGTGCATCGGCTGCTCGGCAGCCGCCCAGGGTCGCGCCACTTCCGCCACCATGCAGGCAACCCGCTGCCGCTGGATGTGCTGGTGGTCGACGAAGCCTCGATGATCGACCTCGAGATGATGGCCAACCTGCTCGATGCCTTGCCGCCGAAGGCCCGCCTGGTGTTGCTGGGCGACAAGGACCAGTTGGCCTCGGTCGAGGCCGGTGCGGTGCTGGGCGACCTCTGCCGCGATGCCGAGGAGGGCTGCTATTCGCCGGCGACCCAGGCCTGGCTGGAGCAGATTGGCGGCCAGTCGTTGGCCGGCAGCGGCCTCACGGCGGGCGACGACCAGCGCCACCCCTTGGCCCAGCAGGTGGTGATGTTGCGTTTCTCCCGGCGCTTCGGCGAGGGCAGCGGCATCGGCCAGCTGGCCCGCCTGGTCAACCGTCAGCAGGCGCAGGCCGCGCGCGACCTGCTGAGCCTGCCGCCGAGCGATGTGTTCGGGCTGGCCCTGCGCGGCGAGCAGGACCGAGCCTTTGACCGCCTGCTGCTCGATGGCCTGAACCGCGGTACCGAGGGGCCACAGGGCTATCGCAGCTACCTGCGCACGATCGGCCGCCTGCGCCCGGCGCCCGGTACGCCGTTCGACGACCCGCGCTGGGAACAATGGGCGGTGCAGGTGCTGCAGAGCTTCGAGGACTTCCAGTTACTCTGCGCGGTGCGCAAGGGCGCCTGGGGCGTGGAAGGGCTTAACGAACGTGTGGCGCGGGTGCTGCACAATGCCGGGCTGATCGACAGCCAGCAGCCTTGGTACGAAGGGCGTCCGGTGCTGGTCACGCGCAACGACTACGGCCTGGGGTTGATGAACGGCGACATCGGTATCGCCTTGCGCCTGCCCGACGAGCATGACGAGCCGTTGTTGCGCGTGGCCTTCCCGCGCAATGACGGCAAAGGCGGCGTTCGCTTCGTCCTGCCCAGCCGGCTCAACGAGGTGGAAACGGTATTTGCCATGACCGTGCACAAGTCGCAAGGCTCGGAGTTCAGCCATACCGCGCTGGTGCTACCGGACGCGCTCAACCCGGTGTTGACCAAGGAGCTGGTGTACACCGGCATCACCCGGGCCAAGCACTGCTTCAGCCTGATCGAGCCGCGCCAGGGCATTTTCGAAGAAGCCGTGCTACGCAAGGTCCGGCGCATTTCCGGCCTCATGCTCGAGCAGGTCTGACCCCATCGCCGGCAAGCCACTTCTCATAGGTCCTCCACGGCGCCTGTGGGAGCCGGCTAGCCGGCGATAGGGCCATCAAAGACGACACAAACCTCCGCTCCTACAGAAAGCCACCGTTGTGCTATCGTTGCGCCGAATTCATATGGCGTTTTGAGAGCATTCTCACATGACAGGGGCCAGGGACTGGTTGACAGGCGGTGCGCTTTCTCTGTTGCCGGCCGCCCTGGTGCTGTTGGCAAGCCCTGTCCTCGCGGACGGCTCCGCCACTTCCACCCAGGCTCAGCAACGCGCCAAGGCGGTCACCCAGGTGGTGCTGGGCATCCTCAGTTACGCCCGCTGGCCCGTCGAACCCGTGCCCTTGCGCTTGTGCCTGGTCGGCCCCACCGAATACGGCGACGACTTGATCAAGAGCAACGTGCAGAGCGCCGGCCAACCCTTGCAGGTTCGCCGCCTGCTGGCCGATGACCAGAACGTTGCCCAGGCTTGCGATGCCGTCTATATCGGCAAACTCGACCCCGGTCAGCGCGATCGGCTGTTCCAGGGCGTCACTGACCACCCGGTGGTGAGCATCAGCGAAGCCGATGACCCGTGCACGGTCGGTAGCCTGTTCTGCCTGCGCGTCGGTGACCGGCAAGTGGCATTCGAGGTCAACCTCGACTCCGTGGCGCGCTCCGGCGTGCGCATCCACCCCAGCGTGCTGCAATTGTCGCAGCGCCGAGGGGCCCAGCCATGAAGCCCGGAAAGAAACCCGGCGTACGCCCGACACTGCGGTCGGTGTTGGGCCGAGGGCACCTCAGCGTAGCCTTGCTGGCCGTAGGCCTGGCGGGCATCTCGCTGACCCTGCTGGGCGTGCTCGCCTTGCGTGTCTATGCCAACCATAACGTGCACCTGGTTGCCCGCTCCATCAGTTACACCGTCGAGGCCGCCGTGGTATTCGGCGACAGCGCTGCCGCCAATGAAGCGCTGGCGATGATTGCCAGCACCGAGGAGGTGGCCGACGCCAAGGTGTTCGATCACCAAGGCGAGCTCCTGGCGCAATGGCAGCGCAGCGACGATGGTGTGCTGGCTCGCCTGGAAGCCCAGGTAGCCACTGCACTGCTGGACCAACCGGTCAACCTGCCGATCTTCCACAAGCAACAACACGTCGGGCACATCGAATTGATCGGCCAGGGGCGCAGCCTGTTGCTGTTCCTGCTCGGCGGCCTCGGCGGCATTCTGTTCTGCACGCTGCTCAGCGCCTTCATCGCGCTCAACCTGTCGCGGCGCATGCTGGGCGATATCGTCCGCCCGTTGCGAGGGCTGGCCAGCGTTGCCCATGCCGCACGCCGCGAGCGCAGTTTCGACCGGCGGGTAGCGGAAGCGCCGATTGCCGAACTCAATGAACTGGGCAACGACTTCAACGCCTTGCTCGACGAACTGGAGGTCTGGCACAGCCACCTGCAGAACGAAAACGCAGCGCTGGCACACCAGGCCAGCCACGACAGTCTTACCGGCCTGCCCAACCGGGCCTTCTTCGAGGGCCGCCTGAGCCGCAGCCTGCGCAACGCGGCCCGTCAGCAGGACAACCTGGCGCTGCTGTTCCTCGACAGCGATCACTTCAAGCAGATCAATGACAGCCTTGGCCACGCCGTGGGCGACGAGGTCCTGATCAACGTCGCCGACCGTGTCCGCGCGCAGTTGCGCGAGCACGACCTGGTGGCGCGCCTGGGTGGGGATGAGTTTGCGGTGCTGCTGACACCCTTGCAGGCCCGTGAGGATGCCGAGCGCATTGCCGAAAAGATCATCGCCAGTATGCAACTGCCGATGCAACTCGACGAAGGGGGCAGCCTGATCACCTCACTGAGTGTCGGCATCGCCTATTACCCGGATGATGGCAGCGACCCTGCCAGCCTTCTCAATGCCGCCGATGCGGCGATGTACCAGGCCAAGCGCAAGCGCCGTGGCCAGTGGCAAGCGGTGCAGACGGAACGGTCCGCCGCTGAATTCAAGAACAGGAGCTGAACCGTGATCCATCGTGTGCGTTTTCCCTTTCTCGCGTTGCTGCTGGCGCTGCTGGCATTGACCGGCTGCCAGAGCACCCCACCCAAGGGGCTCACGGCCGAACAGGTCGCCGTCCTCAAGCGCGAAGGCTTCGCCCCGACCGATGAGGGCTGGGCGTTCGATCTGTCGGGCAAGGTGTTGTTCGGCAGCGACGTGGACAGCCTCAATGGCCCGAGCCAGGCGATTGTCGAGCGGATCGGCAAGGTGCTGCTGGGGGTCGGTATCCAGGGCGTGCGAGTGGATGGCCATGCCGATGCCTCGGGCCAGGCAGCGTACAACCAGCAACTGTCCGAGCGGCGTGCGCAGAGTGTGGCCAATGCGCTGATCGGCGTCGGCATGGCGGCGCAGAACATTCACGCTCGGGGGTTGGGCAGCAGCCAGCCGGTGGCGGGTAACAAGACCCGGGCCGGGCGCACGGAGAATCGCCGGGTGTCGATCGTGGTGGCGTCCTACTGAGATCCGCGATGGGCTGCAAAGCAGCCCCTCAATCCTGAGCAAAACGCATCTCGCGGGTTTCGCCCATCAACAACGGCGCATTCGCTTCGGTCACCCCGCGGATGTAATCCCACAGCAAGGTAATCCGCTTCAACTTGCGCAAATCCTCCCGGCAGTACATCCAGAACGACAAAGAGGGAAAGGGTTAACCCAGTGATTACAGGGGCTTAACCACCATGAACACCCTTCCACAGAAGCACCCTGTCACAAGTGCTGTCACAAACCGCACGCTTCCCTTGAGGCCAACGTGCCGGCTGGCGAGTCCGTACCATTACCGACGACAAGGTATCTACTACCTACGCCTTCGTGTGACTGGCAGCGTGAACAGGACGGTTTCTGTCTCTCTGAAGACCACTGATCGCAGATGGGCGATGCAGACATCTGGTCATCTCACGTCATCACTTCAGGCATTCCACTTGGATCATCCTGATGCCTCATGGAACGATCTGCGGGAGCATCTGCTGACGTTGGTGAGCAGTACGCTGATGTCTACTGATGACGGCCACCCATTACGCCATTGGGGGGAGATGTACCGGAACGTCACCATTGCCCCAAGCCCAGTGGAAACATCGAACAGAGAGGTGATGAGCACTACGCCAGCAGAGTCACCGATGACCTTTGATGCACTCGCTCAGTTGTACATGGCTGATCGTGCTGGAGAGCAGAAACCTTCAACCCTGAAGGAAACGACGTTGTGTCACAAGGTGATCAGTGAGCATCTGGAGGGATTGGACTTCAGGAACCACTCAAGAGAAGACCTTGTAGCGTTCAGGGGGCGATTAGCCCAAGGACGGATGCCCTCAACGGTAAACAAGTTGATTGTGAAGCTGTCAGCTGTGCTCGCATGGGCTGTCGAGAATGGGCACTTGAGCAAGACATACGACAAGAAGCTTGAATCGCCCCTGGTTTCGTAGACATCTCCAAGCCTCATAATGAGGCCCAAATAGGAGGAGCCATGAGTCGTCAGCGTTACCCCGAAGAATTCAAGATCGAAGCGGTCAAGCAAGTGACCGAGAAAGGCAATCCTGTCGCCGATGTTGCCCAGCGCCTGGGCATGTCCGTTCACAGCCTCTACGCCTGGATCAAGCTCTACAGCAAACCCCAAGAGCAGCGTCAGCAAGACGATGATCAGCAGGCCGAACTTCGCAAGCTACGCGCTGAACTCAAGCGCGTGACTGAAGAGCGAGACATCTTAAAAAAGGCCGCCGCGTACTTTGCCAAGGAGTGCGGCTGAAGTACGCCTTCATCAAGAAGCACTCGACTGATTACCCCGTACGGCGCCTTTGCCAAACCCTCAAGGTGCACCCCAGCGGCTACTACGCCTGGCTGGCCGAGCCTCAATCTGCCCGAGCCAAAGAAGATCAACGTCTGCTTGGCTTGATCAAACACGCCTCGCTAGAAAGCGGAGGTGTATACGGCTACCGCAAAATTCACGATGACCTACGTGAACTGGGAGAGGAATGCGGACGAAATCGAGTCGGGCGCTTGATGCAGGCGGAGGGGCTGCGTTCGCAAACGGGCTATCGGCGGCGTCCAGGGTTTTACGGTGGAAAACCAACAGTGGCCTCGCCCAACCACCTCGCGCGACAGTTCAAGGTTAGTGAGCCGAACAAGGTCTGGGTGACAGATATCACTTACATCCGCACCTATGAAGGATGGCTCTACCTGGCGGTAGTGCTGGATCTGTTCTCACGCCAAGTAATTGGTTGGTCAATGAAACCAAGGATGTGCAGCGACCTGGCTATCGACGCAATGTTGATGGCTGTGTGGCGACGCAAGCCACAGCAGCAAGTGATGATTCACTCAGACCAAGGCAGTCAGTTCAGTAGCTCAGACTGGCAAAGCTTCTTGAAGGCTAACAATGTAATCAGCAGCATGAGCCGGCGGGGAAACTGCCACGACAATGCCGTAGCCGAAAGCTTTTTCCAGCTTTTGAAGCGGGAGCGAATCCGACGGAAAATCTACACAACCCGTGAAGAAGCCCGAAGTGATATTTTCGATTACATCGAGATGTTCTATAACCCTAAACGCCGACACAGCAGTGCTATGCAGCTGTCGCCAGTAGAGTATGAGAAACGCTATTTCCTGAGCTTGGAGAGTGTCTAGGAAACCGGGGGCGATTCAACTACCCACCCTCAATCAGCATCGATTATGAATAAAAGTGGATGGGATGACAGCACCATTGCCGCAGCAGCGCTTGCCGCTTGACCCGAAATGCTGGCTGAAGAGCTG
>NZ_BBIV01000069.1 GCF_000730665.1 Pseudomonas plecoglossicida NBRC 103162 = DSM 15088
ACAGGTAGAACACAGCGTTCGAATCCTGTGTTGTACCTGTGGGAGCCGGCTTGCCGGCGAGGCTACCTCAAACGGTCTTGGCGATACGCCCGGCCAACAGCGCCCACCCCAGCAACAGCACGCAGACAATCGCCAGCGGCCACGAGCGCCATTGCAGGTACGGCGTCAGCTGCTGCATCGGAACCACCTCGCCATACAGCACCGCCTGCTGGAACTGCGGCACCTGGGCGGTGATCTTGCCGAACGGATCGATCAATGCAGTCACGCCGTTGTTGGTGGCCCGGATCATCCAGCGTCCGGCTTCAAGCGCGCGCATCTGCGCCATCTGCAAATGCTGCAGTGGGCCGATCGAAGTGCCGAACCAGGTGTCGTTGCTGATGGTCAGCAGCAGGTCGCTGCGCGCGGCGAGGCCTGCGGCGAACTCCGGGTAGACCACCTCGTAGCAGATGTACGGCGCGATCTGGTAACCCTTGGCTTGCAGCAGCGGCTGGTCCTCAGGGCCACGGGCGAAGTCCGACATCGGCAGGTTGAAGAACTCGATCAGGCCGCGAAGCATGTCCTGCAGCGGCACATACTCGCCGAACGGCACGAGCTTCTGCTTGAGGTAGGTGCCATCGCCTTCACCCGTGACGGTGATGCCGTTGTAGTAACGGCGCTGGTGGTGTACCACTTCACGCACAGGTACGCCGGTGATCAGCGCCGAGTGGCGGTCGGCGGCGAAACGCCCCATGACGTCGATGTAGCCCTGGGCCTGGTCCTTGAGGATCGGCACCGCCGTTTCCGGCCACACCAGCAAGTCCACCGGTTTCGAGCTGAAACTCATGTCGCGGTACAGGGCCAGCTGCGCGTCGATGTGTGCCGGGTCCCATTTCAGTTCCTGTTCGACGTTGCCCTGCAACGCGGCGACCTTGAGCGGATCGCCAGCAGGCTTGGTCCAGGCGTGGCCCTTGAGCGCCATGCCGAGCACCCACGGCGCCAGCAGCAGGACGACGCCCACCGCCAGGAACGACGGGCGGGCACGCAGGCGCTGCAGGTTGCACAGCAGCGCGGCGCTCAGTGCCAGGGCAAACGAGATCAGCCACACGCCACCCACTGGCGCCAGGCCGGCCAGCGGGCCGTCCAGCTGGCTGTAGCCGGCGTAAAGCCAGGGGAAGCCGGTCAGGAACCAGCCGCGGAAGGCCTCTTGCAACAGCCACAGGGCGGCGAAGCACAGGGCGTCGGCCAGGGGCGCCTCGTTGCGACGCAACCAGCGTGCCCAAAGCCAGGTCGGCAGGGCGAAGAACCAGGCAAGGGCGGCGAAGAACGCCACCAGCAGCACGATCGCCAACAGCGGCGAGGCGCCGCCATAGGTGTTCATGCTGACGTAGATCCACCAGGTGCCGGCCCCATACAGACCGAAGCCGAACCACCAACCGCGCCACATGGCCTGGCGCGGGCTGAGCTCGCGCAGGCCAAGGTAGAGCACGGCGATGGACAGCAGGGCCAGCGGCCAGATGTCGAATGGCGCCAGGGCCAGCAAAGTGGAAGCGCCGGCCGCCAGGGCCAGCAGGTTACCGGGCCAGCCGGGGCGGGTGATCCAACGCATGTTTGTCCTTAGCGGGTGATCGGTGTCAGGCGCAGCAAGTGTATCCGCCGGCTGTCGGCGTTGAGAATACGGAACTTGTAGGCGCCGATCTCGGTGGTTTCGTTGCGCTTGGGCAGGTGGCCGAAGGCACTCATCACCAGCCCGCCAACGGTGTCGAACTCGTCATCGGAGAACTCGCTGTCGAAGAACTCGTTGAAGTTCTCGATCGGCGTCAGCGCCTTGACCAGGAAGTCGCCGCTGGGCAATGGCTTGATGTAGCTGTCTTCCTCGACGTCATGCTCGTCCTCGATGTCGCCGACGATCTGTTCGAGCACGTCCTCGATGGTCACCAGACCCGCCACGCCGCCGTATTCGTCGATGACGATGGCCATGTGGTTGTGGTTGGCGCGGAACTCGCGCAGCAGCACGTTCAGGCGCTTGGACTCCGGCACGAAGGTGGCCGGGCGCAGCAGGTCCTTGATGTTGAAGCTCTCGCCGTTTTCCTTGAGGATCAGCGGCAGCAGGTCCTTGGCAAGGAGGATCCCGAGCACATCGTCATGGCTTTCGCCGATCACCGGGTAGCGCGAGTGAGCGGCCTCGATCACCGCTGGCAGAAACTCGCGAGGCGACTGGGTAGCCTTGATGCTGATCATCTGCGAGCGCGGGACCATGATGTCGCGCACCTGCAGGTCGGCGACCTGGATGGCGCCTTCGACGATGGTCAGCGCTTCGCTGTCGAGCAGCTTGTTCTGATGGGCTTCGCGCAGCAGCTCCAGCAGCTCCTGGCGGTTTTTCGGCTCATGGGCAAAAGCCTGGGTCAGTTTACCCAACCAGGACTTCTGCCCGTTGCTCGATCGATCTTCGCTCATGGCGGTTCTCGTGATCCTTGCAGTATCAGTGTGTAATCGGTTCGTTTTCATCGTCGGCATACGGGTCGGGGTGACCCAGTTCTGCCAGCAATTCCCGTTCCAGCGCTTCCATTTCTTCGGCCTCATCGTCCTCGATGTGGTCGTAGCCAAGCAGGTGCAGGCAACCATGGATGACCAGGTGCGCCCAGTGCGCCTCGAGCGATTTTCCCTGTTCGGCCGCTTCGCGTTCGACCACTGGCACGCAGATCACCAGGTCGCCCAGCAGGGGGATATCAAGCAGCTCATCGGGCACATCGGCCGGGAACGACAGGACGTTGGTCGCGTAGTCCTTGTGCCGGTAGGTGTGGTTGAGTTCACGGCCTTCGGCTTCGTCGACCAGGCGGATGGTTACTTCCGAATCGGCCGTGCGCTGGCGCAGGGCCAGCTCACACCAGCGGCGGAAGGCGGCGTCATCCGGGGCGGCGGCATCCGTGGCCCGTTGCAGGTCAAGTTCAAGCATCTTTGTTGCTGACCTCGGGCTTGGCCTGACGGGCTTCGAAGCGGTCATAGGCTTCGACGATCCGCTGCACCAGTGGGTGACGAACCACATCTTTGGGTTGGAAGTGGGTAAAACTGATACCCGGCACGTCCTTGAGCACCTCGATCACGTGGGCCAGACCCGACTTGGTGCCACGGGGCAGGTCGACCTGGGTGATGTCACCGGTGATCACTGCGGTGGAGCCGAAGCCAATGCGGGTGAGGAACATCTTCATCTGTTCGAGCGTGGTGTTCTGGCTCTCGTCGAGGATGATGAAGCTGTTGTTCAGGGTGCGGCCGCGCATGTAGGCCAGTGGGGCGATTTCGATGACCTGGCGCTCGATGAGCTTGGCCACGTGTTCGAAGCCGAGCATTTCGTAGAGGGCGTCGTACAGCGGTCGCAGGTACGGGTCGATCTTCTGTGCCAGGTCACCGGGCAGGAAACCGAGCTTCTCGCCTGCCTCGACTGCCGGGCGTACCAGCAGGATGCGGCGGACTTGCTCGCGCTCCAGGGCGTCGACGGCGCAGGCCACGGCCAGGTAGGTCTTGCCGGTACCGGCCGGGCCGATGCCGAAGTTGATGTCGTTGGCCAGGATTTCCTTGACATAGCGCTGCTGGTTGACCCCGCGCGGGCGAATATTGCCCTTGCGCGTGCGCAGCGAGACGCTGACCTCGTTGACGGCCGGGTTGTCGATGTTCTCGACGGTCGACTCCTGCAGGTACAGGTGCACGGTTTCCGGCGACAGCTCGGTGGCCTTGGCCTCGCGGTAGAGGCGGCGCAGCAGTTGCTCGGCAGCGGAAGTGGTGTTGGGTTCGCCGATCAGCTCGAATTGATTGCCGCGGTTGCGGATCTCGATAGCCAGGCGTTGTTCGATCAGGCGCAGGTGCTCGTCGAACTGGCCGCACAAGTTGGCGAAACGGTGGGCCTCGAAAGGTTCGAGGATGAAGCGATGGGGTTGTATGGGTGCGTTCAAGGTCGTTTTTAGCCGCTCGACGGCGATGAATGTGAACTCAAGAATAACCCTTGAAGGGCAGTGGCGAAAGCACTGAAACGTTCAACGGTAAGTCCAGCCTGTACTGGCCTCATTGCCGGCAAGCCGGCTCCCACAGGTATGGCACTGTTCCTTGGGCCTGTGCGGGGCCTGTGGGAGCCGGCTTGCCGGCGATGAGGGCGCCGCTGTCTGCTATCATGCGCGCCTTTTCTTACGCATGTGTTATCCCGCCCACCATGAGCAAACGCGAACCCGCCATCTATAAAGTGATCTTCCTCAATCAGGGGCAGGTCTTCGAGATGTATGCCAAGCAGATCTACCAGAGCGACCTGTGGGGTTTTCTGGAAATCGAGGAATTCGTCTTCGGCGAGCGCACCCAGGTGGTCGTCGACCCGAGCGAGGAGAAACTCAAGAACCAGTTCGAAGGCGTGATCCGCAGTTTCGTGCCGATGCATTCGATCGTGCGTATCGATGAGGTGGAACGCCTGGGAACGGCAAAGATCAGCGAGGCCAAGGGCGGCGGCAATGTCATGCCGTTCCCCATGCCAATGCCGGAGAAATGATCAGGGAAGGGGCGAGAACGGCGTGCGGCCTTCAGCGCTCTGCAGTTCCAGCAGGTACTTGCGAAAGATCTGGCCGAGCACCTGAGTGGCGTGCTCCAGTTCGTCGCGGGGCATCTGCTCGGTCACTTCGTCGGCCATGTCCAGCGCATCCTCGGCGCCGTTGACCGCCGCCATCTTCAACAGGATGTAGGCCTGCACATTGTTGGCCTTGACCCCCTCGCCATGGAAGAACATGGCGCCGAGGCGGTACTGGGCTTCGGCATGGCCTTGCAGCGAGGCCTTCTCGTACCAGTCCAGCGCCTTCTTCAGGTTCTTCGGGGTTTGCGTGTAGTAGTACTCACCCAGTTCGTACTGTGCCTGGGCATCCCCGGTCGTCGCCGTCTGCTCGCACGCCTTGAGAGCGCTTTCCAGGTCTTCTGGCTGAACGTTGAGCGAGCAGCGGCCCGTTGCCGGAATCAGCAACGAGTTACCGCCCTCCGCCAAGGCCAGCAGAGGCGAAAGAAGCAACAGGCAGCCCAAGGTCAGGGCGCGGCCGGTGCGGTTCATGGGGATCGACTTACCTCTGCAAAGCTGCGGCCAATGTCTCTGGTGGCACATTATGGGATAAGCAGCGCCAACCTTACAAAGTTTTACTCGAAATTCTGTGTTGGTGGGGAAAGTTGCTGATTGATGAAGGGCTTTTATTGGCTCCCACAGGACTGAGAACAGTGGTGTACCTATGGGAGCCGGCTTGCCGGCGATGAGGCCGGTACAAACACCAAACTACTTCAGCTTGGCAAACGCCCGCTCAGCCGCATCCAGGGTGATCTGCAGTTCCTTGTCGCCATGAGCGATGGAAGTGAACCCTGCCTCGAACGCGCTCGGTGCCAGATAAACACCACCTTCGAGCATCAGGTGGAAGAACTGCTTGAAGCGTTCGGCGTCGCTGGCCATCACGTCATCAAAGGTGACAATGTCGTCGGCACCGCTGAAGTACAGGCCGAACATGGCGCCTGCCTGGGTCGTGACGAAGGGTACGCCAGCGGCATCGGCGCGTTGCTGCAGGCCGTCGAGCATGCGGCTGGTGAAGGCGCTCAGCTCGTCATGGAAGCCCGGACGGCTGATCAGTTTAAGGGTGGTCAGGCCGGCAGCCATGGCCAGTGGGTTACCCGACAGGGTGCCCGCCTGGTAGACCGGACCGAGCGGGGCGATGCAACCCATGATCTCGCGCTTGCCACCGAAGCAGCCGACCGGCATGCCGCCGCCGACGATCTTGCCGAAGGTCGACAGGTCCGGCTTGATGCCGTAGTAACCCTGGGCACCGCCAAGCGATACGCGGAAACCGGTCATCACTTCGTCGAAGATCAGCACCACGCCGTGCTTGTCGCACTGCTCGCGCAGGCCTTCGAGGAAGCCCGGTGCCGGCGGTACGCAGTTCATGTTGCCGGCTACCGGCTCGACGATGATGCAGGCCACGCTCTGGCCGACGTCGGCCAGGGTTTCCTCGACCGCTGCCAGGTCGTTGAATGGCAGGGTCAGGGTGTGCTTGGCGAAGTCCGCCGGCACGCCCGCCGAGCTCGGCACGCCCTGGGTCAGCAGGCCGGAGCCGGCCTTGACCAGCAGGCTGTCGGAGTGGCCGTGGTAGCAGCCTTCGAACTTGATGATGGCATCGCGGCCGGTGTAGCCACGGGCCAGGCGAATGGCGCTCATGGTGGCTTCGGTGCCCGAGCTGACCATGCGCACCATCTCCATCGACGGCACCAGCGAGCAGACCAGGTCGGCCATCTCGGTTTCCATGGCGGTCGGTGCGCCGTAGGACAGGCCGTGCTGCAGCTGGTTGCGCACGGCATCGAGTACGTCCGGGTGGCCGTGGCCGAGGATCATCGGGCCCCAGGAGCCGACGTAGTCGACGTAGCGCTTGTCGTCTTCATCGACCACATAGGCGCCTTCGGCGTGCTTGAAGAACAGCGGGGTGCCGCCCACGCTCTTGAAGGCGCGGACCGGCGAGTTGACGCCGCCCGGGATGTGCTTCTGGGCTTGGGCGAACAGGGATTCGGAACGGGACATGGGATCTTCTCTCGAAATCAGGAAGCGAACAGGGCGTTGAAGGCGCGGGCGCGGCGGGTGACTTCCTGCGCGCTGTCGGCACCGAACAGGCCATGGATCACCGCCAGCAGGTCGGCGCCATGGTCGACCAGCGGGGCGGCGTTGTCGAGGGTGATGCCGCCGATCACGGCGATCGGCAGACTGACCTGGGCGCGGGCCTGCTCCAGCAGTTCGACGTTGGCGGCGGGCGCCCCCGGCTTGGTCACGGAATTGAAGAAACGGCCAAAGGCCACGTAGCTGGCACCTTCGCTGGCGGCCTGCCGGGCCAGGTCGAGCTCGGCATGACAGGTCGAGCCGATGATGGCGTGGCGGCCGAGCAGGGCGCGGGCCGGGGTCAACGGACCGTCGGTCTGGCCCAGGTGCACTCCGACGCCCAGGCGCGCGGCGAGTTCGGCGTCGTCGTTGATGATCAGTCGCGTGCCGTAGCGCTCGCACAGTTTCATCAGTGCTTCGGCCTCGCGCAGGCGACGGGCGGCGTCGTCAGTCTTGTCGCGGTACTGCAACAGGCACACGCCGCCTTCGAGCGCGGCCTCGACATGGGACAGGAAACGGCCGGCGAGCAGCTGGCTGTCGGTGATCGCGTACAGACCGCGTAGCTTCATCTGAAGGCCTCGTATCAGGAACAGAAATCCAGGGGCAGCCGGCGTGGGACGAACTGGCCCTTGCCCAGTTGTTCTGCATCACGCAGGGTCCGCCAGGTGTAGTCCAGGGCGCTGCGTACCGCGCTTTGCAGCTGCTCGCCCAGGGCCAGGCGGCCGGCCAGGGCGCTGGCCAGGGTGCAGCCCGAGCCGTGGTAGCTGCCCGGCAAGCGCTGGCAGGTCCAGGTGTGGCTTTGGCCGTCGCGGCTGTACAGGCGGTTGTGGATTTCGTCCTCGTCGCCGTGACCACCGGTAATCAGCAGGTGTCTGCAGAACGGCAACAGTTTTTCCGCACACTCGTCTGCGGTACCTTCCGGCAGTTCGGCGAGAATGCGCGCTTCGGGCAGGTTTGGCGTGGCGATGGTCGCCAACGGCAGCAGGCGTTCGCGCAGGGCATAGCCGACTTCGTCCTTGCCCAGGCGACCGCCGCCACCGGCACGCAGCACCGGGTCGCAGACCAGAGGCAGGTGCGGATGGGCAGCGAGCAGTTCGGCGACGGTGTCGACCATGTCGATCGAGCCGAGCATGCCCAGCTTGACGGCAGCGACCCTGGAGTCTGCCAGCACGGCGTTGGCCTGGGCCAGAACCCACTCGCGGTCGAGCACGCGGAAGTCGGAAACGTTGACGGTATCCTGCACGGTCAGGGCGGTCACGGTCGGTGCGGCGTGACAGCCTTGAGCGATCAGGGCTTCGATATCTGCCTGCAGGCCGGCGCCGCCACTTGGGTCGTGGCCGGAGAGACAGAGGACAACGGGGCGGGAGCTGTAGGTATTCATGGTCGGCGAGCTTACCACCAATCCCATTTGTGCGGATCGTCCTACAAGCGAGATTTGTTGATCATATGGTCAGTTTTTTTTCTTTTAAAAGCCTGAAAGTACTGTTTTAGAGCCTTTTCTTTAAAAAATGCGGTGAGCCGTTGCGCGTCTTGAAAGCTATGCTAGAGTGCGCGGATAACTCGACAAACGGGCGCTGCTGGATTTCGTCGTCTCATATGGAGCGGAGGCCATCGCGATGCGACCGGACAGGCCATGCTGGGGCTGTATGCGCTATTTGCTGATTGTGCTTCTAGGTTGGCTGCCCGTGCTGGCCGCTGCGGTCGAAATCGACGATGCCACCCGGTACCTGCCGCTGGGCAAGGTCATGCAGGTCTATGAAGACCGCGATGGCAGTGCCACCATCGCGCAGGTCAGCGCCCCGATCTTCGCCAATCGTTTTCGCACCCACCACGAAGACGTTCTCAATGCCGGCTATTCGACTTCGGTGTTCTGGCTGAAGCTCGACCTGCATTACCAGGCGGCTGCCAGCGCCCCGCCCCGCCAGTGGTTGCTGGAACTGGCCTACCCGCCGCTGGATCACCTCGAACTTTACCTGCCCGGCAGCGCTGGCGCCTATCGCCTGGCCCAGCGTACCGGCGATGCGCTGCCCTATGCCAGCCGCCAGATCCGCCAGAGCAACTACCTGTTCGAACTGCCCTTGCGCCCTGGCCAGGCGACCACGGCCTATCTGCGCCTGCACAGCCAGGGCTCGGTGCAGGCGCCGCTGGCGCTCTGGTTTGTCGAGGCCTACCTGGAAGATCAGCCCACCCGGCAGTACGTGCTGGGCATGATCTATGGCGTGTTGCTGGTGATGCTGGTGTACAACCTGTTCATCTTCATCAGCGTTCGCGATATCAGTTACCTCTACTACATCCTCTATATCGCCTCGTTCGGCCTCTATCAGGTGTCGGTCAATGGCGCTGGCGTGGCCTACTTCTGGCCGGACAGCCCCTGGTGGGCCAATGCCGCGACACCGCTGTTCATCGGTGCGGCAGGTTTGTTCGGCTGCCAGTTCGCCCGCCACTTCCTGCGCCTGGGCAAGCTCAGCCGGGTCCTGGACCGCTGGCTGCAGTTGTTGATGCTGGGCGGCGTGCTGGTCATGGTGATGTCGGTGAGCATGGCCTACGGCATTGCCCTGCGCATGGCCACGGTGCTGGCGTTACTGTTCACTGTAAGTATCTTCGCCGCAGGGCTGTATGCCTGGGCGCGTGGCGTGCGCGTTGCGCGCTGGTTCATCATCGCCTGGACGGCGTTTCTGCTCGGCGGGCTGGTCAATACCCTGATGGTGCTGGGCTACCTGCCGAACGTGTTCATCACCATGTACGCCAGCCAACTGGGTTCGGCGCTGGAAGTGGCGCTCCTGTCGCTGGCCCTTGCCGACCGTATCAACAGCATGCGCGAACAGCAGGCGCAGACCCTGCGTGATACCGGCCGCACCCTGGAGCAACTGAACCAGCAACTGGCCAGGAGCAACCACCTCAAGGACGAGTTCCTGGCCACCGTCACCCACGAGTTGCGCACACCGATGAATGGTGTGATCGGTTCGCTGGAGTTGATGCAGACGTTGCCCATGAGCGCCGAAATGGCTCAGTACCAGCGCACTGCGGTCGGCTCGGCCCAGGACATGATGGGCATGGTCGACGATATCCTCACGCTGACCGAGCTGCAGGCCGGCCGCTTGCGCGTCAGCCCTGTGCCGTTCAGCTTGCGCCGCATGCTCCAGGAACTGCGGGCCGGCCACGCCGGCACGGCCCTGGGTAAAGGCCTCTACCTGAGCCTGGACATTCCCGCCGAGCTGCCTGACGAGCTGCTCGGCGATGCGCACAAGCTGGCCCGCTGCCTGTGCTGCCTGGTGGACAACGGCTTGAAGTTCACCCACCAGGGCGGGGTGATGGTGCAGGTTCGTGGTCGACGCCTGGGGCCGGACAGCCTGGCCCTTACCTTCACCGTGAGCGACAGCGGCATCGGTTTCGATGACCTGGACCAGGCGATCCTGTATCAGCGCTTCTTCCAGGTCGATGGCTCGATGACCCGGCGCTATGGCGGCCTGGGTATCGGGCTGTCGATCTGCCGGCAGATGGGCGAGTTGCTCGATGGCAAGCTGTCCCATGAATCGACGCGTGGGTTGGGCAGCCGTTTCGAGCTGAGCCTGAATGTGGCAATTGCCCAGACACAGATGCCGCCAGGCCGGGCGGCGTCCGGGGCTGTGCGTTTTTGACGGGCCGCTGCGCCATTGCACAGCCCGCAGGCCAATCCGGCGCGACCACACCTTTAGTCATATTTGTCACTTTGACTCACTGACAGGGAATGCTTCACTGGGACTTTCAGGCATACCAGGCCCCAGGAGCTCCCGATGAACCTGCACCAGTACGCTGAGACCCACGAAGTCACCAACCAGCCGCCGTCACTCGACGGCATCAACCTGTACCGTGCGGATCTGCCGCTGCAGGAATGGTCACGGCGCTTCGGCGCTGGCTGGGCCGAGTCGCGGATCGATGCCTACGGTGCCCTGGCTGGCGGCCCGCTGATGGCGGCAGGTTTCCTGGCCAACGCGCACAAGCCCGAGTTCAGCAGCCATGACCGCTATGGTCATCGTATCGACCTGGTGGAGTTCCACCCTGCCTACCATGAGCTGATGCGCACCGCCGTCGAGCACGGCCTGCCGTCGCTGCCGTGGGCCGAACCTCGCGCTGGCGCCCATGTGGCCCGGGCGTCGATGACCTACCTGCACAGTCAGGCCGAAGCCGGCACCGGCTGCCCGTTGACCATGACCTTCGCCGCCGTGCCGGCGCTGCGCCTGCAGCCGGAGCTGGCCGAATACTGGCTGCCGAAGATCCTTGCCCGCGAGTACGACCCGCGCAATGTCGGCGACCGCCACAAGGTCGGGGTGACCATCGGCATGGCCATGACCGAGAAACAGGGCGGCACCGATGTGCGTGCCAACACCACCCGCGCTTACCCGGTCGGCTCGCCCGGCCCCGGACAACCCTACGAACTGGTCGGGCACAAATGGTTCTGTTCGGCACCGATGTGCGATGCCTTCCTCACCCTGGCCCAGACCGACAAGGGCCTGACCTGTTTCCTGCTGCCGCGCCATCGCCCCGATGACCAGCGCAACCAGTTCTACATCCAGCGCCTGAAGAACAAGCTCGGCAACAGCTCCAACGCCTCCAGCGAGGTGGAGTTCCGCGGAGCCCTGGCGTGGATGGTGGGCGAGGAGGGGCGTGGGGTGCCGACCATCATCGAAATGGTCGCCATGACCCGCTTCGATTGCATGGTCGGCTCCAGCGCCCTGATGCGCCAGGCCTTGACCCAGGCCACCCACCACTGCGCCCACCGCAAGGTCGGCGGCCGCCTGTTGAGCGAGCAGCCGCTGATGCAGAACGTGCTGGCCGACCTGGCCCTGGAAAGCGAAGCCGCACTCGCCTTGAGCCTGCGCATGGGGCAGGCCCTGGAGCAGTTGGACGACCCGCAGCAAGCGCATTTCGCAAGGCTGGTCACGGCGGTGGGCAAGTACTGGATCTGCAAGCGCGCCCCCGCGATGATCAACGAGGCGGCCGAATGCCTCGGTGGCGCCGGCTATGTCGAAGACAGCATCCTGCCGCGGCTGTACCGCGAGGCGCCGGTCAACTCCACCTGGGAAGGCTCCGGCAACGTGCAGTGCCTCGATGTGCTGCGGGCGTTGTCCAAGGAGCCGGGGGTGCTGGAGGCGCTGTTCGCCGAACTGGGCGACGGGCACGGTGATCCGCGGCTGGCGGCGCACATCGGCAATCTCAAGGGGGCGTTTGCCGACACTGGTGATATCCAGTACCGGGCGCGGCAGCTGACCGAGGACATTGCCGTGGCGTTGCAGGCCAAGTTGCTGCTGGAGGCGGGGAACACGGTAGTGAGCGATGCCTTCATCGGCAGCCGTCTGGCAGGTGGCGGGCGCGTGTATGGGGCATTGCCTCGCGGGGTGGATGTCGAGGCACTGGTGGCGCGGGCCACGCCGGCATGAGTGCCCCATCGCCGGCAAGCCGGCTCCCACAAGGCCTGTGCTGTACCTGTGGGAGCCGGCTTGCCGGCGATAGGCACTGGCGACCACCGGGGATGTATTTGCCATGAAACGCAGGCAAGATGGCTGATATGCATGTCCAGACAGGAAGCTTAGTGTGAGCCACGCTTTTGTAGTCGTTGATACTCCCGAACAGGCCGTCGATCGTCTGGCGGCCCTGCATGAACAGGCCACCGGGGCCCTCAGCCAGGCCCTCAAGCGTTACCTGAAAGGCCGTACCGAGCCGGACGCCGATGAGCGTGCCTTGTACCGCTACCCGGCGCTGCGCCTGACTTACTACAGCCACGGTGAGGTCGCCGCCACCACCCGTGCCTATGCCAAGGTCCAGGTGGCGGGCACCTACAGCGTCACCGTCACCCAACCTTCGGCGTTCCGTGGCTACCTGCTCGAACAGCTGCGACCGTTGATGCACGACTACACGGTGACTGTGGAAGTCGGCGTCAGCGAACAGAACATCCCTTACCCCTACGTGGTCGACCAAGGCGATGAACTGGCCGGCAGCGGCATCACCGCCGCCGAACTGGCACGGGTGTTCCCCAGCACCGACCTGTCGGCTGCCACCGACAACATCGCCGATGGCCTGTGCGACTGGGGCAGTGCCGAAACCCTGCCACTGGCATTGTTCGACGCCGCCAGGGTGGACTTCTCCCTGCGCCGCCTGGTGCACTACACCGGCAGCGACTGGCGGCACATGCAGCCGTGGATCCTGCTGACCAACTACCACCGCTATGTCGACCAGTTCATCAGCCACGGCCTCGAGACGCTGCGTGAAGACCCGCGCTTCGTGCGCATGGTGCTGCCGGGCAACGTCGAGATCGAAAAGGGCATGGACCACGGTGAAGCGCAGGCCCTGGTGGCCAGCGTGGTCTGGCACCGCTACCAGATGCCGGCCTACCACCTGATCGCTGCCGATGGCGACGGCATCACCCTGGTCAACATCGGTGTCGGCCCATCCAACGCCAAGAACATCACCGACCACCTGGCCGTGCTGCGCCCGCACTGCTGGCTGATGATCGGCCATTGCGGCGGCCTGCGTCAGTCGCAGACCATCGGCGATTATGTCCTGGCCCACGCCTACATGCGCCGCGATGGCATTCTCGACCGGGTAGTGCCGCCGAACATCCCCATCCCGGCGTTGGCCGAGGTCCAGCTGGCGCTGCAGGAAGCGGCGGCGCAGGTGACCGGCGAGCGCGGCGAAGAGCTCAAGAAGCGCCTGCGCACTGGCACCGTGCTGACCTACGACGACCGCAACTGGGAACTGCGCTGGGCCCAGGAGCGGCCACTGATCAATCTGTCGCGTGCTGTTGCGGTGGACATGGAAAGCGGCACCATCGCCGCCCAGGGTTACCGTCTGCGGGTACCTTACGGCACCTTGCTGTGCGTATCGGACAAGCCGCTGCACAGTGAAATCAAGCTGCCAGGTTCTGCCAATGCCTTCTACAACCGCGCCGTCAGCCAGCACCTGAAAATCGGCATTGCGGCCCTCGATCTGCTGCGCACCGAGCTCAATTCGCTGCACTCGCGTAAACTGCGCAGCTTCGATGAGCCGCCGTTCCGCTGAGGATCCATGCCACTGCCACCCCGTTCCAAGCCGCGCCGCCCCCAGGCGCGGCCTGCCGGCCCAAAGCGCCAACCCAAGGCGCCACCGGCCGAGCCACGCCTGGTACTGTTCAACAAGCCGTTCGACGTGCTGACCCAGTTCAGCGACGGTGAAGGGCGCGCGACGCTCAAGGATTTCATCGATATCCCGGGCATCTACCCGGCCGGACGGCTGGACCGCGACAGTGAAGGGTTGTTGCTGCTGACCAATGACGGCCAACTGCAGGCGCGCATCGCCGACCCCCGGCACAAGCTGGCCAAGACCTATTGGGTGCAGGTGGAGGGTGAGCCGAGCGATGAGCAACTGACGCGGTTGCGCGAAGGTGTGGAGCTCAATGACGGGCCGACCTTGCCCGCCGAAGCGCGGCGCCTCGACGAGCCCGAGCTGTGGCCGCGCAACCCGCCGGTACGCTTTCGCAAGAGCGTGCCGACCAGCTGGCTGGAGCTGGTGATTGGCGAGGGGCGTAACCGGCAGGTGCGGCGCATGACGGCGGCGGTGGGCTTGCCGACCTTGCGCCTGGTGCGGGTGCGCATTGGCGATTGGGCGCTGGATGGGCTGGAGCAGGGGTGTTGGCGCGAGGTGCCGGCCAGGCTTTAGTAGTCGCTGGCTTCATCG
>NZ_BBIV01000068.1 GCF_000730665.1 Pseudomonas plecoglossicida NBRC 103162 = DSM 15088
CTACAGACAAAGCGGATTCCGCGTTAGCATGCCGACTCCAAGCACCCTCAAGGACGACCTGGTGATCAATCTCTACAACCGTCTGAAAGCCTGCTTCGGGCGCAGCCCAAGCAAGCAGGCGGCCGTCGAGATTGCGCGAATCGCTGTGCACGATTGGCGTCAGGCGGCGAAGTCGAATTGACGGAGCTGGAACGCGCGCTCGACGCGCGCCTGGGCGGTGACTAGTTCTTGCACTTGGCCATCACTACCTGGCAGGTGTTGGGTGTGCCACCGGACCGGCCCGCATAACGGATGCAATTGTTCATCGACTTCTGGCGGGCGATGCTCAGCGTGTTGCCCCACGCCAGGCCGCCTTCGCCCAGGGTGGGCACTGCTTTGGCAAAGCAGTTGGAGCCCTGCGCCACGGCGTAGGTGCGGGGCTTGCTGCTATTGCTCGAACAACCGCCCAGCGCCAGGCTGACGGCGAGCAGGCCATGTGCAGCCCACCATGCGTAAGGTCGAATTGTGCCAGCCTTCATTGCCATTCCCCTGTTTCGACCGATGAAGTCTTTCAGGATATTTCCAACAAGCCAAGCGCTGAACTATCCGGACGTCAAGGTGATCCTCTTGATTGCGCACCACGCGCAAGCCTGATCGACCGAGCAGCCCTGCCTGGCCGCGCTGGGCGTGGATTAGATCCTGTGGGAGCCGGCTTGCCGGCGATAGGGCCTGACCTGACCTCATCGCCGGCAAGCCGGCTCCCACAGGCACAGGGGGAAAATCTACACGTCAGAAGCGATAGTTGAAGCTGGCTTCCAGGGTGCGTGGTGCGCCTGGCGTGACCAGGTCCACCGAGCCGTGCGCCGATGCGTAGTAGTCACGGTCGAACACGTTCTTCAGGCGCAGCGCCATGTCCCACTTCGGCACGCCGTACAGCAACGCGGCGTCGAAGGTGGTGTAGCCCGGCATCACGACCTTGTTGTCCAGCGCGGTGTAGCGCTCGTCGACGTAGTTGGCGCCGGCCGCCACACGCCACTCGGGGGTGAGCGTGCGCACCAGCCAGACGTTGGCGCTGTTGCGTGGCGTCAGGGTCGGCACCTGGCCTTCGTTGGAAACGCCATTGGTCTTGCTGTTGGACTTGGTGATCTCGGCATCCAGGTAGGCGTAGCCGGCGTAGACCTGCCACTTGTCGGTCAATTGCCCGGTGACCGTGGCCTCGAAGCCATCGGTACGCTGCTCTCCGGCCAGCACGGTCAGGTTGGGGTTGGCCGGGTCGGCGGTCTTCATGTTGGTGCGCTCAAGGCGGAAGATCGCCGCGGTCACCGCCAGGCGGCTGTCGAGCAGGTCCCACTTGGCACCGATCTCGTAGTTGGTGGTTTCTTCCGGTTCCAGGTGCTCGTTGCTTGGGCTGACCGCAAATACTTCACCCGAGGGCTGGTAGCTGCGGCTGACCGACACGTAGTACGACTGGATCTGGTCCGGTTGATACACCAGGCCCGCGCGTGGGCTCCAGGTCTTGTCGGTACGGTCGAGGTCGACGTTCTGCGGGCGATCGTCGTCGTATTGCTGGCCGAAGATGTCATAGCGCACGCCGACCAGGGCCTTCCAGTGCTCGTTCAGCTCGATCAGGTCCTGCATGTACAGGCCAGTGGTCTGCTGGAAGTTGGTGCCCTTGGAGGTCAGGTTGGCGGCATGCTCCGGTACCGGCACCAGGCCGTCGCCAAAGACCGGCACCTGGGCCACGTTGTTCTGGCTGAAGACGCGCTGGGCCTTGTCCTGGTAACCGACCTCGATGCCGTACAGCAAGTTGTGCTGCATGCCCAGCAGCTGCGCGTTCTGCTTGAGTTCGGTCTGGTTGAACACGCCGTATTCGTCACGCGCGACGTTGCCGCGGTTGAGCTTGACCAGCAACTCACCGTTCGGGGCGGTGACGAAGCGGGTCGGGCTGGTATCGGCCAGGGTGTTGTTGCGGTCCAGGTCGTAACGGTAGTAACGGCTGGTGTTGGTCAGGGTGAAGTCGTCGTTGATCCGGTAGTCGAGGCTTGCGGTGAGCGAGAACACTTCGCTGCGGGCGTAGTCCTGATCGGGGTCGCCGGAGCCGAAGCGCTTGTCGCGGTCGACGTCCACCGGGCGGTCGCCCAGGGCGGGGATGCCGAAGTCGATCAGGCGCTTGTCGTACAGGTAGGTGGCGCCGAGGTTCAGCTCCAGGTCGTCGGAGAGCTTGAAGAAAGCGCTCGGGGCGATCGCCTTGCGGTCGATGTAGCCATCGTCGCGGAAGGTGTCGCTGTCTTCGAAGGCGCCGGTCATGCGGTAGGCCTGGTTGCCCTGCGGGTCGGCCCAACCGGTGTCGAACTGGGTGCGTCGCTTGCCTTCGCTGTCGAAGGTCATGCCCACCTCATGCTTGGGTGCGAAGTTGGGCTTCTTGCTGATGCTGTTGATCAGGCCACCCGATGAGCCACGGCCATAGAGCACGGCGGCCGGGCCCTTGATCACCTCGACCCGCTCGATGTTGGACAGGTCGCGGAAGTACAGGGCGTCGTCACGTACACCGTCGATGTACATGTCGCCAATGGCGCTGAAGCCGCGAATGGTCACCTGGTCGCGCTGGCCGTCGCCGTTGGACAGGCCGATGCCGGGCACGTTCTTCAGCACATCCTCCATGGACTGTGCGCCCTGGTCCTTGATCACGCTTTCGGGCACGACGTTGACCGTCTGTGGAATGTCGCGCAGCGGGGCGTCGATCTTCAACGCACTGCGGCTGTCGTTGGCCTTGTAGCTCTGTTGCTCGTAGGCACTGGTGACCGATGTAGCGGGGAGGGCGAGCTCGCCCTGGGTTTCAGCATGCACAGCAGGCACCACCAGTAACCCCAGGACCGAGAGGGAGGCCGGGGCAACAGACATCTTTGTCATTAATCGCAACTCATTGTTGATCTGAGGTCACGAATAGTAACGAATTGTAAATGTAAAGCAAGTGTAAAGAATTCGCATTTGCTATCGCAATAGCCCCGATGGGGATTCGCTGTCATGACATGGGACAAAGCAGAGTTGTGCGCAATGGCTATGCTTGTTTTCGCGTGAATCTCTCACGCACAAGACTCTGCTCTTCACAGGGATGAAGGCCTATGAATTCTATTTGCACACTCGCGCGTGCCGTTGCACTCGCTACCTTGGTTGCCTCTGCCAGTTTCACGGTGCAAGCGGCCGAAATACCGATCGCTAGTCAGGCGCTGGAAAGCCATGTCAAGACCGAGGTCACCGCAATCGACATGGCCACCCGCCAGGTAACGGTGAAAGGGCCTGATCAAAAAGAGGACGTGACCTTCCAGCTGACGGAAAAGGCCAAAGCGCTGCCGAATCTGAAGGTCGGTGACAAGGTCGACATCTACGTGACCCGTGCGGTGGCGTATGTGCTCAATACCGATGTAGGCGGAGCGCCGAAGGCGTCGTCAGAGTCGGGCAGCATTCGCGCCAAGGAAAACAATCCGAACCCGGGTGGCGAAGCGTTCCGCCAGGTCAAGGTCACGTCGAAGATCGAGAAGATCGACCTGAAGACCCACGAAGTAACCTTGCTGCCTCCCGAAGGCAAGGTGCAGGTCGTGAAGGTAGAGAATCCGGACCTGCAGGCGCGGATGAAGAATCTCAAGGAAGGCCAGACCGTCGATGCGATCTTCACCGAAGTGCTGAGGGTCGAGACCACCCGCTGAACGCAGGGATAGTCGCCAGCGGTACCGAGGCGGACTATCCATCTCACGAATAAACAGGGTGCACCGATTTGATTTCCATACACCCTGTCTATTCATCGATGATGCACTCATCCAGAAACTTCCGATGAGTGCATCCATGTCCAACAAGACCCTCCTGCTTGCCTTCCTGCCCTCGCTCATGGCCTTGGTCGCCGGTGCCGTGCTGCCTTTCCAGGCCGCAGCCAATGCTGCTGTCGGCCGCGCGCTGGGGCATTGGTTGTGGGGCGCATTCACGTCTCTGACAGTCAGCTCGCTGGTGGTCGTTGCGGCGCTGCTGGTACTGCGGGTGCCGATGCCAGACCTGGGCAAGGCCTTGCAAGGCCCCTGGTGGCTATGGGTCGGCGGCGTATTGGGCGCGATCTATGTGGCGGCCGCTGCGGCCTTGATTCCTCGGTTGGGTACGGCGGGGTTCCTGGTGCTGGTGGTGGCGGGGCAGATCCTCACCTCAGTGATCGTCGACCATTTCGGCCTGATGGGCGTCACCAGCAAGCCGGTCAACCTGGCCAGGGTGGCCGGTGTCGTGCTGATCCTGGCTGGGGTGTTTCTGGTTCAAGGGACCTGGGCGGGCAGCCCGGCCGGTAACGGCGCCGTCACCGCCAAGCAGCCCGAGGGTTGATCACTGGGCGGGCTGGCTGCAGGCCCATACCGCCTTCCGGAGCCATCGATGGCCGGGGTCGCTGTCCTTGCGCGCATGCCAGGCTTGCTGGTAGGCGAAGGTGGGAATCGGCAAAGGCGGTTCGAACTGGCGCAGGGTCTGGTACGGGCGCAACGAACCCACGGCACGTTGGGCCACGGTGAGCACCAGGTCGGTCCCGCCAAGCACCTCGACCGCCGCACTCCAGTGCGGCAGCGCCAATGCGATACGCCGGCGCAGGCCCTGTGCGGCCAATGCGCGTTCGATCTCGTCGTGGGCATCTGGGCGCATGGCCATCAGCACATGCGGGCGCGCCAACCAGTCGTCGAGCGCCAGGCCACCCTTGGCCGGCAGTACCTGACGGTCGGCCACGCTGATGAAGCTGTCCTCGAACAGGGTTTGCGCGGCAATGTCCAGCGGTAGCTCGGGGAAAATGCCCAGCGCCAGGTCGAGTTCGCCATCCTGCAGCTGCGCCAGCATGGTCTCGCGGCTGGCCTGGCTGATCGCCAGCTCGACACCCGGCGCCACCCGGCGCAGGTGGCGGACCAGCGGCGGCAGGACGATACGTGAGGAATAATCGGACAAGGACAGGCGAAAGCGCCGTTGAGCCTGTGCCGGGTCGAAGTGCGGGGTGGCGAGCAGGCCATTGAGACTGCCCAGTGCATCCTGCAGGGGCCGGGACAAAGCCTCGGCGCGCGCGCTCAGCGTCATCTGGCCATTCTGGCGGATCAGCAAGGGGTCGTCGAAATAGGTGCGCAGCTGCGCCAGGGCGTGACTGACCGCTGGCTGGCTGCGGTGCAGACGCAGGGCGGCGCGGGTCACGTGTTTTTCGCTGAGCAGCGCGTGCAGGGCCAGCAGCAGGTTCAGGTCGATCTTGCGCAGTTCATCCATGGGGCGAATGGTCGAGTGGCTTTTGGAGAGGGTATATCAGCCTAGCAGATGTATATAGCCCCTATCGCCGGCACAGGCAGCATCAATCACCCTGCGGCGCTATACTTCCCGCCCGTTTCGCTGTCATCCGAGCATCCCCATGGGTCTTTCCGCAACCGCCACACCTTCACCGCGCCGCCTGGGCGCGCCCTCGATCGCCCTGGTCCTGCTGCTGGCCGGCGCCTGGTTCCTCAACCTGAACGCTGGTTTCAAGCAGATGCTGCTGCTGATCGTCGGCGCCGCCCTGGGCCTGACGCTCTACCACGCAGCCTTTGGCTTCACCTCGGCCTGGCGTGTGTTCATCAACGAACGCCGTGGTGCCGGCCTGCGCGCGCAGATGGTCATGCTGGCCCTGGCCGTGCTGCTGTTCTTCCCCGCGCTGTCCGCTGGCAGCCTGTTCGGCACCCCGGTCACGGGCCTGGTGGCACCGGCCGGTGTCTCAGTGGTGTTTGGCGCCTTCATTTTCGGCATCGGCATGCAACTGGGCGGCGGTTGCGCGTCCGGCACGCTGTTCACCGTAGGCGGTGGCAATGCGCGGATGCTGGTGACCCTGTTGTTCTTCATCATCGGCTCGGTCGGCGCCACGCACCATGCGCACTGGTGGTTCGCGCTGCCCTCGTTGCCGGCCACCTCGATCGTCCAGGCATGGGGTGTCGGGCCGGCGCTTATGGCCAGCGTGGCCGTGTTCGCACTGATCGCCTGGGCCACCGTGGTCCTGGAAAAGCGCCGACACGGTGCCCTGGAAGCCCCGGCAAGCACCGAGCATCAGGGCCTGCGCCGCTTCCTGCGCGGCCCGTGGCCACTGCTGTGGGGGGCTGTCGCCCTGGCCTTGCTGAACTACGCCACCCTGGCCTTGGCCGGTCGCCCCTGGGGAATCACCTCGGCCTTCGCCCTGTGGGGCGCAAAGACGCTCTCCAGCGTCGGCGTGGACGTCGGCAGCTGGGTGTTCTGGCAATCCCCGGCCAATGCCAAGGCGTTGGCCGCACCGCTGTGGCAGGACATCACCACGGTCATGGACATCGGCATCGTGCTCGGCGCATTGCTGGCGGCAGGGCTGGCAGGCCGTTTCGCGCCGAGCCTGAAGATTCCGTTGCCGTCGCTGATCGCCGCGGTGATCGGGGGCCTGCTGCTGGGCTATGGCTCGCGCCTGGCCTACGGCTGCAACATCGGCGCCTATTTCAGCGGCATCGCTTCGGGCAGCGTGCATGGCTGGTTGTGGTTGGTGGCGGCGTACGCCGGCAACCTGATCGGTGTGCGCCTGCGCCCGCTGTTCTTCGCCGGTGAGCGCCGGCCGGCGACACTGACCGGTTGCTAAGCGGATTGCTTCTTCAGGTGCAGGAATCTTCTGCACCTGCTCTGATTGTTCGATTTCTCCCTGCTAATTAGCCTGAGTCGGTCTTTCCCTTCTTCAAGGAACCGAACATGGCTACCCGTCTCGTCCTCAGCGCCACCGGCGGCGCCGACGTCATGCACCTGGAACAGCTGCAAGCCCAGCAGCCTGGCCTTGCCTGCCGCCATGGGCCGGCGATGGCTCAGCGGCATGCTGGCGGATTTCGTGCAGGCTTACCCGCAGGTGACGGTCGAGGCCGAGTACGCCGACCGTTTCGTCGACCTGGTCGGGGAGGGCTTCGATGCCGCCATTCGGATCGGCGAGCTGGCTGACAATCGTCTCGTCGCCCGAAGGCTGTGTGATCACCGGCGCATCTTGTGCGCTTCGCCCGACTACCTTGCACGGCATGGCTCACCTAGCGTCCCGGAACAATTGTCTGAGCACAATTGCTTGTGATTCAATGGCTTACGATTATTTCCTGAATGGCGCCTCACCCGCGCAGGCGAGCAGGTGAGCAGGTGAGCGTGAAGATCAGCGGTTCCCTGCGCGCCAATGACAACGAAGCCCTGCTGGAGGCGGCGCGCCGGGGCGTAGGGATTCTTGCCGGTGGCGACTGGCTGATGGGTGAAGATCTGGCTGCTGGAAGGTTGGTGCGGGTGCTGCCGCAATGGCAACTGGACGTGGCAGCCGGTATCTACCTGGTGCGCCCCTCGGCACGCCTGAACACGGCGGCACTGGGGGCGTTCAGGGCGTGGCTGGAGACGCGTTTCAACGAAGGGCCAGCGTGGCGTTGTCATTTTTCGAATATGGATTAGAAATGATCTATAACTATATGAAATTAAAAAATTATTTCTTCGATAGCGTGTGTTGGACACACTGCTCGTAATAGGTCTGCCTGATCGCTTGTGGCTTGAGTTGGGAGCGGCTGTTGTACGTCTGTTCGGTGATACCGAACGCCGTCATGCGCATCCATGGCTTGGGGAACTTGCGCACCTGCAGCTTGTTGCGTGTGGCGTACAAGGTGACCCCTGAAAGCTTGGCCTGTTGGGCCTCTGCGGCGATCTGCGAACCCCAGTCGCAGACCTGGCGATCATTCTGGCTCAGCGTCCTGGCGTGGGCGCCGAAGGCAGTCGAAGCCAGCAGGCAGCCGGCCATCGTTGCTAGAAATACTCGCATGTTGCTGTCCTAAGCATATGAAGATGAAGGGAGTTTGCCTTTGGTTTGCGAGGCAGGGGGCCAGTACTTTGCCTCCAGGGGGGCAGGAAAGGTATAGGCTGCAAATTACGTGGTGGACGTATGTGATCGTACAACTGCTTGCGCTATCATGACGGCTGTCTTTCGAGGTGAAAAACAGGGCATGACAGAGCAGCAGGTACAGGCACGGACCCGGCGCAAACCGCGCAGTCTGGCCCAGGAACTGGTCACGGTGTTGACCGAGCGGATCCGCAGTGGCCAGCTCAAGCGCGGCGACAAGCTGCCGACCGAATCGCAGATCATGGCCGAAGAGGGCGTCAGCCGCACCGTGGTGCGGGAGGCAATCTCGCGGCTGCAGGCGGCCGGGCAGGTCGAGACGCGCCATGGCATCGGCACCTTCGTGCTGGACATGCCTACCACGGGCGGATTCCGCATCGACCCGGCCACCGTGGTCACCTTGCGCGAGGTGCTGGCGGTGCTGGAACTGCGCATCGCCCTGGAGATCGAGTCGGCGGGCCTGGCAGCGCAGCGGCGCAGCGACGAGGAACTGGCCGGCATGCGCGCGGCGCTGGATGAGCTCAACGAAGGCGCCGCACATGCCAACGATGCGGTCTCGGCGGATTTCCAGTTCCACCTGCGCATCGCCCAGGCCAGCGGCAACCATTATTTCGCCGACATCATCAATCACCTGGGCACCAGCATCATTCCACGCACCCGCCTCAACTCGGCGCGCCTGGCGCACGATGACCAAGCGCACTACATGGGGCGCCTGGTGCATGAACACGAGGCGATCTACGAGGCCATTGCCCGGCGTGACAGCGAGGGGGCCAAGATGGCCATGCGCATGCACCTGAGCAACAGTCGCGAGCGGTTGCGCCAAGCGCATGAAGCGGCCGAGGCGCAAGGGGTCTGACTGGTTCGTGGGCTGCGCCGGCGATAGGGCCGGCAAAGACAAAAGAAAAGCCCCGCGATTGCGGGGCTTCTTGCATCAGGGCATTCAGATCGCTCCATCACTCCACTGCCCGTTCACCAGGCGTCGCAGCCCCAGCGGGTTGCCGTCGCGCAGCGCCTCAGGCAGCAGCGCCTGCGGGTAGTTCTGATAACAGACCGGGCGCAGGAAACGGTCGATGGCCAAGGTACCCACCGAGGTGCCACGCGCGTCGGAGGTGGCTGGGTAAGGCCCGCCATGGACCATCGCATCGCACACCTCGACACCGGTCGGGTAGCCGTTGACCAGGATGCGGCCGACCTTCTCTTCCAGCAACGGTACCAGCCAGGCAAAGGCTTCGAAGTCCTCCGGTTCGCCGATCAGCGTCGCGGTCAGCTGGCCACGCAGGCCGAGCAGGGCTGCGCGCAGTTGCGCATTGTCCTGGGCCTCGACCGCCACGGTGGTCGGGCCGAACACTTCTTCCTGCAGCAGAGGGTCAGATTCGACCAACAGGCGGGCATCGGCCTTGAACAGCTGGGCACGTGCCTGGCTGCCTTGCTGGGCCTGGCCGGCCAGGTGGGTAATGCCGGCGTGGGCCTGCAGATGCTCCAGGCCGCCGACGTAACTGCGCAGGCCACCGGCATTGAGCATGGTCTGCCCGGCCTGGGCATCAAGGTGCTGGCCCAGGTCGGCGAGCAACTGGCTGTATTCAGGCGATTGCAGGCCGATCACCAGGCCCGGGTTGGTGCAGAACTGGCCAGCACCCATGCACACCGAGCCGGCCAGCTCGCGGGCAATGGCTTCGCCACGCTTGGCCAGGGCGCCCGGCAGGATGATCACCGGGTTGATGCTGGACATCTCGGCGAACACCGGAATCGGCTGCGGGCGCTCGGCGGCCATGCGGCACAGGGCATCCCCGCCCTTGAGCGAACCGGTGAAGCCGACGGCCTGAATCGCCGGGTGCTTGACCAGCCACTCGCCGACACCGCCACCGAAGACCATGTTGAACACGCCCTTGGGCATGCCGGTGCGTTCGGCGGCGCGCTGGATCGCGCAGCCGACCAGGTCGGCAGTGGCCATGTGGCCGCTGTGCGCCTTGAACACCACCGGGCAGCCTGCGGCCAGGGCGGCAGCGGTGTCGCCACCTGCGGTGGAGAAGGCCAGCGGGAAGTTGCTGGCGCCGAACACTGCCACCGGGCCGACGCCAATGCGCATCTGACGCAGGTCCACGCGCGGCAGCGGTTGGCGCTCGGGCAGGGCCAGATCGATGCGCGCACCCAGGTAGTCACCACGGCGCAGCACCTGGGCGAACAGGCGCATCTGCCCGCTGGTGCGGCCACGTTCGCCCTGGATGCGCGCGACGGGCAGCGCGGTTTCGCGGCAGACGATGGCGACGAAGGCATCATCCAGCTCATCGAGTTCGGCGGCAATGGCATCGAGGAACTCGGCGCGACGCGCAGGCGCCAGCTGGCGGAATTCGACGAAGGCTGCCTTGGCTGCGTGGGCCGCCAGGTCGACCTCGGCTTCAGTGGTCTGGGCGAAGCTGTAGGGCAGGGCCTCGCCGGTGGTCGCGTCCAGGCTCTGCAGGCGCTGTTGGCCTGCGGCGCTGCGCTGGCCGGCGATGAAGTTGTGGCCAAGGATCTCAGGCATGGGGTGCTCCTGTAGGTGATGGATTCAAAGAGGGGATTGTGGGAGCCGGCTTGCCGGCGATCACCGGCGCAGCCGGTGCCATGCATCGCAGTGCCTGCATCGCCGGCAAGCCGGCTCCCACATGGACCATGGCTCAGGTAATGGGGGCTGGATTGAACAGGGTGATGTCATTGTGCAGGCGGTGCTGTTCGGCCCAGGTCTGCTTGCGGCCGCTGGCCACATCCAGGTAGTAGTGGAACAGCTCCCAGCCCAATTCCTCGATGCTCGCCCGGCCGCTGGCGATGCGACCGGCGTCGATGTCGATCAGGTCGGGCCAGCGCTGGGCCAGCTCGGTGCGGGTACAGACCTTGACCACCGGCGCCATGGCCAGGCCATAAGGTGTGCCGCGGCCCGTGGTGAACACGTGCAGGTTCATGCCCGCCGCCAGCTGCAGGGTGCCGCAGACGAAATCGCTGGCCGGAGTGGCGCAGAAGATCAGGCCTTTGCGCTGGACCCGCTCGCCGGGGCCGAGCACGCCCTGGATGGCGCCACTGCCGGACTTGACGATCGAACCGAGGGACTTCTCGACGATGTTGGACAGGCCGCCTTTCTTGTTGCCCGGTGTGGTGTTGGCACTGCGGTCGGCTGCGCCCTGCTGCAGGTAGCGGTCGTACCAGTCCATCTCGCGCACCAGGGCGTCGGCCACGTCCTGGTTTTCGGCGCGGGAGGTAAGCATGTAGATGGCATCGCGCACCTCGGTCACTTCCGAGAACAGCACGGTGGCGCCGGCACGCACCAGCAGATCGGATGCATAGCCCAGCGCCGGGTTGGCGGTGATGCCGGAGAATGCGTCGCTGCCACCGCACTGCATGCCGAGGATCAGTTCGCTGGCAGGCACGGTTTCGCGGCGGCGCAGGTCCAGCTTCTTCAGGCGGGTTTCGGCCAGACCCATGATCTGCTCGATCATCTCGCCGAAGCCGAGGCTGGCATCCTGGAGGCGATACAGCCACGGTTCGCTGAGATCGACCGAAGGGTCGTTGTCGTGCATCACCTGGCCGGCCTGCAGCTTCTCGCAACCGAGGCTGATCACCAGCGCTTCGCCGCCCAGGTTGGGGTTGCGCGCGAGATTGCGCACGGTGCGGATCGGGATGTAGGCGTCGCGGGCGTTGATCGCCACGCCGCAGCCGTAGCTGTGGGTGAGGGCGACCACGTCGTCGACGTTGGGGTATTTGGGCAGCAACTCGGCGCGAATGCGCTTGACCGCATGCTCCAGCACGCCGGTCACGCATTGCACGGTGGTGGTGATGCCGAGGATGTTGCGGGTGCCGACGGTGCCGTCGGCGTTGCGGTAGCCTTCGAAGGTGAAGCCTTCCAGTGGCGGCAAGGGGGCAGGCACCGCATCGCAGCGGGGCAGGCTGTCCAGTTCCGGGGCGGCGGGCATGGCCAACTGGCTTTCCTGGACCCAGCTGCCCTGGCGCAGGTCTTCCAGCGCATAGCCGATGATCTGTCCATAGCGGCGTACCGCCTCGCCCTTGGCGATAGGCACGGTGGCGACCTTGTGGCTCTGCGGCACGCCCTCGACCAGGGTCAGGCCGTCGGCAAAACGGGCGCCTTCGCCCAGGCCGCCGTCGTTGACCACCACCACGACGTTGTCGTCGTCGTGCAGGCGGACGTAGCGCGGCGAGTCGGAATGTTCGATCAACTGCATGATGGGGCCCTGTCTGTCATGTTTTTCCCAGGCTTTGTACGTACGCCCGCGCCCGGGGTCACCGGGGCGGGCGTGTTCACTCAGTGACGCGAGCCGGCCAGCTCGCCGTTGCCGGCAGGCTGGGTTTCAGGCTTTGCGTCGTCGCGCAGCTCGATACGTTTGATCGGGCCGACGATCACCAGGTAGCTGAACACCGCCACCAGGGCGTTTGCCCCCACGTACACCAAGGCCCACTTGAACGAACCGGTGGCGCTGATGATGTAGCCGATGACGATCGGCGTGGTGATCGAGGCGATGTTGCCGAAGGTGTTGAACAGGCCACCGGAAAGCCCGGCGATCTGCTTGGGCGAGGTGTCGGCGACCACCGCCCAGCCCAGCGCGCCAATGCCTTTGCCGAAGAAGGCCAGGGTCATGAAGCCGACCACCATCCACTCGGCGTCGACGTAGTTGCAGAACACCATGGTGGTCGACAACAGCAGCCCGCAGACGATCGGCAACTTGCGCGAGAAGGTCAGCGAATTGCCACGACGCAGCAGCCAGTCCGAGATCACCCCGCCAAGCACGCCGCCGATGAAGCCGCACACCGCCGGCAGCGAGGCAATGAAGCCGGCCTTGAGGATGGTCATGCCGCGCTCCTGCACCAGGTACACCGGGAACCAGGTCAGGAAGAAGTAGGTGATGGCATTGATGCAGTACTGGCCCAGGTACACGCCCAGGAGCATGCGGCTGGTCAGCAGTTGCTTGATGTAGCCCCATTTCGGACCGTCGTTGCCGCGCTTCTGGTCCATGTCGACCAAACCACCGTTCTGCTCGATGTGCTCGAGTTCGGCGGGGCTGATGCGTGGGTGCTGGCGCGGGTTGTGGATGGTCTTGAGCCAGACCATGGAGAACACGATGCCCAGTGCGCCCATGACCACAAACACGTGCTCCCAGCCGAAGCTGAACACGATCCAGCCCATGATCGGCGCGAACAGCGCAGTGGCGAAGTATTGCGCCGAGTTGAAGATCGCCGATGCCGTGCCGCGCTCCTGGGTAGGGAACCAGGCCGCGACGATACGGGCATTGCCCGGGAACGACGGAGCTTCGGCGAAACCAACCAGAAAGCGCAGGGTGAACAGGGTGACCACTGCCCAGGCCACCGGCAGGCCGCCGACGAAGCCTTGCAGCAGGGTGAACAGTGACCAGGTGAAGATGCTGAAGGCGTAGACGTTCTTCGAACCGAAGCGGTCCAGCAGCCAGCCGCCAGGAATCTGCCCGGCCACATAGGCCCAGCCGAAGGCGGAGAAGATATAGCCGAGGGTGACGGCGTCGATGCCGAGGTCTTTCTGCAGGCTGGAGCCTGCGATGGCGATGGTGGCGCGGTCGGCATAGTTGATCGTGGTCACCAGGAACAGCATGAACAGGATCAGGTAGCGCACATGCGTCTTTTTCGTCGCTTGCATGCTGCAGTACTCCCACTAGTTATTTTTGTGCGGGCTCACGAGTTGTAGCCGGAGTGGGGGCAGCCCACTCCGGGCGCGGCAATGGCAGGCCGCAGGGTGCGCTTATTGCGGACCCATCTTGTCCATCAGTACCGCGAGCATTTCGTACTCTTCGGCGGTCAGGTCGGTCAGCGGCGTGCGCACCGGGCCTGCGTCGTAACCGGCGATCTTGGCGCCAGCCTTGACGATGCTTACGGCGTAGCCGGCCTTGCGGTTGCGGATGTCCAGGTACGGCAGGAAGAAATCGTCGATCAGCTTGGCCACGGTGGCGTGATCGTCACGGGCGATCGCGTGGTAGAAGTCCATCGCGGTCTTGGGCACGAAGTTGAACACCGCAGAGGAGTACACAGGTACGCCCAGTGCCTTGTAGGCCGCAGCATACACCTCGGCGGTCGGCAGGCCACCCAGGTAGCTGAAACGATCACCCAGACGGCGACGAATCGACACCATCAGCTCGATGTCGCCCAGGCCGTCCTTGTAGCCGATCAGGTTCGGGCAGCGTTCGGCGAGCTTTTCCAGCAGGTCGGCGTTGAGGCGGCAGACGTTGCGGTTGTAGACGACCACACCGATGTTGACCGACTTGCACACGGCTTCGACGTGGGCAGCGACGCCGTCCTGGCTGGCTTCGGTCAAGTAGTGCGGCAGCAGCAGCAGGCCCTTGGCACCCAGGCGCTCGGCTTCTTGCGCATATTCGATGGCCTGGCGGGTGGAGCCACCGACGCCGGCGAGGATCGGCACCGACTTGGCGCAGGTGTCGACCGCAGTCTTGATCACCTGGCTGTATTCGCTGGCAGCGAGGGAGAAGAATTCACCGGTGCCGCCGGCGGCGAACAGGGCGCTGGCGCCATAGGGGGCCAGCCATTCCAGGCGCTTGATGTAGCCAGCCTGGTGGAAATCGCCCTGGGCGTTGAAGTCGGTGACCGGGAAAGACAGCAGGCCGTGGGAGAGGATGGATTTCAGTTCTTGTGGAGTCATTGTTGTAGGCATCCTGTGGCACTTGGGTGAAGGGTGTTGTTCTGCGTTGGAGGTAAGTTATCGTACAACTGTTGAGATGACTAGTCCCCCTTGCGAAAATTTTGGGATGGCTCGTGGGGGCTTGTCACAGGATTTGCGGTGGGGCACAAATCGAGCG
>NZ_BBIV01000067.1 GCF_000730665.1 Pseudomonas plecoglossicida NBRC 103162 = DSM 15088
CGATAGGGCCGTTAGATTCAGCAAAAGTCCGTCAGGACTTCGGCGGATGGATGATCCGTTCGATCTTGTCCTTGATCAGCAGGCGCTCCTTGCGCAGCCGGTTGACGGCTTCGTCGTTGGTGCCATTGCCTTCAGCGGCCACCACTTCCTTGTCCTTGGCGTTGTATTCCTTGTGCAGCTTGTGAAGGTCCTGGTCCTTGTCTATCAGTGCCTGGAATGCATCAGCGGTAACGTGCAAGTCAGCGAGCAGATCATGCGGAACTGGCATTTCTTCACCTCTGTCAGGGTTGTCGTTAAGGTCCTGACCTTTGAGGATAGCCGCCTTTGCGCAGGTAGGGGACTGGGGTAGGCTGTCGGATCCCGCCCCCACGCCTGGAGCCCCCGCCATGCCCCACCTGAACCTGGAATACAGCGACAACCTGGCTGCCCTGAATGTCGATGTGCTGCTGCTGCGTCTGAACCACGCCCTGGTAGGCAGCGGCCAGTTCGCCGACGAGGCGGACATCAAGAGCCGTGCCCAGGCCTTCGGGCACTACCGCGTAGGCACCGCACCAGGCGAACGGGGGTTTGCCCATGTGCGCCTGGCGATCCTCGGCGGGCGTTCGACGGAAGTGAAGCAGCAGCTCTCCCGCAGCCTGCTAGACGTGTTGCGCGAAGCCATCCCGGAGCAGGTCGGCGTAGACCTGCAGCTGTGCGTGGAGGTGCTCGATATCGACCGCGAGCCCTATGCGAAGCTTCGCCTGCCGAGCGCAATGGCAGCTGAATGAAGGTTATTTAATTGGGGAAAGACGCTGTTTCACGGATTCGTTGGCGTCTTTTTCACAAAAAATTGATGGTGCGCTTTCTAGAGTTCCCCCTACTTTTCCGCGGTGCCGTCAGCCGTGGGGTCGATAATAACTCTTGATTGCGAACGTCAATGCTCAACTTCAAATCCCTGCGGACTGAATGGGTCACGCTGCTGGCCAGCCTGTACCTGTTGATCGGCTTCAACGTATTTCTCTGGGAGCACCTGCAGCAGGTGGTACCCGTCGGCCTGCCTGGGCTGTGGCTGAGCCTGGCGTTCGCTGCGCTGATGCTGTTCGCCTTCAACCTAATATTGACCCTGTTCGCTTTTCGCTATGTGCTGAAACCGTTGTTGGTCATATTGTTCCTGAGTGGCGCCGGTGTTGCTTACTTCATGAACCAATATGGCGTACTTATCGATGCCGGCATGTTCCGCAATATGGCCGAGACCAATGTTTCGGAAGTGCGTGACCTGCTGTCCTTCAAGTTTGCCGCGTATATTCTGCTACTTGGCGTATTGCCGTCGATACTGCTGTGGAAAGCGCCCATCGCCTACCGTGCCTGGCACCGTGAAGTGCTCGGCAAACTGGTGGTCAGCGGTGCCTGCGTCGTCGCCCTGGGTTCGGTGGCATTGGTCAACTACCAGGGCCTGTCGTCATTGTTCCGCAATCACCACGAACTTCGCCTGATGCTCACTCCGAGCAATATCGTCGGCGCCTCCATCGGCTATGTCAGCGAGCGTGTCGGCACGGCAGCCCGGCCTTTCCAGACTTACGGCGAAGATGCCCGGCGCGATGTCGCCTGGCAGCACCATGAGCGCAAGTCGCTGACGGTGCTGGTAGTGGGTGAAAGTGCGCGGGCAGATCATTTCAGTGTGCTGGGCTATGACCGTGAAACCACGCCGAACCTGGCCAAGGAGCAGGGCCTGCTGGCGTTTACCGATGTGCATTCGTGCGGCACTGAAACGGCCGTGTCGGTGCCGTGCATGTTCTCGGGCATGCCACGCAAGGATTATGACGCCCGCGTCGCCAAGAACCGTGAGGGCCTGCTGGATATCCTCCAGCGCGCCGGCCTGGCCGTGCAGTGGCGCGACAACCAGTCGGGGTGCAAAGGCACCTGCGATCGCGTGCAGTTCGTCGACGTCAGCAACCTCAAGGACCCGGCGCTGTGCGCCAGCGGCGAATGCCATGACGAGGTCCTGCTGCAGGGCCTGGGCGAGTTGATCGACAACCTCGACAAGGACACCGTGCTGGTACTTCACCAGATGGGCAGCCACGGCCCTGAGTACTTCAAACGCTACCCCGGCGGCGGCGAGCGCTTTACCCCGGTGTGCCAGAGCAATGCCCTGGACCAGTGCAGCGAACAGGAAATCATCAATGGCTACGACAACACGCTGGCCTACACCGACAAGGTCCTGGCGTCGCTGATCGACACCCTGCGCAGCAAGCAGGACAAGGTCGACACAGCGATGATCTACCTGTCCGACCACGGCGAGTCGCTGGGTGAATACAACCTGTTCCTGCACGGCACCCCGTACGCCATCGCCCCGGAGCAACAGAAACACGTGCCCCTGCTGACCTGGTTCTCCGACAGCTACAAGGCAGACTTCGGCCTGGACACCGACTGCCTGGGCAAGCTCAGCGATGCGCCGCTGTCGCAGGACAACCTGTTCCACTCGGTGCTCGGCCTGTTGCAGGTGCGCACCGAGGTCTACCAGCAGTCGCTGGACATGTTTGCCAGCTGCCGGCCCTGGCTGGCAGCCAAGCGCTGAATCCATCCTTCACGCAGCCCATGCAGGCGCGGTGGTCGCCAGGTTTCACCGACAGTGCCCGCGCCGTATATACTGCGCGCCAATGTTAGTGGGAGAGCCTCGTGGCCATCGAAATACACTGGATCCGTGACGACCAGACCCTGGCCGAGTGCTGCCGGAAGTGGCGCGAGCTGCCGTTCGTGGCAGTGGACACCGAATTCATGCGGGTCGACACCTTTTACCCGAAAGCCGGGCTGATACAGATCGGCGACGGCCAGTGCGCTTTCCTCATCGACCCGCTGCTGATCAATGACTGGCAACCGCTGGCCGAGCTGCTCGACGACAATGGCGTGGTCAAGGTCCTGCATGCCTGCAGCGAGGACCTGGAAGTGCTGCTGCGCCTGACCGGCAAGCTGCCGCAGCCGCTGTTCGACACGCAATTGGCGGCCGGTTACCTGAACCTGGGCTTCTCCATGGGCTATTCGCGCCTGGTCCAGGAAGTGCTGGCGATCGAGCTGCCCAAGGGCGAAACCCGCTCCGACTGGCTGCAGCGGCCGCTGTCGGACACCCAGGTCAGCTACGCTGCCGAGGATGCCGTGCACCTGGCTGAACTGTTCTCGGCTTTGCGCCCGCGGCTGTCCGACGACAAGTACGCCTGGGTTCTGGACGATGGCGCCGAACTGGTCGCGGCGCTGCGCCGCGAAGTCGAACCCGAGACCCTCTTTCGCGACGTCAAGTTGGCCTGGAAGCTGGGTCGCCAGCAACTGGCGGTGCTGCGCGAGCTGTGCGTCTGGCGCGAGCGCGAGGCCCGCAGCCGCGATGTGCCGCGTAACCGCATCCTCAAGGAACACTCGCTGTGGCCCATGGCCAAGATGCAGCCGGACAACCTGTCGGCGCTGGCCAAGATCGAAGAAATGCACCCGCGCACCATCCGCCAGGACGGTACCCACCTGATCGAACTGATCAAGCGCGCCGCCAGCCTGCCGGCCGAGCAATGGCCGGCGGTGCTGCCCGAGCCGCTGCCGATCGAAGCCTCTGGCATCCTCAAGCGCCTGCGCGCCATCGGCCAGGCCGAAGGCGAGCGCCTGGGGATTGCCCCGGAGCTGATGTTGCGCAAGAAAACCCTCGAAGCGCTGCTCAAGAGCGGCTACCCCGATGGCCCCTATCAACTGCCCGATTCGCTGCGCGGCTGGCGCCGTGAGCGGATGGGCCAGGCCCTGCTGGATGACCTGGCAGGCGCCGGAGAGACCCGATGAAACGCATCTGCTCGATCTACAAGAGCCCCCGCAAGAATGAAATGTACCTCTACGTGCTCAAGGCCGAGGGCCTGGAGCGCGTGCCCGAAGCCTTGCTGCCGTACTTCGGCACCCCCGTGCACGCCTTCGACCTGGTACTGACCCCCGAGCGCAAGCTGGCACGCGAGGACATCGCCAAGGTGCTGGAAAACCTCGACAACCAGGGCTACCACCTGCAGATGCCGCCGCCGGACGATGACTACATCGAGCACCTGCCCGAAGAATTGCTGCGCCGTAACGACCCTGCCTGACCATGCGCGTTCTGATCGCTGAACACAGCCACGACCATTACGCCGAGCTGCTCGCCCAGGCGGCCCCGGACTTGGAAATCCTGACCAGCGGCGATTCGGCCGAACTGGCCATGCAGGCTCGGCAATGCCAGGTCTGGCTGGGCCAGCCAGACCTGCTGGCGAGCCTGCTGCGCCAAGGCCACAAGCCGGACTGGATGCAGTCGACCTGGGCGGGCATCACGCCGTTGCTGGCCGAGGGCCTGCCGCGTGACTACCGCCTGAGCCGCGCAGTGGGCATCTTTGGCCAGGTGATGGCCGAGTACATGCTCACCTACATGCTGGGCCACGAGCGCGAGGTGCTGTCGCGCCTGGTCAGCCAGGTCGAACGGCGCTGGGACGACCGCCCCGGGCGCACCCTGGAAGGCCGCAAGGTCCTGATCGTCGGTACCGGTGACATCGGCCAGCGCGTGGCCGAGTTCCTCGTGCCGTTCGGTGTGACCTTGTACGGTATCGCCAGCACTGCCCGCCCCCAGGCGCCCTTCGTCGAGGTGGCGGGGCTGGCGGAGCTGCCGCGGCTGGTGGGGCAGGTGGACTATGTGCTCAACCTGTTGCCGGCCACCCCGGCCACCCATGACCTGTACGATGCGGCGCTGTTCCGGCGCTTCCAGCCTACCGCCCTGTTCATCAATGCCGGGCGCGGCGCGGCGGTGGTCGATGGCGACCTGGTCGAGGCGTTGAAGGAGGGGCACCTGGCGGGCGCGGTGATCGATGTCTGCCGGCAGGAGCCCTTGCCGCAGCGCCATCCGTTCTGGACGGCGTGGGGGTTGTTGCTCACCGGTCACAGCTCGGCGCCGACCTCGCCGGCGGCGATGGTGCGGTTGTTCGTCGAGAATGTGCGGGCCTATGCGGCGGGGCAGGGGCTGCGTGGGGAAGTGGATTTCGCCCGGGGATATTGATCCCCGCTCGGCCCAATCGCCGGCAAGCCGGCTCCCACAGGGAACTTCTCGGTACCTGTGTTGCACCACTGACAAGCGGTCTGGCATTGCCGAAGGCCAGGCTCTAGACTGGCGCCGCCGCGCGCCGCGGCCCCCGTATGAATGCAGGAAACCCGTGTGATGATCGCTGACAGCGCGCCGTTCTGGCGGCGCAAGACCCTCGAACAACTCGACCCGCAGGAGTGGGAGTCGCTGTGCGACGGCTGTGGCCTGTGCTGCCTGCAAAAGCTCGAGGACGAAGACGACAACAGCGTCTATTACACACGCATCGCCTGCAAACTGCTGGACCGCGACAGCTGCCAGTGCAGCGACTACCCCAATCGCTTCGAGCATGTCCCCGATTGCATCCAGCTGACCCCGGGCAAGGCTGACCAGTTCAAGTGGTTGCCGAGCACCTGTGGCTACCGGCTGGTCAGCGAGGGCAAGGACTTGCCGGCATGGCACCACCTGGTCTGCGGTGACCGCAAGCAAGTCCATGAACAGCGCATTTCCCAGTCGGGGCGTATGCTCAGTGAGCATGAAGTGGATGAAGACGACTGGGAAGACCACCTGATCTTTCGCGCCAGCTGAGCGGTGCGCCCCGTCGCCTCTGGGGAACTAGGAGTTTCGGTATGCGTAGCCAGCTGTTGCTGTGCCTGGGCCTTGTAGCGTGTTCGCCGGCCTGGGCGAAAAAAGTCGACCTCGATTACCAGGTGCGCCTGTTGCCCGCCAGCGGCCAGGCCGAAGTGCGCCTGACCCTGGCTGAGGGCAGTGCGGTACGCAGCCTGGACTTCGACCTGGGCAAGGCCAATGCCTACAGCGGCTTCCAGGCCGACGGCCAGTGGCAGCAGCAGGGCGAGCGGGGTGTCTGGCACCCGGCCGCGGGCAAGACCAGCCTCAGCTACCGGGTGAAACTGGACCAGAAACTGCGCAGCGGTGCCCATACCTCGCGCATCACGCCGCATTGGGCGCTGTTCCTCGGCGATCAGCTGGTCCCGCCTGCGCGCCTCGACCAGCAGGACGGCACCGAACTGGTGGCACGGTTGTCGGTCGACCTGCCCGAGGGCTGGAAAAGCATCGAAACATCCTGGCCGCGCATCGGCAAGGACAAGTTCCGCATCGATAATGTGTCTCGCCTGTTCGACCGCCCGACCGGCTGGATGCTCGCGGGCGACCTTGGCAGCCGTCGCGCACGCCTGGGCGAAACCGACGTGACCGTGGCCGCGCCGGTGGGGCAGGGCATGCGGCGGATGGACAACCTGACCTTGCTGACCTTCGTCTGGCCGCAGTTGCAGTCGGTATTCCCGCGCAACCCGCCGAAGCTGCTGCTGGTCGGTGCCCGCGATGGCATGTGGCGCGGAGCGATGGCGGCGAAGGGGTCGCTGTACCTGCACAGCGCTCGGCCGATGGTCAGCGAGAATGGCAGCAGCCCATTGTTGCGCGAACTGGTTCAGCTGTTTGCGCAGATTCACGTGAGTGCCGACAGTGACTGGCTTGGCCAGAGCCTGACCGATTACTACGCCAACGAACTGTTGCGCCGTGCCGGGGGCGTCAGCGATGACCGCTACCAGGTGTGGCAGGCGCGGTTGCAGAAGCAGGGCGCCAAGGTCACCCAGCTGCGCGGCGAGCGGGCAAGCCCGGCGCAGGTGGCGCGGGGGGTGTTGTTGCTGCAGGCGCTGGACAAGGAAATCCGCATCCATACCCAGGCCAAGCGGTCGCTGGATGACGTGACCCAGGCGTTGATGCGCTTGCCCAAGGTGAGTACCGAGGCGTTCGTGCAGATCAGCGAGAATGTGCTGGGGCGGCGGTCCGAGGTGTTGCAGAGCAAGGCGTTGCGCTAGGCATCAAGGGCCCTATCGCCGGCAAGTCGGCTCCCACAGGGTACCGCGGTGATCTCCTGTGGGAGCCGGCTTGTCGTGGCGACGACCGCGGCGATAGGGCCCGAACAGACAACCCCTCACTCACCTGTCACTGTCACCCCTCGGGTAGCCGCCTTGGCACTGCGCTGCAACGCCTCCAGCTCCGCCGCACTGCGCTCGATGTCCGAACGCAAGCGGTGATATTCCTGGCGATGCTGCTGCCACCAGGCCTTGGTCGAGCAGTGCCCGCTGACCCCGCGTGCCACCGCCAGGCCGCCCACCACCATCTGCAACAGGCCGATCAGGCCGCCATGACGCAGCCCCTTGCTGAACATCAGCGCGCCTGTGGCCAGCGAGCCGACCCGCTCCAGCCCGTGGACGTTGTGCTCCGCAGTTCCCGAAGCGGTGTGTATATCGAGCATGGCCAAGCCTCCCTAGTCGTGTGTAAGCAGCTGACCCGTGATGGGCGGGCGCCGTTCACTTGGCATGCCGAGCGGTTGTGCATCAACCGCCCAAGGCTCTGCCCTGCGACTTTCACCCGGGCGGATGGCAGGTCTGGTCAAGTCTGTGGCGGATCCGGGCAACTGCAGCGGCCCTGCGCTGCATTAACGTGGCCAGGCGCGAAGCTCATCCACGCTGGGTTTCGATCCAGGAGCTTCACGTCCCCAACAAAGACAAGAACAGCAGGGATCAGGATGACAATGACAAGCGCGAGTGGCGCCGGCAATCAGCTGGCGCAAGGCTTCAAGCAACGCCATGTGACCATGCTCTCGATCGCCGGGGTGATCGGTGCGGGGCTGTTCATCGGCTCCGGCCACGCCATCGCCGCGGCAGGCCCTTCGGCCATCGTCGCCTATGCGCTGGCCGGCGCGCTGGTGGTACTGGTGATGCGCATGCTCGGGGAAATGGCCGTCGTCAGCCCCGATACCGGCTCCTTCTCCACCTACGCCGACCGCGCCATCGGGCGCTGGGCAGGGTTCACCATCGGTTGGTTGTACTGGTGGTTCTGGGTGCTGGTAATCCCCATCGAGGCCATCGCTGCCGGCGTGGTGCTCAACAACTGGTTCCTGCACATTGATGCCTGGCTGTTCGCCCTGAGCATGACCGTGCTGCTGACCGCCACCAACCTGTTCAGCGTGGCCAAGTACGGCGAGTTCGAGTTCTGGTTCGCCATGCTCAAGGTGATCGCCATCGTCGCCTTCATCGCACTCGGCGCCGCGGCGCTCGCCGGCGTGCTGCCAGGGCGCGAAGTGAGTGGCTTGTCGCGCCTGCTGGACGAGCAGGGCGGGTTCATGCCCAACGGCTGGACGGCGATCATCGGCGCCTTGCTCACCACCATGTTCAGCAGCTTGAGCCGACCCTGAACAGCACGAAGCCACCCGAGCGAGGGTGGCTTTTTTGTTTGTGCGGGTAGTCACCTTGTCTTGTCTGGAGAGTTTTCTGTCCGGTTTGGCAATGCAGTCTCAAGGGTGTTTAATCTCACCCCTGAAAGCTCTGAAGCCCAATGAAACAGGGGGCTCCAGAGATTCAACTGTTCATCCAAATTGCTGTAGACACATTGTCTAACAGTGCCCTGTATTCGTTATACAAATTGTAGACACAGCGCTATGACCAACAAGAAGGCCGCCATGAAAGCCACCGTTCAACCGCTCAATGTCGAGGTGCCGCCGGACCGCAAGGCCGTCCTGGCCGAAGCCCTGCGCCGCCGGATCCTGAGCATGGAACTGGCCCCCGGCGCGGTGGTGGACGAACTGGCCCTGTGCGACGAGTTCGGCCTGTCCCGCCCCCCGGTACGTGAACTGCTGCGCCAGATCGCCGCCGAAGGCTACATCGAGCTCGAAGCCAACCGCGCCCCGCGCGTGGCAGCGATGAACCACGAGTCGCTGCACAGCTTCTTCGTCGCAGCGCCGCTGATCTACATCGCCACTACCCAGCTGGCCGCCACCTACGCCAGCGAAGCCGAAATCGAAGTGCTGAAGGGCATACAGGCCAGTTTCCGCAAGGCCATCGAGGAGCGCGACGTGGAAAACCGCGTGCTCTACAACGATGCCTTCCATCTGGAGATCGGCAAGATGGCGCACAACGACTACCTGCTGCCGAGCCTGCGTCGCCTGCTGATCGACCATACCCGGCTGGGCAAGATCTTCTACCGCCACCCGACCACCGATGACATGCAGCGCGACCTCGAAACCGCCTGCGCGCAACACGACCAGATGATCCACGCCATCGAGCGCCGCGACCCGAAGGCCGCCGGGGAGCTGGTGCGCGAGCACTTCGAGCTGTCGCGCCGGCGCATGGCCGAATACGCCGCACCGGCAGGGCTGGATGTTCCGATTCAGTTATGAGTTTCCAGGTTGGCGTCGCTGGCGCTGACCGTTCGTCAACAACAAGATCCGGGTTAGTGTCATGACAAGAATAAGTTCGTTACCTGCCGATGATGCCACCTGTGGCTGGTACCACCTGAGCAAGCCGCGCACCCCGCGTCCGGCCCACAGTGGCCACAGCCAGGCGCGCTGGGTGGTGGTCGGCGCAGGCTTCACCGGCCTTGCGGCGGCTCGCCAGCTGGCGACGAACTATCCCAATGACGAGATCGTGCTGATCGAGGCCCAGGAGGTTGGTTTCGGTACCTCCGGGCGCAATGCCGGCTTCGCCATCGACCTGCCCCACGATATCGGCGCCGAGGACTACATCGGCGACCTCGACATCGCCAAGACCGTGCTCAAGCTCAACCTGGGCGGCCAGTCGTACCTCAAGGAACTGATCGAGCGCTACGACATCGAGTGCCAGTTCCGCCATTGCGGCAAGTACCAGGCAGCCGTCGAGGACCGCGGCATCGCTGTGCTGGACGCCTATCGCCGTGGCCTGGACAAGCTCGGCCAGCCCTATGAAGTGATCGAAGGGCGCGACCTGCCTGAACATATCGGCACGCACTTCTACCGCAAGGGCCTGTTCACTCCCGGCACCGCGCTGCTGCAGCCTTCGGCCCTGGTCAAGGGCCTGGCAGACAGCCTGCCGAGCAACGTCTCGCTCTACGAAAATACCCCCATCACCGACGTCGAGTATGGCGACAAGGTGGTGCTGCGCCATGCCATCGGGTCGATCACGGCCAACAAGCTGGTGCTGACCACCAATGCCTTCGGCATGAGTTTCGGTTTCCTCAAGGGCCGCATGCTGCCGGTGTTCACCTACGGCAGCATCACCCGCCCGCTGACCGAGGACGAACAGGCGCGCCTGGGCGGCAAACCCTACTGGGGCGTGATCCCGGCGGACCCGTTCGGCACCACCATGCGCCGCACCGTCGACAACCGCCTGCTGATCCGCAACAGCTTCAGCTACAACCCGGACGGGCGCAGCAATCGCAAGTACCTCGAACGCTTCGTCGAGCGCCATCGCCAGTCCTTCGCCCGGCGTTTCCCGATGTTGCCGGGGGTGAACTTCGAATACACCTGGGGCGGTGCCCTGGCGTTGTCGCGCAACCATATGGGCTTCTTCGGCCAGTTGGCGCCGAATGTTGTAGGCGCCCTGTGCTGCAACGGACTTGGCGTCACCCGTGGCACCGTCACCGGCAAGTTGCTGGCCGACTGGCTGGCCGGCGACAAGAACGAACTGATCGAGTTTTTGCTCAAGGCCCCCGGGCCTTGCGCGAATCCACCGCAACCCCTGGTTTCACTGGGCTTGAATGCCAATTTGATGTGGGGGCAACTGCGCGCCGGCAAAGAAAGCTGATGGCTGGCTGAGCAAGGATCGCAACATTTTACCGCCGGTCGAAGTTGGCCGGCACGGGCTCGCTTTGCCCGAATTTGATGATCGGGATGAGTCGTCCGGTCACCCGGGGCTGAACGCTGTTTTCAGTTTCGCGGACGCGCGCGCCTTGAAAACGTGCATGTAGATGAAGTGGCAGGAACAATAATGACAAGTCCGAATATTTCGATTGAAGATGTACCGATCAACCGCTTTCACCAATTGCTCACCGTGCGCTCGGGCGGCGGCTCGTTCGTCGATGGCTATGTCTTGAGCATCATCGGCGTGGCCATGGTGCAGATGTCCGCCGGCCTGAACCTGAGCAGTTTCTGGCAGGGCATGATCGCCGCCTCGGCGCTGATCGGGATTTTCTTCGGCGGCTTCTTCGGCGGCTGGCTGACCGACCGCTTCGGCCGCAAGCGCGTGTTCTTCGTCGGCCCGACCTTGTTCATCCTGGCTTCGATCGCCCAGCTCTGGGTGGAGTCGGCGCTGACGCTGTTCCTGTTGCGCTTTGCCATCGGCATTGCAGTGGGCATCGAATACCCGGTGGCAACCTCGCTGCTGGTGGAGTTCCTGCCCAGGAAGAACCGCGGCCCGCGCCTGGCCACCCTGACCGTGCTGTGGTTCGCCGGCGCTGCCACCGCCTACATGGTCGGTGAGGCGATCCTGCGCCATGGTGGCGACGATGCCTGGCGCCTGGTGCTGGCCAGTGCCTCGGTGATCGGCGCGCTGCTGTTCACCCTGCGCCTGGGCACCCCCGAGTCGCCGCGCTGGCTGATCAGCAAGGGCCGTTCGGCCGAAGCCGAGCAGGTCATCAAGCAGGTCTATGGCAACGGCTTCTCCCTGGGCAACCTGCCTGAAGAGCCGAAGACCCGCAAACTGTCGTTCCTCAGCCTGCTGCACTCCGGGTACGGCAAGCGCATGTTGTTCGTCACCATGTTCTGGACCTGTTCGGTGATCCCGGTGTTCGCCGTCTACGCCTTCGCGCCGAAGGTGCTGGGCGCGCTCAACCTCAAGGGCGACTGGGCATCGATCGGTTCGGTGGCCATCACCTGCCTGTTCGTGGTCGGTTGCATCATCGGTACCCGCCTGCTGAACACCGTCGGCCGGCGCACCACGCTGCTGCACAGCTTCTTCTGGTCCGGGCTGGCACTGCTGGGCCTGGGCGCCTTCAGCAGCGGCAACGAGATGCTCATCCTGGTGCTGTTCGGTGCCTACGCGCTGTTCATCGGCGGCGCCCAGGTGCTGCAGCTGGTCTACCCCAACGAACTGTTCCCCACTGAAATCCGTGCCGGCGCCGTGGGCGTGGGGACTTCCATGTCGCGGGTCGGTGCCGCGGTCGGCACCTGGCTGGTGCCCATCGCCCTCGACAGCTATGGCATCGGCGCCACGATGTATGCCGCCGCCGCCGTGACCTTCGTCGGCCTGGCCTTCTCGGTCGCCCTGGCCCCGGAAACCCGTTCGCTGAACTTGCAACAAGCGGCTTCGCTGGGCTGAACCCCAAGACAACCCGCCGTGTCGGCGAACCGCCACGGCCTTTAGCACACTGATCAACGCACTGGAGAACCTACCGTGAAATTCGAAGGCATCTACACCCCGGCAATCACTCCGCTGGCTGCGGACGGCTCGATCGACAAGGCGGCGTTTGCCGAGGTCCTCGAATACCTGGTCGAATCGAAAATCCACGGTGTGATCATCGGTGGTTCCACCGGCGAGTACTACGCCCACACCGCCCAGGAGCGCAACGAGCTGGCCGCCCAGGCCAAGGATGTGCTGAACGGTCGCCTGCCGCTGATCGTCGGCACCGGCGCGATCCGTACCGAAGACTCCGTGGCATTCGCCAAGCACGCCAAGGAAATCAAGGCCGATGCACTGCTGGTCGGCACCCCGCCATACGCGCTGCCGACCCAGCAGGAAATCGCCCTGCACGTCAAAGCCGTCGACGCCGCCGCCGACCTGCCGATCATGCTCTACAACTACCCAGGCCGCATGAGCGTGAGCATGGGCGAAGCATTCTTCGACGCCGTGGCCGACGTGAAGAACATCGTCGCCATCAAGGAAAGCTCCGGTGACATGGCGCAACTGCACCGCCTGGCCATCCAGCGCCCGAACATCCAGCTGTCGTGCGGTTGGGACGACCAGGCCCTGGAGTTCTTCGCCTGGGGTGCCAAGAGCTGGGTCTGCGCCGGCTCCAACTTCATCCCGCGCGAACACGTGGCCTTGTATGAAGCCTGCGTGCTGGAAAAGGACTTTGACAAGGCCCGTCGCATCATGGGCGCCATGATGCCGTTGATGGACTTCCTCGAAGGCGGCAAGTTCGTCCAGTCGATCAAGTACGGCGTCGCCCTCAACGGCCTGAGCACCGGCGGCGTGCGCAAGCCGCTGTCCGAGCTGGACGCTGCCGAGAAGCAAGCGCTGCAGGGCGTTGTCAGCGAACTCAAGCGCTCCATCGCACAGATCACCGGAGGTGCCTGAAAATGGCCGAATTGCTGAGCAAGGAACAATACGCGGCCATCGCCGCCGAACTGCAGCTGCGGACCAGGGCGTTCATCGACGGTGAGTTCCGCGACGCCATTTCCGGCCGCACCTTCGTCACCACCAACCCGGCGACCGGCAAGCAGTTGGCCGAAGTCGCCGCCTGCGACGTGCAGGATGTCGACCTCGCCGTGGCAGCGGCCAAGCGTGAGTTCGAAGCCGGTAGCTGGTCCAAGCTGCAACCGGGTGAGCGCAAGCACATCCTGCTGAAGTTCGCCCAGTTGCTGGAAGACAACGCCCACGAGCTGGCCGTGCTGGAAGCGCTGGACAGCGGCAAGCCGGTCAGCGAGTGCCAGAACGTCGACGTGCCGGAGACCATTCACACCATTCGCTGGCATGCCGAGCTGATCGACAAGATCTACGACAACACCGCACCGACCGGCAACGCGGCCGTGACCATGGTGGTGCGCGAGGCCATCGGTGTGGTCGGCCTGGTGCTGCCGTGGAACTTCCCGCTGCTGATGCTGGCGTGGAAGATCGCGCCATCGCTGGCCGCCGGTTGCTCGATCGTGGTCAAGCCGGCCAAGGAAACCACCCTCAGCGCCCTGCGCGTGGCAGAGCTGGCGCACCAGGCCGGCGTGCCGGCAGGCGTGTTCAACCTGGTGCCAGGCGGTGGCCGTGAAGTGGGCGAGGCCATTGGCCGGCACATGGACATCCCGATGGTCAGCTTCACCGGCTCCACCGACACCGGCCGCCTGTTCCTCAAGTACGCGGCCGAGTCCAACCTCAAGCGCATCGTCCTGGAGCTGGGGGGCAAGAACCCAGCCGTGGTCATGAACGACTGCGAGGATCTGGATGAAGTGGCGCAGTTCGTCACCGCCGGTGCGTTCTGGAACATGGGCGAGAACTGCTCGGCGTCCTCGCGGCTGATCGTGCACAAGGACGTCAAGGACGAGCTGCTGGGCCTGATCGGCAAGCACCTGAAGGACTGGAAGCTGGGCGACCCGCTGGACCCGGAAAACCGCCTGGGCGCGATGGTCAGCAAGGCGCACTTCGAGAAGGTCAAGTCGTACCTGGAATACGCCGCCGAACAAAAGCTCGATGTGGTGCAGGGCGGCGAGACCGAGCAGGGCGTGTTCGTGCAGCCGACCATCGTCGATGGCGTGGCGCGCGGCAGCAAGCTGTTCGTCGAGGAGATCTTCGGGCCGGTGCTGAGCGTGACCAGCTTCGAGACCCTCGACGAGGCCATCGAGCTTGCCAACGACACTATCTATGGCCTGGCCGCTTCGGCCTATACCGGCAGCCTGCGCAATGCGCTGCGCCTGTCGCGGGAGATCCGCGCAGGTGTGGTGACGGTGAACTGCTTTGGTGAAGGCGATGCCTCGACGCCGTTCGGCGGTTACAAGGAGTCCGGCTTCGGTGGGCGCGACAAGTCCATCTGGGCCCATGACCAGTACACGGAGCTGAAGACCATCTGGATCAACGCTTCGTGACCTGAGCAAGACCGGTGCTGACACCGCAAAGGCGGCTTTTTATTTGAACTTCGGTCCCGAGCGGGTATTCAACCCCTTGGCCAGTCGGTCATACAGCACCACATTCACCGTCGCCGCCAGGTTCATGCAACCCTCGGTCGGTATGTAGATGGTCTCTTCGCACCACGCCCGCACTTCGGCACTGAGGCTGCCGTCTTCCGGCCCGAAGATGTAGATGGCGCGATCCGGGTGGGTGTATTCGGGCAGCGGCCGCGCACCGTCCACCAGCTCGACCGCCACCGGCGTGCAACCCAGGGGAATGATGCGCTGCAGATCGTCGATGCCGATCAGCGGAATGTCGTAATGCACCCGCTTGGTATCGGTGACGAAATCGCGCGCGCGTTCATAGCGCTTGCCGGTGTAGAACACCGAGTTGACGCCGTAGCAACCCGCTGCGCGCATCACCGAACCGACGTTCTCCGCAGACTTGGGGTTGAACAGGCCGATGCAGCTGTACCGTTTGTTTGCCACGTGCCGGGGCCCTTCGCAAAAAGGCGCGATTATACGGGCTCGCCGGCGGCAGCGGGGGCTGTATCGATAGGCTGTATTCGACGGTCAGTCTTTCTTCAGCATCCCGGCCAGGGCGGCGAACGGGTTGTGGGTGGCCTTGGCGATGCTCGGGGTGCTCAGGGAGCCTTCGCTGAAGTACTGCTGGTCGGTGTAGCGCGAGTGCTCGTTGTCGTGGCAGTACAGGCACAGCAGCTCCCAGTTGGAGCCGTCCTGGGGGTTGTTGTCGTGGTTGTGGTCACGGTGGTGCACGGTCAGTTCGCTCAGACGCTTGCCGGAGAACTCCCGGGCGCAGCGGCCGCAGACGTGCGGGTACATCTTCAGGGCCTTGTCGCGGTAGCCCATCTCCTTGTCGCGCTTGGCGTCGGCGAGGATGCGGTCGAGGCGGGCGGTAGCGGCGGACGTGGAAGCCGAACTCATGGTGTTTCCTTTGTTCTGATCAGGCATGTGACGGTTATGCCGATGAGTCTAGCGCGCTGCAGGTCAGGCGGACAGGCAAAAAAGCCGATAACGGCGTAGCCTGTAGGAAGGTTCCCGACAGGAGGTTGCTGATGTTCCATGCGATCCTCGCGGCGCTGCTTGTAGCCGCCATGCCCCTGGCCCAGGCGGCAGGCACGCCCCCGCGCTTGAACACGCCCGTGCCCGGTGCGCCCGGCACGGCAACGCCCACCCCGTACCCGCAGGTCACTCCGAGTACGCCGCCCAAGGCTTATGACAACAAGCCGGGGGCGCCGCTGTTGCCACCGATGCCAGTGCCGGGGCCGCCGAAGGACCAGCCGCTGCCCGGCTTGCGCCAGGAACCGGCGAAGCCGCAAGTGCAGGAAAATTAGGGCTGCCAGGGGCCTGCCGAATGCTTTTCAGCGCCTGTGAGATCGAGCG
>NZ_BBIV01000066.1 GCF_000730665.1 Pseudomonas plecoglossicida NBRC 103162 = DSM 15088
GTTTGTTGCAACGTGCCACGGTCTGTAAGGCCATGGTTGTCCGCCTTTGGCGCACGCCGAAATATCGAGGTGAGGCTAGCGCCAACGCAAAAATCGCGTCGTACCAACAAGGCAGGCAACCATGGCCTATCAGGCATAGACACGTTGCAACAAACGTAGGAGCGAGCGCCGCGCGGGCGGCGCTCGATTTCTGCCCCACCATCCCCCTCAAGCCAGGCGCTCGATTTCCGCCCCACCATCCCCCTCAAGCCAGGCGCTCGATTTCCACCCCACCACCCCCCTCTAGGCAGGCACCAGCCACCCCATCGACATCCCCGCTTGAAAAATCCCCACAAACCGGATAACTGTATGCATGCACAGTAAAGGGAGTTTTCTTACATGCTACCTCTCGCCTTCTCACAATCAGCAGCCAGCTCCTACGAACGGCTCGGGTACAGGATCCAGCAGGCCATCTCCTCACCCCACGTGCAGAAACGGCAGTGCGTTGAAATAAGTCCCGCAGCGGACGAGTCAGCGACTGACTGGCAAAGGCTTCTTGACGACCTGGAGGCCACCACCGGGGTCTGCATCGAGAAGACGGACACCGGCCTGATCCGCATCACCTGGCGCGACTTCACTGACCTCTGAGCATCTTGCCCGCGACGCTGCGGGCATTTTTTCGATTCCAAATTTCAGAATACTGAAAATAATTTCAGCAAGCCCTTGACCTCCTAATTTCAGCTTGCTTAAATTTGTTCATCGCCGGGACGATACCGACGAGCAACGAAGGCAATCCTGCCGATGACCCTTTTCAAGAGGAAAATCCAATGACCGTCAACATCAATAACCTGACCATCACCACCCCTGTACCCACCTCCCCCACCAACCCGGTGGCACTGGAATTCACCGGCGCCGAGGCCATCGCGCAGCTGCCGGAAGTGGTGAAAGTCTTGTCCGACGGCTCGATCCGGTTTTCGGCACCGACCAAGGGCGCTTCGAGCAAGAGCACCCACCGCACCCGGTGCGAATGGAAAGAGCCGGTCTACTGGTCGCTGGCCAGCGCCGATGAACACATCAACCTGCAGGAGATGACGCTCACCAAGGTCAACTCGGCCCAGAAAGTCGTCATCTCGCAGCTACACGTGAAGGACGACGACAGCCCGCCGGTGAAAGTCTTCTGGAGCAAGGGGAACATCACCCTGGGTTTCCGCAGCACGTTCAACCAAGCGAGCCCGACCAACACGACGCTGCTCAAAGGCGTGCCGCTGGGGGCAAAGTTCAAGGTCACCATTCGCGCGCTGGCGTCGGGGGCATTGACGGTCACGGCCGAGTGCAACGGCCATGCCGGGTCGTCTGGCAGATTGGAGATGGACAGTTCGTGGCGATCCTCGCTGCTGAACTTCCATGGGGGGGTGTACAACCAGATCGACTACAGCGACAGCACGCCGGCTGAAGATGGATCGGTCTGTGTGATCAGCCAGCTGACGCTGACTCACTCGGAATCTAACTGACACTGCGTAGCGCCTTCAGCCTCCGCTTACGAAGTATGTAAGCGGATTGCTGACGCGCACGCGTTACATGTTGTTACGCCTAATGGCTGAAAAAATCAGATTAAGGCACTTTCTTGTAGGACGTTTCCCAAAGATACTTCCGACGCCTGTTTTTCGTTGCACACGCTAAATGTGGTCTCTAGTCTCGGCACGTCGTTGTCACTCAGCGACTGGGTTAGCCGCCCAAAAAACGTCGGACACCGCAGCCGTGCAATACCGAGCAATCGGCATTAGCGCCTCTATGGCGGCTGTGCGTGGGGCACCTTCGGGTGCGCCGGGTGCCTGACGTCCCGGTCGGCTAACCCGCGTACAGCTGCCACCTATTCGTTTAGCCGCGGTTGGTGGTTGCTCCATTACGACAGGAGCCACACCATGCTGAAAATCGTTCCCGATCCACCTCACAACTCTCACTCCCTCGAAGACACATTGATGATTGCTGCTGACTACGCACTCTGCGCGGAAGCCGTTGCCCAACAGGCAATGTTGATGCAGCCCAAATCACCCGTGTCCTTGTTGATCATGACCTCAATGCACGAGCTTGATGCCCTGCGCAAATTGCTCGAGTCGGCGCTGGTTCAAGTACAAAAGTCCGCTGATCCGCAGACGTTGAATTAGTCCGCAACATGATCCGCCTGGCCTGACGCTTTCCCCGGCTTGTCCCCTCGCACAGCGCCACCCCTGAGGTATCAGGCGACCCTCAGGCGTTCGGTGAAATCTGTGGGAGCCCGGCTTGCCGGCGACAGGGCCAGCCCAGGCACTACAACTTCAGGGAGATCAAACAATGGCCACCGAAGAGACCAGCTTCACTGTTGGCAAAACCACCTTCTACCAGGGTAAAAACCAGACCCATCCCCTCTTCCGCATCGAACCCGGCATCCCCTGCCACAGCGCCCGCGAACAAGCCTCGGAACTGATGGGCTATGCCCGTGACCTGACGCTTGACGGCCTGATGGAAGACAAACCTCAGCTGCTCTGGGCCTCGCACTACCTCTGCGCACTGGCCAAGGCACTGCTTGATGATGCTGAATTGGGCATGACGAAGAGCCCTTGAGTACATCTCCTCTGGCCCAACGCCTCATCCTGAAG
>NZ_BBIV01000065.1 GCF_000730665.1 Pseudomonas plecoglossicida NBRC 103162 = DSM 15088
GCTCGCGATGCGCCGCGCGGGCGGCGCTCGATCTCATAGGCGCTGCAAAGACTCCGGCGAACACCTACCAGACCCTTCTCATGCCGCCGGCACTTCCAGCCCAACCCCCTGGCGCTTGCGCTGCACCAGGAAATACGCCGCATAGCACAGCGCAATGAACCCAAAGCCCCAGTACAACGAAGGCCGCTGGGTCTCGTCCATCGCCAGGAACACGAACAGCGAACTGCACAGGGTGATGCACAGCAGCGGCACCAGCGGGTACAGCGGCGCCCGGTACTTGAGGTCGCTCAACTGACCGCCATCACGCAGGAACTGCTGGCGGAAGCGGTACTGCGCCAGGGCAATCACGATCCAGGTCACAGTGCCCGACATCCCGCTCACGGCCATCAGCACCATGAACAAGGTGTCCGCCGCCACGAAGCTGGTCATCAGCGATACCAGCGCAAAGCACAGGGTGATGAACAGAGCCCGCAGCGGCACGCCACGGCTGCTCAGCGGCGACAGGCTTCTGGGTGCCATGCCGGTCTTGGACATCGCCCAGAGGATGCGGGTGGAGGCATACAGGCCAGAGTTGCCCACCGACAGGATCGCGGTGAGGATCACGAAGTTCATCAGGTCCGCCGCAAACGGAATGCCGACCATGTCGAACACCTGCACGAACGGGCTTTCCATCAGCCCCGCCTGCTGCCACGGCACGATCGCCGACAGCACCACGATCGCCAGCACATAGAAGATCAGCACACGGAACACCACGTTGCGCACGGCCCGCGGGATGCTTTTTTCCGGCTGGTCGGTCTCGCCCGCCGCCACGCCCATGATCTCGCAGCCCTGGAAGGCATAGACCACGGTCATCATCACGGCGAACACCGCCGACAGGCCATTGGGGAACAGCGACTCGCCGATCAGGTTGCTCATCATCGGTGCCGGTGCCCCGCTGGTCAGCGGGATCGCGCCGAAGATCACCAGCACGCCGACGATGATGAAGCCGAGGATCGCCGCCACCTTGATCCCGGCGAACCAGTATTCCGCCTCGCCGAAGGCGCGGGTGGCCAACGCATTGATGCCGAACAGCACCGCAACGAACAGCGCCGACCAGTACCAGATCGGCACCCCGGGGAACCAGCGCTCCATCAGCATGCCGGCAGCGGTGAATTCCAGGCCCACGGTGGTGGCCCAGCTCATCCAGTACACCCAGCCGATCATGAAGCCGGTGGCCGGGCCGATGAACTTGGTCGCGTGGGCCTGGAACGAGCCGGACACCGGCATCTGCACCGACAGCTCGCCCAGGCAGACCATCACCAGGTACATCAGGAAGCCCGCCACCAGGTAGGCCAGGATCGCACCCACCGGGCCGCCCTGGTTGATGGTCACGCCCGAACCCATGAACAGCCCGGTGCCGATCACGCCGCCGAGCGAGAGCATGAAGATGTGCCGACTCTTCAATGCCCGTGTGAGGTGGATACCTTCAGCTTTACGGCCTTTCATTATTATTATCTCCAATAAGCGTCGAGGACCGCGTGAGCAGCGGTTGAGCCGATTATTGGAAAGCGATGTAAGGCCCGGTTGTACGTAAAGATCGAAGATGTAAAAAGTCGTAAGTTTTTTGTCACTCAGCCTGCCAGCAGCTCAGCCAGGCCGGTTTCGGCCCGCTGCAGGTGCTCGCGCAGCAGAGCCGCCATGGCCTGCACGCCACGCTCCTCGCGCGCCAGCGCGCGGTCCTCCAGATGCCGCAAGGTCAACGCCAGGCCACGAAAGCCCATTGAATCGCTGCTGCCCGCCAGCCGATGGGCCAGGTGCACCACCTCGGTACAGTCCCCCGCCTCGACCGCCTCGAGCAAAGGTCGGCGGTGTTGTGCCAAGACGTCGAGCAATGCGCCAAGAAGCCCTTGCAGCTTCTGCTCGCCCAGCAACGTGCGATGGGTGTCCAGCAGCTCCTGGTCAAGCCAGCGGGTCGATGCCGGCGCGGGTTCCTGGCCCTGCCCGGCGAGCGCCTGACGCAGGTTCGCAAGCTTCAGCGGCTTGCCCAGCACGCCCTGCATGCCGGCATCCAGGTAGCCACGCACCAGCCCCGGCTGGACGCTGGCGGTCAGCGCGAGAATGCGCGTGTCGCGGTTGGGCGTGTCGCCGGCGCGCAGCTGCCGGCACAGCTCCACGCCACTGATGCCCGGCAGGTGCACATCCAGCAGAAGCAGGTCGAAACGCCGCCGGGCACACCACTGCAGGCCTTGCTCGGCATCCTCGGCCAGCCACACCTGGTGCCCGTCGCGCTCCAGCAGGCCGCGCACCACGTCTCGATTCAAGGCGACGTCTTCCACCACCAGGATTTCCAGCGGGGCGGCTGCGATGACCTCGCTCGCCACCACCGCCAGGGGAAGTTGCGCCGTCCCGAGCGCCAGCTCGAACCAGAAGCAGCTCCCCTGCCCCTCGCGGCTGCGTACGCCAATCTGCCCGCCCATCTTCTCGACCAGGTGCTTGCTGATCGCAAGCCCCAGCCCGGTACCGCCATAACGCCGGGCGACCGACTCGCTGGCCTGGACGAAACGGTCGAAGATCTTCGGCTGCATCGCCTCGCAGATGCCAATGCCGTCATCGGTGACGCTCAGGCGCAGCTGCTGGCGACCTTCCGACTGCCGCAGCACCGCGATCTCGACCAGGATCTCGCCGCCTTCGGTGAACTTGATCGCATTGGCCAGCAGGTTGCTCAACACCTGGCGCAGGTACTGCTCGGCGCCGTGCTGGGCGGCGGCCAGCTGCGGGTCGATGCGGCACATCACCACGCTGTCGTTGGCCGAGGCGCGGGGTTCGAGCAAGGTCAGGACTTCGGCGCACAACTGGCGCAGGGAAAAATCCACGGCCTCAGGATGGCTTTCGCCTTCTTCGAGCCGGGCGAAGTACAGCACTTCGTTGAGGATGCCCAGCAGCCCCTCGCCTGCCTTGTACAGCGCCTCCAGCCGTTCACGGTCCGCAGCGGCCAGCCCTGCGCCACGCAGCAGTTCGGCCATGCCGAGGATACCGTTCAACGGCGTGCGCAGCTCATGGCTCATGGTGGCGAGGAAGCGCGACTTGGCAAGGTTCGCAGCTTCCGCATCGTTCTTGGCGCGCATCAGGCTTTCGGTGCGGCGCTCGACCTGTTTCTGCAGTTCATCGCGCTTGTCCTGCAACGCCAGGCGATCGGTTTCGCGACGCTCGATGTCGCTGAGGATGGCCCGGCGCATGTCGTCCAGTGCCAGCGCCACGCTGTCGATTTCATCCGTGTGCGGCGAGCGGCGTTTGTTCAGGCGCAGCGGCTCATGCCACTGCCCGGCCCCGATGCGTCGGGCGAAGTCGGCCATGACCTGCAGGTGCCGGGTCACCAGCCGGTAGAACAGCCCGGACAACGCCAGCGCCAGCCCGCAGAGGAACACGCTCATCCACAACAGGCTGGTCAGGCCCGTGGCGAACAGCCGCCGATGCACCGCCCCCAGGTCGATGCTCACCTCCAGCTCGCCCAGGTGGCGCAAAGGCCCGGAGGGCGGCTGGTAGTCCAGGGGAAAACGCTCGACCCGCAGTGGGCCCTGGGGCGACGGCTCGCCCTGCTGCAAGGTGAAGTCGGCGCTGTTCAGGCGCACCCGCGCCACATCGGAAAAATCCACCAACCCGCGCAGCTGCACGTTCAGCTGCTCCTGGTTCAGGTCCCAGAGGCTGCGCTCCAGGCTGGCCAGGTAGCCCGCGCGGATCAGCGCCATGCGCGCATCGATGTCGCGCATCTCGCGGCGGTATTCGAAATACAGCTGCACACTGCTGGCCAGCACCGTGAAGCACAGGCTGAACAGCAGGATGAACAACAGCAGCCGACGCAGCAGGCCACCCGGTTGCAGGCGGCTCATGGCTGGCTGACCATGTCGCGGTAGGTGACCTCGCTTTCATGCAGCCAGCGCTCCAGCTCGCCGGCGTCGGTCATCTGCAGCAGTTGCTGGTCGATCTCGTTCATCCGTGCACTCAGCGGCGAGCGGCGCGACACCGCCACGCGCAGGTAGTCGACGCTCAGTGCCTGGGGCAGCGCGACGATGTCCCGGGCACCGGGCAAGCTCTCGACGAACAGCTGGCCGGTGCGCCGCTCCTGGATCACGAAGTCGATGCGCCCGCGCATCAGCTTGCCGAAGTTCTGGCCGCTGTCCGACACCCATTCGATGTTCTGGTGCTGCGCCACGAAACGGTCGAACGCGGGGCCGTAGCTTTCGCCGAACAGCAGCCCGCCGCGGTACCGGGCCAGGTCTTCGAGCTTCTCGAATTTCAGCGGGTGCTGGCGATTGGCGAACACCGCCACTTCCTCGCGCAGCACCGGCACCTGGGAAAAGCGCATGGACTGGGCGCGCGTCTCGGAGGTGTAGGCCAGCACCACGTCCACCCGCCCTTCGGCAGCGTCGAGCAGGCAGCGTTGCCAGTTGCCCAGCACCACCATCTCGACCTGATAGCCCAGCCGCCCGAACAGTTCGCGGACCACGGTCGGCGCCAGCCCGCGAGGCTGCTTGCCATCGCTCCAGGACACCGGTGGATAAACCGGGTAATCGCAATAGCGGACGGTACCCGCGGCCTGCAACGTAGCGCTGGCCAGCAACGCCAGCAGGCCGAGCAGGTACCGCCTCACGCGGCCACGCTGGCGGTGAACAGGTAGCCGGCGCCGTGGATGGTGATGATCAGCTCAGGCTCGGCCGGGTCGTCATGCAGCTTGCGCCGCAGGCGGCCGACCAGCACGTCGATGGAGCGGTCGTTGGGCACCCACTCGCGGTTGCGGATCTGATCCATCAGCTGGTCGCGGCTCAGGGTGTGGCCGCTGTTGCGCAGGAACACGCTGAGCAGCTGGTACTCGCCATGGGTCAGCAAGGTTTCCGCGCCCTGCGGATCGACCAGGCGGCGGCGGTCGCAGTCCAGCGACCAGTCGCCGAACTGCTTGAGGCTGGCATTGGCCGCTGCGGCCGGGCGGGCGCCCTGGGCGTGACGCACGCGGCGGATCAGGTTCTTCGCGCGGGACACCAGTTCACGGGGGTTGAGCGGTTTGCTTACGTAATCGTCGGCGCCGCATTCCAGCCCGACGATGCGGTCGATCTCGTCGTTGCGCCCGGTGATCAGGATGATCCCCACTTCCGAGCGCACCCGCAGCTCGCGGGTCAGGGTCAGGCCGTCCTTGCCGGGCAGGCGGATATCCAGCATCACCAGTTCCACCGGCTGCTCGGCCAGCAGGGTTTCGGCCTGTTCTGCCGTTGCGGCGCAGTGGACGATGTAGCCTTCCTGGGACAGGTAGGCCTGGAGCAGGTCACGAATCAGCGGATCGTCGTCGACGATCAGTACCCGAGAGGTCATTGCAGATGGTCCTGATGCGCCCGAAGGCGTGTTTCTTATTAGAGTGCGCCAAGACTAGCGATTGCTGAACGGCCGATCAACAGCCCTCGGTGTGCGTGGTGAAGCGTTGCCGACCGCCGGCCTGCAGGCCATCGACCCAGGCCTCGCAGATCTGCACGCCCTGGGCCGGGGTGAAGGTGCCCGGGTTCAGCCCCGACTCCAGCCACAGCCCATCGAGCAAGGCGCTGAGGCTGATGGCGGCGAGGTCGGCGTCGAACTGTTCCCAGCTCTCCTCCCGCGCCAGTTCCGCGAGCAAGGTGCGCAGTTCGCGGCGGTATTCGCCGTAGGAATGGTCGTGAACCTGGTTGATCGCCTCGGCCGTCTTCACCGCGCCCCAGAACGCCAGCCAGGCATCGAGCAGCTGCGGGTCGAGCAGCTCGGCACTGAACGAGCCGCGAAAGAACGCCGACAGGCGTTCGCGGGCGTTGGGCGCAACCTGGGCCATGGCCTCGCGCAGCAGCTGCATGACCCGGCCGGTGACGGCCATGTAGGCCTCGGCGACCAGCTCGTCCTTGCCGGAATAGTGGTGGCTGATCAGCCCCACCGAGACCCCGGCCTCGGCGGAAATCTTGCGGATCGAGGCGCCCTGGAAACCATGGCGCTTCAGGCAGGCCAGCGTGGCCTCGACCAGGTTGGCCTTGCGCAGTTCGGGCAGCATGCGGCTGAAGCGGGCTTCCTGGGTCATCTGTCGTCCTCAAGCTCGGCTAGTCCAGTTGAACGACTGTACAGCAAGTGGGCTTGAACGCGATACTCCGGCGACAGCTGCTTCAGCACCCACCACAAGAACAACCGAGGCTCCCGATGACCGACCTGATCCAGCACGAACTCGACGAAGGCCTGCTGACCCTGCGCCTGAACCGCCCGAACAAGCTCAATGCCCTGACCAACGCCATGTACACGCGCCTGGCGGAATTGTTCGAGTCGGCCAACAGCGACCCGCAGGTGCAGGTCATCGTACTGACCGGCAGCGCCGAGTGCTTCACCGCCGGCAACGACTTGCCGGACTTTCTCGACCAGCCCCCCACCGACCTGCAAAGCCCGGTGTTTCGCATGATGTTCGCGGTGCTGGCGCTCGACAAACCGCTGATCGCCGCGGTTGCCGGGGCCGCGATCGGCATCGGCACGACGCTGTTGCTGCATTGCGACCAGGTACTGGTGACCCGCGACGCCAAGTTGCGCACGCCGTTCGTGCCACTGGGCGTGTGCCCGGAGTTTGGTGCGAGCCTGCTGCTGCCACGCCTGCTCGGCCATGCACGCGCGGCGCAGCTGTTGCTGTGCAGCCAGATGCTCGACGGCGCGCAGGCGGTGAACTGGGGGTTGGCCAACGAGCTGTTCGACGATGGCGCGCAATGTCAGGTCGCCGCCATCAAGCTGGCGCGGCGCCTGCAACAGCTGCCTGCCGATGCGCTGCGCATCAGCAAGCAGCTGCTCAAGGATGCGCATCGCGAAGAGCTGGCGGCGACGGTGGCCAAGGAAGGGTTGCTGTTCATCGAGCGGCTGAACAGCGATGAAGCGAAGCGCGCGCTGATGGCGCTTGCGAAGCGCTAGTCGGCGGCCGCACGCTCGGGACGCTCATGTCATTGCAGCACCGCTAAACCATGGGCTCCCAGTGTGATTTTGGCCAGATAAGACTACCGGAACCCGATTCGGGATCCTGTCGATAGGTGACCTCGTACTTCGCGACAATTTCGCCTTTGTCAGTGTGCCCGCAGGCCAACGCCAGGCGCACTCAAGCGCCGTCAAACCGCCATCAGTAGCTAGCACATAGCCATCATTCAGCGGTACGATCCGCACAGCCAGAGAACGCACCGGACAACCAGTGATAACGATCAAGGTCATTTGAACCCTGACCGCGCTGAATCGCATGGGGTCAGGTTCATCCCTGCTCAATCAACCTGGCAGTGACCCAAGGTAACGCCCAGAAAGGATTCGAATGAAGCATTCCGATCTATGCCTCAAACCCATACATGAACTCCTCACCGACGACGCAGGCAACCCGACCCGGTTCTGGATTCCCGCCTATCAGCGCGGGTACCGCTGGAAGCCACTGCAAGTTACCCAGTTGCTGGAGGACATTCGTGAGTTCAGCCAGCGCCGCAACCCTCAGCCGGATGACTTCTACTGCTTGCAACCGCTGGTCATCAAAGCCACCGAGCACGGCCCGCTCGAGGTGGTCGATGGTCAGCAACGGCTGACCACGCTGTTGCTGATCCTGCGCCATTTCAACGAACGGCAGACCGAGAAGTACCGGCAGAAGCTCTACAGCCTCGACTACGAAACCCGACCGCAGCTCTTGGCGTTTCTGGACAACCCTGATGAGGCTGATGCCGACAGCAACGTGGACTACTTCTACCTGCACAGTGCTATCAACACCATTGAAGACTGGTTCAGTGATCGTGAGCACGAAGTGGGCGACATCAAATCTGCGTTGCTGAACAAAACCAAGGTCATCTGGTTCGAACTGGCAGCGCAGGACAACGCCGTCGATGCCTTCACCCGCTTGAACGTAGGCAAGATTCCTCTGACCGATGACGAGCTGATCCGTGCACTGTTCCTCAAGCGGGGTGATGCGAACGAAACACAAACCGCCGCCCAGCAAATTCAGATCGCGCACGAATGGGACCAGTTGGAGAAAGCCTTGCAGGCTGACGAATTCTGGTACTTCTTGAGCAATCAACAGAGCAGGCCGCAGAACCGCATCGGTTTCCTCTTCGAGCTGGTAACCAAAGTCGACGGCCTTGGGGCTGGCGCGGAGCAGGACGAGCACAGCATCTTCCATGCCTACAGCAACAAGCTAAAAGCGCCTGCCGCGGCTTCGCAAGAGTGGCTGCGGATCAAGCAGACCTACATGATGCTCGAGGAGTGGTTCGAAGATCGCACGCTTTACCACATCGTCGGCTTCCTCATTCACCAGGGCATGGATGTGGCCCAGCTCTGCGAGCTGTCGCAAGAAACGACCAAGAGCGACTTCGATCGCAAATTGCGCAAAGCGGTCTTTGCCAAAGCCATCGGCGCCAACAACCTCGATGCGCTGACACCCGAAGCATTGCGTTCGTGCATCAGCGAGCGTCTCGAAGCGTTGGAGTATGGACGCCATTCGGCAGAGATCCGCTCCCTGCTGCTGCTGTTCAATCTGGCCACCTTGCTGGCCAGCCCTCGCTCCAACATGCGTTTCCAGTTCGACAGTTTCAAGAACGGTGAGTGGGACATCGAGCATGTACGCTCGGTAGCCTCCAGCCGCCCCCTGCGTCAGCATGACCAACTGAACTGGCTGAATCTGTGTGCGGGCTATCTTGAAACCCAGAACGGCAGTGACCAGGCACGCCAGCTGTCGAGCGCTATCAAGAGCTTTATCAAGAAGTCCAAGGAAAACCATTCGGACAGCGCCTTTGAGACGCTCTACAACAAACTGCTGGCCTTCTTCCAGGAGAAGGACGAGACGCCGACAGAACACGGCATCAGCAACCTGACCTTGCTGGATAAGAGTACCAACCGCAGCTACAAGAACGCTGTCTTCGCAGTGAAGCGCAAGGCGCTTCTGGCGCTCGACCAATCGGGCATCTTCGTGCCGCTGTGTACCCGCAACGTCTTCCTCAAATGCTATAGCCCGCAGGCCGACAACGTCATGTTCTGGAGCCAGGACGACCGTGAGGCCTATCTGGCCGAAATAAACCGGGCCCTGGTGGGCTTCTTCAGCGCAGCCCAGGAAATTACCCCATGAGCGAATCCGGCATCCAGATCACCCTGCAGCAATTGCTGAACCGCCACCAGCGCATTCAGATTCCGATGATTCAACGCGACTATGCCCAGGGTCGGCAGGCCGCTGAAGATGTCCGCAAGGAATTTCTCGGCACGTTGAAACAGGCATTTGGCCTGACGCCGAACGACCCTGCCCTGCCCCTGAACCTGGACTTCATCTACGGCAGCGTCGATGTCGACAAGTTTCTGCCTCTCGATGGCCAGCAGCGTCTGACAACCCTCTTCCTGATGCACTGGTACCTTGCCTGGCGCGATGGCAGCGAAGCGCAATTCCGCCAAGTATTCTGCGAGGGCAGTCACTCACGCTTTACCTACAGTGTTCGCCCGAGCAGCAGCGAGTTCTTCGACAAACTGGTGAACTTCTGGCCGCTGCGTGAGGCCGCCGACGACGCTTCGCTGGACCAACTGATCCAGAACCAGGCGTGGTACTTCCGTTACTGGCGCCTGGACCCGACCATTCAGTCCTGCCTGGCGATGCTCAAAGCGATCCATGAACACTTCAGTGACGTACAAGGGGGTTATGCACGGCTGACCGATGAACAACAGCCAGTGATCACCTTCCAGTTGCTTGACCTCGAGCATTTCGGGCTGTCCGATGACCTGTACATCAAGATGAACGCCCGCGGCAAACCGCTGACGGCTTTCGAGACGTTCAAAGCCCGCTACGAGCATGAGCTCAAAGGCCAATATGGCGACGAAACGCGTGATATCAGCGGCCAGCCGTTCTCGGTCGCCGACTATTTTGCGCGCCGCATGGACACCCGTTGGGCGGACTTCTTCTGGGCCTATCGCGACAAGGAAACGCACCTGTTCGATGATGCGATCATGAACTTCTTCCATGCCATCGCGTTCATTTGCCGCGATCCCGCCGCACCGGGTTACCTGGAGGATGTCGCCGCTTTCCGAAACAAGCCGTTGAAGTCCAACTACGCGCTCTATCACAAGGGGAAATGGCTGGAGCGAGCGTTCTCCGACACCCTCATGTTGTTGCTGGAAACCTGGAGCCCCGAGGGCAACCGGTTCAATGCCTTGATGGGCGAAAACCCGTACTTCAACGAAACCGTCACATTCCAACGGTTGGTCAGCGACCCCGCTGCGTTGGCCTATACAGACCTGGTGCAGCTGTTCGCCTATGTGGCATTTCTTCGTGCATCGGACGTGCAGCCTGAGCCGCAGGCACTGCTGGAATGGATGCGGATCATCTACAACTTGTCGATCAACTCCAGCTATGAGCGTCCTGCCGACATGCAGCGCAGCCTGCTGGCGGTGCAGAGTCTGCTTCCCCATGCGGGCGAAATACTTCAGCACTTCGCAAACCATGAAAAGCCGACGGCGGGTTTTTATCAGCAACAAGTCAACGAGGAACAATTCAAGGCCGAACTGTTGATCGCGCATGAGGGTTGGCGCGAATTGATTGAACAGGCGGAGCTACACGGCTACTTCAAGGGCCAGATCGAGTTCCTGCTGGACTTCAGTGGCGCCTTGGCCAAGCGTCAGGCGGCCGGCCTGGATGAATGGAATGCCAACGATCACCTTGTGCTGCAACGGCGCTTCACAGAGTACTTGGCAAAAGTGGCGTTCATGTTCGATGCCCGCGGCTTGAACAGCCTTGCTGATTTCCGCTGGGAGCGGGCGCTGCTTTCGCTGGGCGACTACCTGTTGTTCAGCGGTTCGAATTATTCGTTCCTGGTCAACTCTGCCTCTGAGCAGGCCAGCTGGAAGCGGCTATTGAGAGGCGGCGCAGGCTACAACGAAAAAGACGCTCGAAAGCTTCTCCACCAACTGTTGGATAGACTCGACCTCGGCACGCCGGTTGAAACCCAGCTGGACGCCGTCATCGATAGCGCCAAAAAACTTGAACCCTGGCGTGAAGTCATGGTGCACACCCCTGCCGTATTCCACTACTGCGGCGAGCACGCGCTTCGGTTTGTTGAAGATGAGGTGTACCTGCTCAAGAGAAGCCGCATGAGCGGGATGCATGCTGAACTGTTCAGCTACCATTTGGCCCTGCAGTTGCAATCGGAGCAGGCGAAGAAAGCGCTTTACCCCTTGGCCTATGGTGATTACCAATCCATCAGCGGCTCCGAGTTCGAGCCCCAAGTGGCCATGACGCTTTCATACCAGCACCACACGCTCTATTTCTGGATACTCTCTGAGCATGGCTATTTCAGGATCCACACACTGAAAAAATCGCTGAAATCACTTCCTGAATTGGAACGCATGTTGGTCAATGCGCTCGACTTTGAAGTCGACAAGGAAAGCGTCGAGTTGCGTGTCGAGCGAGACCAAATACACAAGGTACTGAGTGCAATGGCACGTGCTGCCAAGGCACTGGATGCAAAGGCGAGTGCAGTATCTTGACCACCGTGTGAAGGCGCGCCAGGCGCTTGAACGCGGCGCAGACACTGCGCTGCTACCGCGTTGTGTAAAGCCACCTGGCCTGCTAGATCGCAAACCTCGACACCAGCCCGTTCAGCGACACGGCCAGGCGTGACAACTCCTGGCTGGCAGCGCTGGTCTGGGTCGCACCGGCCGCGGTCTGCGAAGCCAGATCACGGATTGTGGCGAGGTTGCTGTCCACTTCCCTGGCGACTTGCGCCTGCTGCTCGGCAGCACTGGCGATCACCAGGTTGCGTTCATTGATCTGGGTGAACGACGTGGCAATCTGATCCAGGGCCTGCCCAGCCGCGTGGGCCATTTCCAGGGTGTCGCGCGCGCGCGTATTGCTGCCTTTCATGGCATCGACCGCCAGCGCCGTCCCGCCTTCGATGGCCGCCACCAATTGCTCGATTTCCTGAGTCGAACGCTGGGTACGGTGCGCAAGGCTGCGTACTTCATCGGCAACCACGGCAAACCCGCGCCCGGCCTCCCCCGCCCGGGCCGCTTCGATGGCGGCGTTGAGCGCGAGCAGGTTGGTTTGCTCGGCCACCGAGCGAATGACATCGACGACCTGACTGATGTCCCGTACCCGACCGGCCAGGTTCTCGACCTCGCTGGCGGTTGCCGTCACACCATTGGCAAGCTCGGAAATGGCGCCCACCGTGCGCAGGACTTGCTGGCGCCCCTCCTGCGCAGTCAGGTCGGACGAGCGCGTGGCGTCGGCTGTAGAGCTTGCGTTGCGGGCAACATCCTCTGCCGCACTGGTCATTTCATTGATCGCCGTGGCCGCCTGCTCGATCTCGCCGCTCTGCTGATGCAGCCCACGACTGGCATCTTCGGTCACCGCGTTCAACTCTTCGGCAGCCGAAGCCAGTTGATTGGACGACTCGGCAATGGCCTGGATGGTGTCACGCAGATTGGCCTGCATGGTGGCCAAAGCGCCGATCAGCCGCGCGGGCTCATCGTTGCCAACGTCCTCGATGCGTGTGGTGAGGTTGCCGGTTGCCACCGTCTCGGCCAGCCGGACTGTCTGACGCAGCGGCAGGATGATGCTGCGGATCAGGCTGATGGCGATGAAACCTGACGTCAGGGCAACGATCAACAGCGCCGCCAGCACCCCGTTACGGGCACTTTCGAACACTTCCACGCTGTTGGCAGCGGCCCCATTGGCGCCACGGTTGTTCAGCTCGATCAGGTCGGCGAGTGCCTTGCTCAATGCGTCGGCACGCGGGTTCATCTCACCGTTGATGATGTTCCGCGCTTCGTCGACCCGGTCCGCACGGGACAAGTCGGTCACTTGCCGCTGAAGTGTCAGATAAGCCGCTTCGGCATCCTTGAAGCGATCGTATTTGCTCCGGTCTTCTTCGGAGAGGATGGTTTTTTCGTACTCGTCCATCGCCTTGCGGCTTTCAGCCTTGAGCGCTTCGATCTTGCTGTAGTTCTGCTCCAGGCTCTGTGGGTCCCGGTTGATCATCAGGCGCAGGGTCAGCGCGCGGATACGCTGCACGTTTTGCGCACCCTCGCTCAAGACCATCACACCCGGTAACCAGTCTTCGCTTATTTGTCGCGTGCTTGCACGCATGTCCTCCAGCTTGAACAGTGAAAATCCTCCCAAGACTGCAGTCAACGCAGTCACCAAGCAGAACCCCATAGATGCACGCCAGGCAATATTGATTTTTCTGAGCATATTTTCTTCTTATGAGTGTCAAGCAGATAACAGTCGTCGCAGCGCCTCCAGATGCCTGAAAAGCGCCACTGTTCGAAGCCCCGCTGCAGGCAGGCAACAATGCTTCTACGCAGTTTGCAAGCGACCTGCTTTTCTCTTCATGACAACTCATTTGCACTACGTGACAACTTCATCGCCCTTACCCGTGTTCGGCAGATCTCCCCCACCTCAGTGCCGATTGGCGAAATGTGGGCGTTGTCATCGAATGCGAAGAGATTGACGCCGAGTGATAAGCACCTTAACGACACATGTGGATACTGGTCGCTGAGCAATGATTGGAGTACAGGATGAAACTCAGTTTTATTGATGGCTCAGCCCTCAGCCGCCGGCGTGTGTTGCGCGATGCCTTCGCCCTCGCCGTGGTGACCAGCCCCTTGGCCAGCCTGGCCAGGGCAGCCGAGGAAACGGCCGAGGAAGTCAGTGTCGCCGCGGGCCCACGGCCTTTGGTCGAGTACCCGCAAAAGCGACCGCTGACGCTGGTAAGCACTCGCCCTCCCCACCTGGAAACCCCGTTTCGCGTCTTCAACGAGGGCCCCATCACCCCGAACGACGCCTTCTTCGTCCGCTACCACCTGGCCAACTTCCCTACCAGCATCGACCCCGATACCTACCGCCTCACGATCAAGGGCCTGGTCGATACCCCCTTGTCACTCTCCCTTGCCGAACTGAAAGCGCTGGCCGAACCGGTCGAGGTCGTGGCCGTCAACCAGTGCTCGGGCAACAGCCGCGGTTTCTCGATGCCCCGCGTGTTCGGGGCCCAGTTGGGCAATGGCTCGATGGGCAACGCCCGTTGGCTGGGCGTATCGCTCAAGACGGTGCTGGAAAAGGCCGGCGTGAAGGCCGGTGCGAAACAGGTGAGCTTCAACGGCCTGGACAAGCCGGTGCTTGAGACTACGCCGGACTTCACCAAGGCCCTGGACATCGACCACGCCCTGGACGGGACACCCATGATTGCCTGGTCCATGAACGGCGCCGAACTGCCCTTCCTCAACGGATACCCCATCCGTCTGGTGGTGCCGGGCTATTTCGGCACCTACTGGGTCAAGCACCTGAGTGAAATCGAAGTGCTCGACCACACCCATGAAGGCTTCTTCATGGCGAAGGGATACCGCGTTCCGGACAACGACTGCGCCTGCGTCGCCCCCGGCACCACACCCGAGAAAACCCGGCCGATCTCGAAATTGCCCGTGCGCAGCTTCATCACCAGCGTCAGCCACGGCGACGTGCTGCCGCTGAAACAGTCCGTGGTGCTGAAGGGCATTGCCTTCGATGGCGGTGAAGGCATCGACAAAGTGGAGGTGTCGATCGACGGTGGCAAGCAATGGCGCGCCGCCACACTCGGGCAGGACCTGGGTCGCTTTTCCTTCCGCGAGTGGACGCTGCCGATCACCTTCAGCCACCGAGGGGCGACTCAGCTGATGGTGCGCGCCGCCAACCACGCAGGCGAAACCCAGCCACTGCAAGCCAGCTGGAACCCCGCCGGCTACCGCCGCAACGTCGTGGAAACGACCCACGTGACCATTGCCTGAGGGGGTAGCATGAATTGCACGAAACCCGTGTCCGCCTTGATCTTCGCCACGCAAGCGTGCTGGATGGCCATGGCTGGGGCAGCGCCGCTGTCGATCGAACTGCCGCCGGAAACGGCCGCATTCAAACCCAGTTCCCTGCCGGGCTACGCCTTGGCGCAACAGAAATGCTCGACCTGCCATTCTGCCGATTACATCAATTTCCAACCGCCAGGCATGAGCCTGGAGCAATGGACGGCTGAAGCGGGCAAGATGAAAAACGCGTACGGCGCGCCGATCAGCGATGACGATGTGAGCATCATCGGCGCCTACCTGGCGGCGACTTATGGCACTGCCCAGGCAAGCGACGCCAAGGTGCAAGCCGCCTCTTACCCATCGAAGGCGCAAGGCGCCCCTGCTGCAAAGAACGATGCCATGGCGCTGCTGCAGAACAATGCCTGCCTGTCGTGCCACGCCACCGATCACAAGGTCGTGGGCCCGGCCTATCACGACGTGGCGGCCAAATACGCCGGCGATTCGCAGGCACTGGAGAAAGTGATGGCCAGCATCCAGCAAGGGGGCAGCGGCAAATGGGGCAATGTGCCCATGCCGTCTTTCGCGCAGTTGAGCGCGGAAGACCTGAAGGCGCTGGCGACCTTCGTCCTCGGCCAGTAAGCCGCCCCCCGCGAGCGGCCTGCAAAGGCCGCTCTTCAGCCCTTGGCCTTGCGCAACATGATCAGGTCCGAGTAACCGCGCAGCTTCTCCACCCCCATCAGGCCGACCGCCCCGCCGGCGAACGCGGCCATGCCTTGGGGCAGCAACAACCAGTCGAGCAATGGCACCAAGGCCAGGGTGATGAGGCCGCAGAGCGCGGCCTCCAGGATGGTCTGCCTGCAGCCACCGCCGCCGTAGACAACCCGCAAGGCAGCGATCACCAGCGACAGGCCGGCGGCATAGAGCTGGAACTGATGCACCAGCACCCAGGTGAGTACAGCAGCCCAGAGGGCGGGATCCATTTCGGGCATGTTCATTCGACGCTCCAATGACACGATGTAACGGGCGATACCGCACTGCACACTGCACGGATCACCCCCTTTGCGCTTCTTCGGATGCGCCCATTAATTTCAGCATGCTAAACTTTCGTCGTCAACGGCAGCCTTCGGTAAGCTGCATACTTAAATTCAGCTAACTTAAACTCCGCCTATGGAACGACACGAACGAATCGCCAAGGCCATTGCGGCCAGCGGCATGAAAAAGGGCGAGATCGCGGCCGCTTGCGGCGTGGCGAACTCCGCCGTTACCCAATGGATTTCAGGGGAAAGCAAAAGCCTGAGGCCAGAGAACCTGTACGCCCTGGCGAAGGCGACGGGTTATCGCGCCGAATGGCTTGCGATTGGCGAAGGCCCGGAAACCGCAGACAGCAACGTACAAGCCGTACCGCAGCCCAAAATGGCCTTTCGTTACCCGGTGATCAGCTGGGTTGCCGCCGGCGCCTGGGCCGAGGCCGTCGAACCCTTCCCGCCAGGGTTTTCCGATCGCTACGAAGTCTCGGACTACGACTCCAAGGGGGCGGCGTTCTGGCTTGAAGTGAAAGGCGACTCGATGACATCGCCGGTCGGTACCAGTATTACCGAAGGCATGATGATCCTGGTCGACACCGAGGCTGATGCAACCTCCGGGAAACTGGTGGTGGCGAAGCTGGCCGACAGCAACGAGGCGACCTTCAAGAAGCTGGTCGAGGATGGCGGCCGGCGCTACCTGAAACCGCTCAACCCTGCCTATCCCGTGGAAATGTGTGCAGAGGGTTGTCGGATTGTTGGCGTCGTTGTGCGCGCCATGATGAAGCTTTGAGCGCCTAGGGCCTGCCTTGAGGGGGATGGCGGGGCGGAAATCGAGCGCCGCCCGCGC
>NZ_BBIV01000064.1 GCF_000730665.1 Pseudomonas plecoglossicida NBRC 103162 = DSM 15088
ACAGAAACACCCCATGCCTCATGTGGGAGCCGCCAATGCATCGAACCGCCCAGCCAACCCTCGCTCGGCAAACTGCTCCACCACAAAATCGATGAACGCCCGGGTCTTGCCCGGCAACAGCTTGTGCCCCGCGTAATACAAGCTGATATGCCCATCGTCCACGTACCAGTCGGGCAACACCCGCTGCAGCGCCCCGGCATCCAGGTAAGGCACGGCGAACGGCAGGCTGACCAGGGCGATGCCCAGCCCTTGCACGGCCACCGCGCAGGCCGCATCCGAATCGCTCATGGTCATCGCCTGGCGCAACTGCAACGGCTGCTGCTCCTGCCAGCGACTGGTCAGCGGCCAGGTGCGCACACGCCCGGTTTGCGGTGAGCGGATCAATATCCCGTCATGCCGCTGCAGCCCCTGCGGCGATTCGATCGGGGCACGTTGCTGCAGATACCCAGGCGAAGCCACCAGAACCCGGTGCGCCACCGTCAACTTGCGCGCAACCACCCCGGGCGGCAGCTCGAAACCACCGCCAATGGCGGCATCGAAACCCTGGCCTATCAGGTCGACCTGGCGATTGTCGAAATGCCAGTCCGGTGTGATCGCCGGGTAGCGGCGCAAGAATTCGCCGAGCAGCGGCAGCACGTAAAGCCGACCGAACACGGTGCCCATGCTCACCCGCAACAGCCCCGCCGGCTGGCCTTCGGCGCTTGCCAGGTTGGCCACGGCGTACTGGATGGTGCGGAAACTGTCGCTCACTTCCCCGAGAAATCGCTGCCCCGCCTCGGTCAGGGTCAGCTTGCGCGTACTACGCTGGAACAGCCGCACCCCAAGGCGCGCTTCCAGCTGGGCAACATGCTTGCCCACTGCCGCCGGGGTCAGGCTCAGGCGCCTGGCCGCCTCGGCGAAACTGCCGACCTCGGCGCTGCGGATGAAACACTCGAGGGCGCTGAACGATTCCATGGCCATGATTACCAACCAAAGGTTTACTCTGCTAATAGTGATTGCGATCTTATCAGCAGGTAATCAGCGGTCGATACTGCGCCCATCCAAGGCATTCGGCCTTGCTTCCAGCAGGAGATCAGCATGTCCAAGCAATTTGCACTCGAAGGTAAAGTGGCCCTGGTACAGGGCGGTTCGCGCGGCATCGGTGCCGCCATCGTCCGCCACCTGGCCCGCGACGGCGCACACGTAGCCTTCACCTATGTCAGCTCCGAAGGCCCGGCCCAGGCCCTGGTCGAGGAAGTCCAGGCAGCCGGTGGCAAGGCCCTGGCCCTGCGCGCCGACAGTGCCGACGCCGCCGCCGTGCAACTGGCGGTCGACGACACGGTCAAGGCCTTCGGCCGTCTCGACATCCTGGTCAACAACGCCGGCGTACTGGCGGTCGCGCCGCTGGCCGAGTTCGACCTGGCGGACTTCGACCGCACCCTGGCAGTCAACGTGCGCAGCGTGTTCGTCGCAAGCCAGGCCGCTGCGCGCTACCTGGGCCAGGGCGGGCGCATCATCAATATCGGAAGCACCAACGCCGAGCGCATGCCGTTTGCTGGCGGAGCACCCTACGCCATGAGCAAGTCGGCGCTGGTGGGTCTCACCAAAGGCATGGCACGCGACCTGGGCCCACAGGGGATTACCGTGAACAATGTGCAGCCGGGGCCTGTGGACACCGACATGAACCCGGCCAGTGGCGAGTTCGCCGAGAGCCTGATTCCATTGATGGCGATCGGCCGTTATGGGCAGGCGGATGAAATTGCCAGCTTCGTCGCCTACCTGGCGGGGCCGGAGGCCGGCTACATCACTGGCGCCAGCCTGACGGTCGATGGTGGTTTCGCAGCCTGATGCCATTACCCTGTGCCGGCCTTGCAAAAGGCCGGCACCCCTTCTTTCACCGCCCGCAACGAGAACACGATGAACAGCCCCCCCCTGAGCCGCGCCCTGATCCTGCTGATGGCTACCGCCACCGGCCTGGCCGTGGCCAGCAACTACTACGCCCAGCCGCTCTTGCACAGCATCGCCGAGCAGTTCGGCCTGAGCACCGCCAGCGCCGGCAGCATCGTCATCGCCGCACAGCTCAGCTATGGGGCCGGCCTGCTGTTACTTGCTCCGCTGGGCGATCTGTTCGAGCAACGCCGGCTGATCGTGGTAATGACCGCCATTTCCACGCTGGGCCTGGTGATCAGTGCCTGCGCCCCCAGCCTGCCCTGGTTGCTCCTCGGTACCGTGCTCACTGGCCTGTTCTCGGTGCTGGCGCAAATTCTCGTGCCACTGGGTGCCTCCTTGAGCGCACCAGAGCAACGCGGTCGCGCGGTGGGCACGCTGATGAGCGGCTTGCTGCTGGGCATCCTGCTGGCACGCACCGCAGCCGGATTCATGGCCGAAATCGGTGGCTGGCGCAGCATCTACGTGCTGGCCGCCGTGCTCATGGCCGTGGCCGCCATCGCCCTGTACCGCAGCTTGCCGCAACACCACAGCCACGCGGGTCTGAAATATCCAGCGCTGATCGGCTCGGTATTTCGCCTGTTCACCGAAGAGCCGGTACTGCGCCTGCGTTCGCTGCTGGGCCTGCTGGCGTTCAGCCTGTTCGCGCTGTTCTGGACGCCTCTGGCGTTTCTCCTGGCCAGCGAGCCCTACCACTATTCCGACGCGGTGATCGGCCTGTTCGGCCTGGCCGGTGCGGCGGGCGCGCTGTCCGCCAACTGGGCCGGGCGCCTGGCAGATCGCGGCAAGAGCTCGCTGGCCACTACGGTAGGCCTGGTGGCCTTGCTGCTGGCGTGGGTACCACTGGGTTTCGCCCAGCACTCGCTGGCGGCCTTGCTGTTGGGCGTGCTGGTGCTCGACCTGGCGGTGCAACTGGTGCATGTGAGCAACCAGAATGCCGTGATCGCGCTGCGACCCGACGCACGCACGCGCCTCAACGCCGGCTATATCACCTGTTATTTCATCGGCGGCGCGCTAGGCTCGTTGCTGGGCACGCAACTGTTCCAGCACCAGGGCTGGATGGGCATCGTGGTCGCCGGGTTGTCGATCGGGGCATTGGCACTGGTGGTCTGGGCTTGCGCCGAACGCAAGCGCCAGCGCGCCATGCACGCGCCTGCGACCTAGCGCCGCTACCCTCCGTCGCCTGCACGTTGACTTGCCTGACCCGACGGCGCTCAGTAGGCGCTGGTCAAAAGCCCTATCACTGACAGGACGACTCAATGACAAGACTCACGGTGCAATCCGGCGATTTCTTGCAAGGTGAAGGTGAATTTCGCAATGGATCGCTCACACTCAAGACCCCGCGCAGCCCCTCGCCTGGCGAGCGAATATCGCTGGCCCGCATCAGCGACCTGCGCCTTGCCAGTCTGGAATCCAACCGCAGCCTGGGTACCGCCATCGGCTGGGGCGTGGCCGGCGCCCTGGTGGCGGGCCCGGTGGGGCTGCTGGCCGGGCTCTGGCTGGGCGGCAAGGAGGAAGAAGCCACCTTCCTGGCCACGTTCAAGGATGGCCGCAAGCTGATGGCGATCACCGACGGCAAGACCTGGTCGAAGATCGACGACAGCTGGCGCCAGCACCAGCGGCCCTCCAACTCGGACTGAGGCGCTTCGGGTAACATGGCGACCCTTTGACCGCACCGAACCCCCTCCCGGGAAACGCACGGTGCGGTTTTCGCCATTCAAGGACCCCGGCAATGCCCCTGCCCCACCCCCGCCTGCCCCTGAGCCTGCTCAGCCTGGGCCTGGCCTTGCACTGCCCCAATGCAACGGCTGAGGACAGTGTCGTGCTGGCCCCCTTGCAGGTTTCCGACACTTATGGCGATGAGAGCTACCAGGCACTGGAGGCTTCGGTAGGCGGGTTCCAGGCCGCACCGCTGCTCGATACGCCTGCTACGATCAGCGTGTTCGACCGCCCGCTGATCGACGACCGCCAGGTGCGCCTGCTCAGCGAAGTGCTGCACAGCGACGCCTCGGTCGGCGAAAGCTACGCGCCCATCGGCTACTACGAAAACTTCAACGTACGCGGTTTCGAGCTCAATGCCGCCAGCAGCTACCGCATCAATGGCCAGACCATTGCCGGTGAGCAGAACGTGGCACTGGAGAACAAGCAGCAAGTCGAGTTGCTCAAAGGCCTGTCCGGCCTGCAAAGCGGCGTGTCGGAACCCGGCGGCTTGATCAACTACGTGACCAAGCGCCCCGAGGAGGTGCGTAGCGTGACGGTCTCGACCAATGAACAGGGCGAGCGCTACCTGGCCACCGACCTGGGCGGCTGGTTTGGCAGCGAGCGCCAGTTCGGCCTGCGCGCCAACCTGGCCACGAGGATATCCGCTCATACGTCGACCACGCCGACGGCAAGCGCGACTTCGCCTCGCTGGCGTTCGACTGGCAGATCAGCCCCGATGCCACGCTGCAGCTCGATGCCGAGTACCAGCACCGTGAGCAGCGCTCGGTGCCCGGTTATCAACTGCTCGGCGGGACTACCCTGCCCCACGACGTCGACCCTGAGGATCGCCTGGCCTACCAGCATTGGGCGAAACCTGTGCAGAACGACTCGCTGAACCTGGGTGGGCGCTTCGAGTACCGGTTCGATGAAGCCTGGAGCACGACCCTGAGCGCCTCGCGCAGCAAGGTGCTGATCGACGACTACAGCACCTTTGCCTGGGGCAGCGAAGGTGGCTGGCAGTCGCATTTCAGCCCTGAGGGCGACTACGACATCTACGACTTCCGCAGCCCCGACGACACCCGCCGCATCGATGAAGCCCAGGCCGTGCTCAACGGCCGCTTCGATGCGTTCGGCGTCGGCCATGAGCTGACCCTGGGCAGCAGCGCGCAACGCCGCACGCTCGACCAGCACCCCTACTACAACGCGCTGGTCGGCAGCGGCAACATCTACACCGGAGCACCAGCCGTGCCGCCGTCGGACAAGCCCGTCGGCGCCAGCGAGCGGCGTCTGGACAGCCGCCAGTACGGCCTGTTCGTCAGCGACCGGATCACCTTCGACGAACACTGGCAGACCGTGCTCGGCGCCCGTGAAGTGCGCCTGGACGAACGAACCTGGGACGAAAACGGCGTCGCCGGGCGCCATACCCAGCAATACCAGTTGCTGCCCAATGCCGCGCTCATCTACAAGCCACGCGCCGATACCACCCTGTACGCCAGCTATGCCAAAGGCCTGTCGGCGGGCGGCACCGCGCCGTGGTTCGCCAGCAACGCCGCTGAAATTCTCGCCCCCACCCTGTCCCACCAACTGGAACTGGGTATCAAGCGGGATTGGCAGGGCATGAGCTTCAATGCCGCACTGTTCCAGATCCGCCAGGCGTACCAGTACGCGCGACCGCAAGGCGACGGCAGCTTCACCTACGTGCAGGAAGGGCAGCAGAAGAACATTGGCCTGGAACTGGGCGCCAGCGGCTGGGTGACCTCGAACCTGCAACTGCAGGCCAGCGCCGCGGCGATCCGCGCCCGGGTCGAGGGCAGTGGCACCGACGCCTACGAGGGGCATCAGGTGATCAACGTGCCGAACCTGCGGGCTGCCGTGCAGGCCGACTACAGCCTGCCGGTACCTGGCCTGGCGTTGCTTGGCGGCGCTCGTTACAGCGCCAGCAAGCAGGCGAGCCAGGCGGGCGATGTCGAGGTGGGGGGCTATACCGTGTTCGATGTCGGAAGCCGCTACCGCACGCGCATCGGCGGGTACGACACGGTGCTGCGGCTGACGGTGGATAACCTGTTCGACAAGCGTTACTGGCGCGATGTGGGGGATTACCTGGGCGACAACTATTTGTTCCAGGGGGCACCGCGCACGGCGCGAATGTCGGCTTCGGTCAATTTCTGAGGGAGCCGCAGCGCGGCCCATCGCCGGCAGGCCGGCTCCCACAAAAGGCAGTGGCGACCCTGTGGGAGCCGGCTTGCCGGCGATTGGGTCGCACAGCAGCCCCAGAATGCAAAAAGCCCCCGAACTTTTCAGCTCGGGGGCTCTTCGCAGAATGTGGCGGTGAAGAAGGGATTTGAACCCTTGATACGATTTCTCGTATACACACTTTCCAGGCGTGCTCCTTCGACCACTCGGACACTTCACCGTTTTCCCTTCAAGGCATTCACCCTGTCGAGGCGCGCTAATTTAGTGGAAGCGCTTTTCTTTGGCAAGTATTTTTTCAAATTTTTCATGCATTTAAGCCAACCCTCTGAAAAACCGAGGCTGCCAGGGCAATGCTGCCAATCTCGCCTGCGCTTTTACGGCAAGGCCAGCCCCTGCCCCGACAAGGCAAGGCGTGGCGCCCGCCCGCTGACCAACCGGTCAGCCTTGCTGCTTTACCTGGCCCGCGCTGCTGGGTAACGTCGTCGCCACGTCACTCAAAGGACCCTGACATGAGCGAGCTGATTACCTACCACGCCGAAGACGGCATCGCCACCCTGACCCTGAACAACGGCAAGGTCAATGCCATCTCGCCAGATGTCATCGCTGCGTTCAACGCCGCCCTGGACCGCGCCGCCCAGGAGCGAGCCGTGGTGATCATCACCGGGCAGCCGGGCATCCTCTCTGGCGGCTATGACCTCAAGGTGATGACCTCCGGCCCGCAGCAAGCGGTCAGCCTGGTCACCGCCGGTTCCACCCTGGCCCGTCGCCTGCTGTCGCACCCGTTCCCGGTGATTGTCGCCTGCCCAGGCAACGCAGTTGCCAAAGGTGCCTTCCTGTTGCTCTCGGCCGACTACCGTATCGGCGTCGAAGGGCCTTACAAGATCTGCCTGAACGAAGTTCAGATCGGCATGACCATGCACCATGCCGGTATCGAACTGGCCCGCGACCGCCTGAGCCGCGCAACCTTCCAGCGCTCGGTGAACAATGCCGAGATCTTCGACCCACAGGGCGCGCTGGATGCCGGCTTCCTCGACAAGGTAGTGCCGGCCGAACAGTTGCAGGAAACTGCCCTGGCGGTGGCGCGTGAACTGAAGAAGCTGAACATGCTCGCGCACAAGAACACCAAGCTGAAGGTGCGCAAGGGGCTGCTCGATGCGCTGGACGAGGCAATCGAGCTGGATCAGCACCATATGGGCTGACCTTAAGGGCCCTATCGCCGGCAAGCCGGCGACAGGGCCGCAACGGATCACACAGCCAGGTTTGCCCCCACCAGTGCACATCCGTACACTGCGCCGCGACTGTCTGGTGTGAGTTGTACAATGCTCTACTCCCTTCGCATGCTCCTGCTGGCGCTGCACTTTCTGCTGGTGGGCGTGATCGGCCTGTTGATCGGCCTGCTGCGCCCCTTCAATCGCGACAACAGCCGCGTGTTCGCCCGCCTCTACAGCATCCCGGCCACCTGGCTGCTGCGCATCAAGGTCAAGGCCGAAGTCGGCCCGCTGTGGGACCAACCGCCCGGCTGCGTGATCGTGGCCAACCACCAATCCAACTTCGACCTGTTCATCCTCGGCCACGTGGTGCCGCGACGTACCGTCGCCATCGGCAAGAAGAGCCTGGGCTGGATTCCGTTGTTCGGGCAATTGTTCTGGCTAGGCGGCAATGTGCTGATCGACCGCAGCAACGCCTACCAGGCGCGCAAGGCCATGCAGGTGACCACGCGCATCCTGCAGGACGACACCTCGATCTGGATCTTCCCGGAGGGCACGCGCAACCCCGAGGAGCAGTTGCTGGCGTTCAAGAAAGGCGCCTTCCACATGGCCGTCGAAGCCGGTGTGCCGATCGTGCCGGTGTGCGCCAGCCGCTACACCCGCCGCCTGGGCCTGAACAGCTGGCGCCAGCGCACGGTGATCGTGCGCTCGTTGCCACCGATCGCCACTGCCGGGCTCAGCCAACAGGATGTGCCGGCCTTGATCGAGCAGTGCCGCACGCAGATGCAGCAGTGCATCGACCGCATGGAAGCCGAATTGCCCCACCCGTAGGTTGCTCTTGCTCCCGCTACAGCCCAAGCTGTAACCCGTGTGCAACCGAACAAGTGGATCACCATGGGTCGAGTCGTGGCATCGGCGGTGTACGCCGCCGGCAGGAAGGTCACCAACATCAGCATCGACGAGGGCAGCGAATGGGCGCGCAAGCCTGGGCACTTCGTCTGGATCGGCCTGGAAGAGCCCAACGCCGAGGAGCTGGCCAATCTTCAGCGCCAGTTCGGCCTGCACGAACTGGCCATCGAGGACGCCCTGGAAAAACACAGCCGGCCCAAGCTGGAAACCTTCGGCGACGCGCTGTTCATCGTCACCTATTCGCCGGTACGCCATGAAGGCAAGCTGGAGTTCATCGAAACCCACATCTTCGCCGGCAACGGCTACATCATCACCTGCCGCAACGGCCACTCCAAATCCTACGCACTGGTGCGCCAGCGCTGCGAGGCGCGGCCGTTGCTGCTCGAGCATGGCGAGGATTTCGTGCTCTATGCCCTGCTCGACTTCGTCACCGAGAACTACCAGCCGGTCAGCGAAGCGATCCATGGCGAGATCGAGGAGCTCGAGCAGAGCGTGCTGGGCGGCTCGCTGCAGGAAGAAGACATCCGCCGCCTGCACAGCCTGCGCCGCGACATCCTGCGCCTGCGCCGCTACGTGGCACCGATGGTGGAAGTGAGCGAGGAACTGCAGCGGCTGAGCTTTCCGTTCATCGACAAGAACATGCGCCCGTATTTTCGCGACGTGCAGATCCATGTCACGCGGCAGATGGAAGACCTGGCCGGGATCCGCGACATCGCCAGCCAGACCATCGAGATCGGCATGCTGCTGGAGTCGTCACGGCAGAGCATCGTGCAGCGCAAGTTCGCAGCCTGGGCGGCGATTCTGGCGTTTCCCACGGCGATTGCCGGGATCTACGGGATGAACTTCCAGAACATGCCGGAGCTTGGGTGGCATTACGGGTATTTCGTGGTGCTTGGGGTGATTGCGCTGGGGTGTTCGGGGTTGTTTGCAAGCTTCAAGCGATCTGGCTGGCTGTGAGGCCCCTTAGGCTCGGCTCGACTGCTGGACGAAGCGCATCATCCACTCGCCCACCAGGTCACCCTGGTGCTCTGTCGCCAGGCTGGCGATTGCCTTGTGGTACACCTCATCGCCCAGGTAATCCTGACGCGCATCAAGCAGCGCCCGCGAATAGTCGTGGACGAACTCCGGATGCCCCTGGAAACACAACACCTGGTCGCGGATGTGGTACGCCGCATTCGGGCAGAAATCGCTGGACGCGATCACCGTCGCACCCTCCGGCAGTTCGGTGACCTGGTCCTGGTGGCTGATCAGCAAGGTCAGCTCGGACACTTCCGGGTCCATCCACGGCGCATGCGCCGCAAGCGAATAACGGTGGATACCCACACCCCAGCCTTTGTCGGCACGCTCGGCCTTGCCACCCAGGGTCAGGGCCAGCAACTGATGGCCGAAGCACACGCCCAGCAGCTTCTCGCCGCGCTCGTACAACTTGAGCAGGTAAGCCTTCAGCGTCTGGATCCACGGATCATCGCCGAACGAGTCGGCCTTGCTGCCAGTCACCAGGTACGCATCGAAGCGCTCTTCATCGGGGGGGTAGTCGCCGTTCATCACGTTGTACACACGAAACTCGGCTGCGATCGGCTGCCGCGAGAAGAGCTGCTCGAACATCCTTCCGTAGCCCTGGTACTGCGCGGTCAACTCCGGTCGCAGGACATCGGTTTCAAGGATGCAGATGCGTAACGACATAGGGATAGTCCTGAACGACATGGGTGGGAAACTGTTGTAGAGACTGACGCGAAAGACACGTACAAGCAAGTAGGCTGCACTGACGAACGGTCACATTTTGTCGGACTGCCGACGACCGATGCGTAACCGTCTAGTCAGGACATGCCAGCGAGCTGGCTTTTGGCCTCATAGCTGAACGCGATTTTAAAAATTCCAGATAGAACAAATGGTTCTAAAACAGGGATGACGCAGCCCCTACTGTTGGTTGTATATCGATTTCAAGAGGCATTGGGTACCGGCGTGCAGGCACGCCACTGTGATCGACCCGCGAGGTGACAGGGAAGCCAACCGGCATTCAGGAATAACAACAAGAAGGCGGTCCGCCATGTTCAGACAATCGAAACTTCGCCAAGCTGGGCTCATTCTGTTCGCCACGACCTTACTGCTGATCCTGCCGAACCTTACACGCTTGTTCGGGTGACAGTGACTGTGGCCTCCACGGGCAAACCAAGGGTAACCTGCCGGCCTTGATGGTCGGAGATTACCCATGCGCCGTTACCTAGCCCTGCTTGCCATGCTATCGAGCCTGCCGCTGTCGGCGGCGCAACTGCACTTGGAACTGGGTGGCACGCCGCGCCAGCTGGACAGCGCCGAATTGCTGGCCAAGAGCCGCGAAATCACCGTGGAGCAGGACGTTTCCTACAAGCGGCCCATGCACTATCGCGCCGTACCACTGGCCACGCTACTTGAAGGCATCTCTGCCGATGACCACCTGCAGGCCGTGGCACTCGATGGCTTCGCCGCCGAGATGCCCGCAGGGCCATTGCTGCAGGACGGCCCTGCTCGCGCCTGGCTGGCCGTCGAAGACCCGGCCAAGCCGTGGCCAGCCCTGGGCGACGGGAAACCCAGCGCCGGGCCGTTCTACCTGGTATGGACAGATCCCCAGGCGAGCGGCATCCGCCCCGAGCAGTGGCCGTTCCAGATCGCCACGATCCGCAGCCTGGCCCCTGTCGAACAACGCTTCCCGGCGTTGCTGCCGGACTCGAAACTGCCAGCTGGCGACCCCGTGCGCCAGGGTTTTGCCCTGTTCCAGCAGAACTGCCTGGCCTGCCACCGGCTCAATGGTGCGGGCGACGCGCAGTTCGGGCCGGATCTGAACGTGCCGCACAACCCGACCGAATACTTCCAGCCGGCGTTTCTGCGCCAGTACATTCGCGCCCCGCAGAGCTTGCGGCGGTGGCCACAGGCGCGGATGCCCGGGTTTGCCGAAAGCGTGTTGAGTGAGCAGGAACTGGATGCGTTGCTGGCTTATCTGGGGCATATGGCCAAGCGCAGGCCTTGAGGGCCTCATCGCCGGCAAGCCGGCGATGAGGCTGCAATGGTTTTCAGGCAATCGGCCGCTCATGCTTGACGCCCCACCCCTCGACCTCTCCGCCGTAAGGTGAAACGACCTGCTCGAACGCTTCCTCGAAGTCACCGATGCCGCCGTAGGTGGCATACATCACCTTGCTCAGTTCCAGGTGCCACACACCATCGTCCCGTTCGTGGACCTGGGCATTGAGCGATTCGCCACGAAACTGCCCAGCCGCCCGACGCGCGTTGGCCTCGTCGGCAAATACCGCGTAGAACTCGATGGGGTGGATGCGGGTGAAGTCAAAACCGCCTGCTTTCATCTGGCGCAGGACATTGCTGCTGATATCGTCGTTCTGGCTGCTCATGAATCGTCCTCCCGAATAAAGCGATGGATAGACTTTCCGTGCACTACGCACCTGCCGACGCAACCGGCAGATCGAGCTGATGCAAGACGCGAATTGAACAGGAGCGGCCCCGCAGAAAAGGCCGACGCCTCCCACCAGCGTAGTGCCTGCAAGGGCACCACGCCAACCTGCGGGTCAGGGCGCTTCGTGGATACTGGTGATGATCACGCCGTTCTGCTCCTTGAGCCAGCGTGCCGTGGGGGATGGTGCGCGGTCCTGGAAGTCGTTGAGGTCCAGCTCATCCATGACCGGAAACAGATGCGAACGGATGGCGCGGGCCGCCTCTTCCTCGCTGGGGCACTGGTCGGCGTGCAACAGCAGCGTGGTCGGCTCGCCTTTCTGATCGGCAAAGATGACTTCCCACTCTTTCATTGAATAGCCCTCAAGCAGAGAACACCGGGGTGATGCCTGTAATTGCTTGACCGTGGGCGGGGGGATTTGTTCAGTCAGCTGAGTTCAGTAGTGGCCCTATCGCCGGCAAGCCGGCTGCCACAGGTGCAGTATGCGCTGTACCTGTGGCAGCCGGCTTGCCGGCGATAAGGGGCACACTTACTTAGGTGTGCCGTGCACCACGCCAGCGGTGTTATCGAGCAGGCTCTTGGTCGCGGTCTGGATGTAGGCCTCGAGCTTCTTGAGCATTTCCGGCTGGTCCGGGCTTTCGATCAGCTCGGCCTTGAACTCGCGGCCCAGCTGGTAGCGGTACATGCGCGGGGTCATGTCCTTCGACTCGATGAGGATACGGTCACCCTGCACCAGGCCGACGATCTGCTCGCTGCCCGACGGCTTGATCATGCCCACGCCCTGGTCGCCCTCAGGCAGGTTGAGCAGGTCGCGGCCCCAGCACTGGTGGCGGGTCTCGCCACCGAGGCGGCCCATGATGGTCGGCACGATGTCGACCTGGGTACCCACGGTATGGTTGACCGCGCCGAACTTCTCCTGGATGCCCGGTGCGATCAGCAGCAGCGGTACGTTGAAGCGGCCCAGGTCCAGCTCGGTGACCTGCTGCTGGTTGCCGAAGCCGTGGTCGCCGACGATGACGAACAGAGTGTCCTTGAAGTAAGGCTCTTTACGCGCCTTCTCGAAGAACTGGCCCAGCGCCCAGTCGGAGTAGCGCATGGCGGTCAGGTGCTCGTCCAGGCGGCCCTGGCCTGTGACCTTCTCGACTGGCAGGTCTTTTGGCAGCGCATACGGCGTGTGGTTGGACAGGGTCTGCAGCAGCGCGTAGATCGGCTTCTTGCCGTCGTGCTTGGCCAGCTCCTCGTTGCCACGGTCGAACATGTCCTGGTCGGACACGCCCCAGGTCGGGTCGGAGAACACCGGGTTGACGAAGTCGTTACGGCCGATGAAGGTGGTCATGCCCTGGTTGCCGAAGAACCCGGACTGGTTGTCCCAGGCGAAGTCGCCGTTGTAGACATAGACATCGTCGTAGTCACGGGCGCTGAGCAGTGCCGGCAGGCCGGACAGCTTGTGGCCGCCTTCCGGGGTCTGCATCAGGTATTCGAAGCCCGGCAGGTTGGGGAAGCAGGCCATGGTGGCGAACATGCCCTGGTGGGTATGGGTGCCGTTGGAGAAGAAGCGGTCGAACAGCAGACCCTCCTTGGCCAGCTTGTCGAAGTACGGGGTGATGTTGTTCGGGCTGCCCAGGGCACCGACCGAGTGGCCGGCGAAGCTTTCCATGAGGATCACCACGACGTTCTTGATCGGCAGGGTACGCTCGGCCGGCGGCACGAAGTCACGGCGGATGGCCGCCTCGTCGGCATCGACCAGGGTGTCGTAGGGGGTCAGCAAGTGCTCGCGCACGGTCTGGGTGGCCAGGTTCTGATCCAGCACCGGCTTCCAGATGTTGGCGCGGTCTTCGCCAAAGCGGCTCTTGGCGGCGTCGATCAGGGTCAGGGTACCGTTCAGGCCCAGCTGGTTGACGAAGTTGGAGTCGGTGGTGAAGGCATCCCCCCAACGCATCGGCGGGCCCTGGCGCAGGGTGCCGCGGGCGGCGACCACCGCCACCAGCAGAATTACCATGAACACTGCCAGGCGGTTGTACCAGGGGGCGACGCGCTGTTGGCCATTGCCCCGGGTCAGGCGGTCGATGCCCTTGAACAGCAGGCTCAGCAGCCAGGTGCCGAACAGCCAGGCAAGGATGTAGCGAACCACCGGGAAGCCGTACCAGAGCATGCTCAGCACGGTTTTCGGGTCTTCCTTGATGTACTGGAAGACCAGGCCATTGAGGCGCTGGTGGAACTCGCGGTAGAAGTCCATCTCCATCAGGCCAAGGAACATCACCACGCTCGAGGAGAGCGTCAGCCAGAAGCGGAACAGGCCACGCTGGGCCATGGCCCATGGGCTGAGCGTCGCCAACAGCAGCGGAATGCTCAGGTACACCACTACGCGCAGGTCGAATCGCAGGCCGTTGAAGAAGCCTTCGGCGACTGTCGAATAAGGGGTGTCGCCGATCATGTCGCTGTTGTAGACCAGCAGCGCCAGGCGCACCAGGCTGAGCATCAACATGATCACCAGGCCGCTGAGCAGCGTGTAGGCCAGGTGCGATTTCAGGGTCGGCGTAAAAGCTCGCGCGCCCTGTTGCTTCAAGGCATCCGTGTTAGCCATGAATGGGGAAGTCCTAGGATTGCGGGTTTGCGGAGATGGCGCTGGCCATAGACCAACGCAGCATTGTGCGGGTGCGGATTCTGTTTAAACCAATGTGAAAATTTTGTCACGGCCCTGTTGCCGATTTTGTCCGTAATGGCCGCCTCTCAAACCCGAACGCCGGCTCGCGGCCCGGCAATCGCCCAGATCAACAGGCCTATTATCGGCAGCAGGACGATCAGCAGCACCCACAGTGCCTTGATACCCAGCGAGCTGTCGCCCTTGATCACGTTGAACAGCGCCCAGATGTCCAGGGCCAGGATGATCAGCGCGACCAGGCTGTTGAATGTCGACCCCATGCCAATCTGTCCTTCGATTTCCGTTGAAGGTGCGCATGATCGACTATCAGGTCGATAGAAGGGAATCCTTGGTCACCGGCGCCGGTCTGTGGATAGACTGCCTCTATTCATCCGTTCGAGGTGCCCATGCCCCCCGCCCACACCGATAGCGCCCCCTCGCCCTCCCTGCTGAGCGCCTGGCGGCAACAGGCGATCAACACCCCGTGGCTCAGCGCCGGGCTCGGCGTGAGCCTGCTGGCAGTGGTCGTGCTGCTGGCGGCCAGTTTCTGGAACGCCATCAACGGCGACCATGCCGAAAACCTGCACCTGGCGGTGCTTGGCGGCTTGTCCGGCTTCGGCGCCACGGCCCTGGGCGCGGTGCTGGCCGTGGTGCTGCGCGATGTCAGCGCCCGCAGCCAGGATGTGATGCTCGGTTTCGCTGCCGGCATGATGCTCGCGGCCAGCTCTTTCTCATTGATCCTGCCGGGCCTGGACGCTGCCCGTGCAATCACCGGCAACGGCCCGGCGGCGGCGTTCACCGTGGTGCTGGGCATGGGCCTTGGCGTGCTGTTGATGCTCGGCCTCGACCGTTTCACCCCGCACGAGCATGAAAGCACCGGCCCCTGCGGGCCCGAGGCCGAGCGGATCAACCGGGTATGGTTGTTCGTGCTGGCGATCACCCTGCACAACCTGCCCGAGGGCATGGCCATCGGCGTGAGTTTCGCCAACGGCGACATGAACATCGGCCTGCCACTGACCAGCGCCATCGCCATCCAGGACATCCCCGAAGGCCTGGCCGTGGCCTTGGCGCTGCGGGCGACCGGGCTGTCGAACCTGAAGGCCGCCCTGGTGGCGATCGGTTCGGGGTTGATGGAGCCGCTGGGCACGGTGATCGGCCTGGGGATCTCGACCGGCTTCGCCCTTGCCTATCCGATCAGCATGGGGCTGGCGGCCGGGGCGATGATTTTCGTGGTGTCCCACGAGGTGATTCCCGAAACCCACCGCAATGGGCACCAGACAGCGGCGACCCTGGGGTTGATGGGTGGGTTTGCAGTGATGATGTTCCTGGATACAGCGCTGGGCTGAAGGGATGGGTTGGCTTTACTGGCCCTATCGCTGGCAAGCCAGCTCCCACAGGGGATTACGTGGTATTCAAGCCTTGTGTGGGAGCCGGCTTGCCGGCGATAGGGCCAGTCAACTCAGACGTGAACCGCGACCTTCAAGGCCTCAAGCGCCGGCTCCACCTTGATCCCCACCTCTGCCCCCAGCGCCAGCACTCGCGCCAGGTCGTTCTGGCCCACCATCACCATCTGCAGCTCGTCATCGAGCAACTGGCTGAAGTTGAGCAGCACATACCCACCCGCTTCCTTATTCAACGCACCCATCTGCACCTGGATGCGATTGAGCGCGGTCAGCGGTTCGGTACGGGCCAGCTGCTTGGGCTTGAGGGTGAACGGCACGTTCTTGTCGAACGAATCGCTGATATGCTGGAACAGCTCCTGGTAGCTGTCGGCCTGGAACACCACAGTATCCGGCAGGCTGCCGAGCACGACCCATTCGCCCAAGGCGATCGGGAAGCTGTCGTCGTAGTTGATGTCCGGGTTGGCAGCCAGGAAGGCGGCGGGGTCGGCGTAGGCCTGGGCGGCCTCGTCGGCGATGCGCTCGATGTCTTCATCGCGCATGCAGCCGGCGGCGATGAGGCTGATGAATTCGAGCAACTGGTTTTTCATGAACGGGGGCCTGCGACGGGTGAAAAGTCGCCAAGGATAGCCGCAAACGCCCCCGAACCGTTAACCGGCCAGCAGCTGCAAGCGTGCCGCAGTGTCCACCGCACCCATGGTCCGTGCTGCCATCAGTGCGGTGACGCCACGGGCATCCTGATGAGCCGGGTCGGCGCCCTGGGCCAGCAGGTAGTCGAGAATCTCGCCCCGGTTGAACATGGCCGCGAGCATCAGTGCGGTACGCCCGTCCTGCGCGGCGGCATCCACCGCCACGCCATGCTCGAGCAGCAGGCAAATCATCGCCATGTCACCCTTGAAGGCAGCGCCGGCAATCGGCAGTTGGCCGTTGTCGTTGGCGATCAACGGGTCGGCGCCATGGGCCAGCAGCACCCGCACTGCATCGTGCTGCCCGTGGTAGCTCGCCAGCATCAGCAAGGTGTCGCCCTTGTGGTTGCGCAGGTTGGCCGGCAGGCCGCTGGCCAGCAGCCGCGCAAGCATGTCGGCGTCGCCCTGGCGGGCGCGCTCGAACACCTGCTCGGCGAAGGCGGCAGTTTCTTCATCGGTCATGGTGGCGGGCGCGTGTTGGTCGGACATCTGGAACCTCCTGGCAGAAAAGATTGCCCAAGTGTTTGTCAGGCATGCCGGATGGGTCAAAGGTTCAGAATCTATGAGGTCGATAGGGTCTGCCAGACCCGTGCAAAATGCACTGTGCAAAATGCACGACCATGCAGGCTGCACGATGCCGCTTACATAAAAACACTGCAAATCATTGAATTTAAAAGACTTTATCCAAAGTCAAGTTCTGGCACGGTCACTGCAACCATCAACTCACGTCTGCCCACCCACAGTCAGGAGTTGATATGGACCTCATCCAGGAAAAGTTTGTCTCGGTGTTCTCGGCCTACCAGGTCGCCACCCAGCCCCGCCCCGATGGTGGCATCCTGCTGACCCTTCGCGCCGCTGACGGCAAAGTGACCCGCCGGGTGCTGACCTACGGGCAATTGCACAGTGCCGAGCAGCTGTCCTGGGCCATCAGTGCCATACGCCGCGACCTGGCCGAACAGGCCAGCGAACTGCCGGTGATCACCATGCTGCAGAGCCAGCAACGGTTTGCCCTGCCGACCTATCGCTGAGTTTGCCTTGGCCGGCCTCTCGCGGATCAATCCGCTCCTGCAAGTTGCTGCATTGCCCATAGGGATGGTGGGGCACTTGCAGGAGCGGATTGATCCGCGATGGGGCCTGGTCAGGCACTAAAGCTCATCGATACCCGAAAACGACCGAGCCGTTTCGTCACCCGTAAATCGAGCCGTCACACCCTGCTCGCTGGCAAACAAGCGCAGCGCCACGCAGAACGGATTATCCCCAAGTTCAACCCAGCGCCGCGTCCCGGCCGGCACCAGCAGCTGGTCGCCCTTCTCGCACAACACGGCATACACGTATTCACCCAGGCGCAAACCCATTTGCGCACGGCCACTGACCACCGCGAACACTTCCTCGGCGTCATGCACGTGCTCGTCGCGCACATCGACCTGCGCCGGCTGTGCGCCGTCACGGTCGAGCACGCTGAAGGCTGCACTACGGTGCTGGGTCATCAGCTGGTCGAGCAATGCCCGGCATTCGCCCAGTACCGCTTGCTCGCCCGCACCTGGTCGCACGCGCATGTCCAGCGGCTGGTGGACGAAGCGCACACCCTGCTCGGCCAAGGTCGCGGCAATATCGTCATGGTGGGTCAGCACCTTGTTCGGCAAGTCCGGGCTGGACGGGTGGAAAACACAAAGGATGCTCATCAGCGGCGGGTCCTGGTCGATTTCGAACGAGTGGCCATGATAACGGCTGCAGCCAGTGCTGCGGCGCTGGCCATACCAAAGGTGAAGGTCGGCCCCAGCAGTTTCCAGCTGTAGCCTGAATACAGCGCGCCCAATGCACCACCTGTGCCCGACAGCGCCGCGTACAGCGCCTGGCCCTGACCTTGCTGACGGGCACCGAAGCTGGCCTGGACGAAAGCGATGGAGGCGGCGTGGAAGCAGCCGAAGGTGGCCGCATGCAACACCTGGGCAAAGATCAGCACGGCCGGCTCGGCCGCCAGGTTGCCCAGCAGCAGCCAGCGCAGTGCCGCCAGCAGGAAGCTGACCAGCAGCACCTGCTGCACGCTGAAGCGGGCGAAAATCCGGCTCATGGCCATGAATATCAGCACCTCGGCGACCACCCCCAGCGCCCACAGCAGGCCGATGGCGCCGCGGCTGTAACCCAGGTGCTCGAGGTGCAAGGTGAGGAAGGTGTAGTACGGCCCGTGGCTGAGCTGCATCAATGCCACGCAGACATAGAAGGCAATCACGCCCGGCGCCGTCAGTTGGCGCAGAAAACCGCCCGTCCCGTGCCGCTCGCCCTGCTCCACCGGCTGGGCGTTGGGTACCCACAGGCTGGCGGCGACGATACCGGCCATGATCGTCACCAACGCGACCGGGTAGATATCCAGGCTCAGCCACTCGAACAGACGCCCCAGGCCCACCACGGTCAGGATGAAACCGATCGAGCCCCACAACCGCACCTGGCTGTAGCGTGAGATCTGGCCATGCAGGTGGGCCAGGGTGATGACCTCGAACTGCGGCAGGACCGCGTGCCAGAAGAACGCATGCAGGGCGATCACCAGTGCCAGCCAGGCGTAGCTCTTGCCAAAGAAGATCAGCGAGAAGGTGGCCAGGGTCGACAGCGCGCCCAGGCGCACGATCAGCAGCCGTCGGCCACTACGATCGCCCAGCCAGCCCCACAGGTTGGGGGCGATGCAGCGCATCAGCATGGGAATGGCCACCAGCTCGCCGATGCGTGCCGGCGGGAAGCCGAGGTGGTCGAGGTACAGGGCCAGGAAGGGGGCCGTGGAGCCCAGCAGGGCGAAGTAGAACAGGTAGAAGCTGGACAGGCGCCAGTAGGGGATCGGGGGCATGAAATGGGCCTTTGCTATGTCTGTACCGGCCTCATCGCGGATAAATCCGCTCCTACAGGGACTGCGTTGCCCTTGTAGGAGCGGATTTATCCGCGATGAGGCCAGTACGGACGAATCAGAGCTGGCCCAGTACCGGCGTACCGACCTTCACCTCGGCATTCTGCGCGCGATGACGCAGCAGGTGGTCCATCAGCACGATGGCCATCATCGCCTCGGCGATCGGCGTGGCGCGGATGCCCACGCACGGGTCGTGACGCCCTTTGGTGATGACCTCGACCGGATTGCCGTGAACGTCGATCGAACGACCCGGCACGGTGATGCTGGAAGTAGGCTTGAGCGCCAGGTGGGCGACGATCGGCTGACCCGAGCTGATGCCACCCAGAATGCCGCCGGCGTTGTTGCTGAGGAAGCCTTCCGGGGTCAGCTCGTCACGGTGCTCGGTACCGCGCTGGGCAACGCTGGCGAAGCCAGCACCGATTTCAACGCCTTTGACCGCGTTGATGCTCATCAGCGCATGGGCGAGTTCCGCGTCCAGGCGGTCGAAGATCGGCTCGCCCAGGCCCGGCATCACGCCCTCGGCAACCACGGTGATCTTCGCCCCGACCGAGTCCTGGTCGCGGCGCAACTGGTCCATGTAGGCTTCCAGCTCCGGCACCTTGTCCGGGTCCGGGCTGAAGAATGCGTTGTTTTCCACCGACTCCCAGCCCTTGAACGGGATTTCGATCGGGCCCAGCTGGCTCATGTAGCCGCGCACCTGGATGCCCTGGGTGGCCAGGTACTTCTTGGCGATGGCGCCAGCCGCCACACGCATGGCGGTTTCGCGGGCCGAGCTGCGGCCACCGCCGCGGTAGTCGCGCACACCGTACTTGTGGTGGTAGGTGTAGTCGGCGTGGGCCGGGCGGAACAGGTCCTTGATCGCCGAATAGTCCTTGGACTTCTGGTCAGTGTTGCGGATCAGCAGGCCGATCGAGCAGCCCGTGGTACGCCCTTCGAAGACCCCGGAGAGGATCTCCACTTCGTCGGCTTCCTGACGCTGGGTGGTATGCCGGCTGGTGCCGGGCTTGCGTCGGTCGAGGTCGTGCTGCAGGTCGGCGAGGGAGATTTCCAGCCCCGGCGGGCAGCCATCGACAATGGCGACCAACGCCGGGCCATGGCTTTCGCCAGCGGTGGTGACAGTGAACAGCTTGCCGTAGGTATTGCCGGACATGGACGCTCCGCGAGTCTGCCTGATGTGAACGAAAGCGGCAGTATACGGAAAATTTCACGACCGTACGGGCCTCATCGCCACACCCCACCCTGCGAACCTTCGAGCAAGGACAGTGTCAAACCGCTATCTCACCCATGTAGTACCCCCATGATGTCGCGCCTCGTCGCCCTGCTCTTCCTGCTCTGCGCTGGCCTGGCCCAGGCCGCTTCCCCCACCGTGCTGCAGCGGCCCATCGACCTGGACACCGGCCAGGGCGTGCTGCACGGCAGCCTGCTGCTGCCGCAGCAAGCCACACCACCGCCGGTGGTGCTGATCATCGCCGGCTCCGGCCCGACCGACCGCGACGGCAACAACCCGGCGTCGGGACGGGTCGACAACCTCAAGCGCCTGGCCCTGCTGCTGGCCAACGAGCACATCGCCAGCGTGCGCTTCGACAAGCGCGGGGTGGCCGCCAGCCAGCCGGCCACGCCCGACGAACGCGACCTCAGCGTCGAACGCTATGTCGCCGACGTGGTGGCCTGGAGCCGCAAGCTCAAGGCCGACCCGCGCTTTGGCCGGTTGATTCTGATGGGCCACAGCGAAGGCGCGCTGATCGCCAGCCTGGCAGCCGAACAGGCAGGTGCCAGTGCCGTGATCACCTTGGCGGGTAGCGGCAGGCCGCTGGCGGATGTGGTGCGCGAGCAACTGGCACGCCGCCTGCCACCGGCGCAACTGGCACGCAGCGACGCGCTGCTCGACCGCCTGCAGGCCGGGCAGACCAGCCTGGACGTGCCGGCGCCCCTGCGTCAGGTGTTTCGCCCCAGTGTGCAGCCCTACCTGATCACGCTGTTCCGCCAGGACCCGGCACAAGCCTTCGCCCGCTTGCCGATGCCTGCCCTGATCGTGCAAGGCCGCAACGATGTGCAGGTCGACGTGGTCGACGCCGAACGCCTCAAGGCGGCAAAACCGGACGCGCAGCTGGTGCTGATCGACGGCATGAATCACATGCTGCGCATAAGCCCCAAGGAAATGAGCCAGCAGCGCGACAGCTACCTCAACCCGGAATTGCCCCTGGCGCGCGAGCTGGGCGAACGTGTGGTGAGGTTCATTCATCAATTGCCATCGGCCTGAGCAGATCACCGCGAAATAGCCTCAGGTCCTGGACGATACGGCCGATAAGCTCGGTATTGGCCTGTATTTGAGACTTCACCCGATGACCGATGCCTCCGCTGCCGTAGAACCGGCCGAAGCGCCGCAAGAACCGGACAGCGTCGCCCTGCCCTGGGCCGACCTTGCCGTCGAACACTTCCAGTTGCTGCGCCTGGCGCCGCTGCCCACCGACCGCAACAGCGGCGCACGGCCGCTGCGCTTCGTCGAGTTCGGTCATGCCGAGCGCCACGACCAGGCCCACAGCCTGCTGCGCCTGGAGATTCGCCTGCCAGGGCAGAAGGTGCGCAAGGAACAGAACCAGCTGGATGTGCGTGTCGACCACCTTGAGCGCAGGGTCAGCATCGGCAGCGACAGCGGCCTGCAACTGGAGCCGCTCAACCGTGGCCTCGGCCGTTTCCTGCTGGGCCAGGCGGTGCAATGGCTGCAGCGTCGGTGGTCGCATTACAGCGTCGAAGGCATGGCGCTGCCGAACCGGGAGGCGCTGAACGAAGACACCCGCCTGCGCCGGGATCGCTACCTCACCGCCAGCGGCTTCGAGGTCGCGTATGCCGACCCGCAGCACCTGAAGGGCAGCACCGCGGAGACGACCGTCGGCCAGCTCAAGAATGGCTGGAACACCGAGAAGGTCCAGCGCGTGGACATGCTTGAAGCCGCCGGCATGCTGCAGCAGGCCGAGCAGCAGTTGCTGGAGAAGGAAGCGCAACTGCGCGAGCGCGATGAGCGGGTGGCCAAGTACCGGCGCGAGGACAGCGGGTTGCGCTTTACCATCACCTGCCTGGTGGCGTTTGCGGTGTTTCAGGCGGGCTTGCTGATCTGGATCGCAACCCGCTAGACCGTGT
>NZ_BBIV01000063.1 GCF_000730665.1 Pseudomonas plecoglossicida NBRC 103162 = DSM 15088
GCTCGCGATGCGCCGCGCGGGCGGCGCTCGATCTCCCAGGCGCAGACAACTCCAGTCATGCCTCAATGCTGGCGGCGCCAGGCGCGAACCGTGGTGAACAGCAGCACCACGCCGAGCACTGGCAGGACATAGAACAGCATCAACCGCTCCAGGCGGCCGGCCAGTGGCATGCCGGTGGTGAACGCCACCACGTGCAGGCCGTAGGCCAGGTACAGGCACAGGAACACCAGCCCTTCGGCACGGGTGATCCGGTAGCCGGAGTAGAACACCGGCAGGCTCAGGGCGGCGACGCCCAGCATCACGGGCAGGTCGAAGCCCAGGGCATTGGGCGAAATGGTCAGCGGTTCGGGGGTGATCAGCGCGGTCAGGCCCAATACCGCCAGCAGGTTGAACAGATTGCTGCCGATGACCGTGCCGACGGCAATTTCCCGCTCGCCGCGCAGGGCGGCGATCAGTGCAGCGGCCAGTTCAGGCAGCGATGTGCACACCGCCACGACGGTCAGGCCGATGATGCGCTCGGACAAGCCAAGGTCGGTCGCCACCTCCACGGCAGCTTCGAGCAACAGATGGCCAGCCAGGCTCAGCAATCCGAGGCCGAACAACACCTGCAGCAGCGTGCCTGACCAGAAGCGTGCATGGCTGCTGGCAAGCGGGCGTGGGGCGGGATAGGTGCGGGCGTAGTGCCGTGACTGATGCCAGAGCATGGCCAGGTAGCCAAGCAGGCCGAGCAGCAGCAACAGGCCCTCCAGCCGGCCCAGGTGGCCATTGGCTGCCAGCGCATACACCAGGCCGCTGGCGAGGATCATCAGCGGAATGTCCAGGCGCACCAGCTGGCGGGAAACGCGCAGTGGGATGATCAAGGCCGCCAGGCCGAGGATGACCAGCACGTTGAAGATGTTGCTGCCTATCACGCTGCCCACGGCCACGTCGGGCGCGCCCTGGTAGGCCGCCTGCAGGCTCACGGTCATTTGCGGCGCGGTGCTGCCGAATGCCACCAGGCTCAAGCCGATGATCAGCGGGCGCACATGCAGGCGCAGGGCCAGGCGCAGGGCGGCACGCACCAGCAGTTCGGCACCGGCCACCAGCAACAGCAGGGCAGTGCCCAGTTGCAGGAGGCTGAAGGTGGGAAGGGTGGCCAGGTCGAAGATGATCGGGGCTCCAGTGGCGTCAGTCGCTCAGACCTTGTACCCGGACGCGCGCCGTTCCGCTACGGACCATGCCGATTTTTTCTGCTGCAGCACGTGACAGGTCGATCAGCCGGCCGCGGGTATGCGGGCCGCGGTCGTTGATGCGGACCACCACGCTGCGCTTGTTGGCAAGGTTGGTGACCAGTACCCGGCCGCCGAAGGGCAGGGAGCGGTGGGCGGCGGTGAGGCCATTCTGGTTGAAGGCTTCGCCGCTGGCGGTGCGTTTGCCGTGGTGGCGCGAGCCGTAATACGAGGCGGTGCCGGTCTTGTCGTAACCGCTGGGGTCGATGTCTTGGCTGGCGCAGCCGGCCAGGAGGGAGAAGAGGGCGAGCGTGGTGAGGGATCGTTTTAGCAAGTCGGATGCTCCGGTGCTGCTGTTGGGGCCGCTGTGCGGCCCATCGCCGGCAAGCCGGCTCCCACAGGTGTCGTGGGGGCCGGCTTGCCGGCGATCGAGGGCAAGGCCCTCGCCGCAGTTTTCAGCTCACCCTTCGAGCTTGGCCTTGAGCAATTGGTTCACTTGTCCCGGGTTGGCCTTGCCCTTGGATGCCTTCATCGCCTGGCCGACGAAGAAGCCGAACATCTTGCCGCGCTTGGCCTCGTCGGCGGCGCGATACTGTTCGACCTGCTCGGCGTTGGCAGCGAGCATTTCGTCGAGCATCTTGTCGATCGCACCGGTGTCGGTGACCTGCTTAAGGCCTTTGCTTTCGATGATGCTGTCGGCATCGCCTTCACCGGCAGCCATGGCCTCGAACACGGTCTTGGCGATCTTGCCGCTGATGGTGTTGTCGCGGATGCGCAGCAGCATGCCACCCAGATGCGCGGCGCTAACCGGCGCCTGGTCGATCTCCACGCCCAGCTTGTTCAGCAGGCTGCCCAGCTCGACCATGACCCAGTTGGCGGCCAGCTTGGCGTCGCCACCGATCTTCACCACTTCTTCGAAGTAGTCTGCCTGCTCACGGCTGGAGGCCAGCACGTTGGCGTCGTAGGCCGACAGGCCGTACTGGCTCTGGAAGCGCTCGACCTTCTGCGGCGGTAGCTCCGGCAAGCCGGCACGGATGGTTTCCAGGAAGCTGTCCTCGATGACCACCGGTAGCAGGTCCGGGTCGGGGAAGTAACGGTAGTCGTTGGCTTCCTCCTTGCTGCGCATGGAGCGGGTCTCGTCCTTGTTCGGGTCGTACAGGCGGGTTTCCTGTACCACCTTGCCGCCGTCCTCGATCAGGTCGATCTGGCGCTGGATCTCGCTGTTGATGGCGCGCTCGATGAAGCGGAACGAGTTGACGTTCTTGATCTCGCAGCGAGTGCCGAATTCGACCTGGCCTTTCGGGCGGATCGAGACGTTGCAGTCGCAACGCAGCGAGCCTTCGGCCATGTTGCCGTCACAGATGCCCAGGTAGCGCACCAGGGCGTGGATCGCCTTGACGTAGGCCACGGCCTCCTTGGCGCTGCGCATGTCCGGCTCGGAGACGATTTCCAGCAGCGGCGTGCCGGCACGGTTCAGGTCGATGCCGGTGGAGCCGCTGAAGTCTTCGTGCAGGCTCTTGCCGGCGTCTTCTTCCAGGTGCGCGCGGGTGACGCCGATGCGCTTGATGGTGCCGTCTTCCAGGGCGATGTCCAGGTGGCCCTTGCCGACGATCGGCAGGTCCATCTGGCTGATCTGGTAGCCCTTGGGCAGGTCCGGGTAGAAGTAGTTCTTGCGCGCGAACACGTTGCGCTTGCCGATCTCGGCATCGATCGCCAGGCCGAACATGCAGGCCATGCGCACGGCTTCCTGGTTCAGCACCGGCAGTACGCCGGGCATCCCCAGGTCAACCAGGCTGGCCTGGGTGTTCGGCTCGGAGCCGAAGGTGGTGGCGCTGCCGGAGAAGATCTTCGACTGGGTGGCCAGCTGGGTATGAATCTCCAGCCCGATCACAACTTCCCATTGCATGTGTGAATTCCTCAGAAGCCGTTGGGGGCGCGGGTGTGCCAGTCGGTAACTTGCTGGTAGCGGTGCGCGACGTTGAGCAGGCGGCCTTCCTGGAAGTACGGGGCCAGCAGCTGCACGCCGACCGGCAGGCCATCGACGAAGCCGGCTGGCATCGACAGGCCCGGCAGGCCCGCCAGGTTGGCGGTGATGGTGTAGACGTCTTCAAGGTAGGCGGCGACCGGGTCGCTGCTCTTGGCGCCGAGTTTCCAGGCCGGGTTCGGCGTGGTCGGGCCGAGGATCAGGTCGACGCCCTCGAAGGCGGCCATGAAGTCGTTCTTGATCAGCCGGCGAATCTGCTGCGCCTTGACGTAGTAGGCATCGTAGTAGCCGGCCGACAGGGCGTAGGTGCCGACCATGATGCGCCGCTGCACTTCGGCACCGAAGCCTTCGCCACGGGAGCGCTTGTACAGGTCGGTGAGGTCTTTCGGCTCTTCGCAGCGGTAACCGAAGCGCACGCCGTCGAAACGCGACAGGTTGGAGGAGGCCTCGGCCGGCGCGATCACGTAGTACGCAGGGATGGCGTGCTGCATGTTCGGCAGGCTGATTTCCTTGACCACCGCGCCGAGCTTTTCCAGCTCCTTGACGCTGGCCTGCACCAGTTCGGCGATGCGTGGGTCGAGGCCGGCACCGAAGTATTCCTTCGGCAGGCCGATGCGCAGGCCCTGCAGCGAGGCATTGAGGTTGGCGCTATAGTCCGGCAGCGGTTCGTCGATGCTGGTGGAGTCCTTGGCATCGAAGCCGGCCATGCCTTGCAGCAGCAGGGCGCAGTCCTCGGCAGTGCGGGCCAGCGGGCCGCCCTGGTCGAGGCTGGAGGCGTAGGCGATCATGCCCCAGCGCGAAACACGACCGTACGTCGGTTTCAGGCCGGTGAGGTTGGTCAGTGCCGCCGGCTGGCGGATCGAGCCACCGGTGTCGGTGCCGGTAGTCGCCGGCAGCAGGCGCGCGGCCACGGCTGCAGCGGAGCCGCCGGACGAACCGCCGGGCACGTGCTCGAGGTTCCACGGGTTCTTCACCGCGCCGTAGTGGCTGGATTCGTTGGCCGAACCCATGGCGAACTCGTCCATGTTGGTCTTGCCCAGGGTGACCATGCCGGCTTCGGCCAGCTTGGCGACCACGGTGGCGTCATACGGCGCCCTGAAGTTGTCGAGCATCTTCGAGCCGCAGCTGGTGCGCACGCCGTTGGTGCAGAACAGGTCCTTGTGGGCGATCGGCGCGCCCAGCAGCGCACCGGTCTCACCGGCGGCGCGACGGGCGTCGGCGGCACGGGCCTGGCCGACGGCCAGCTCCTCGGTGACGCTGATGAAGCTGTTCAGTTGCGGATCGAGCTGCTTGATGCGCGCCAACAGGGCGCCGGTCAGCTCTTCGGAGGAAAACGACTTGTCGGCGAGTCCGCGGGCGATCTCGGCCAGGGTCAATTCATGCATGGCAGGCTCTATCCCTTACTCGATGACTTTCGGAACCAGGTACAGACCGCTTTCGGTCGAGGGTGCGATGGTCTGGTAGGCGTCGCGCTGGTTGCTTTCGGTGACCTGGTCCGGACGCAGGCGTTGGCTGGCCTCCAGCGGGTGGGCCAGGGGCTCGATGCCGGTGGTGTCGACCGCTTGCATCTGGTCGACCAGGCCGAGAATGCTGTTCAGGGCGTCGGTAATGCGTGGCAGCTCGCCTTCATTCAGGCCCAGACGGGCCAGATGGGCGATCTTTTCCACGTCGCAGCGTTCAAGCGCCATGGGAATCTCCAGGGGAAACAAAGAACGGAAAAGGGTCCGCGATGAGGAACATGTCAGCCTTCCAGCGGTCATACGGCCGCGATCATCGGCTGGCATGCTCGGAAAAACGACCAATTTAACATATTGGCTCCTTGCCCAAAATCCCTGCCATTGTTAGAGTTTGCCGCACTTTTTTACCCACGCTTTCCCCAGGGTCACTTTCCCATGTTCAAGAAACTGCGTGGCATGTTTTCCAGCGATCTGTCCATCGACCTGGGTACTGCCAACACCCTTATTTACGTGCGTGAGCGCGGTATCGTCCTGAATGAGCCCTCGGTTGTTGCCATCCGTACCCATGGCAACCAGAAAAGCGTCGTCGCCGTCGGTACCGAAGCCAAGCGCATGCTGGGCCGTACGCCTGGCAACATTGCTGCCATTCGTCCGATGAAGGACGGCGTCATCGCCGACTTCAGCGTTTGTGAAAAAATGTTGCAGTACTTCATCAACAAGGTTCACGAGAACAGCTTCCTGCAGCCCAGCCCACGCGTGCTGATCTGCGTGCCGTGCAAATCGACCCAGGTAGAGCGCCGCGCCATTCGCGAGTCGGCCCTGGGTGCCGGTGCCCGCGAAGTGTTCCTGATCGAGGAACCGATGGCCGCTGCCATCGGTGCCGGCCTGCCGGTCGAGGAAGCCCGTGGCTCGATGGTCGTCGACATCGGTGGCGGTACCACCGAAATCGCCCTGATCTCGCTGAACGGCGTGGTCTACGCCGAGTCGGTCCGCGTTGGCGGCGACCGCTTCGACGAGGCCATCGTCACCTACGTGCGCCGCAACTACGGCAGCCTGATCGGCGAATCCACCGCCGAGCGCATCAAGCAGGAAATCGGCACTGCCTATCCGGGCGGCGAAGTGCGCGAAGTCGACGTGCGCGGCCGTAACCTGGCCGAGGGTGTTCCGCGCGCCTTCACCCTGAACTCCAACGAGGTGCTCGAAGCCCTGCAGGAGTCGCTGGCGACCATCGTCCAGGCCGTCAAGAGCGCCCTGGAGCAGTCGCCGCCGGAACTGGCCTCCGACATCGCCGAACGCGGCCTGGTGCTGACCGGTGGTGGCGCGCTGCTGCGCGACCTGGACAAGCTGCTGGCCCAGGAAACCGGCCTGCCGGTGATCGTCGCCGAAGACCCGCTGACCTGCGTCGCCCGTGGCGGCGGCCGCGCCCTGGAGATGATGGACAAGCACGCGATGGACCTGCTCTCGAGCGAGTGATATCCGCAGCTTTCCCATGCCCGGTTTACAGGTAGCACGCGCAGTGCTACCTGTATGCGCTGGGCTGGCGTCCTTTCGGGCGTCGATTCCGTCAACCCGCAACCAGGCTGGTGCGTTGTTCCATGTCCAATGACCTCCTGAGTCGTCCACGAGGAACGGCCCATTAAACCGCTTTTCTCCAAGGGCCCTTCGCTGGGCGTCCGCCTGCTGGTACTGGTGGTGCTGTCGGTCGCGCTGATGGTGGTCGACGCGCGTTTCGACGTGCTCAAGCCGGTGCGCAGCCAAATGGGCCTGGTGCTGATGGAGTCGTACTGGATCACCGATCTGCCGCAGCGCATGTGGCAGGGAGTGGCCGGGCAATTCGGCAGCCGCACCGAGCTGATCGCGGAAAATGAAAAACTCAAGACCGAGGCCCTGCTGCTGCAGGGGCGCCTGCAGAAGCTGGCGGCCCTGACCGAGCAGAACGTGCGCCTGCGCGAGTTGCTCAATTCCTCGGCGCTGGTCAACGAAAAGGTCGAGGTCGCTGAGCTGATCGGTGTCGACCCCAACCCGTTCACCCATCGCATCCTGATCAACAAGGGCGAGCGCGATGGCGTGTTCCTCGGCCAGCCGGTGCTCGATGCCCGCGGCCTGATGGGCCAGGTGGTCGAGCTGATGCCATACACCTCCCGGGTGCTTCTGCTCACCGACACCACCCACAGCATCCCGGTCCAGGTCAACCGCAACGGCCTGCGTGCCATCGCCAGCGGCACCGGCAACCCTGAGCGCCTGGAACTGCGCCATGTGGCCGACACTGCCGATATCAAGGAAGGCGACCTGCTGGTGAGCTCCGGCATGGGCCAGCGGTTCCCGGCAGGTTATCCGGTGGCCACGGTCAACGAAGTGATCCATGACTCCGGTCAGCCGTTCGCGATCGTCCGCGCCATTCCGACCGCCGCGCTCAACCGCAGCCGCTACATGCTGCTGGTGTTCAGTGACCGGCGCACGCCGGAACAGCGTGCCACCGACGCCGCCATTGCCCAGGAAGAAGCTGACCGCAAGGGCGCGACGAGCCCCACCCAGCCTGCCGCCAGTGGCGAGCCGGCGGCACCTGCCAGCGCCCCGGCCCCCGCTGCTGCGGCGCCTGCGCCGGCGGCCGCGCCTGCCAGCCCGGCCCCAACAGCAGCCCCGGCCGCGGCGCCGGCTCACCCGCGGAGACAATGATGGCCAAGTCACGCCGCAACCATGGTTGGGTCATCTGGCTGACGTTCGCCATCGGCCTGCTGCTCAGCGTTTCGCCCATGCCGCAGTTCCTCGAAGTGTTCCGGCCCATGTGGCTGGCGATGCTGGTGTCGTTCTGGACGCTGATGGTGCCGAACAAGGTCGGGATGACCACCGCGTTCGTGCTGGGCCTGGCCGAGGATGTGCTGTATGGCACCCTGCTCGGGCAGAACGCCCTGATCCTGACGCTGATCACCTTCCTGGTACTGTCCCTGCAGCAGCGCCTGCGCATGTTCCCGATGTGGCAGCAGAGCCTGGTGATTCTGGTGATCTTCGGTATTGCCCAACTGATCCAGTTGTGGCTCAGTGCGCTGACCGGTAACCGTTTGCCGACCCTGGCGCTGGTCTGGTCGGCGGTGATCAGCGCCTTGCTCTGGCCATGGATCAGCTTTGCCCTGCGCGATTTGCGCCGGCGCTTGCATATCAACTGACGGCGCTGCCACGACTGACAGGGAGAGGTCTGCATGAACCCGCTTTATCTGGCCTCCGGCTCGCCCCGTCGGCGTGAACTGCTGACTCAGATCGGCGTTCCGTTCACTGTCGTCAGTGCCCCTATCGATGAAACCCCTTTGCCTGGCGAAAGCGCCGTGGCCTACGTCGAGCGCCTGGCCCGGGCCAAGGCCGAGGCCGGCCTCGCCACGGTGGACGGCCCGGCTGTAGCACTTGGGGCAGACACGGCGGTGGTGCTCGATGGTCGAATTCTCGGCAAACCGGAAAACCGCGAACATGCACTGGCCATGCTGGCCGAGCTGGCTGGCCGTGAACATCAGGTGCTGACCGCAGTGGCGCTGAGCGATGGCCGGCGCGTGCAGAGCCTGTGTGTCACCAGCAACGTGCGTTTTCGTCCCATCGAAGCTGCAGAAGCCCAGCGCTACTGGGCCAGCGGCGAGCCGGCCGACAAGGCTGGCGGCTATGCCATCCAGGGCCTTGGCGCGGTGTTCGTGACCGGGCTGGAAGGCAGTTATTCCGCAGTGGTCGGTCTGCCCTTGAGCGAAACTGCCGATCTGCTCGCTCTATTCGGTATCGCCTGCTGGCAGGTACCGGCGCTTTGCCAGAGGTAACAAACCAGCGGTAGCCAGCCTGGCACGCGCGATCCATCATTACCGAATACCTTTGACGAGAGCCTGCCATGAGTGAAGAGATCCTGATCAACATCACCCCGATGGAATCACGTGTGGCGGTGGTGGAAAACGGGGTGCTGCAGGAAGTGCATGTCGAGCGCACCCTGCGCCGCGGCATCGTCGGCAATATCTACAAAGGCAAGGTGGTGCGCGTGTTGCCCGGCATGCAGGCAGCGTTCGTCGACATCGGCCTGGAGCGTGCAGCGTTCATCCATGCGTCGGAAATTTCCCAGCGCGAGGGCTCGGCGGTAGAGACCATCACCGCGCTGGTGCACGAAGGACAGGCCCTGGTGGTGCAGGTGACCAAGGACCCGATCGGTACCAAGGGCGCGCGCCTGACCACTCAACTGTCGATTCCTTCCCGCTACCTGGTCTACATGCCACGCAGCAGCCATGTCGGCATTTCGTTGAAGATCGAAGACGAAGCCGAGCGCGAGCGCCTCAAGCAGGTGGTCAGCGACTGCATGGACAGCGAGGACCTCAAGGACGCCGGTGGTTTCATCCTGCGTACTGCCGCCGAGGGCGCGCGCGCCGAAGAGATCCTGCAGGACATCCGCTATCTGCGCCGCCTGTGGGAGCAGATCGGCAGCCAGATCCAGACCTGCGGCGCACCCACGGTCATCTACGAAGACCTTGGCCTGGCGTTGCGTACCCTGCGCGACCTGGTCAACCCCAAGATCGAGAAGATCCGCATCGATTCGCGGGAGACTTTCCAGAAAACCACGCAGTTCGTCGGCGAACTGATGCCTGAGATCGCCGATCGTCTGGAACACTACCCTGGCGAGCGGCCCATTTTCGACCTGTATGGCGTCGAGGACGAGATCCAGCGCGCGCTGGATCGCAAGGTCCCGCTCAAGTCCGGGGGCTACCTGGTGGTCGACCCGGCCGAGGCGATGACCACCATCGATGTCAACACCGGTGCCTTCGTCGGCCACCGCAACCTCGAAGAAACCATCTTCAAGACCAACCTCGAAGCAGCCACCGCCATTGCCCGCCAGCTGCGCCTGCGCAACATCGGCGGGATCATCATCATCGACTTCATCGACATGGAAGACGAGGAGCACCAGCGCCAGGTCCTGCGTACCCTGGACAAGCAACTCGAACGCGACCACGCCAAGACCAACATCATCGGTATCACCGAACTGGGCCTGGTACAGATGACCCGCAAGCGCACCCGTGAAAGCCTCGAGCAGGTGCTGTGCGAACCCTGCGTCGCCTGCCAGGGGCGCGGCAAGCTGAAGACCCCTGAAACCATCTGTTACGAAATCTTCCGCGAGATTCTCCGCGAGGCGCGTGCGTACCAGGCCGAAGGCTATCGGGTGCTGGCCAACCAGAAGGTGGTCGACCGCCTGCTCGACGAAGAGTCCGGCAACGTGGCCGAGCTGGAGGCGTTCATTGGTCGAACCATTCGCTTCCAGGTCGAGTCGATGTATTCGCAGGAACAATACGATGTGGTGTTGCTCTGAGGCCTGGTGATGCACGCCACGTGATGGCCGGGCTGGCAAAAGCGATACCAGCAGCCATCATGGATAAACGAACCGGAGGGCCGTGGCCATGGGACGTCTGAACCGCGTTCTTGTCGCCTTGACCCGCTGGGGCCTGGGCATCTGTGCCTTGTTGGCGGTGCTGGTGGCGTTGTATGTCAGCCTCGGTCGCGAGCTGGTGCCGCTGGTGGCCGAGTACCGTGCCGACGTCGAAAGCAAAGCCGAGCAGGCATTGGGCCTGCCGGTGCATGTGGGTGCCCTGGAAGGTCGCTGGAGTGGCCTGGCGCCGGTGCTCAGCGTACGGGACCTGCAATTGGGCGAGGGCACGTCGGCGCTGCGCCTGGACGAGGTGAAGCTGGTCCCCGATCTCTGGGCCAGCCTGACTTCGCGCGAGTTGCGCCTGGCGCGTGTGCAGCTGGGCGGCCTGCAGTTGATCCTGCGTGAGGACGAGCAGGGCGCCTGGGCCCTGGAAGGCCTGCCGAAAAAGGATGACGCGCCGCTGGACCCGGCAGATCTGCTACAGCGCCTGCGCCAATTGGGTCGCATCGATGTATTCGACAGTCAGGTCACTCTGCATCCCTGGCAACGTGAGCCCTTGACCCTGACCTATGTCAGCCTCGGCCTGCAGGCCGGTGCCTCGCGTCAGGCCCTCGATCTGCGCGCGACCCTGCCCGATGGTCAGCCGATGACGGTCAGCCTGCGCAGCCGGGCAACGGCCAAGGCCTGGCGCGATGGCCAGGTCGAGGCCTACCTGAGCCTGCCGCAGAGCGATTGGGCGAACTGGCTGCCACCTCGCCTGCTGGGCCATTGGCATGCGCAGGCCCTGCGCGCCGGAGGCGAATTCTGGATCGACTGGGGCAAAGGGCAGCTGCAGAGTGCGGTGGTTCGCCTCAATGCGCCCCAGCTGCGCGGCGGCTATGCCGAGCGCAAGGCCGTCACCCTGGACAACCTGGCACTCACGGCCTGGTTCCAGCGTCAGCAACAGGGGTTCGACGTGGTGGTCGATTCGCTGGCTGCGAACATCGGCAAGACCCGCTGGGAATCGCACCTGCAACTGCGTCAGCGGCCTGGCGAGGAGCCCGCGGGCGAAAGCTGGCAGTTGCAGGCGGATCGCCTGGACCTGACCCCGCTGACCCCACTGATCAATGCACTGGCGCCCCTGCCGGACAAGCTCATGAGCGTGGTCGATGCCCTGAAAGTCACCGGCGCGCTGCGCAACGTGCGGCTGGAGGTGCGGCCAAAGGCCGAGGGCGACCAGCGGCTGCAGTTCGCTGCCAACCTGGAGAAGGTGGGGTTCGATGCCTACCACGGCGCACCGGCTGCCGGAAACGTCAGCGGGAGTGTCAGCGGCGACATGGGGCACGGTGAACTGCGCCTGGATACCGACGCGTTCATGCTGCATCTGTACCCGATCTTCGCCAAACCCTGGCATTACCAGAAAGCCAACGCGCAATTGACCTGGACCCTCGACAAGAACGGCTTCACCCTGATCGCCCCTTACCTCAAGGTACTGGGCGAAGAGGGCAGGATCGCCGGCGATTTTCTCATTCGCCTGCTGTTCACCGAGGGGGCCGAGAGTTACATGGACCTGCGGGTAGGCCTGACCGAAGGCGATGGCCGCTACACCGCCAAGTACCTGCCTGAAGTACTCAGCCCGGCCCTCGACGAGTGGCTGCGCAGTGCAATCGTCAAAGGCAACGTGGACCAGGGCTATTTCCAGTACCAGGGCTCGCTGAACCATGGCGCGACGCCCGAAGCACGCAGTATCAGCCTGTTCTTCAAAGTGCGCGACGCGGCGCTGGACTTCCAGCCCGGCTGGCCCCAGGTACAGCATGTCGATGGCGACGTGCTGATCGAGGACAGCGGCGTGCGCATCAAGGCCCGCAAGGGGCTGTTGCTGGACACCCAGGTCAGTGATGTCAGCGTCGACATTCCTCACGTCGAAGACGGGCAGCACAGCCACCTGTTCCTGGACGGTGACTTCGATGGCACGCTCGGCGATGGCTTGAAGATTCTCAAGGAGGCGCCGATCGGCACGGGTGAGATATTTGCCGGTTGGGAGGGCGAAGGGCCGCTCAAGGGCAAGGTCAAGCTCGACATTCCTTTGGCCCATGGGCAGCGGCCGAAAGTGAAAGTGGACTTCGCCACTGCCAACGCCCGCCTCAAGGTGGCGCCCCCGAGCCTGGAGCTGAACCGCCTGAAGGGTGATTTCAGCTTCGATTTCGACAAGGGGCTGAGCGGCAAGAACATTGCCCTGCAGGCCTTCGGCAAGCCGGTGACCGCGCAGATCGACGCCCAGGGGCAGGGCGGGCAGATGCAGACCCGCATCACTGCCAATGGCCAGGCCTCGCTGAAAGCGCTGACCGATTGGCTGCAGTTCAATCAGGCATTGCCTGCCTCGGGCGATCTGCCCTACCAGCTGCAAGTCAACCTGGGCAGCCGGGACAACAGCCTGAGCGTCAACTCTTCGCTCAAAGGGCTGGCCATCGATCTGCCGGCGCCGTTTGGCAAGGCAGCCCAGGATAGCCGTGACACGCGGTTCAGCATGAACCTGCAAGGGGCGGAGCGACGTTTCGATGTGGCATATACCGACCTGGCCCGCTTCGTTTATGCCGCACCGTCCGACAAGCTGGGTCAGGGCCGTGGCGAGCTGCTGCTGGGTACCGGCAATGCGCAGCTGCCCGCTGGCGAAGGCCTGCGAGTGCGCGGGCGCCTGGACAAGCTGGACCTGGCGCCCTGGCAGGAGCAGATGTCGCGTCTTGCCGGTGACGACCCGGGCGGCAATGCCCGGCAGAATCTGCAGAGCGTCGACCTCAGCATCGGCCAGCTGAAAGCGTTCGGCATGGACCTGAACCAGGCGGTGGTGCGCCTGGCGCGCAGCGGCCCGGCCTGGGACCTGCGCCTGGACAGCAAGGAAGTCATAGGCAATGCCCGGCTGCCCGATGCCAAGGCTGCGGTGATGAACGTGCGCCTGCAGACCCTGCGCCTGCCTGCCGCCGACCCCGCCCAGGCCCAGGCCGAGGAGGGGCCGGATCCATTGGCGAGCTTCGATCCGCGCAAGGTCCCGGCGCTGGACCTGACCATCGACAAGCTGTATCGCGGCGACGACCTGTTCGGCAATGCGGCGCTGAAACTGCGCCCGACTGCCCGCGGTGTGGCCGCTCAGGATATCGAGCTGGAATTCAAGGGGCTGCACATCGACGGCAGTGGTGGTTGGGAGGGCAATCCGGGGGCCACCAGCAGTTGGTACAAGGGCCGCCTGGATGGCAAGAACCTGGCCGATGTGCTCAAGGCATGGGGTTTCGCCCCTACCGTGACCAGCCGCGATTTCCGCCTGGACGTCGACGGCCGTTGGCCGGGGTCACCCGCCTGGGTGGGCCTCAAGCGCTTCTCGGGGAGCATGGATGCGGCCTTGCGCAGCGGCCAGTTCGTCGAGGTGGAGGGCAGTGCCCAGGCCCTGCGGGTATTTGGCCTGCTCAACTTCAACTCGATCGGCCGGCGGCTGCGGCTGGACTTCTCCGACCTGTTCGACAAGGGGCTGGCCTACGACCGGGTCAAAGGCCTGCTGGTGGCCAGCAACGGGGTCTACGTGACCCGCGAGCCGATCACCGTGACCGGGCCATCGAGCAATTTCGAACTCGATGGCACCCTGGACATGGTCCGTGATCGGGTCGATGCCAACCTGCAAGTGACGTTGCCGGTGACCAACAACCTGCCGTTGGCGGCGTTGATCGTTGGCGCCCCGGCTGTCGGTGGGGCGCTGTTCCTGGTCGATCGGCTTATCGGCGACCGGGTATCGCGCTTCGCCAGCGTGCACTATCGTGTCGAAGGGCCGTGGAAAGAGCCTAGAATCACCTTTGTGAAACCCTTCAATAAGTAGTCCTGGGAGTGCCCATGAAGGCAGCGGTAATCCAGATGGTCAGCCAAGACGATGTCCTGGCCAACCTGCAGCGTGCGGGTGCTCTGCTTGAACAAGCTGCCTTCGGCGGCGCGCGCCTGGCGGTGCTGCCCGAGAACTTCGCGGCCATGGGGCGCAAGGACGCCGCGGCCATCGGTCGGGCCGAAGCATTGGGCGAGGGGCCTATCCTGCCCTGGTTGAAACGCACGGCCCGCGACCTCAGATTATGGATAGTCGCCGGGACCTTGCCGCTGCCCCCTGCGGGCCGGCCCGAAGCCAAGGCTCATGCCTGTTCGTTGTTGATCGACGAACACGGCGAGGTCGCGGCGCGCTACGACAAGCTGCACCTGTTCGACGTCGATGTGGCCGACAACCGTGGCCGCTACCGGGAGTCCGACGACTATGCCCACGGCGCCCAGGTAGTGGTAGCCGATACCCCGGTGGGGCGCCTGGGGCTCAGCGTCTGCTACGACTTGCGCTTCCCGGAGCTTTACAGCGCGCTGCGTGGCGCGGGGGCGGAGCTGATCACGGCACCTGCGGCATTCACGGCGGTCACAGGAGCAGCCCATTGGGAAGTGCTGATTCGTGCCCGCGCCATTGAAACCCAGTGCTATGTGCTGGCCGCCGCGCAGGGCGGAACGCATCCCGGTCCGCGGGAAACCCACGGGCATGCAGCGATCGTCGACCCATGGGGGCAGATCGTCGCCGAACAGGCGCAAGGTGAAGCGGTACTGATCGCCACCCGCGACAGTGATGAACAAGCGTCCATTCGGGCGCGCATGCCGGTGGTCTCGCACCGGCGCTTTTTCTCGCAGGACGCCTTGCGGCCTGCGCACACCTCGGAGTGACTATGAGCCAGATGTTATCCACCGTCAGCGAGCAGCTCCTGGCCCCAGGCGGACTGACCCTGGACAGCCTGCAAGCTGTGCTGGGCGAGTTGGCCGGCCCGGGCATCGACGCCGCCGACCTGTATTTCCAGGGGCAGATCTCGGAAACCTGGGCGCTGGAAGACGGCATCGTCAAGGAAGGCAGCTTCAATCTCGACCAAGGCGTGGGCGTGCGCGCCCAGTCTGGCGAAAAGACCGGTTTTGCCTACAGCAACGCGATCACCCTCGAGGCGCTGACCTCGGCGGCGCGTGCCGCCCGTTCGATTTCCCGCGCTGGCCAGAATGGCCAGGTGCAGGCCTTCCGCAGCCAGGACGTGGCCGCCTTGTATGCGCCCGACAACCCGCTGGATGTGCTCAGCCGCGCGGAAAAGGTCGAGCTGCTCAAGCGGGTCGATGCCGCGACCCGCGCGCTGGACCCACGGATCCAGCAGGTCAGCGTGAGCATGGCCGGGGTCTGGGAGCGCATTCTGATTGCCGCCGCCGATGGCAGCCTGGCCGCTGACGTGCGCCCGCTGGTACGTTTCAACGTCAGTGTCATCGTCGAGCAGAATGGCCGCCGCGAGCGGGGTGGCCAGGGTGGTGGCGGGCGTACCGACTACCGCTACTTCACCGAAGAAAAGGTCATGGGCTATGCCCGCGAAGCGCTGCGCCAGGCATTGGTGAACCTGGAGGCGATCCCGGCGCCGGCGGGCACCTTGCCGGTAGTGTTGGGTTCCGGCTGGTCGGGCGTGCTGCTGCACGAGGCGGTCGGCCATGGCCTGGAAGGCGATTTCAACCGCAAGGGCAGCTCGGCATTCAGTGGCCGCCTGGGCGAGAAGGTCGCATCGAGCCTGTGCACCATCGTCGACGATGGCACCCTCGCAGGCCGGCGCGGTTCGCTTACCGTGGACGACGAAGGTACGCCCACCGAGTGCACCACGCTGATCGAGAACGGCATTCTCAAGGGCTACATGCAGGACAAGCTCAATGCGCGCCTGATGGGCATGGCCGTGACCGGCAATGGCCGTCGCGAATCCTACGCGCACCTGCCGATGCCACGCATGACCAACACCTACATGCGCGCGGGTGAGAGCGATCCGCAGGAAATCATCGCTTCGGTGAAAAAGGGTATCTACTGCGCCAACCTCGGCGGCGGCCAGGTGGACATCACCAGCGGCAAGTTCGTGTTCTCGACCAGCGAAGCCTACTTGATCGAAGACGGCAAGATCACCGCTCCGGTCAAAGGTGCGACATTGATCGGCAACGGGCCCGAGGCCATGAGCCGGGTATCGATGGTGGGCAACGACCTGGCGCTGGACAGTGGCGTAGGCACGTGCGGCAAGGATGGGCAGTCGGTGCCGGTGGGTGTCGGGCAGCCGACCTTGAAGCTGGATGCGATCACCGTCGGCGGTACCGGCGCATGATCGCGGCATGGGGCTGCACGACAGTCAGCCCCATGCGCATGCCATCAGCGCAGGCCGCGCTGAAGGTCGTCGAGGTCGCGGATGTACTTGAACACCTTGCGAGCAGCAGCGGGCGGCTTGTTCCGCGCCTTTTCGTGCTGGGCATGGCGGATCAGCGAACGCAACTGCTGACGGTCGGTGTCGGGGTACTCGTTGACGAAACGCTCGAGGTCTTCGTCGTTGCCGTCGATCAGGCGGTCACGCCAGCGTTCCAGGTTGTGGAAGCGCTCGTTGTACTGGCGGCTGGAACTGTCGATCTGTTCGAGCACCGCGTGGATGGCGTCCAGGTCCTGGTCGCGCATCAGTTTGCCGACGAACGACATGTGCCGTTTGCGGGCGCCATGGGCGGTGTGCTTGCTGGCCTCGGCCAGGGCCTTGCGCAGCTCGTCGGTCAGCGGCAGGCGCGCCAGGGTATCGGCCTTGACCGTGGTCAGGCGTTCGCCAAGTTCGACCAGCGCATGCAGCTCGCGCTTGATCTGGGTTTTGCTTTTTTCGCCGTCGAAGGCGTCGTCGTATGAATCAACCATGGTGGCAGTCCGCTTGGGTTTTTATGAAAAGTCGCCGAGCGGCGAGCAGGCAAGGCGAAAACAGGCGAGGAAGCGGAGTTTACAGATTGTAAATGAGCATTCCGAGCCTGTTTTCAACGCAGCATGCTCGTGGCGCAGGCACTTTTCGTACAAAGCATAGAAATTGCCGCCATGATAACCACCCGGGGGCCGCTTGTCCGGCCCGGTCGTAGAATGACCCTCGCCGAACGTAGAATTTGAGTGGAGAAAACCATGAGTGCAGTCCAGAGCGTAGGCCCCAGGGACCTGCCGGCGTTGCAGGAGCAGGTCGAAGCGATCATTGCAGAGGCCCGCAAGCAAGGGGCCAGTGCCTGCGAAGTGGCGGTGTCGCTGGAGCAGGGGTTGTCCACCACGGTGCGCCAACGTGAGGTCGAGACAGTCGAATTCAACCGTGACCAGGGTTTTGGCATCACCCTCTATGTCGGCCAGCGCAAAGGCTCGGCCAGCACCTCGGCAAGTGGCCCGGAGGCCATTCGCGAGACCGTTGCCGCCGCCCTGGCCATCGCAAAGCATACCTCCGAAGATGAGTGCTCGGGCCTGGCCGATGCGGCGCTGATGGCCCGTGAAATTCCGGACCTGGACCTGTACCACGACTGGTACATCGAACCGGAGAAGGCGATCGAAATGGCGCTGGCCTGCGAGGCTGCGGCATTCGACGCCGATCCGCGCATCCTCAATGCCGACGGCACCACGTTGAACACCCACCAGGGCTGCCGGGTTTACGGCAACAGTCACGGATTCATCGGCGGCTACGCCTCTACCCGACACAGCCTGAGCTGCGTGATGATCGCCGAGGGCGACGGGCAGATGCAGCGTGATTACTGGTATGACGTGAACCGCCAGGGCAACTTGCTGGCCGACCCACGCAGCATCGGCCAGCGCGCCGCCCAGCGTGCCGCAAACCGCCTGGGGGCCCGTCCGGTGCCTACCTGTGAAGTGCCGGTGCTGTTCTCCGCCGAACTGGCAGGTGGCCTGTTCGGCAGCTTCCTCTCGGCTATTTCCGGCGGCAACCTGTATCGCAAGTCTTCGTTCCTTGACGGTGCGATGGGCCAGCGCCTGTTCCCCAGCTGGCTGACCCTCGACGAACGTCCGCACATACCGCGAGCGCTGGGCAGCGCCGCATTCGACGGTGATGGCCTGGCGACCTATGCCAAGCCGTTCGTCGACAAGGGCGAGCTGGTGTCCTACCTGCTGGGCACCTACTCCGGTCGCAAACTGGGGCTGCCGAGCACGGCGAACGCCGGCGGCGTGCATAACCTCTACGTCACCCATGGCGTTGAAGATCAGGCAGCACTGATCCGTCGCATGGGGCGCGGCTTGCTGGTGACCGAGCTGATGGGCCACGGTCTGAACATGGTGACGGGCGACTACTCCCGCGGCGCGGCGGGCTTCTGGGTCGAGAATGGCGAGATCCAGCATGCCGTTCAGGAGGTGACCATTGCCGGCAACATGAAAGACATGTTCCAGCAGATTGTCGCGATTGGCAGCGATCTCGAGACCCGAAGCAATATTCACACAGGGTCCGTGCTGATCGAGCGGATGACAGTCGCGGGCAGCTGACTCGTCGCCGATCAAGTCCTCATCGCGCACACTCCCACAGAGACCACCTGTAGGAGCGGGCTTGCCCGCGATGAGGCCGGTGCATTCACAGGAAATCGAAGCTGATTCAAAACCCGGCCCTCGCGCCGGGTTTTTTCTTTCGTCGCAGCTCACTTGAAGTGATTCTGGTTATCACTTAATAATGACTATCATTCTCCAGTAACCCGGCGATGATGTTCATGAAACCCGTCCTGCGCGAACTGCCCTACCTGGAAAACTGGCGCTGGCTCAGCCGGCGCATCCGCTGTGCGCTCGAACCCGACGAGCCGCGCCTGATCGAGCACTACCTGGCGGAAGGCCGTTACCTGGTGTGCTGCACCGAAACCTCGCCATGGACCGTGGCGTTGACCTCATTCCGCCTGCTCCTGGATACCGCCAGCGATCGCATGCTGCCCTGGCATTGGCGCTGCCTGTGCCTCGACCAGGCCTGGCGCCCGTTGCTCGACCTGCGCAACCTCGATCGCCGTGAACAGAACCTGCGCTGGCAACCCTACGCCCTGCAACTGGCCAATTGCCGGTTGCTGCCGTCGATTTCTCCCGATGAACTGATGCAAGGATTTGATGATGAGTGATACCCGTATCGAGCGTGACAGCATGGGCGAATTGCAAGTACCGGCCCAGGCCCTGTACGGCGCCCAGACCCAGCGCGCGGTCGACAACTTTCCGATCAGCGGCCAGCGCATGCCGGCCCAGTTCATTCGTGCCTTGCTGCTGGCCAAGGCTGCGGCGGCCAAGGCCAACGTCGAACTCGGGCAGCTATCGGCGGGGCAGGGCGAGGCCATCGTGAAAGCGGTCGAGCAACTGCTGGCTGAAGGCTTCATCCAGCACTTCCCGGTCGATGTGTTCCAGACCGGCTCCGGCACCAGTTCCAACATGAATGCCAACGAGGTGATCGCCACCCTGGCCAGCCGCGTGCTGGGCGAGCCGGTGAATGCCAACGACCACGTCAACTGTGGCCAGAGCAGCAACGACATCATCCCGACCACCATCCACGTCAGTGCCGCACTGGCCCTGCATGAGCAATTGCTGCCGGCGCTGCGCCACCTGGTGCAGGTGATCGAAGCCAAGTCGGCCCAGGTGCATCAGTACGTGAAAACCGGCCGCACCCACCTGATGGATGCCATGCCAGTGCGCATGAGCCAGGTGCTCGATGGTTGGGCGGCGCAGATCAACGCTGCCAAGGCGCACCTCGAAGCCACGCTGCCAAGCCTGCAGGCCCTGGCTCAGGGCGGCACCGCCGTGGGCACCGGCATCAATGCCCACCCGCAGTTCGCCGCCGGCTTCGCTCGCCAGCTGAGCGCCTTGACCCAGGTCGAATTCACCCCGGGGCACAACCTGTTCGCCCTGATCGGCTCCCAGGACACCGCCGTGGCAGTCTCAGGCCAGCTCAAGACCACCGCCGTGGCACTGATGAAAATCGCCAACGACCTGCGCTGGATGAACTCCGGCCCACTGGCCGGCCTGGGCGAAATCGAACTGCAGGGCCTGCAGCCTGGTTCTTCGATCATGCCGGGCAAGGTCAACCCGGTCATTCCGGAGGCTACCGCCATGGTCGCCGCCCAGGTGATCGGCAATGACGCGACCATCGCCGTCGCAGGCCAGTCTGGCAACTTCGAGCTGAACGTGATGCTGCCGGTGATCGCCCGCAACCTGCTCGAGAGCATCGAGCTGATGGCCAACGTCAGCCGTTTGCTGGCCGACAAGGCCATCGCCAGCTTCAAGGTCAACGAGAGCAAGCTCAAGGAGGCCTTGGCGCGCAACCCGATCCTGGTCACTGCCCTGAACCCGATCATCGGCTACCTCAAGGCGGCTGAAATCGCCAAGACCGCCTACCAGCAAGGCCGCCCGATCATCGAGGTGGCGCTGGAGCACACCGACTTGTCGCGCGACCAGCTGCACGTGTTGCTGGACCCGGAAAAACTCACCGCTGGCGGTATCTGACCGCGCGTCACCGCCCAGGAGACAGACCATGCAGCACTGGAAACGCACCACGGAAACCGCCAACCGCCTGTTCGACCAGGGTGAGCTGGTCGATGCCCGGGAACATTACCTGCAAGCCCTGGCGCTGGCCCAGGTGCTGTTCGAGCGCTGGCATGACGTCGACGAAGCGGTGGCCGCGTTCGTCATCGCCCACCACAACCTGGCTGACTTGCACCTGCGCCTGAACCAGCCCCACGAGAGCGCCGACTACCTTTGCGCCGCGCACCAGCGGCTGCTGCAGGCCGGCCAGGAGGCGCGCCTGCCCCAGGCGCTGCGTGACGCAGCCCTGCGCCACAGTGGGCGTACCTACACGCAATTGCTCGGTTTCATCGCCGAGTACGGCCAGTACCCGCGTACCGAGCGCCTGCTCGATCGCCACGGCATCGGCGCCAGTGAACTCGCTGCCCAGCCGGACGTGGCGCCCAGAACCCCTGCCTACGGAACCCACTGACATGCCTCATACCTTGCCTGCCTTGCCTTATGCCTACGATGCGCTGGAGCCACACATCGACGCGCAGACCATGGAAATCCATCACACCAAGCACCACCAGACTTACGTCAACGGCCTCAATGCCGCCATCGAAGGCAGCGAATGGGCCGAATGGCCGGTGGAGAAACTGGTCGGTGCGGTCAATCAATTGCCTGAAAGCCTGCGAGGCGCGGTGACCAACCATGGCGGTGGGCACGCCAACCACAGCCTGTTCTGGACCGTGATGTCGCCGCAGGGTGGCGCAGAGCCGCAAGCTCAGTTGGCGCAAGCGATCGTTACGCAACTGGGCGGTTTCGACGCCTTCAAGGAGGCCTTCACCAAGGCCGCGCTGACCCGCTTCGGCAGCGGTTGGGCGTGGCTCAGCGTGACGCCGCAGAAAACCCTGGTGGTGGAAAGCAGCGGCAACCAGGACAGCCCACTGATGCACGGCAATACGCCGATTCTCGGTCTGGACGTCTGGGAGCATGCCTACTACCTGAAGTACCAGAACCGTCGCCCGGAATACATCGGCGCCTTCTACAACGTCATCGATTGGGTGCAAGTGCAACGTCGTTACCTCGAAGCCCTGAAGTGAGTCGAACCGGTATGCGCACTGAGGTGATGACTGTCGGTAGCGTGCGTCTGTTCCGGCTGGCAACAGGTACGCTGCTGCTGTTGGCCGGTACCGCACTGCTGGTGGCGCGGGGCATGGCCTGGCTGGACCTGGAGCCGCGGATGCTTCGTGCCCTGGAGGGTGGGGCGCTGTGCGCGCTGGGCACGGCGCTGGGCGCGGTACCGGTGTTGGTGATTCGCAACATGCCGGTGGCCCTGGCCGATACTCTGTTGGGTTTTGGCGCCGGTGTGATGCTGGCGGCCACGGCGTTTTCCCTGATCATCCCGGGGCTGGAGGCGGCCCAAGCGATTGGTTTCAGCCCATGGGGCGCGGGTGGCCTGATCAGCTTTGGGCTGATGTTTGGTGCGCTGTGCCTGTTCCTGGTGGACCTCAAGGTATCCAGCGCGTCACCAGAAGCGCTGGTCGGCACGCAGAACCAACCGGTGATCGCCGCGCGGATCTGGCTGTTCGTGATCGCGATCATTGCTCACAACATCCCCGAAGGCATGGCCATTGGCGTGTCGGCTGGAGGTGGCATGGCAGATACGGACAGCCTGGCCATGGGCATTGCCTTGCAGGATGTGCCCGAAGGGCTGGTGATTGCGCTGGTGCTGGCCGGGGCGGGGATGCCGAGGTTCAAGGCGTTTCTGATTGGCGCGGCATCTGGGGTGGTGGAACCGTTGGCGGCGGTGCTGTGTGCGTGGCTGGTGAATGTCGCCGAGTTGCTGTTGCCGCTGGGCCTGGCGTGTGCGGCGGGGGCGATGTTGCTGGTGGTGACTCAGGAAATCATTCCCGAATCGCGCAGCAATGGGCATCACCGGCTGGCCAGCCTGGGGCTGTGCATAGGTTTTTGCCTGATGATGGTGATGGATACGGCGATGTCTTGAGTTGACAGTACTGGCCCTATCG
>NZ_BBIV01000062.1 GCF_000730665.1 Pseudomonas plecoglossicida NBRC 103162 = DSM 15088
ACAGGTACAGCGGTGCACTCACTGTGGGAGCCGGCTCGCCGGCGATGGGCTGCCAAGCAGCCCCGACTGACTCAAGCCTGCCAGATCCCCTTGCCCGCCAACCGCTCCCGGTCATGCGGCTGGTTGAAGTCCTGCAGCGGCCCCTTGGGCACGATCCCATTTGGGTTGATGGTCTTGTGGCTCATGTAGTAGTGCTTCTGGATGTGCTCCATGTCCACCGTCTGCGCCACCCCCGGCCACTGATACAGCTCGCGCAACCAGTTGGACAGGTTCGAATAGTCGCTCAGGCGTCGCAGGTTGCACTTGAAGTGCCCGTGATACACCGCATCGAAACGCACCAGCGTGGTGAACAGGCGCACGTCGGCCTCGGTCAGGTACTCGCCAGCCAGGTAACGGTTGCGGCTGAGCAGCTCCTCCAGATGATCCAACTCGCCGAACACCTCATCGAACGCCGCCTCATAGGCCTCTTGCGTGGTGGCGAAGCCTGCGCGGTAAACACCGTTGTTGACCGCTGGGTAGATACGCTCGTTCAGCGCCTCGATGGTCGGGCGCAGGGGCTCGGGGTAGAGGTCCAGGTGGTTGCCGGTCAGCTCGTTGAAGGCGCTGTTGAAGATGCGGATGATCTCCGACGACTCGTTGTTGACGATGCGCTTCTCTTGCTTGTCCCACAGCACGGGCACCGTGACGCGGCCGGTGTAGTGCGGGTCGTCCTGGGTGTAGCGCTGGTGCAGGTAGGTGAGGCCGTCGAGGTGGTCGCCGCTGGAGCCTTGCTGCTGGTCGAACGTCCAGCCGTGATCCTGCATCAGCCAGCTCACCACCGACACATCGATCAATGGCTCCAGGCCCTTCAGGGCGCGGAAGATCAACGTGCGGTGAGCCCACGGGCACGCCAGCGACACATACAGGTGATAACGGCCAGCCTCTGGGGCGGGCAGTCGATTGCGACGCTGGGCATTCTCGCGTTTGAAGGCGCCGTCCTTGCCGTTTTCGTACCACTGGTCATGCCAGCGGCCATCGATCAAAAGGCCCATGGTGAGCTCCTCGGAACAAAATCGTTTATCGTTGGAGCCCAGTCTAGGCGAAATCGTTCGAACAACTAGCGCAAAGACTGCGGGGTAACCATCTACTGATTCGATTGGTTTCGTGCGTTCCAGTAACCGCGCGCTGTGGCGAATGCCTGCTCGCGATCCTGGCCAAGCCCTCGCAATGCCAGCGCCATGGTCGCGACCACGGCCATCTCACCGTAGCTGTCCACGGCTTCGCCCCGCCATACCGCCAGCAGATGCTCAAGTTGCAGGCTCGCCGGTTTGACGTGGCGGCGCTCGCTCAGCGCTGGCCATTCTTCATCCCAGGTCGTTCCCGCCGTGGTGCCGTACAGGTGGCTGATGACATCCGGGTTGACTTCGATTTCACCGCCATCGCCCTTGATCACCACGGCATGGTCGCCGAGCAGGCGGCTGGCTTCGCGGTGTACGGCCTGGTAGCCGGGGTGGAAGATGCTCTGCAGGCCGCAACGGGCGCCCAGCGGATTCAGTACGCGCGCCAGCGAATGGATGGGCGAGCGCAGGCCGAGGGTGTTGCGCAGGTCGATCATGCGCTGCAACTGCGGCGACCAGTCCTGCAGGGGCGCGAAGGCAAGGCGTTGCCGATCCAGGGCGTCGCCCACCGCAGTCCAGTCACGGCACAGCGGAATCTGCAGCAGGTCCAGCAACTGTTCGGTGTACATACGTCCGGCAGTGTGCGCGCCACCTCCGTGCAGGAGGATGCGTACGCCGTTGCTGGCCAGGCACTTGGCCGCCAGCAGGAACCAGGGCAAATGACGCTTCTTGCCGGCATAGCTCGGCCAGTCCAGGTCCACAGCGATACGTGGCGCTTGCAGGTGGGCGCGCACGGCTTCGGTGAATCCGGCCAATTCCTCGGCGCTTTCCTCCTTGTGCCGCAGCAGCATGAGGAATGCGCCGAGCTGGGTGTCTTCGACCTTGCCTTCGAGCAGCAGGGTCATGGCGGCGCGGGCTTCCTCGCGGGTCAGGCCGCGCGCACCGCGCTTGCCCTTGCCAAGGATGCGCACGAATTCGGCGAAGGGGTGTTCGGCCGGGGTTTCCAGGGTCAGCGGGCGAGCGTCGGTCATATGCAATTGGTCGGCTTGGGCAGGCCCGCCAGCTTGGCAGCGAGCTTGGCGGGGGTGCCGTTGAACAGGCGGTTGAGGTGTGGGCTGTTGCCCTTGTCCGGGCCGAGCTTGAGCGCGGTGTACTTGATCAGCGGGCGGGTGGCCGGGGACAGCTGGTACTCCTGGTAGAACTGGCGCAGCAGTTCGAGGATTTCCCAGTGCTCGGCGGTCAGCGCAATGCTTTCACGCTCGGCCAGCGCCTCGGCGACGTCACGGGACCAGTCTTGAAGGTCGACCAGGAAGCCGTCCTTGTCCAGGGCGATCGCCTGATCGGCAACGGTCAGTGTGTTCATAGCCAGCTGTTGACCTTGTCATAGTGCAGCGACAGGCCAACGAAGGCCTGGTAGTCGACCGGCTTGGCCAGATCGCTTTCGATGGCGCGCGCTTGCAGGTCTTCGTCGAGGGCGAACAGGCGCTGGTCCAGGTTGGCCGCCTGCAGCAGACGCCGGGTGTCGCTGCCGTCGCGCAGGGCGTACACCGCATCGCCGCACAGCAGCAGGGCATCGTCGTTGCTGAGCAGGCGCAGGCAGCTGTCCAGGCGGTCATCGCCAAAAGGGGAATGGGAGATCACGTGCAAGGTCGGCATCAGAGCGTCACCACTTGGTCGTAACGGGCAATCAGTGCCTTCAGTGCCGCGTCATCCAGCACTTCCACGGGCAGTTCCAGGGTGTCTTCGGCCAGACCCCGGCGGGCCAGGCTGTGCTGGCAGGCATACAGGTCCTCGACGCCGAACATGGGAAGCGCCTGCAGGTTGGCGCCGAGGTTCTTCTGCTCCACCGCAGCAGGTTGCTGACCGGGTGCCAGCTGGAACACGCCGTCATCGAGAAACAGCATGCCCAGCGGCAGGTCGAACGCGCCGCCTGCCAGGGTAATATCCAGCGCCTCGCGAGCGCCGGGGCCATTCCACGGCGCCTGGCGGCTGATGATCAACAGGGATTTGGCCATTTCAATCGCCTCCAAAACAGACCAGGCGGTCGGCCATTTGCGCCGCCTCATGCAGCTGACCAAGGCCGGACAGCTCCCAGGGCCGAGGCAGGTTCACCGCTGTGCGCTGATAGCGCGTGGCTTCGGCCTGGTCGAGCACACCGCGGCGCAAGGCGGCGGCGATGCACACCACAGCGTCCAGCTGCCTGGCCTCGATGAAGGCACGCCACTGGGCCGCGATGTCCAGTTCGTCCTGGGGGGCAACGATGTTGGCCGAGGCGCTGTGTACGCCGTCCTGGTAGAAGAACAGCCGGGCAATCTCATGCCCGTCGGCCAGTGCCGCCTCGGCGAAACGCAGGGCGCGGCGCGAGGAGGGCGCATGGGCCGGGGAAAAAACCGCGATGGCGAATTTCATGGACAACTCGTGCAAAGGAATGCCGCCATGATAAAGCAAAAAGCCCGCGCCGGTGGGCGCGGGCTCTTGTGGCTGAACCACGCCGTGTCAGGCGTGTTCCTTGTTCTCCGGCAGGAACCAGTTCAGCAGCAGCGCGCAGATGCCGCCGGTGGCCACGCCGGACTCGAGCACATGGCGAATCGCCTCTGGCATGTGCGCGAGGAATTCTGGCACCTGGGCCACGCCCAGGCCCAGCGCCAGCGATACCGAGATGATCAGCAGGGCGCGGCGGTCCAGGCGGGTGCTGGCGAGGATATTGATGCCCGAAGCGGCTACCGCACCGAACATGACCATGGCCGCACCACCCAATACCGGCTCCGGCACTGCCTGGATCACCCCGGCAACGCTGGGGAACAGGCCCAGCAGCACCAGCATCACGGCAATCCAGATACCGATGTGGCGGCTGGCGATGCCGGTCAGCTGAATGACGCCGTTGTTCTGGGCGAAGATCGAGCTTGGGAAGGTGTTGAACAGGCCGGCCAGCAGCGAGTTGGCACCGTTGACCAGCACGCCCCCCTTGATCCGCTGCATCCACACCGGGCCTTCGACCGGCTGGCGCGAGACCTTGCTGGTGGCCGTCACGTCACCAATGGCTTCCAGTGACGTCACCAGGTAGATCACCAGCATGGGAATGAACAGCGCCCAGGAGAAGCTGAGACCGAAGTGCAGTGGCGTCGGCACCTGGAACAGTGCGGCCTGGTGCATGCCAGTGAAGTCCAGGCGGCCCAGGTATCCTGCCAGGGCATAGCCCACGGCCAGTGCGATGACGATGGCGCAGCTGCGCATCCATACCACCGGGATGCGGTTGAGGATCACGATGATCGCCAACACCACACCGGACAACAGCAGGTTTTCGCCGTTGGCGAAGGTGCCATCGGCCATCGCGCCGAAGCCGCCGCCCATGCTGATCAGGCCGACCTTGATCAAGGTCAGGCCGATCATCAGCACCACGATCCCGGTCACCAGCGGGGTGATCAGGCGCTTGACGAAGGGCAGGATGCGCGACACCCCCATCTCGACGAACGAGCCGGCAATCACCACGCCGAAGATCGCCGCCATCACGCTTTCCACTGGCGTGCCCTGCTTGACCATCAACGCGCCGCCGGCGATGAGCGGGCCGACGAAGTTGAAGCTGGTACCTTGGACGATCAGCAAGCCCGCGCCGAATGGGCCGAAACGCTTGCACTGGACAAAGGTGGCAATACCGGAAATGACCAGCGACATCGACACGATCAGGTTGGTGTCACGCGCCGAAACGCCCAGCGCCTGGCAGATCAGCAAGCCCGGGGTGACGATGGGGACGATGATTGCCAGCAGGTGTTGCAGCGCCGCCAGCAGGCCGATCAACAGCCGTGGCTTGTCTTCGAGGCCAAGCACCAGTTCATTGGCAGGCGCTTGCGCGTCTGGGCTGTGTTCGTGTGTGCTCATTGCAGGTTGCTGCCCCGGATGAAAAAAGGAGCGCATTCTACGGAATGAAGCACGATTGGGGTAGGGGCAAGCACGATCCCGGCATGATCGGCAGCTGATCGGTGAATAAGCTGACCTTTAAGTCAATTTCGCAGGCATGAAAAAACCCGCCGAAGCGGGTTTTTCATTGCTATGCCACGGACCTGATCAGTCATCACGACCCATGATGCCGAACAGTTGCAACAAGCTGATGAACAGGTTGTAGATCGACACATACAGGCTGATGGTCGCCATGATGTAGTTGCGCTCACCCCCATGGATGATCGCGCTGGTCTGGAACAGGATGCAGACCGACGAGAACAGCACGAAGCCCGCGCTGATCGCCAGTTGCAGGCCGCTGATCTGGAAGAAGAAGCTGGCCACCACGGCACCCAGCAGGACGAAGAAGCCGGCGGTGATGAAGCCGCTGAGGAAGCTCATGTCCTTGCGGGTGATCAGCACATAGGCCGAGAGGCCACCGAACACCAGAGCAGTCATGGCAAACGCCGAGCTGACCACTTCGGCGCCACCGCTCATGCCCAGGTAACGGTTGAGGATCGGGCCGAGGATGAAGCCCATGAAGCCGGTGAGGGCGAAGGTGGACACCAGGCCCCAGACCGAGTCACGCAGCTTGGCGGTGAGGAAGAACAGGCCGTAGAAGCCGATCAGCACCACGAACACGTTCGGGTAGCGGACGCCCATCTGCTGGGAGATGTAGGCCATGACACCGCTGAAGGCGAGGGTGAGTGCCAGCAGGCTGTACGTGTTGCGCAGGACCTTGCTGACCTCCCGCTGCTCGACCTGCTGGCCGTTGTGTACGGCATAATCCTGTTCGCGCATGGCGACACTCCTTGGTAAACCTGTGGTTTTGGAACGTTCAGATGCTAGGAGTCTAACAGAGCTCCCGCAACCGGCGACATAGAGAGTTTGACAGCGTGTTTCATTACGGTATTATGGCCGCCGCAAAACGAGCTGGAAGCGTGGCCGAGTGGTTTAAGGCAACGGTCTTGAAAACCGTCGATGGGCAACTATCCTAGAGTTCGAATCTCTACGCTTCCGCCATATTCAAAGCCCTGATTATTCAGGGCTTTTTGCGTTTTTGGGGCATGGAAAAACCAACAGCTGGTAATACCCCCAAGCCTCCCGACCTGCGCCGTCCCTGTAGGAGCCGCGCTTGCCGGCGATGGGTCGCGAAGCGGCCCCCACATCCAGAAGTCTACTTCACGCCCTGCGCAAGCCACTCAACCTGAATCGAGGGTCTTGAGCAGCGGCCGCGCTTGCTCAACGTTCGTTCCCGGTTTCCCATCTGGCGCACTGCGCGGGCCGGCAGTTACCCTGTGCACGCCGTTGTCGCACATGGACTGCCGAAGGAATCACAGCGCATGACCCGCCAAACCCTCAAATACTGGTATCTGGTGCACAAGTGGACCAGCCTGGTCTGTACCGTGTTCCTGCTGCTGTTATGCCTGACCGGCCTGCCGCTGATCTTCCACGAGGAGATCGAAGCGGTCTTCGATCCGCATCCGCTGCCCAAGGTACTGCCTGCCGATGCCCCGGGCATCGACTACGACAAGGTCATCGCCGGGGCACTCGCCGCACGTCCGGACGAGGTGGTGCGCTTTGTCGGCCTGGAGCCGGAAGACCCCTATGGCGCGGTGTTCACTGGCAAGACCCTGGTACCGCCGCCGCTGGACGGCCATGTGCACCTGTTCGACAAGCGCAGCGGTGAGCTGTTTGCCCCCGAGCCACCCGAGACCGGCTTCATGGATGTGGTGCTGCGCCTGCACACCGATCTGTTCCTCGGCCTGCCCGGCTACTTGCTGCTGGGTGCGATGGGCTTGCTGCTGGTGGCCTCGCTGGTGTCGGGGGTGGTGGTCTATACCCCGTTCATGCGCAAGCTGGCGTTCGCCACCGTGCGCACCGGACGCAGCCGCCGCTTGCAATGGCTCGATCTGCACAATGTGCTGGGCATGGTGACCCTGGTGTGGGTGATGGTGGTGGGCGTCACCGGGGTGATCAACACCCTGGCGCTGCCCATCGTCGGGCTGTGGCAGAACGGCCAGTTGGCCGAGATGACCGCGCCGTACAAGGATGCGCCGCCGCTGGAGTCCCTCGGCTCGCTGCACGCGGCGCTGGAGACGGCGCGGGCAGCGGCACCTGAACTGGAGCCGGTATTCGTCGCTTTCCCCGGTACCTTGTTCAGCAGCCAGCACCACTATGCGGTGTTCATGCGGGGCAAGACCCCGGTGACCTCGAAGCTGCTCAAGCCGGCACTGATCGATGCCCGAACCGGGCAACTGACCGACATGCGTGACATGCCACTGTACGTTCGCGCGCTGCTCATCTCGCAGCCACTGCATTTCGGCGACTACGGACGCTTGCCCTTGAAGATCGTCTGGGCAGTGCTCGATGTGATTGCCATCGTGGTCCTGGGTAGTGGTGTTTATCTGTGGTGGGCACGCCGTCGCCAGGTGCCCGATGCGCTGCTGGCGACAGAGCAGAGGGCAAGGGCATGAGGCGCGGGCTGTGGGGCATCTTTCGCTGGCCGTTGCTGATCGGCTTGCTGGCGGCGTTGGGATTGCTGTCGGCACTGCTGGGCGATGGCCTGTACGACGTCGTGTCGTGGCTAGCCCTGGGGTTGCCGCTGATTGTCATTGGCGGCGTATGGAAGTGGCGTCAGAAGCGCACTGGGCACCGAGCGCCCAAAGTCGATCGCGTCCCCTTGTAGCATTCGCCCGCAAAGGTAACCGAAGCACGCGCTGATGATTACAGCGCCTTTTCCCTGCAATGCTGCAGCGCGTCGCGAATCATGGCGTTGACCAGCGGGGGTGAGACGCCGAGGATCTTGGCGATCTCCCGCTGTTTCATGCCATGGATCCGGCACATCTCGAAGGCGTAGCGGGTGCGCTCGGGCAGGTCGGCCAAAGCCCCGGAAACGCGTTCCAGCACCTGCTGATCCGATACCAGTGCCTCCGGGGTTTCACCACAGATGGCCGGCGACTCGCTGCTGTCTGCGTCGTGGCACATCAGTCGTTCCTCGAACTGGCGCCGGCGGTAATGGTCGATCGACAGGTTGCGCACGACCCGCGTCAGGTAGGACGCCTGGGAGTGGATCTGCTCCGACTCGGCAGCATCGTCCACTTTCATGAATGCTTCGTGAACGATGTCTTCGGCGTGGCTACGGCACCCGATGATCTTTGCCGCCAACCCGATCAGGCGCGAACGCTGGACAAAGAACACGTCAAGCAAAGGGGACCCACCATGGGCTACACCGTGTTTCTGCATGAGGCACCTGATCCGTTCCGAGGTCTGCAAGCGAGGTTGGAGAATCTAGTATTACTAAGAATTATTTGCAACAAGTCTCCGATTCAATTGCAGTCCAAATCTGATGAACCTATAGGAAATAGTCTTCTGAAGTTCTTCCGCGGTCATTCGTCGTTCTAGGAAATCGCGCCGCAGGCATCCGTGCCAGCCGCTTTCAACCGACAGAGACGGAGAAATTTCAGATGGCTTTCGACCGCGAAGACGCAACGTTCAAGGTACTGGTCAACGCCGAGGAGCAGTACTCCCTGTGGCCTGACTACAAGGCGGTGCCGGCCGGCTGGCGCGAAGCCGGCAAGAGCGGCCCGAAGCAGGACTGCCTGGACTACATCGAAGCGGTATGGACCGACATGCGCCCCCTGAGCCTGCGTCAGCACATGGACGGACAGGCCGGTCGGTGAGTGCCATGCTGACTCTGTTCTGCCTGCCCCACGCCGGCGCCAGCGCCATGGGTTATGCGCGTTGGCGGCGCAGCGTCCCGGCCTGGCTGGATATCCGTCCGCTGGAGCTGCCAGGGCGCGGCAGCCGCCTCGGCGAGCCGTTGGCAACCGATCTGGTCGACCTGGCCGCGCAACTGGCGCTCGAGCTGCGCGGCGAGACCCGGCGCGCCTATGCGCTGTTCGGCCACAGCATGGGTTCATTGCTGGCCTTCGAGCTTGCCTGCGCACTGCGCGCCCTGGGCCTGCCGCCGCCGCAGGCGCTGCTGGTGTCGGGCGGGGCGGCGCCGGCCCAGCGCGACTACCTGCGCTTTCGCACGCCGATGAGCGACGAACAGTTGCTGGGCGAATTGGCCCGTTTGCAAGGTACTCCCGACGAAGCCCTGCAGGATCCGGAACTGATGCGCCTGGCCCTGCCGGTGCTGCGTGCCGACTTCCTGTTGTGCGGGCGTTACCGCTACCAGCCCAGCGCGCCGTTGCAGTGCCCGCTGCACGTACTGGCCGGCAGCCAGGACACGGCCAGCGAAGCGCAATTGCTGGCCTGGCGTGAGCTGGCGGCGACCGAGTTCAGCCTCAAGCTGTTCGACGCAGGCCACTTTTTCATTCAGACCCAGGAGCGCGCCGTGCTCGCGCATCTGGCTGCCTGCCTGGCGCCCCATGCGCCGGCCGCACGCCCTGACTCCCACTTCTTTGCAAAGGTGTGAAATGACTGCTCTCCATGGTTCCCTGGTCGAGGCGCTGGTCGCCCATGCCGGCCAGCAAGGCGACAAGCCGGCGGTGCATTTTCTTCTCGATGGCGAGAGCCAGCGCCTGACGCTGAGCTACGCCGAACTGGACCGCCGTGCCCGAACCTTGGCCGCGCAGTTGTCACGCCACGCAGGCGCCGGCGAGCGCGCGCTGTTGCTGATGCAAAGCGGGCCGGGCTATGTGGTGTCGTTCTACGCCTGTCTGTACGCCGGCATCATCGCGGTACCGGCGCTGCCGCCTGAATCGCTGCGTCAGTACGAACTGAGCCGGGTGCGCGCCATCCTCGATGATGCCCAGCCACGCCTGGTGCTGACCGAGGCGCACTTGTGCGACTCGCTGCAACAAGCCTTCGCCGAGGCGTTGCCCACGGTGCTGGCCGTCGATGCGCTGGCGTTGGCCGAGGCTGACGTCTGCCCGCCAACGCTGCCGGCGGGGGAAGCCATTGCCTTCCTGCAGTACACCTCCGGCTCCACCGCCACCCCAAAAGGCGTGGAGGTCAGCCACGCCAATCTGGTGGCCAACGAAGGCATGATGGTGCGCGGCTTCGATCTGCACCCTGGTGACACCTTTGTCAGCTGGCTGCCGCTCTACCACGACATGGGCCTGATCGGTTGCCTGCTGTTGACGGTCTACCGTGGCGCGACCCTGGTGCTGATGTCGCCGCGGCATTTCGTCGAGCGCCCCGCACGCTGGCTCGAGGCGATCAGCCACTACCGCGCCACCCACACCGGCGCCCCGGACTTCGCCTTCCGCCTCGCCGCCGAGCGCACCAGCGACAGCGTGCTGGCCAGCCTCGACCTGAGCAGCCTGCGGGTGCTGTTCTCCGGCTCCGAGCCGATCCGCCAGGACAGCCTGCAGGCCTTTGCCAATCGTTTCAGCGTCTGCGGCTTCGATCCGCTGGCGTTCCTGCCGTGCTACGGGCTGGCCGAGGCCACCCTGTACGTCACCGGTACCACCGCCGACGAGCCCTTCGTCAGTGCAAGCTTCGACAGCCACGCCCTCGGTGAGCACCGCGCCGAACCGGGGGAGGGCAGCCTGCTGGTCAGCAGCGGCATCCTGCAACCCGGGCTCGACGTGATCCTGGTCGATCCGCACAGCGGCGAGCATCAGCCTGACAGCTGCATCGGCGAGATCTGGATCAGCGGCGCCAGCGTCGCCCGAGGCTACTGGCGCAACCCGGAGGCCACCTCCAAGGCTTTCGTCGAGCGTGATGGGCGCACCTGGCTGCGCTCCGGCGACCTGGGCTTTTTGCGTGAGGGACGGCTGTTCATCACCGGGCGCCTCAAGGACATGATCATCGTCCGCGGCCAGAACATCTACCCGCAAGACCTCGAGCGTGCGGTGGAATACAACGTCGAAGGCGCGCGCAAGGGCCGGGTGACGGCCTTCGTGGTCGATCAGGCCGACGGCGAGGGCATTGGCATCGCCGTGGAGATCGGCCGCGCCACCCAACGCAAGATCGCCGCCGCGCAGATCTGCGCCGACATCGACCGGGTACTGGCCGACGTCTGCCAGCAGGCGCCGGTGTGGGTCGCCTTGCTGCAACCTGGCGAACTGCCCAAGACCTCCAGCGGCAAGCTGCAGCGTTCGGCGTGCCGGCAGATGCTGGAACGCGGCGAGCTGGACTGCTTCCACCTGCGTCGCAATGACCAGCGCCCGTTGCGCCAAGGCCAGCCACTGCGAGGGGAGAGGCAGCACCAGGTGGGTGCTGTCTGGGCCGAAGTGCTTGGCCAGGCCGAAATGTTCGCCGACGACAACTTCTTCGCCCTCGGCGGCAACTCGATTGCCGCCACCCAGATCATCGGTCGCCTGCGCGAGCGGCTGGGGGTGAACCTGCCCCTGGCCTGCCTGTTCGACAATCCGCTTCTGGCCGCCTTCGCCCAGCAAGTGTCCGAAGTCGCTGCCGCCCATGGCCAGCCGCAACTGATCGCCGACCCCGATGCCGTCCTGGTGCCCTCGTTCGCCCAGCAGCGCCTGTGGTTCGCCTGGCAGCTGGAGCCGCACAGCTCGGTGTACAACGTGCCGATGGCCCTGCACCTGCGCGGCCCGCTGGACGTCGATGCGCTGCGCGAGGCGTTTGCCACACTGCAGCAGCGTCACGGCGTGTTGCGCACTACCTTCCTGGCCGAAGGCGAGCGTGTGCGCCTGCTGCAGCACGACACCCTGGCGCTGGACTTCAGCGTCGAAGATGTTGCTGACCTGGCCGAGGCCTGTCGGCGCGCGGCGCAGGAAGCGCGGCAGCCCTTCGACCTGGCCAGCGGACCATTGCAGCGGGTGCGCCTGCTGCGCCTGGAAGCCCGCGAGCACGTACTGCTGCTGACCACTCACCACATCGCCGTGGATGGTTGGTCGATGCGCAACCTGGTGGACGAGCTGGAAGCGCTGTATGCCTCGTGGCTGGCCGGCCATGACGCAGCGCTGCGTGAACTGGAGGTTGGCTACGCTGACTTTGCCCGCTGGCAACGCGCGCTGCTGGCCGGCCCCGAGCAGGCACGGCAGTTGGCCTACTGGCGCGAAGCCTTGACCGGCGAACACAGCTGGCTCGAGTTGCACGGCCAGCGCCCGCGCGGCAAGGGCGCGATGGCGCAGTGCGAGCAGTTTACCTTCAGCGCCATGCAGACCAGCGCGTTGCGTGCCTTCGCCGCTGCCAACGGGGTGACGCCGTTCATGCTGTTGCTCGGCGCCTTCGCCATCAGCCTGCGCGAGCAGAGCGGCCAGTCGCGCATCCGCCTGGGCAGCGATATCGCCAACCGCAGCCACCCGGCCGCCGAACCACTGGTGGGCTTCTTCATCAATCAGTTGGTGCTGCAGGTGGACCTGGACATGGCTGCCAGCAGCGATGCACTGCTCGAGCAGTGTCGCAGGGTGGTGCTGGGCGCTGCCGGGCATCAGGACCTGCCGTTCGAGCAATTGGTGGAGGCACTGCGTCCACCGCGCCGGGCCGGACGTTCACCCTTCTTCAGCATCAAGCTCAACTACCAGGAAGGCGAGCCACCGCTGCCGCGCCTGCAGGATGTACGGGTCGAGGCGCTGGCCGCCGAGCACCAGGCCGCCGAGCTGGACCTGATCCTCGGTTTCTACAGCAGCGCCAGCCGCCTCGAGGCCCGCTTCGAGGTGCCCCAGGGCCTGTTCGAGCCTGGCGAGCTGGCCGAACTGTTCGCCCAGATCCAGGCGGTGCTCGACTGCTGGCTGGGCAAGCCCGGCCGCAGCCAGGCCGACTTGCTGGAAGCCGCCGCCCAGGTACGCCGCGCGGCGCGCAGCGCCGACAGCCAGCAGCGCCGGCAGTTGCTCGACAGCCAGCGCCCGATGCGCCGGCGCGCCGTGCAGCCCACCGCTAACGCACACAGTGTTCAGGAGCAATGATGAACGACGCCAAAGTCACGGCACTGCCCAGCATGGGCCGTGCACGCAGGAGCATCACCGCCGGCCAGGACGAGCGGGTCGTCTTCACCCCGTTGCTCGAAGGCCACACCTTGCCGGCCCTGTGCCGGCCACGTTTCGCCGGCACTGACCTGGTGGCGTGGCTGGCGCAGCACCGTGAACAGGTCGAGGCGCGCCTGCTGGAGCACGGCGCCATCCTGTTCCGTGGGTTCGACGTGGACGGCATCGACGGCTTCGACCGCTGCGTGCAGGCGGTATCGGGCGGTGCGCTGGAATACCTGTTTCGCGCTTCGCCACGCACCCAAATCAGCCGCCAGTTCAATGTCTACAGCTCCACCGACTACCCCAGCGACGAGCGCATCTTCCCGCACAACGAGCACTCCTACTCGCCGGTGTTCCCGCTGCACCTGTATTTCTACTGCGACCTGCCGTCACTGACCGGTGGCGAGACCCCGTTGGGCGACACCCGCGCCTTGCTGCAGCGCATCGACCCGGCGGTGCGCGAGGAATTCCGCCAGCGTCGCATCATGTACGTGCGCAACTACGGCGACGGCATGGGCCTGCCCTGGCAGACCGTGTTCCAGAGCGAAGACCGTGCCGAGGTGGAAGCTTACTGTGCACGGATCGGCATCCGCCCGGAATGGAAGCCTGGCAACCGCCTGCGGACCCGCCAGGTGGGCCCGGCCATCGTCCGGCACCCGCGCAGTGGCGAGCAGCTGTGGTTCAACCACGGCACCTTCTTCAATGCCCTGACGCTGCCCGAAACCCTGCGCGCCGCACTGATTGCCGAGTTCGACGCCGACGACCTGCCGCAGAACACCTTCTACGGCGACGGCGCGCCGATCCCAGGCGACGTCATCCTCCACCTGCAGCAAGCCTACCGCGACGTGATGGTGGAGTTCCCCTGGCAGAAGGGCGATGTGGTCCTGCTCGACAACATGCTCTCGCTGCATGCCCGTAACGCCTTCACCGGCCCGCGCAAGATTCTCACCGCCATGGCGATCGCCCAGAAAAGCGCCGACCTGGCACAAGATTGAGGTTCCCCCACATGCAACTGCCTGCCCATCAAGACGCTTTCCCCCTGTCAGCCCAGCAGGGCGCCGTCTTCACCCGCCACGGCCAGCCACTGGCGGCCTTCGCCCGCGTGCGCGTGCCGGGACGTCTGGACGAGGCCCGCCTGGGCCAGGTGCTCGCCGAGCTTCAACGCCGCCATGAAGTGCTGCGCACCCGCTACCTGCGCCTGGACGGCCTGCGCCGCCCGGTGCAGGTGGTGGAACAGCACGCCCCGGCGCCACTGCAGGCGTCTGCCGACCGCGAAACGCTGGAGCAGGCACCTTTCGTCGCCGCCGTGGACGAGGTTGGCAGCGACAGTTTCGTCGTGCGCCTGGGGGTGGCCCTGGCCAGCGTCGACGGGCAGGCGTTGCAGCAGTTGGCCGGCGAACTGCGCGAAGGTTACGCCGGTCGCCTGGCGCCGGCCGACGAGGAGGCGTTGCAGTACATCGACTATGCCTCGTGGCAGGGCGAGCTGGCTGGCGAGGACATGGGTGTCCGCGGTGGTGCCTACTGGCGCGGCGTGCTGGACGCCACCGCGCCGCGGGCGCCGCTGCCGTTCGAACGCAGCCGCGATGCCCTGGTCTGTGGCGCCGAGACAACCGGCTTGCCCGGCCAGAAGTCGTTGAGCGTCGCGCACGTGCAACTGGCAGCCGATGCCCTGCTGCAGGCCGTTGACGCCTGCGCCACCGAGCGCGGGTTGGCCGCCGACGACCTGCTGCTGTTCCTGTGGGCTGGTTTCCTGTGCCGCCTTGGCGAACAGAACGAAGTGTCGCTGCTGGTCAGCGTGGATGGGCGCAACGCGCAAGTCGACGGCATGCTCGGGCGCTTCGAGCGCCAGTTGCCGGTGAACCTGGCGTTCCCTGCAGACGCCAGCCTGGCCCAGGCACTTGAAGAGTTGCGCAGCCGCCTGGAACAGGCCCGCTCGTGGTTGGAATGCCTGGACGAAGCGGCCATCGAAGACCCCGACGCCCGCTACGGTTTCGCAGCCAGCGTTGCGCTACTCGATGGCGTAGATCTGGAACTGGATGACTGTGTGCTGGCGCCGCTGAGCCTCGCCCGCGTAGCCGGCGACCTGCATCTGCACTACGCCGCAGGCCAGTTGGAAACCGAGGTGGCCGCGCTGTGGCTCGAGCAATTCGTGGTGTTCGCCGCTCATGCGCTGGGCGACCTCGAGCAGCGTCTGGCCCAGGTCAGCCTCCTCGGTGAAAAGGGTCGTGCGCGCATTCAAGCCTTCGAACGTGGCGCCGAGATGCCGCTGGAGTCCCCAGGTGCGCTGCACCGCCTGTTCGAGCAGCAGGTCGGTCGGCAAGGCCAGTGTGCCGCCGTGCGCCAGGGCGACGAGGTGTTGGGCTACGCGCAGCTCGACCAGCGCGCCAACCAACTGGCCCACGCGCTGCAGGCGCAGGGTGTCGGGCGCGACAGCATCGTCGCCGTGTACGCCCCGCGTTCGCTGGCGGCGCTGGTGGCGCTGCTCGGCATCCTCAAGGCCGGAGGCGCCTACCTGCCGCTGGACCCGGACTACCCGGCCGAGCGCCTGGGGTTCATGCTCGCCGATTCCGGCGCCCATTGCCTGCTGGCCCTGGACGCACCGGCCGCCGACATAGCGTTGCCGCCCGGCCTGCCAGTGCTGTCGCTGGCCGATGCTTCGGCGGTCTGGCAGGGCCCGGTCGCGCCGCTGTCGGCGGCAGTCGCCGGCGACGACCTGGCCTATGTCATCTACACCTCTGGTTCCACCGGCACGCCCAAGGGCGTCGCGGTCAGCCATACCAACGCCCTGGCCTCGACCCTGGCGCGTTTCGTTCACTACCGGGCGCCGCTCGAATCCTTCCTGCTGCTGTCGTCGCTGTCGTTCGACAGCTCGGTGGCCGGGCTGTTCTGGACACTCGGCCAGGGCGGCTGCCTGCACCTGCCGACCTCTGCCCAGGCCAAGGACCCACAAGCCATCGCCGCGCTGCTGGGCGAACACGGCATCTCTCATTACCTGGCCTTGCCGGGCCTGCACGCCGAAGTGCTCGAACACCTGGGCCAGCATGCCCTGCGCACCGTGGTGGTGGCTGGCGAAGCGTGCACGCCGACGCTGCTGGCGCGCCATCATGCACGCCTGCCCGGCGTGCTGTTGAGCAACGAATACGGCCCCACCGAAGGCAGCGTCTGGTGCACGGCATGGAACGCCGACCAAGGCCCGGTTGCCATCGGCCGCCCGGCACCGGGCATGCGCGTGCTGGTGCTCGACACCAACCGCGAGCCGGTCGCCGTGGGGCAGGTGGGCGAGTTGTACGTGGCCGGTCCCGGCGTCACCCGCGGCTACCTGGCCCGCCCGGCACTCACCGCCGAGCGCTTCCCGACCCTGGCCGATGGCAGCCGTGGCTACCAGACTGGCGACCTGGCGCGCTGGCGCGCCGATGGCCAGCTGGAATTCCTCGGGCGGGTGGATGCACAGGTGAAGATCCGCGGTTTCCGTATCGAACTGGGCGAGGTGGAGGCCGTGCTGGCCAGTTGCATTGGCGTTACCGAGGCGGCGGTGGTGGTCCGCGAGGGAGTCGGTGGTGCGCAGCTGGTGGCCTTCGTGGTCGGTGACGACGACGGGCATCTGGCCGGCCGTCTGCAGGCCGAACTGGCCCGGCGCCTGCCGGCGCACATGGTGCCCACTGCGCTGCGCAGCCTGGCACGCCTGCCACTGATGCCCAACGGCAAGGTCGATCGCCGCGCGCTGGCTGCCGAGACTGTGGCTGGCCAGTCCTACCAGGCGCCGCAGACTGAGCTGCAACGCCTTCTCGCCGGTGTCTGGGAGGAGGCGCTCGGGGTCGAGCGGGTAGGCCTGCAGGACAACTTCTTCGCCCTGGGCGGGCACTCGCTGCTGGCCACACGCTTGCGTGCGCGGTTGCAGGAGCAGATGGGCATCGAACTGCCGCTGCGGTTGTTTTTCGAGGGCGAAACCCTGGAGCGCTTCGCTGCCAAGGTCGCCGAGCTGCAACAGGCCCCAGGCAACGACCTGGACGCTCTGGAAAACCTGTTCGCCGAAGTGGAGGCACCATGACTGTCGCGGACCGTTCCCTCGCCCTGGCCCGGCGCTTCGCCGAGCTGGACCCGGCCGCACGCCGCGCCCTGGGCGAAAAGCTCAAGGCCCAGGGCATGAGCCTGGAAAGCCTGCCGATCCCGCCGCGCGCGGACGCCCAGGCACCGGTAGTTGCCTCCTATGCCCAGCGCCGCCTGTGGACCCTGTGGCAGCTCGACCGCAGCTCTGCCGCCTACAACCAGGCTGGCGTCCTGCGCCTGGACGGCGCGCTGGATACCACTGCCTTGCAAGCCGCCCTGGATGCCCTGGTGGCGCGCCACGAAATCCTGCGCACCCGTTTTGCCGAAACGGACGGCCAACTGACCCAGGTGGTGAGCGCCGCCGCAGGCGTTGCCCTGGCTCAGCGCGACGTCAGCGCCAGCGCCGACCCTGAAGCGGCATTGAAAACCGCCTTGCAGGTTGCCGCCGGCCAGGCCTTCGATCTCCACCAGGGGCCACTGCTGCACGTCACGCTGGTGCGCCTGGGCGAGCAGCGCCACGGCCTGCTGCTGGCCATGCACCACATCATCTCCGACGGCTGGTCGATGCAGATCCTGCTCGACGAGCTTGCCCAAGGCTACGCCGCTCACCTGCAGGGCCAGACCCCGCAGCTGCCGGCGCTGGCCGTGCAGTACGCCGATTACGCCTTGTGGCAGCGCAACTGGCTGGAAGCCGGTGAGGGCGAGCGGCAGTTGGCCTACTGGCGCGCCACGCTGGGTGAGCGCCCGCCGATCCTCGAGTTGCCCGCCGACCGCGCGCGCCCGGCTGAAATCAGCCAGCGTGGCGCAAGCCTGGGCTTTGAGCTGCCACAGGTGCTCAGCGCACAGCTCAAGGCCCTGGCCGCTTCCAGCGGCACCAGCCTGTTCATGGTACTGCTGGCGGCCTTCAAGGCGGTACTGCACCGCTATACCGGCCAGCAGGAACTGCTGGTCGGCGTACCGGTGGCCAACCGCCAACGCGTGGAAGTCCAGGGGTTGATCGGCTTCTTCGTCAACACTCAGGTGTTGCGCAGCACGCCCGACGCGCGCCTGCCGTTTCGTACCCTGCTGGACAACGTCCGCCAGGCGGCGGCCGCCGCCCAGGATTGCCAGGACCTGCCCTTCGAAGAGTTGGTGGATGCCCTGGGCGTGGAGCGCAGCCTGAGTCGCAACCCGCTGTTCCAGGTGATGTTCAACCACGAGCAGCGCGGCGAAGCGACCCTTGCCGGTCTGCCCGGGTTGAACGCCTGGCTTGAGGTGGCCACCCCCGAAGTGGCCAAGTTCGACCTCAGCCTGGACACCGAAGAGTTGGCCGGCGGCCTGCTGCGCGGCGCCTTCACCTACGCCACCGACCTGTTCGACGCCGCGCGCATCGAGCGCCTGCGCGGGCACTTCCTGCGCCTGCTGTCCGATTGCGCCGCGCGCCCCGACACCGCCCTGGGCGACCTGGCCATGCTCGACAGCCACGAGCAGCGCCAGGTGGTCGAAGACTTCAACGCTACCGCCGTCGACTACCGCCAGCCCCAGTGCCTGCAGGTGCTCATCGAACGTCAGGCGGCCGCCACGCCACAGGCCACGGCACTGATCGCCGACGGCGTCGAACTCAGCTACGCCGAGCTCAACGCCCAGGCCAACCGCCTTGCCCATTACCTGCGCAGCCGCGGGGTGGGGCCCGAGCAGTTGGTGGGGATCTTCGCCGAGCGTTCGCAGGCAATGGTCGTGGCCCTGCTGGCCGTGCTCAAGGCTGGCGCTGCCTACGTACCGCTGGACCCGGACCAGCCCGACCAGCGCCTGGCCTTCATGTTCGAGGACAGCGGTGCGGGCCTGTTGCTCACCCAGCAGCACCTGCTGGCACGCCTGCCGGCCGGGGAGCGCGAAGTGCTGTGCCTGGACGGCGACGCCGCGCGCTTTGCCGACAGCCCCGACAGTAACCCGAGCCTGCTCAGCCAGCCTGACCAGCTCGCCTACTGCATCTATACCTCCGGCACCACAGGCCGGCCGAAGGGGGCGGGCAACAGCCACGCCGCCCTGTGCAACCGCCTGCAGTGGATGCAGGCCACGTTCGCCCTCGATGCTCACGACCGGGTGCTGCAGAAGACGCCGTTCGGCTTCGACGTCTCGGTATGGGAGTTCTTCTGGCCGTTGATGACCGGCGCCACCCTGGTGATGGCGCCGCCCGGCGCCCACCGCGACCCCGCCGAGCTCAAGGCGCTGATCGCAGGCCATCGCATCAGCGTGCTGCACTTCGTGCCGTCGATGCTGCAGGCCTACATGGCCAGCGAATCCCTCGCCGGCTGCCCCAGCCTGCGCCTGGTGATGTGCAGCGGCGAGGCACTGCCGCTGGATCTGCAACAGCGCTTCCTGGCCCAGAGCGACGCCGGCCTGCATAACCTCTACGGCCCGACCGAAGCGGCCATCGACGTCAGCCACTGGGCCTGCCACGATGCCCCGGGCCTGGGCAGCGTGCCGATCGGCCGGCCCATCGCCAACCTGCGCCTGTACGTGCTCGACGGTCAGTTGCAGCCAGTGGCCAGCGGCCTGCCAGGCGAGTTGTACATCGGTGGCGTGGGCCTGGCTCGCGGCTACCTGGGCCGCCCGGGCCTGACCGCCGAACGCTTCGTCGCCGACCCGTTCGGCCAAGGCGGGCGGTTGTACCGTACCGGTGACCTGGCGCGCTGGCGCGACGACGGCGCCGTGGAGTACCTGGGGCGTATCGACCACCAGGTGAAGATCCGCGGCCTGCGCATCGAGCTGGGCGAAATCGAGGCTCGCCTGCTTGAGCATCCGGCCGTCAGCGAGGCGGTGGTGGTGGTCAGCGAGGCCACTGCCGGCGGCAAACAACTGCTGGGCTACGTGGTGGCAGACGCCGCTGACGGTCTTGCCGATGCCTTGCGCTTGCGCCTGGGCGAAGCGCTGCCCGACTACATGCTGCCGGCGCAGGTCATCGTGTTGGCGCAGATGCCGCTGAGTGCCAACGGCAAGCTCGACCGCAAGGCCCTGCCGCAACCGGTGCTGGTCGAGCGAGCCTATGACGCCCCGCAGGGCGAAGTGGAGCAGGCCCTGGCCAGCATCTGGAGCGAAGTACTGGGTATCGACCCGGTGGGCGCCCTGGACAACTTCTTCGAGCTCGGCGGCGATTCGATCATCGCCATCCAGGTGGCCAGCCGCGCACGCCAGGCTGGCTGGCAGTTCGGTCCCCGCGAGCTGTTCCGTCACCAGACCTTGCGCCAGCTGGCCCAGGTAGTGACGCCCTTGGCAGAACAGGGCGCAGGTGCGGCGCGTGCCGAGCGCGGGGCCATTGCCCTGACGCCGTTCCAGCAGCGCTTCTTCGCAACGCCGATGGCGCAGCGTGGGCACTGGAACCAGGCCCTGCTGCTGGCCCTCGAGGTGCCACTGGCCGCCACGCAGCTGGCGCATGCGCTGAACGCCGTGGTCGCCCACCACGACGCCTTCAGCCTGCGCTTCACCGAGGCTGAGCAAGGCTGGCAGGCCGCTTACGAGGACGCCGAAGCGGTTGAACTGTGGGTACGCGAGGCCGAGGACGAGCAGGCCATGCTGGCCATTGCCGACCAGGCCCAGCGTAGCCTCGAACTGACCACCGGCCCGCTGCTGCGCGCGGTACTGATCGACGTGCGCGGCGCCGGCCAGCGACTGCTGCTGGTGGCGCACCACTTGGTGGTGGACGGCGTGTCGTGGCGCATCGTGCTGGAGGATCTGCAACAGCTGCTGGCCAACCCGACCGCCAGCCTGCCACGGCGCAGCCATGCCTTCGGCGACTGGACGCGCTTTCTGGGCCAGCGCGCCCAGGCTGCCGAGACGTTGGCGCAACTGCCCTGGTGGCTGGCGCAACTGGGCGAAGCCCCGGCCGACTTCCCAGGTATTCGCCATGACGGCCCTGCGCCGGCGGGCGAAGCCATCACGCTGCCGATGCAACTGGACGAGCCACTGACGCGCCAGCTGCTTCGCGATGCTCCGGGCGCCTACCGCACCCAGGTCAACGACCTGCTGCTGTGCGCCCTGGCCCGAGCCTGGCGGCGCTGGAGCGCGCAGGACGAGCTGCTGGTGGAGCTGGAAAGCCACGGCCGCGAAGAGCACCTGGCCGGTCTCGACCTGAGCCGCACCGTAGGCTGGTTCACCGCGACCTATCCGGTGCGCCTGGCCGCCGGCGACGACCTTGGCCACACCCTCAAGACCCTCAAGGAGCAGTTGCGCCAGGTTCCGGACAACGGCCTGGGCTTCGGCCTCCTGCAACAGCTGGCTCCGGCCGAGGTGCGCGCGCAACTGGCGGCGCGGCCGCAGCCACGCATCACCTTCAACTACCTGGGACAGTTCGATGCCAGCTTCGGTGCCGGTATGCGCCGGGCCGACCAGTCCTGCGGCGACAGCCAGGACCCTGGCGCTCCGCTGGGTAACTGGCTGTCCATCGACGGCGGCGTCAATGACGGCCGCCTGCAAATGGGTTTCACCTTCAGCCCGCAACAGCTCGATGCCCAGGGCCTGACGCAACTGGTGGCGCTGTTCGAGGACGAATTGCAGGCGCTGGTCGCCCACTGCCTGGCCCCCGGTGCCGGCGGTGCCACGCCGTCGGACTTCCCCCTGGCCGGCCTCGACCAGGCGCAGCTCGACGCCCTGGACCTGCCGATCGACCAGGTGCAGGACCTCTACCCATTGTCGCCGATGCAACAGGGCATGCTGTTCCACAGCCTGTACCAACCTGGCGACGGCAGCTACATCAACCAGGTGCGCATGGATGCCGAAGGCCTGGACACGGCGCGCCTGCGCGCGGCCTGGCAGGCCGCGCTGGACAGCCATGCTGCGCTGCGCACCGCTTTTGTCAGCACCGCGGCGGGCCACCCGTTGCAGGCGGTGCTGCGCCAGGCGGAGCTGGCCTGGCGCGAAACCGGCAGCGGCGACCTCGATGCCTTGGCAGCCGATGAACGCCGCCCGTTCGACCTGCAGCGGCCCCCGCTCATGCGCCTGCTGCTGGTGGCTACGGGCGCCGGTCGCTACCACCTGATATGGACCTGCCACCACCTGCTGCTCGATGGCTGGAGTCAAGCGCAGCTGTTCGCCGAAGTCATGCAGCGCTACGCAGGGCAGGCGCTGCCGACACCGCTGGGCCAGTACCGCGACTACATCGCCTGGTTGGCCGAACGCGACGCGGTTGCCAGCGAGCAGTTCTGGCGCGGCCAACTGGCGCCGTTGCAGGCGCCGACCGCCCTGGCCGGCGCCGTGGCCCTGGAGCAACCGGGTAGCGGCACCGCCGAGCACCGCTCGACCTTGCCGGCCGCTGCCAGCGAGCGCCTGCGGCAGTTCGCCCGCCAGCACAAGGTGACCTTGAGCAGCCTGATGCAGGCCGCCTGGCTGCTGCTGTTGCAGCGCTACACCGGGCAGGACTGCGTGGCCTTTGGCGCCACCGTCGCCGGGCGCCCGGCGCAGTTGCCGGCCATCGAGCAGCAGTTGGGCCTGTTCATCAACACCCTGCCGGTCGTGGCCAGCCCCGTGGCGCAGCTCACCGTCGGCCAGTGGCTGGACCAGGTGCAGGCCTTGGGCGTGGCGGTGCGCGAGCACGAGCACAGTGCGCTGTACGATATCCAGCGTTGGGCCGGTCAGGCCGGGCAGGGGTTGTTCGACCAGGTCCTGGTCTTCGAGAACTACCCGCTGGACAGTGCCATGCTTGGCGGCCAGGGCGACGGACCACGGTTCGCCAATCTGCTCAGCCGTGAGCAGGGCAACTATCCGCTGATGCTGCTGGTCAACCAGGGCGAGGCGTTGAGCTTCTGCTACAGCTATGACCGCGCGCGCTTCGACGCGCCGGCCATCGAGCGGCTGGACGGGCACCTGCAGCAATTGCTGGGGGCGTTGTGCGAAAGCGCCGCGCGACCGCTGGGGCAACTGCCGCTGCTGACGGC
>NZ_BBIV01000061.1 GCF_000730665.1 Pseudomonas plecoglossicida NBRC 103162 = DSM 15088
ACAGGAAATGCACAAGGTTCAAGGGCTGTGAGGCCAGAGAAACCACTAAACCCCTTCCAGAAACCCCACCACCACGCTCTTGATGATGAAGGCCAGCACCCCGAGGCCCAGCACGAAGAACAGGATCATCGTGCCAAAGCGCCCTGCCTTGGACTTCTTCGCCAGGTCCCAGACGATGAAGCCCATGAAACCGATCAACACGGTGACCAGGATGATCATCATCCATTCTTCGAATACGGCGGGATCCATCTGAGTTCTCCAGGCAGGCTGAGCGGCCGATTATACGCCGCCCCGCAACAACGGTTAACGAAGGTGAGTCAACGGCAGCTCGGTGCTCGCCAGCACCTGGTTGAGCACGAAACTGGAGCGCACGCTGGTGACGCCTTCGATGCGGGTAAGGCTGCCTAGCAGCAATTTCTGGTAGTGGTCCATGTCCGGCACGACCACCTTGAGCTGGTAGTCGGCGTCCATCCCGGTGACCAGGCTGCACTCGAGCACTTGCGGCAGGTTGCGGATGGCGGCCTCGAAGGTCTCGAAGCGCTCCGGGGTGTGGCGGTCCATGCCGATCAGCACGTAGGCGGTCAGGCTCAGGCCCAGCTTCTTGCGATCGAGCAGGGCGACCTGGCGCGAAATGTAGCCATCGTCTTCCAGTTGCTTGACCCGGCGCGAGCAAGGTGACGGCGACAGCCCGATGCGCTCGGCCAGCTCCTGGTTGGAGATGCGAGCGTCGCGCTGCAGTTCGGCGAGAATGCTCAGGTCGTAGCGGTCAAGCTTGCTCATGGAAAAGGCCTTTTCTGTTCGGATTGCTGCGAATTATCAATCCAGGGTTAAAAATTGCGCAAGTGGTATTTATCTGAGCAATCTTCGCAATCCTCTGCCGCCATCGCTCCCGTAAAGTTAACCCCAGAATCACTGCCCGGACATGAGTCCACGGCGACGCGCCCTAGGCGGGCGGTCGCGGCCAGCGATCCAACAGGATCAGCCAGGCCCCCGGGCTACGCACCGTCCAGAAGACGGGGTGAGGTGAGCCGGCGCCACAAGTGCCGAGCACGGACGACAATTCCCAAAGGGAGGCCCGACGGCCTCCCTTTTTTCATGTCCGCGATTTCACCTGCCCCTGCAGCAAGGGCGCGGTAGACTGGCAGCGAGTCATTTTCTTTACCGCGAGGAACAACATGAAGTCGCGCATCTGGCAGTTGGCAGGTGTTGGTCTGCTGGGTTTGAGCGTCAGTCTCGGGGCGCTGGCGCAGGGGCCGAACGAGGAGCACGGGGGGCATTCCGGCAACGCCCCGCATGACCCCAACGGCGCTGCCGCAGGCACCTCGCCGCTCAACTCGCGCGATGAAGTGTGGCAGACCCAGCCCCCGCGGCAAGGCTATTACCAGGACATTCCCCGACGACCTGGCGGCGACTGGCAAGGCCGTCCGGACGGGCATGGCAATGGGTGGGGGCCTGGCCCGCAGTATCACCCCGGGCAGACCATCGATCGTTTTCCCGACCGTTACTGGAAGGTACCTTACCGCGGCCAGGATTACTTCTACTCCGGTGGCTACTGGTATCGCCCGCATGCCGGCAGCTACCGGGTGGTGACGCCGCCTTACGGCGTGCGGGTGGGTTACCTGCCGCTCTATGCGCGTGAGGTCTGGGCAGGCAGTACGCAGTTCTTCGTGGTGGCCGACACCTATTACCAGTACCTGGCCGACACCCGGGAGTACGTGGTGGTCAACCCGCCTGCCGTTGCCCCCCCTGCGCCGGTGCCCGCGGCACCGGCAGCCAACGCCTATGACGTGGTGGCCTACCCGATGTACGGCCAGGGTCAGGAGCAGCAGGAGCAGGACCGCTACCAGTGTCACCGCTGGGCCGTGAGTCAATCGGGCTTCGACCCGGCGACGGCGCCCTATGCGCCCCCGGCCAACCTCGCGGACACCTATCGGCGGGCGCTGGGGGCCTGTTTCAGCGGGCGGGGATACAGTATCAACTGAGGTTCACACCGGGTCGGCATGCACCATGACATCGGCCCGTGGATAACGCTGGCGGATGGCTTGCGATGCCTGGACGCACAGCCCGTGCGCCTGATGCAAAGGCAGCTGCCCTGGCAGTTCCAGGTGCAGCTGGACGAACCACTGGTTACCTGACACCCGGGTGCGCAGGTCATGCACGCCCTCGACCCCGGGGATGGCCAGCACCAGTTCGCGCATGCCCTCGCCGATATCAGCTGGCAGTTCCTTGTCCATCAGGATCGCCGTGCTCTCCCGGGCGATCTGCAGTGCGCTCCACAGGATGTAGAGGGCAATGCCCAGACCGAACAGCGCATCCAGCTGTGACCAGCCAAAGCGTGCCAGCAGCAATGCCAGCAGGATGCTGCTGTTGAGCAGCAGGTCGGAGCGATAGTGCAGCGAGTCGGCACGCACCGCCGTCGAGCCGGTCAGGCGAATGACCTTGTGCTGCAGGGCCAGCAACGCCAGGGTCAAGGCCAGCGAAAGCAGCATCACGCCGATGCCGATGGCCGTGTCGCCCAACGGCTGCGGCGCTTGCAGACGCTCGACCGCCTGTACCCCGATCAGCACCGCGCTGACGCCGATGAACAATGCCTGGGCCATGCCCGCCAGGGCCTCGGCCTTGCCATGACCGAAGCGATGGTCGTCATCGGCAGGGCGCAGGGCGTAATGCACGGCCAGCAGGTTGAGAAACGACGCGACGGCATCCAGGGCCGAATCGGTGAGGCCCGCCAGCAGGCTGACCGAACCGCTGAGCCACCAGGCCACGGCCTTGCTCAGGACCAGAATGCTGGCCACCGCCAGCGAAGCCCGAGTGGCCAGGCGCAGCAGGCGTTGGTGTTCGGCCGAGGTGGTCATGCCGTGGTCGATGTCCTGTTCCGGATCAGGCGGCCGGAGCCAGGCCCAGGCTTGCCAGCTGCTCGACACTGCCGCGGTGCTGGATCAGGCGCGGGTCGTCCAGCGGCAGACGCTGGCCCAGTTCGCTTTCGAGAATGGCCTGCAGCTTGAGGTTGTCGACCTTGCCATCGGGGCTGACGGCTTCACGCAGCTTCACCGGGTCGACCTGGGCAGAGCGCCCGCCTGGGTAGTAGATGGCGCCGGTGGCGAAGTCGATGCCGAAGGCGATCAGGCCCGGAATCACGTAGAACAGGATGCCGATAGCGTCCATCGCAGCGACGACGGGGTCGATCTTGCCGCCGATCTGGCCGCGGCGATCTGGATAGAAAATCGTGCCACAGGCCGTCAGCTGGGTCAGCAGCGTGACGACGAGGACGCCACCAATGACGCGGGATGGGATGCGCATGTAAATCTCCGAAAGGTAATCAGCAGGGCAAGCGAAGCGCCAGCACCTGATGCTAAGACCATGATAGAGCAGGCTGGGTTCGCCGTTATACTCGCGCGACTGTTCGAGGACCACCATGATTTCATTACCCATTGATGCGGCCTTGCCCGCCCTGCGACTGGCACTGGAAAAACGCGACGAAGCCGTACTGGAAGCACCACCCGGCGCCGGCAAGACCACCCGCGTGCCGCTGGCGCTGCTGAACGAGCCGTGGCTTGCCGGGCAGAGCATCGTCATGCTCGAACCCCGGCGCCTGGCCGCGCGCGCCGCGGCCGAGCGCCTGGCCAGCGAGCTGGGTGAAAAGGTCGGTGAAACGGTGGGCTACCGGATCCGCCTGGACAGCAAGGTGGGCCCGAATACGCGCATCGAGGTGGTCACCGAGGGCATCCTCACACGGCGCCTGCAAAGCGACCCTGCGCTCGACGGTGTGGGCCTGGTGATCTTCGACGAGTTCCACCTGCGCAACCTGGATGCCGACCTGGCCCTGGCGCTCACGCTCAATGGCCGTGAGCTGTTGCGGGACGATGCGCCGCTGAAAGTCTTGCTGATGTCGGCCACGCTCGAGGGGGAGCGACTGTCGCGCTTGCTGGATGATGCCCCGATCGTGACGAGCGAGGGGCGGATGTTCCCGGTCACCACGGTCTGGGGCAAGCCCCAGCAGCCTGGTGAATACATCGAACCGAGGGTCGCCGCAGCCTGCCTCGATGCGCTCGCCGAGCAGGACGGCAGCGTGCTGGTGTTTCTGCCGGGACAGGCGGAGATCCGCCGGGTTGCAGCGGGGCTGCAAGACAGCCTCGATGCTTCTCCCTCATTGCAACGGGAGGTGATGCTGTGCCCGCTGCATGGCGAGCTCGACCTGAACCAGCAGCGGGCAGCGATCGACCCTGCGCCGCCTGGAAAACGCAAAGTGGTACTGGCCACCAACATCGCCGAGACCAGCATCACCATCGATGGCGTGCGCGTGGTGATCGATGCCGGCCTTGAACGCGTACCGCGCTTCGATCCACGCAGCGGCATGACCCGGCTCGATACCCAGCGGATCTCCAAGGCCAGTGCCACTCAGCGTGCAGGCCGAGCCGGACGACTCGAACCCGGTGTCTGCTATCGGCTGTGGTCCGAAGCGCAGCACGATCAGCTGGCAGGCTTCAGCACGCCTGAAATTCAACAGGCAGACCTCACGGGGCTGGCGCTGCAGTTGGCCAGATGGGGCGTTCAGCCGGGCGAACTGCGGTGGCTGGATGCACCTCCTTCGGCAGCCTACGCCCAGGCGTGCGATCTGCTTCGTCGTCTTGGCGCGCTGCAGCAGGATGGGCAACTCACCCGGCATGGCCAGGCGATGGCCGAGCTACCCAGCCATCCCCGTATCGCTCACCTGTTGCTGCGCGGCCAAGCGCTTGGGCTGGCGCAGACCGCGTGCGATGTCGCTGCCTTGCTCGGGGAGCGGGATATCCAGCGTGGCGCTGGAGCGGACCTGCACAGCCGGCTGGCCATCCTGTCCGGTGAGCAACGACCCCAGCGTGGTGAACAGGGCGGCGCGCAACGCGCCAGGCAGCTATCCAGGCAATACCGTTCATTCTTGCGCGGGCAGGCCTCGCAACCGGTCGCTGATCCGGATCATCCACGCTGGGTAGGCTGCCTGCTGGCACTTGCCTACCCTGACCGCGTTGCCCAGCAGCGCCGCCCGGGTGGTGCGGACTATCGTCTGGCGAACGGCCGCGCTGCGCTGTTCACCGAGCCCGATGCGCTGATGAAGCACCCGTGGCTGGTGGTCGCCGATCTTGGCAGCCGGCAGGGCCATCGGGAGGAGCGGATCTACCTGGGCGCCGATTTGGACGAAACATTGTTCAATACGGTCCTGAAGGAGCAGGTCAGCCAGCTGGATGAACTCGATTGGGATGATCGGGAAGGTGTTCTGCGGGCAGAGCGGCAACAGAAGGTCGGGGAGCTGGTGTTGTCCAGCGCGCCCTTGGCGAACCTGGACGATGAGGCACGTGTGCGTGCGCTGACCCAGTACGTCCGGCGCAAAGGTCTTGAGCTTCTGCCCTGGACCCCGGAACTGCGCCAATGGCAGGCACGCGTGGAGCTGATGCGCCTGCTCGATGATGAAGCGGGTGTCGAAAGCCAATGGCCCGATCTGCGTGACGAGGCGTTGCTTCAGTCGCTTGAGACATGGCTTGGGCCGTATGTAGGAAGCGTCAAGCGGCTCAGTCATTTCAGCCAGCTCGATCTCTCGTCCATCCTGCGCAACCTGCTGCCCTGGCCGCTGCCGCAGCAACTTGAAGCGCAAGCGCCGCAGACGTTGTCGGTACCCTCAGGCTCGAACATTCGTATCGACTACAGCGAGCGACCTCCGGTATTGGCCGTCAGGCTCCAGGAGCTGTTCGGACAGGCCGATACACCACGCATCGCCAATGGCCGCCAGGTGCTCAAGTTGCACCTGCTGTCGCCTGCAAGGCGACCGGTGCAGGTGACCCAGGACCTGGCGAACTTCTGGAAGTCGACCTACGGCGAGGTGAAAAAGGATTTGAAAGGCAGGTACCCCAAGCACTTCTGGCCGGACGACCCCTTGGTGGCGCAGGCGACTGCACGTGCCAAGCCGCGAGGCACGTGAAGTTGCCGTAGAGGTCAAGCAAGCTGTTCCAGAAGGAAGGTGAGCGTATCGCCTTCCCTGGTGTTCAGCAGGTACAGGGTTTGCCCGCTGCGGTGGGGCGTGTCCTGGATGGCGCCCGTCCGGTAGCCTTCATGGTCACGCAAGTGACAGATCAGGCCATCGTCGGTCAGTTGCAGTGGTTCGATTTTCCAGTAGTCGTGGACTTCAGCCCGCTCGTAGAAGCCCAGGTAGTGGTTCAGGCTCTTTCCAAGCTTCTTGGGCCTTTCTCGGCCTGGGATGCTGATGTGGTAGTGCAGGCGGTCATCGGTGAGGGAGTCAAAGGTAAAGTCCATGTAGATGGAGCTACCGTTGCCGCCTGCCATCAGCCAATCGTCCTGGGGTGTGATGCCCCAGTGCCATTTGTCCCTACTGCGGCTCAGCCGCAACGGGACACGCCCGCTGGCGCCCATCGCGTGCAGCTGGCCGCGGAAAGAAGTGGCGTAGGCATTTCGAATTGCTTGATCCATGTGAGGGCGCTCGGTAGTGATAGGGGTATTCACCTTGCGGTCGTAGTGCCTTCCATCACAGACCGAAGCGTATCCCCGACAGCATTTTCGCGATGCTCAGCCACGTATTCGGGTGATGCGGAAGATGGCCTCCCTGCCTTCGAGGACCCGCAGGTATTTGAAAAATGGTTTGTCCACGGCCGGGTCGTGATGAGTGCCAATCAGGTGGCCTTGATGGTCCCGCAGACGACAGATCAGGGTGTCTTCAGCCCAGTGCAGCGGCTCGAGCTTGATGTAATCAGTCACGCTGGCGTAATGGTACAACCCCAGATAGCCGTTGCGGCTGATGCCCATCTTCTTGTCGTGGTCCTCGCCGCTTCCGGTGATCATGAAGTGAAGGCGATCCACTCCCCTGGAGTGATACGAGAAGCGAAACACGCTCGCAGGCTTTTGCTTTCCGGTGATCAGCCAGTCACTTTGGCCACTGATCATGCTACCGTCGGCACTTTTGAAGAGGCTCAGGTAAACAGGCTGAAAGCCTTGTTCGGGCAGGGGCGCGGAGGATGTAGTGGAATCATTGGCTTCCAGGCTACCGAGGAAAACCTCGGCCGTTTCTGCCCAAGCGTTATCGGATGTACTCATCGGAATCTCCGTGATGGCTGGTGATGGCCAGCCACCTTCACAGAGGTTTCATGAGCCCGGCAGACTGCAGCCTTACCCGGTGCGCCGCTCGGCCGATCAAGCGCTGGCTTGGGTTTCCAGCAACGTGAACAGGCGATACAGCACCACGGTGCTGAACAACTGGAGGAAGCCGCTCAGGCTGTCCATGGCCAGTTGCACACCCCCTGCAGGCTCCGGGAACGCCATCATCAACAAGCCGTCGATCAGCCAGATCGGTGCCAGCACGCCGAGCACGCAGACCATGATGCGCATGAAGTGCCCCGTGGTCATGCGTGCGCTCTCGCGCATCGACTGCACCACCGGCAGGCCGCGCAGCACCAGCAGGTATTCGGCGAACACCAGGTTGATCATGATCCATACGCCCGGGAACACCAGCAGCGCCAGGCCCGCCATGATCAGCAGCGAGCTGATCAGGATCAGCAATGCCAGTTGCGGCCATAGCTGCACGGCACGGGCGAACAGGTCGCGGCGGGGGATGTCCTGGCCGTTGCTGCGGGTGTCGAGGTAGAGGATCAGTGCCGCGCTGTACAACGGATAGAACAGCAGGCTGACCAGCATGCCGTAGGCCGGCGAAGCCTGCTCGCCGAGCTGGCGGTACAGCAATTGCGTCAGCAGGGCCTCGAGCACCACCAGCGGCAGGCACAGCGGGATGATGCTCGCCAGGTGGCGGCGGAAGAAGTACAGGGAGTCGCGCAGGACGCTCAGCGGATTCATCGGGTCAACATCGCATGGCAGTAAAAGCAGGGGCCTAACTTTAGCCCAGAGCTGTCACTTGCTGAAAAAAGTTTCACCCTGTGTGCAATTGAATCCTGCGCCCGCGCGCCCCATCTTTGACCCTGTCCGATGTCCCGCTTGCCCACGAGGAAGCCCATGAACACTGAAGAACAAACCCTGATCGACGGCCTGTTCGGCCGCATCAAGCAAGCCGAAGACCCAAGCCAGCCGCGCGATGCGCAGGCCCAGGCGCGGATCGAGGATCATCTGCGCCAGCAACCGGCAGCCCCCTATTACATGGCCCAGGCGATCCTGGTTCAGGAAGCTGCGCTCAAGCGTCTGGACGAGCAGAACCAGCAGCTGGAGAACGAGCTCAAGCAGGCCCGTGCCCAGCTCGAGACCACCCGCGCCAGCAGTGGCAACGGCGGTGGCGGCTTCCTTTCCGGTCTTTTTGGCGCAGGTGCACGCAACCCGGCGCCGGCACCACAACCCCAGCGCGCCGCCGCACCGGCAGCTCCCGCAGGCGGCTGGCGTGAACCGAGTGCCCCGGGCTTCTCCCAGCCCCAGGCCGCTCAGCCCGGTTTCGCTGCCGCGCCGGCGCGCGGAGGCGCCAGCAGTTTTCTTGGCGGCGCGATGCAGACGGCTGCCGGTGTTGCCGGTGGGGTGTTGCTGGCGCAGGGCATCAGCAGCCTGTTCAACCACAATTCGCAGCCCGAAGAAGTGGTCGAGGTGATCAAGGAAGAGCCTGCACCGGCCAGCGACACGGGCGGCTGGAACGATACCGGTGCGCAGCAGCAGGTGGCAGACAATGGTGGCTGGGGCAGCGACCAGGGGGGCTTCAGCGAGACCGACTACGGCAGCGATGATGGCGGCTTCTTCTCGGACGACGACACCTTCGTCTGATCGGTCTGGCATACTGCCGGCATTTTCTGGGGCGCTTGCGCCCCTTTTGGTCGAGGGTATGTCGTGAAGAAGATCGCGCTGTTCGCCGATGTGCAGAACCTCTACTACACCGTGCGCCAGGTCCATGGTTGCCATTTCAACTACAGCGCACTGTGGAAGGAGGTCAGCCGCGAGGGTGAGATCGTCGAAGCCGTGGCCTATGCCATCGACCGCGGCGACAGCAAGCAGCAGCAGTTTCAGCAGATTCTGCGCAACCTCGGCTTCGAGGTACGGCTCAAGCCGTTCATTCAGCGCAGCGACGGTTCGGCCAAGGGCGACTGGGACGTGGGCATCACGCTGGACGTGATCGATGCAGCCAGCCGTGTCGACCAGGTGGTGCTGGCTTCCGGGGACGGTGATTTCGACCTGTTGCTCGAACGCGTGATCCAGCGACATGGTACCGAGGCAGTGGTGTACGGCGTGCCTGGGCTGACCGCGATGTCATTGATCCGCGCGGCCAGCCGCTATGTGCCGATCGAAGGCCGGCTGTTGTTGCGGCACTGAGGGTGGGCTCGTCGTTGGATCGTCTGTGAAGTTGAAATCGAGCGCCGCGCGGGCGGCGCTCGATCTGAAGGCCGCCAAACAACTATCGGCGTAGCTTCCCTGCAGATGATCAAGGGGCACCCGCCGTTCCACTGCGCTGGACAAAACGATCGAAGTCTTGCTGAACCCCAGCTGAGAAACCCTGTTGATCAGTGCCTCCAGTTCCCCCATCGACCCCACCGCCGCCTGCATGATCACGCACGGGTCACCTGTCACCCGGTGACACTCGGTCAGCTCGGGAATGCGCGCCAGCTCATCGTAAGCGTGCTGGTTGCCATGGCTGGCCAGGCGCAGTTCGATCACGCACTGGATCGGTAAGCCGATCTTCTCCAGGTCGACTTTCGCCGCGTAGCCGGTGATCACGCCGCTGGCCTCCAGTTTTGCCACCCGCTCGGCCACGGCGGGCGCCGACAGATTCACCTGGCGCGCCAGTTGGGCGAAGGTGGCGCGGCCGTTTTCCAGCAGGGCGCCAAGGAGCATGCGGTCGTACTTGTCCATGGGGGTTTCCTGTCAGCCTTGGATTCGATGGAAAAGCACCTGAACAACCATGCATTGCAAAGTGTTCTGGTGATTTAAAGCCTTTTTGTAACTTAAGTTTGCGCAGATCCCTTTCTAAACTAAGTCACCCGTAAACGGATTTCGAGTCTTTTCCCATGCCTGCCTCCCGTCGCTTCCCGTTATTGCTGATTGGCGCCTTCCTGGCCTTGTACCTGGTCTGGGGCTCCACCTACCTGTTCATTCGTATCGGCGTCGAATCCTGGCCGCCAATGTTGATGGCGGGGGTGCGCTTCGTCATCGCGGGTGGCCTTCTGTATGGGTTCCTGCGCTGGCGCGGCGTGCCGGCTCCCACGTGGCCGCAATGGCGGGCAGCCGGGGCGATCGGCTTTCTGCTGCTCAGCTGCGGCAACGGCGGTGTGACCGTGGCCGAGCATGCCGGCGTGGCCTCGGGCGTGGCTGCGCTGGCGGTGGCCACGGTGCCGCTGTTCACGCTGCTGTTCGGCCTGTTGTTCGGCCAGCGCAACTCGCGCCTGGAGTGGGCAGGTATCTTCCTCGGGCTGGTCGGCATCGGTTTGCTCAACCTCGGCTCCAACCTGCAGGCCAGCCCTATCGGTGCGGCATTGATCATCTTTGCCGCCGCTTCCTGGGCCTTCGGCTCGGTGTGGAGCAAGACCCTGCCGCTGCCCCAGGGGCCGATGGCAAGCGCCGCCGAAATGCTGGTCGGCGGCGCCGTGCTGCTGCTGGGCAGTGCCCTGTCGGGTGAACGCATGACCCAGATGCCGACTGCGGCGGGCTGGGGTGCGCTGGCCTACCTGGTGCTGTTCGGATCGATCCTGGCCTTCAGCGCCTACATGTACCTGCTCAAGAACGTGCGCCCGGCCGCGGCGACCAGCTATGCCTACGTCAACCCGGCGGTCGCGGTGATGCTGGGTATCGTCTTCGCCGGCGAGCAGATCGGTGCGCAGGAGTGCCTGGCCATGGCGGTGATCATCGGCGCGGTGGTGCTGATCGGCCTGCCGCAATGGCGCAGGCCGGCAGTGCCCACGCCACCGTTGAAGGGCGAAATCTGCAAGTAGCCCGGGGTGTTGCGGTAAACTTGCCGCCTTCGCTGAACCCCCTGACGGTATTGCCATGAATTTCGCCAAACTCGGCCTGATCGAACCCCTGCTGCGCACCTTGCAGCAGCTGGACTACACCACCCCGACCCCGGTCCAGGCCCAGGCCATTCCCGCCGTGCTGGCCGGCCGCGACCTGATGGCCGCGGCCCAGACCGGCACCGGCAAGACCGCCGGCTTCGCCTTGCCGGTGCTGCAGCGCCTGGCCCTGGAAGGGGAAAAGGTCGCCAGCAACTCGATCCGCGCGCTGGTGCTGGTGCCCACTCGCGAGCTGGCCGAGCAGGTGCACAACAACGTGCGCGAGTATGCCGAGAACCTGCCGCTGAGCACCTACGCGGTGTACGGTGGGGTCAGCATCAACCCGCAGATGATGCGCCTGCGCCGCGGCGTCGACCTGCTGGTCGCCACCCCGGGCCGGTTGCTCGACCTGTTCCGCCAGAACGCAGTCAAGTTCAACCAGGTGCAAACCCTGGTGCTCGATGAAGCCGACCGCATGCTCGACCTGGGCTTTGCCGAAGAACTGCAGTCGGTATATGCGGCGCTGCCGCGCAAGCGCCAGACGCTGCTGTTCTCCGCCACGTTCTCCGAGCAGATTCGCATGCTTGCAGGGTTGGCGCTGAATGACCCGCTGAGCATCGAAGTGAGCCCGCGCAACGCCGCCGCCACCACCGTCAAGCAATGGCTGGTGCCTGTGGACAAGAAACGCAAGGCCGACCTGTTCTGCTATCTGCTGCGCAAGCAGCGCTGGCAGCAGGTGCTGGTTTTCGCCAAGACCCGCAATGGCGTCGACCAGCTGGTCGAGCGGCTGCTGGGGGAGGGCGTGAACGCCGACGGCATCCATGGCGACCGCCCGCAGGCCACCCGCCAGCGCGCGCTGGACAGCTTCAAGGCCCGCGAGATCCAGGTGCTGGTGGCGACCGATGTGGCCGCTCGCGGCCTGGACATCGATGACCTGCCGCTGGTGGTCAACCTCGACCTGCCGATCGTTGCCGAGGATTATGTGCACCGCATTGGCCGCACGGGCCGTGCCGGCAACAAAGGGGAGGCGATCTCGCTGGTGTGTGCGGACGAAGTGCAACTGCTGGCGTCGATCGAGACCCTGATCCGCCAGACCCTGCCGCGTCATGAAGAGCCGGACTTCATCCCGGATCACCGTGTCCCGATGACCGATGCCAGCGGTCAGGTGATCAAGAAACCGAAGAAGCCCAAGAAGCCGAAGGAGAGCAGCGCCAAGCGTGGCCTGGGGCGCTGGATGGACAGCGGCGACGAAGCCCCGGTCAAGTCGGTGCGCAAGGTGCCGAGCTTCAACACCGGGCCGAAAAAGCGCAAACCTTGAGATCGTTGGGGGCCGCAAAGCGGCCCCAGGCTTCTCAGGACAATTGCGCCAGCCACTGCGCCGCCGCTCGCCCGGCGCGCAGCCCGCTGGCAAAACACGCCGTCAGCAGATACCCCCCGGTCGGCGCCTCCCAATCGAGCATCTCGCCGGCACAGAACACCCCCGGCAGGCCCTTGATCATCAACCCCTCATCCAACCCCTCGAAACGCACGCCGCCCGAGCTGCTGATCGCCTCGTCCAGTGGCCGTGCACGCACCAGCGTGATCGGCAATGCCTTGATCGCCCGGGCCAGCGCTGCGCAATCGGCGAAGGTCGTCTGATCGGTCAGTTCGCGCAACAGCGCCGCCTTCACCCCATCGATATTCAACTGGCTGTGCAGATGCTTGGCCATGGAGCGCGACCCTCGTGGCTTGGCCAGCGCTTGCGCAATCTTGTCCACAGGCTTGTCCGGCAGCAGGTCGAGCAGCAGCCTGGCCTGGCCCTCGCGGTTGATCGCCTCACGCAACTGCGCCGACCAGGCATACACCAGGCTGCCCTCGACGCCCTGCGCGGTCAGGATGAACTCGCCCTTGCGCGACGCCTGGCCAGGCACGCCGAGGGCGATGTTCTTCAGGGGGGAGCCGGCGAACTTGTCCTTGAGCAGGTCACTCCAGTCTTCGACTTCGAAACCGCAGTTGCTCGGTTGCAGCGGTGAGATATCCACAGCGCAATCTTTCAACAGCGGCTGCCAGGCGCCGTCGGAACCCAGCCTCGCCCAGCTGCCGCCGCCGAGGGCCAGCACCACTACGCTGGCCTTCACCTGCAATTCACCCTGTGGATAAGCGATCCGCAAGCTGCCGTCGGTGTTCCAGCCCAGCCAGCGATGACGGGTGTGGATAACTACACCGCTGTCGCGCAGGCGCTTGAGCCAGGCGCGCAGCAGCGGGGCGGCTTTCATGTCGGTAGGGAACACGCGGCCCGATGTGCCGACGAAGGTTTCGATGCCCAGGCCGTGAATCCACTCACGCAGGGCCTCGGCGTCGAAATCGCGCAGCAGGCCATCGATCTCGCCTTGGCGCTCGGCATAGCGCGCCACGAATTGTGGATAAGGTTCGGAATGGGTGATGTTCATGCCGCCCACGCCGGCCAGTAAGAACTTGCGGCCTGCCGAAGGCATGGCATCGAACACCTCCACGGCCAGGCCGTGCTGGGCCAGCGCCTCGGCAGCCATCAGGCCGGCGGGGCCGGCGCCGATGACGACGGCGCAGGGAGGGGAGGCGGGGGATAAATCGGACATGGTCGGCGGCAGGCTGTGGAAAAGAGAGCTGGCATTCTACCGCAGCGCGCCCTGGATAAGTACTGTACAAAAAATGATCAGAGCTCTGAAGGCTAGGCAGTACAAGGGCTGTAGCGGCTTTCCCGCAGGTTATCCACAAGCGGTTCCACAGTCATTGTGAACAACTGATGACCTTCGCAGCCGTGTGGTGAAGTATGCCGTGGCGCCTGGCCAACGCTTCCCGGTCCTTGCTGTAGCCGCCGCCGATCACCCCGACCACCGGAATATCCCGTCCCAGGCAATGGCGCATCACCCGTTCGTCGCGCGCGGCCAGGCCGGCATCGGTCAGTTGCAGGTAGCCGAGGGCATCGTCCTTGTGCACATCCACCCCGGCGTCGTACAGCACCAGGTCGGGTTGGTACAGCGGCAGCAGGTAGTTCAGCGCATCGTCGACGACCTTCAGGTAGGCCGCATCGCCCATGCCGCGGGGCAGGGGAATGTCCCAGTCGCTATGGGCCTTGCGTGCCGGGAAGTTCTGCTCGCAGTGCAGCGACACGGTGATGGCGTCCGGGGTGTCCTGGAGGATGCGCGCGGTGCCGTCGCCCTGGTGCACATCGCAGTCGAAGATCAGCACCCGGTGCACGCGACCGGCTTCGAGCAGGTAGCGGCTGATCACCGCCAGGTCGTTGAAGATGCAGAAGCCGGCCGGGTGATCGTAGTGGGCGTGATGGGTGCCGCCGGCGAGGTGGCAGGCAAGGCCATGCTTGAGCGCCATCTCGGCGGTCAGCAGCGAGCCACCTACTGCGCGCACGGTACGCCGGGCCAGGGCCTCGCTCCAGGGCAGGCCAAGGCGGCGCTGGTCTTCGCGGGAGAGATCGCCACTCATGTAGCGCTCGATGTAGCTGCGGTCGTGGGCCAGGGCGAGGATGTCGTTGGGGCAGATGTCCGGGCGCAGCAGCGCCTGGTCGTGGGTCAACCCGCTGTCGACCAGGTGGTCGCGCAGCAGGCGGAACTTGTCCATGGGAAAGCGGTGCTCCGGGGGAAACGCCGGGCTGTAGTCGTCGTGGTAGATCAGCGGCAATGGCATGGTGGGGTCGCAATCAGGGCCAGTGCTGATCTTGCCAGTTGTTGGGTTGCGGTTGCCATGGTCGGGGCCGCTTCACGGCCTGATCGCCGGCAGCGACGCTATCTACTCGCGCTAGCCAGCACCCGCTGCCAGTCCGGCTCGTTCAGCCGGCCCAGAATCCGCGTCTTGCCATCGGCATCGACCGAAACGAACAGCGCACTGGCATAGCCGCTCTCGCGTTCGCCACCCACCACGCGCTTGTCGCGCTGGAAGTGATCGATACAGCCGTTGTGCGTCACCAGCACCAGGTTATGCCCAGGTTTTTTGTGCGCCAGGGCCTCCTTGGCGAAGCCGTTGTCGCATTTTTCCAGCCAGTCTTCACTGGCAACGGCCTGGCCCAGGATGAAGTGGGCGGTCTGCCGAGTGCGCAGTTTCGGGCTGCTGATCAGGTCGGCATTGGCCAGCCCTAGCTCATTCAAGCCTTGGCCAACCCGTTTGGCGGCGGCGCTGCCGGCCACGGTGATGCCAGTCGGGTCGTCGAGGCAGGGGCCAGGTGCGCTGTCGCAGCGCTCGGCATGGCGGATCATCACGATCACCGCACCCTCGGCCCAGTCCTGCAGCAGGCCGCTGTCGCTCAATTGCCGTTCATTGCCAAGGTCCACGATGTGCGTCCTCGTCGCCAGCCAGGTACTCAACGCCGCCACCACCATGCACAAGCCAAGGGCTGCGCCCAGGGCCTTGCGTGACAGACGCCGCTTGCGGCGGGCGTGGATGGCGGTGTGTCCCAGGGTGTTGCTCGACTGCATGCTGCGCTCCGATGGCATGGCCGCGTCCTGCGCGGCGGTGGATGGCGGCATTGTGCGAAGCGACCTGTCGGGAGGCGGTGAAGCGCATGTGAAAATTGCATTTCGCCTACGCTGTAGAGTGCAGGCCAGTGGAACCGGAGCACGCCCCATGACCCCCATCCTGGAAATCGAAAGCGCACGGCTGGTACTGCGCCAATGGCATGACGACGACCTGCGCGAATTCGCCGCGCTTTGCGCCGACCCGCAGGTGATGCGCTACTTCCCGGCGCCCCTGACGCGGCTGGAGGCGGCGGCGCTGATCGGCAGGATGCGCGGCCATTTCAATGAATACGGCTTCGGCCTGTGGGCGCTGGAGCGCAAGGACAGCGGCGCCTTCATCGGCATGACCGGGCTGCTCAACGTCAATTTCGAAGCCCCCTTCGCTCCGGCCGTGGAGATCGGCTGGCGCCTGGCCCGGCGCCACTGGGGCCTGGGTTTCGCCAGCGAGGCGGCGTGGACCTGCCTGCGTTGTGCTTTCGCCCAATTGCGCCTGGGGGAGGTGGTGTCGTTCACTACCGAAGGCAACTTGCCGTCACAGAAGGTCATGCAGGCCATCGGCATGGTCCAGGACCCACAGGGCAATTTCGACCACCCCCGCCTGCCCAGCGGCCACCCGCTGCGGCCCCACGTGCTGTATCGCATCGACCGCACGCGCTGGGAGCAGACTCAGCGGGCTGAATGAGCAGGCATGCGCGGCGGCGATGACTAACCCTGTATCATGTGCCTTCATGAGAGCGCCGTAGAGCTGTGATGCCTTGCTAGGAGAACCCCCGATGAGTCATGTGTTGGACGACCTGGTCGACCTGTTGAGCCTCGAGTCGATCGAGGAGAACCTGTTCCGTGGGCGCAGCCAGGACCTGGGCTTCCGTCAGCTGTACGGTGGCCAGGTATTGGGCCAGTCGCTGTCGGCGGCCAGCCAGACGGTCGAGGACGCGCGCCATGTGCACTCCCTGCACGGCTACTTCCTGCGCCCCGGCGATGCCAGCCTGCCGGTGGTCTACTCGGTCGATCGGGTACGCGATGGCGGCAGTTTCAGCACGCGGCGGGTAACGGCCATCCAGAAGGGCCAGACCATCTTCACCTGCAGCGCCTCGTTCCAGTACGACGAGGAAGGATTCAACCACCAGGCGCAGATGCCTGAGGTGGTAGGGCCGGAAAACCTGCCGACCGAAGTCGAGCTGGCCCGTGCCATGGCCGACCAGCTGCCCGAACGTATCCGCGACAAGGTGCTGTGCGCCAAGCCGATCGAGATCCGCCCGGTCACCGAGCGCGATCCGTTCAACCCTCAGCCCGGCGACCCGGTGAAGTACGCCTGGTTCCGCGCCGACGGCAACCTGCCGGACGTGCCGGCGCTGCACAAGTACCTGCTGGCCTATGCCTCCGACTTCGGCCTGCTGACCACCTCGCTGCTGCCCCACGGCAAATCGGTGTGGCAGCGCGACATGCAGATCGCCAGCCTCGACCATTCTCTGTGGTTCCATGGCAACCTGCGCGCCGACGACTGGCTGCTCTACGCCATGGACAGCCCATGGGCCGGCAATGCCCGTGGCTTCTGCCGTGGCAGCATCTACAACCGTGCCGGCCAACTGGTGGCTTCGTCCTCCCAGGAAGGCCTGATCCGCCATCGCAAGGACTGGGCATGAAGCTGGGCGAAATCCGCAACTGGGTGTTCGACATGGACGGCACCCTGACCGTGGCGGTGCACGACTTCGCCGCCATTCGCGAGGCGCTGGAGATTCCTGCCGAGCACGACATCCTCACCCACCTGGCAGCGCTGCCGGCAGCCGAGGCGGCCGCCAAGCATGCCTGGCTGCTGGAGCACGAGCGTGACCTGGCGATCGCCTCCACCGCAGCCAGCGGTGCGGTTGAACTGGTGCGGGCGCTGGCCGAGCGGGGTTGCCGACTGGGCATCCTTACCCGCAATGCGCGTGAGCTGGCGCATGTCACCCTGGAGGCCATCGGCCTTGCCGACTGCTTCCCGGTCGAGCATGTGCTCGGGCGTGACGAGGCCGCGCCCAAGCCGAGCCCGGATGGGCTGCTGAAGATCGCCAAGGCCTGGGGCGTGGCGCCCAGCGAATTGGTGATGGTGGGGGATTATCGCTTCGATCTGGATTGCGGGCGGGCGGCGGGGGCGCGCACGGTGCTGGTCAACCTGCCGGATAACCCGTGGCCGGAGCTGGTGGATTGGCATGCGGTGGATTGCCGGGCGTTGCGGGTGATGCTGGGCTGATGTTTTCGTTGTCATTGCTGGCCCTATCGCGGGCAAGCCCGCTCCTACAGGGACCGCGCTGTCTGCAGGAGCGGGTTTACCCGCGATAGGGCTGCCACTGTCTATGCTGAACTCCAGTCTCTCCCCTGAACTGGAGTACCAGCCATGACCAGCAAAGCCATCTATGTGCAACCCGGCGGCGGCTACGACAAGGTCGAGGTCGGCACCTGCGAGGCCGCTGCGCCCAAGGCCGGCGAAATCACCGTGCAACTGCATGCCAGCTCGCTCAACTACCATGACTTCGCCGTGGTCAGCGGCATGTGGGGGCCGAGCGAGCGGCGCATCCCCATGGCCGATGGCGCCGGCGAAGTGACTGCGGTGGGGGCGGGCGTCAGTGCGTTCAAGGTGGGCGACAACGTCGTCAGCACCTTCTTCCCCGACTGGCTCGATGGCCAGGCCCAGATCGAAGGCTTCGCCAGCGTGCCGGGCGACGGCATCGACGGTTACGCCCGTGGGCAGGTCACCGCCCGCGCCACCTCCTTCACCCTTGCCCCCAGAGGCTTCAGCCACGCCGAGGCCGCCACCTTGACCACCGCCGGCCTGACCGCCTGGCGTGCGCTGATGAGCGACGATCACCTCAAGCCCGGCGACACCGTGCTGGTGCAAGGCACCGGGGGTGTCTCGATCTTCGCCCTGCAGTTCGCCAAGCTGGCGGGTGCCACGGTGATCGCCACCTCGTCCAGTGATGCCAAGCTTGAGCGCCTGAAAGCCTTGGGCGCCGACCACCTGATCAACTACAAGGCCACACCTGCCTGGGGCGAGAAGGTGCGCGAGATTACCGACAACCGCGGTGTCGACCATGTGATCGAGGTTGGCGGCCCGGCGACCCTGGAGCAGTCGATGATCGCGGCGCGGATCGGTGGGCATGTGTCGCTGATCGGCATTCTGACTGGCGTCGCCGGGCAGCTGCCGCTGGTCCAGGCGCTGGTGCGGCAGATCCGCTTGCAGGGCGTGCTGGTAGGCAATCGCGCGCAGCAGCAGGCGATGGTTCGGGCTATCGACGCCAACGGTCTGCGCCCGGTGGTGGACAAGCATTTCGAGCTGGAGCAGATCGTCGAGGCGTTCCGCTACCAGGAAAGCAATCGCCATTTCGGCAAGATCTGCCTGACCTGGTAATCACCCCAACGAAAGCGCTGCGCGATCCATTTGTGCAGGAGCCGGCTTGCCGGCGATAGGGTCGGAACAGACACAACACATCCAGATGAAAAACTAAACCTTCAAATGGCCATCAGGCGCATTTGGGCATGCCAATCACGACATCTGGCGCGATTGGAAATCCCCTGTCGTGATCGAACAGTTCCGGGGCGTTCTCGTGTAATTACCCACAGCCTCGCACGGCTTAAATGAACCCCGAACCGCGCCGGCACGTTGCTCTGTGACGCGTGCCAAAGATCAACAACAGAGCACCGGTAACGTGTCGACTTATTGATTTCAAAGGAGATATTTTCGCCTACGCCTGCCCGTCCTTTCCTTGTGTCAGCAAAAAGAGAACAACATCAATGAACACCGTGGGATCTGATGGCAACCTTGCACAAGGTTTCAAGCCACGTCATGTAACGATGCTGTCCATCGCGGGCATCATCGGCGCCGGACTTTTCGTCGGCTCCGGGCACGCCATCGCGGCGGCCGGGCCAGCCACCATTGTTTCTTACTTCGTTGCTGGCACCCTGGTAGTGCTGGTCATGCGCATGCTCGGCGAAATGGCCGTGGCACATCCCGACACCGGTTCGTTCTCCACCTACGCCGACCAGGCCATCGGCCGCTGGGCCGGCTATACCATCGGCTGGTTGTACTGGTGGTTCTGGGTCCTGGTGATCCCCATCGAAGCCCTGGCTGCGGGGCATGTGCTCAACGCCTGGTTCCCCCAGGTAGACAGCTGGATCTTCGCCCTGGCCTCGGTGCTGCTGCTGGCCGGCACCAACCTGTTCAGCGTGGCCAAGTACGGCGAGTTCGAATTTTGGTTCGCCATCCTCAAGGTCACCGCGATTATCGGTTTCATCGGCCTGGGTTTCGCCGCCCTGATGGGCTGGTTGCCCAACCGTGAAGTCAGTGGCCTCAGCGGTCTGATGGCCGAGCACGGCGGCTTCGCGCCCAAGGGCTGGTCGGCCGTGATCGGCGCGTTCATCACCGTGATGTTCAGCTTCATCGGCACCGAGGCGGTGACCATCGCCGCCTCCGAGTCCAGCGACCCTTCGCGCAACATTGCCAAGGCCACCCGCTCGGTGATCTGGCGCATCAGCACCTTCTACATCCTGTCGATCTTCGTGATCATCTCGGTCGTGCCGTGGAACGACCCGCAGCTGGCAGTGGTGGGCTCGTACCAGCGCGCGCTGGAAATCATGAACATCCCCAACGCAGGCTTCATGGTCGACCTGGTGGTGCTGGTGGCCGTGACCAGCTGCATGAACTCCTCGATCTACATCGCTTCGCGGATGATGTACTCGCTGGCCAAGCGCGGCGACGCCCCGGCCTTCCTCAACAAGACCTCCAAGGTCGGCGTGCCGCGTGCAGCGGTATTCGGCAGCACCCTGATCGGCGCGGCCATCGCCATCCTCAACTACTTCGCCCCCAAGGGCGTGTTCGAGTTCCTCCTGGCCAGCTCCGGCGCCATTGCCCTGTTGGTGTACATGGTCATCGCCATCTCCCAGCTGCGCATGCGTCGCCGTCTGGAGCGCGAGAACGCCGAGCTGAAGTTTCGCATGTGGCTGTTCCCGTGGCTGACCTGGGCGGTGATCCTGTTCATCGCCGGGGCGTTGGCGGTGATGATGTATACGCCCGAGCATCGGGCGGAGGTGAGTTCCACGCTGGGGTTGGCGATCGTGATTTCCTTCCTGGGGATTGTCACGTCGCGGGGGCATGCGCAGCCGGTGGGGGCGCGGTCGATGGGGTGATTGGGTTCACCTGGTGGTAAAGGTGAAGGGCACCAGTGGAGGGTGCCCTTTGCTTTTTTGGGGCGGCAATGTGCATGCCACGGCATGTTTATCGCCTATGAGATCGAGCGCCGCCCGCGCGGCGCTCGATCTGCGCATCCCTACAACGCTCAAGACAGGCATTCAGAAGAAAGTCTCAGCATTGATGAGACAAATAGGCCGTGATTAATCGCCCACCATTTCAACATACCTGTTCACTGCCGGCGCCTTTTCAAAGCGCCGGTAGACCAGGCTCAACCACGAGCTGGCCTGGCAATCGGCAACACGCCGGTAGTTCACCTGCGGCAGGCTGATGCGCTGCACCACCGACTCCGGCACCACGGCGATCCCCTGACCCAGGGACACCAAGGTAATCACTGCGACAAGGCTGCCAGGGTGCGGGCCCAGTTGCGGGACGAAACCACCCTGTGCTGCCACTTCCAATGTGCCGGAAATCTGCTCGGGAAGAATGAAGGTTTCACCGGCCAGGCGTGCTGCCGGAATCTGCGGCAGCTCGTTGATCCGGGAGCTGGCGGGCAGGGCGAGGACGAAGTCTTCCCGGTGCAGGGCGAAGGCTTCGAGTTCTTCAGGCAGTTCCATGGGGGAACGCACATAGGCAAGGTCGAGCAAGCCGTCGCGGACCATCCCGGGCAGCTCGGCCATGGGCAGTTCGCGAATGTTCAGGCGCACGCCGGGGTGGCTGTCGCTGAAGCTGGTCACTTGCCGCTGCAGAATCCCCGAATACGCCGCCGAGGCCACATAGCCCATTTCGATGCTGCCGGTTTCGCCACGGCCCGCACGTTGCGCGCCCAGTTGCGCAGCATCGAACTGGCGCACCGCTTGTTCCGCTTCGATCAGCAACGCCTGGCCCGCAGCCGTGAGGTTGACCTCGCGCTGGCTGCGCTCGAACAGGCGCACGCCCAGCTCGCGTTCCATGTCCTGGATCTGCCGGCTGAGGGTCGGCGGGGCGATGCCCAGCTGCTCGGCGGCACGGGTGAAATGGCCGTGCCGGGCGACGCAGAGGAAGTAGCGGAAATGACGGATTTCCATGCGCTGTTACCTGCGAGCTAATGACGCCGACCGCTGGAGCTAACATGCTTTGGGGGTGGCGGCGTTATGGTGAGGCCAACACTACAAGGCTGGCCGGCCTCGATGGTTTGCCGAGGGCCCTGTACCGGCATCATCAGCACCGCACCCTCGAGCACCGATAGTTGAGTGGCCCCTTCACGCTGGGTGGACGTTCCCGCATAGGGGCTACCGAGCAGTTGCTCGTCGGTGGGGCGCGGCGGCGACACCGGGTGCGTTGCAGGGTGAGGTGGGTGGCGGCCTTTTGTTGGGATTGGAGGATGCGCAGGAAGGTGTCCTGGGCCAGGTCGGCGGCTTGCGCGGAGCAGCCTAGCTTGCGGTAGAGCCATTGCTTGAGCCAGGTGTTGTGCTCGGTATAGACCAGGGCTATGTCGTTGTTGGTCACGGTGGGGCTCTCCGGGGTGAGAGCGCACCTTAAATGATAACGATTATCAAGGCAATTTGAGCGAGCGGGAGACCGGGTCGGATACCGGGCAGGAGCGCGCCGTGGAATGTGGGATGGCTTGGTTGGCCTGATTTCCAGGCACAAAAAAAGACGTCCGTGGACGTCTTTGATTGATCATTTGGTGGAGCCGGGGGGATTTGAACCCCCGTCCGCCAGTACTCCGCTGTCGGTACTACATGCTTAGCCGTGTCTATTGAGTTAATCCGCAGCCGCCCGACGGGCAGGGTGCTTTGGACGAGTTGGGTAAGTTTTAGTCGCTTTGCCCCCAACGTGCTACGCGACGATCCTGTTCTGTATGACAATCATTTCGGGTTTACAGGCATCCCCTGATGATTGCTGGAGCCGAAGCTACCAGGAGAGCGGGCTCAGCTGCTTACGCAGCGAGAGCGTAGCCCTCGTAGTTTTCGTCATTGGCAACTATAGAAAGTTGCAACAGTGGATTTACGAGTTCTGTTACCAACTCGGCATGCACCTAGAGTTTCGCTACCGGCGTCGAATCCTGATCGGCCCCACACTCAGCTCTAGCTGACGTACCTTTCGGCACGTGCGGCTGAGTATACGCCTTTGCGCGGGCGGCGTCGACAGCCGGTTCCGCCGCCGCCCATGCAAAGGATCAGGTGCCAGAACCGCTGCCTTTCTCGGATTTCTCCATACGCTCAAGGACTTTGCTGGTGACGGCAATGCATTCTTTGGTGTCGCCCGCAGCTTGGGCGGCCTTGGCTTTGTCGACTTGCTCGGTGAGGGCCTTGTCCAGGCCTTCGGAAGTGGCGCCGGCAGTGGCCATGTTGTCGTCGATTTTCTGCAGGTTCAGGGTGCAGAGGTCTTCGTCGGCGAACACTGGGGAAGCCAGGAGGGTGGCGGCCGCGAAAAGGGCGGAAAGCGCAGTACCTTTCATGGTTATCTCCTTTGCAAGGCCTCTGGAGGGTGGGCCTGTAAGGGTGGACTGTTGGGGGAGAACAGCGGTTCCATCGCAGTGAAGGCTTGGCGACACGATGGAGTGTAGCGGGATGTTGCTGGTCTGCCGGGTGATGTGGCGTCCGGGCTGGCCTCATCGCCGGCAAGCCGGCTCCCACGCCGGTCATGGGGATTTGTGAAGGCCGCGTCCCATGGGTTGCAGGCGGAAGAGGTCGAAAGTTTCCTGGCCTGCGGTGGTGAAGTGCCTGATTGAACCCTGCATGGCATCACACCTCTGCCTTGGCTTTGTGCAGACCCGTCAAGGCGTGCTCGATCAGGGCTCTTGAGGTTTCGCAGGCATGTGCGGCATTGCCTAGCATGCTCAAGCCGTATTCGCCGGAATGGGTGCGGCAGTGTTCGTCGATGGTTTCGGCGACGCCGCGCAGGAGTTCGCTGGCGTGAGCCAGGGCGTCGGGCGGGGGCATGTCGCTGTGGATGGAGAAGTAGGGGGTGAGGCGGGGTGGGTCGGGGACGATTTTCTTCATGACAGTTCCCAGTTTGTTTGCTGAACAGGAGCTGCCAACTCGATCCTTCTCACGGGAGTTGGGTGGCAGCCATGCGCGGGGTGAGAAACCGGTAAACATGGGAAAGCCGGCCAGACCGAAGTCTGCCCGCGCAGGGCTGCCATAACGAGGCTGCTGTCATGTTTACAGGGTTCTCACACCCCATCGTTCGAAAACGACTCAGGGAAATTAGCCCTGATGGATGTCAGCAACAACAGCGCAACGTCAGCAGTGGTCGTAGGATAATTCCCAAAGCGTCCAATTCAGAAGCATTTGGTTTTAGGTTGGGAAAAATCTTACGGCTGGAAGGTGCGGCGGGGCTGGCAGGTGCATGCCTTTAAGTTTTGGGTGGTGCGTAAATCGAGCGCCGCCCGCGCGGCGCATCGCGAGCTGTGCTCGCTCCTACGTTTATTTCGGGCCAGTAACGCCTATGACAGGCGCGCGCGACCGCCTTGTCTGCACGACGCGATATCGAGGTGTACGCCAAGGCGTTCGCGCGCGAATCCCACAGACATGATTGGCCAG
>NZ_BBIV01000060.1 GCF_000730665.1 Pseudomonas plecoglossicida NBRC 103162 = DSM 15088
ACAGCGGCGTCGTCTTTGTTCAGGCGGTTGTATTTGAACGGGGTCATGGGCCGAGCTCCTAAGGTTGATTCAATGTGTGTGGGGTGTTCCGTGTTGATGGACACACATTAAAATCATCACCTTTGGAGCGGAAGATGGCGAAAATCGACTCAAGCGTTCCATTTTCAGAACGATCGCAGATCGATGTGCAGGCACGGTGGGATGCCATGAAAGACGATGCCTCTCGGCAGAGAGGCATCTGAATATTGAAGCGAAGATATATTATTTCAACATTGAAATAATTGAATGGCAATATTCTATGAACTAATCCATATCAAAACAAGTGCAACTCGTCGAGTTGCGCCATTTATTATGCACCCTATAATGGCCGGCAATTTTCACTACACGCGATGTATTTCATGAGCTACTTTTTTCGATTAAAAAATAGCGCCCTCGTGGAGTTCGATCCTGACCGCTACACGTTAGCGATAAACAATCCAGACAGCCCTCCAGAAGAAACGACCCTGGCCCGGGCGGATTCCCGCATCCTCGAACTGCTGCTGCTCGAACCTGGCGCCGTCTGCTCACGCGAGGCCATCATGGCATTCGCCTGGGATGATCGCGTCGTCTCGGCAGGCAGCCTCAACCAGTCCATCTTCATGCTCAGGAACATCCTTGGCGACAACAAGGATCATGACCTGCTGATCACCGTGCCGCGCCGCGGCTACCGCTTCAACAGCGATCATCTGGTGATGCCTGTCGATGCAGAAGGACCCGCAGCCGAACAGTCGGTAGCTGAAACCCTGTTGATCAGCCCCGAGGGCTCCAACCTGCCGGCTGAAAAGAACCGCCTGGGCAAATGGCTCCGGCTTGGCTACCTGGCCGCTGCGCTGTTTGCACTCTTTACCTTGTGGCAACTGTATAGCGCGCATGAACTTCCGCATGACTTGCAAGTTGCCGCGATCAAACAAGGTGAATTATCAATTACCGCCGTCGGCAAAAGCAAACAAGAAGTCGACGCACTCAAGGCCGATGTTCTAAGTTCGGGAATCTGGTCACATCCGCTTCAAGGCGAAGTCTTCATCAGCCGAACCGGCTCACGTACCAACCTTTCCTGCATTCAAAAATCCGGGGACGCTTACAACCTGGAGTTTTCCTTTAGCGAAGAGCAGCTGATCAGCATGTTCGACAAGTGTCTAGGGAGTCGATGATGAACAATCATCACGCGGCATGGCGACATGCACTGGTCATCACGGCAATATTCGCAAGCTGCCTGGCAGCCCTGTTCATGACCCGCTCGGTGCCCTACGAAAACAGCCAGCCCTACCGCTCCGAGGGTCATCATTTCATGGGTGGCGAGACCCTGGACTTCAAGGAAAGGCTGACGATCAGTGAGCCCAGCGCGGTACTCAGCCTGCTCGAGCGCCTGGGCGACAAGGAACGGCACATCGCCGTCGGCGCTTCACTGGTCGACGCCTCACGCTGGCGCATCACGATCAAGGTCGAAGATGTCCAGTCCAGCAGCGAAGAACAGCTGTTCGACGTGAGCCGCCATTCGGATCTGCTGTTTTCCCGCCAGTACTTCCGCATCGGTTCGATCCTGAACCTGGCGGTGGTACCCACCGGCGAAGATGCGCTGTGCTACTACATCCTCGAGCTGGATCGCCTGCGCTGCATGAGCAATCGATGATCCGTGGCACCTGACCTGCACAAATGACGATTTTTGATTCCTGTTTTCTTCACCGACGGCGCAGATTGAGCCGATTGAGGCGACGCCTTTCACCTCGACGTGAAGTCAACAGGAATCATCATGCCGTTCAAACAGCTCGCTGCTTTTCTACTTTCGCTGACACTGGTCGGCTGCTCGATGGCCCCCAGCATCGACACCGAACTGACGAACCAGCCACAAGCCAGCGCCCAACTGCAAGTCATCGAACACGATGACAAGTCGGTCGCCTGGAAATCTTCTGCTGCGCCGTTTTCCGCCCAGCATGAGAAAGCCGTGTTCATCAACTTGCCGAAAACGTTTTCGCTCAACAGTGATGATCCGCGACTTGCCAAGTTCGAAGGTGATACCAACCAGTTGCGTCAGCACTTTCGCCGCCAACTGGAACAGCAACTTACCGGCGCCGGTTATCGCGTAATCAATAAACCAACGGCCAAGGCACTTACCCTCAACGTGTCGCTTACCGATATCAAACGTGCCCCGCGTGATCCCAGTGTCACCGAATACATTCCCATCGGCATGTTGATCGGTCTCTCTCTGCATGCCACCGGCGTGCGCGATGAAACCCTGTATCTGTTCTTCCAGAGTGAAGTCAGCGACGCCGTGACCGGCAAGATGCTTGGCCGCGCCGTGGACCGTGCAGACGGCAAGAACCTCGAACAGTCGGCGTCCCCGACAGTCGAGGACATCTACCCCGCCCTGGATAGCGCCGCGCAGCAGATTCGGGAACGTCTGGACAGAGAGTTCCAGCCGAACAAACCGGCCTGACCTGGCCACTTCTTTACAATTCAGCCAATTGGATGACTGATGAAATTCGTTAAACCGCTTTTCGCTGCCCTGTGCATGGTCAGCACTTTCAACGCCTTCGCCGATGACCGTGGCCTGTACGTGGGTGGTGGTATTACCAAGGTCGAGATCGATGAGCACCAGATCAGCGACGACGACTCCGCCTACAAGGCTTTCGTCGGCTACCGCCTGAACCCTTACCTGTCGTTCGAAGGCGCCTGGGTCGACCTGGGCCATTTCAAAGGTGACGACGGCAACTTCGAGGGTAAATCGGTACAAGCCGCCGCTCACCTTGGCTTCCCGATCGGCAACCGTGTCCGCCTGTTCGGCAGCATGGGTGTGCATGCCTGGGACGCCGACCACGACATCGCTGGCGACGACAACGACGTAGACATGACCTACGGCCTGGGCGTCGAAGTGGACGTGCTGCGCAACCTGGGCGTGCGCCTGGAACAGGAAGTCCTCAAGGTCGGTGACATCGACCTGGACCAGACCAGCGCCAGCGTCTACTTCATGTTCTGATGCATTTGCGGCTCCTGCTTCCACAGCGAGCCGCTCTCCCCTCCTTCATGACGGCGCGTCGCACGTCAGGCCAGTAGTAATTGCAGCGAACCTGCTCTTTACTAGCAGCAGCCCACCGCGACGAGACGCGCATGTTCGCAGTCATCCAGCATTACCCCTTGCTGATCGGCTCCTGCCTGATCCTGATCGACCTGGTCCTCTGGCAATTGATCCCAGTCCAGCGACGGGCTTGGCGTATCGGCGCGCGGCTCGCGTGCTTCCTGCTGTTCAGCGCGGTATTGCTTGCCGCCGGCATGAGCCCGCTGCAACCACCGCCTTGGCCAGACGATGTCTCACGCAACCTGATGGCCACCGTCCTGGCGATCGGCTGGTGGCTGTTCGGCGCACGTACCGTGACGGTGGTGTTCGGCCTGCTGCTGGGCGCACGTGGCAGCCACGGCGGGCGGTTGCTGCAGGATGTGCTGGGGGCCTTGATCTTCCTGGCGGCAGTGGTGGCTGCCGCGGGCTACGTGATGCAACTGCCGGTCAAGGGCTTGCTGGCCACCTCAGGGGTGATGGCCATCGTCATCGGCCTGGCGCTGCAGAGCACCCTGGCCGACGTGTTCAGCGGCATCGTGCTGAATACCACGCGGCCCTATCAGATCGGCGACTCGATCTCCATCGACGGCACCGAGGGCAAGGTGCTGGACATCGACTGGCGCGCCACGCGCCTGCTCACCGGCAGCGGCAGCCTGGCGGTGATCCCCAACTCGGTGGCAGCCAAGGCCCGGCTCCTCAACCACAGCCGCCCGGCCGACGTGCACGGGGTATCGATCAGTGTGGTGGTACCGGCCAAGGTACGCCCCAAGCGGGTATTCGACGCGCTGGAAAAAGCCTTGCAAGGCACCAGTGCGATCCTCGTCACCCCCAAGCCGAAGGTCACGGTCAAGGCCTCGACCCTGGAGTCCGTGGAGTACGAGGCCAGCGGTTTCGTGGCCGACATGGCCGCCAAGGGCGAAGCGCGCAACCAGTTGTTCGACCTGGCCCATCGGCACCTCGAGGCCAGTGGCGTGATGTGGAACGTGGACCTGGCCCTGCCGCCTCGCAGCCGTCAGCGCGAAGTGCTGGACGAGGTGCGGGTGTTCCGCTCGCTGACCGAGCAAGAGCGGGACGCGCTGAGCCAGCGCATGACGGCCTTGGAATACCTGGCCGACCAGGTGATCCTGGGGGTTGGCGAACAATCCGACCACTTGCTGGTGATCGGCAGCGGCGTGGTGTCGGCCTCGGTGCGCGATGGCGACAAATTGCTGGAAGCGGGCCGCATGGGGCCGGGCGAGGTATTGGGGATCGAGGGCATCATCGACGAGGATGATTCGTTCGCCGAGTTCCGCACCCTGACCGGGTGCGTGCTGTACCGCATCGAGAAGGAGCAGGTGCGCAGCTGCCTGGCGGAGCGAGGCGAGGTGAAGACGGCGCTGAACAAGTTGCAGCGGTTCAGGCGCCAGAGCCGCGAGTCACTGCTGTTGCAAAAGCCGATTGCGATCAAGAAAGGGGGCTTTCTCAGCTGGCTGCACAAGTAGAGCCGCAGTGACCTCATCGCGGGCAAGCCCGCTCCTACAGGGTCGGCGCGGTCCTTGTAGGAGCTGGCTTGCCAGCGATAGGGCCAGCAGTTACAGCACGACTCTCAAACACTGCCCCGCGTGATACAGCGAGAACCCGGACTCGTAGAACGCCGTGCGCAACGACGGCGCACTGACCCCCTTCATCGGCGAGAACGGAACCGGCAGGCTGTCCGCCTCGCCCTTGAGCAGGAACTCGGCAAAGGCCCGGCCTATCACCGTACCCGTGGTGTTGCCCCGTCCGTTGTACCCCGTCACGGCCACCAGCCCCGGCGCCGGTTCGAACAGGCGCATCAGGTGGTCAGGGGTGAAATCGATGCAACCGGTCCAGTGCATCTCCCATTCGACCTTGCCCAGCTCCGGGTAGTAATGGCTCTGGATGCGGTCGGCCCAGCTGCGCACGAACCACCCCGGCTTGTTGTCGACCCGGCCCAGGCTGCCCAGCAGCAACCGCCCCTGGTCGTCGCGGCGAATGCTGCTGAGGACCGTGCGGGTATCCCATGAGCCCTGGCCATGCGACAGCACCTTGTCGGCGGCCGCGCCGTGCAATGGCTTGGATGCCACCTGGTAGTAATAGCCCCGGAAGAACTGCTTCTGCAGGTTGCTCCAGTCGCCTTCGGTGTAGGCCCCGGTGGAGATCACCACCTTGTCGGCACGCACCGAACCCCGTGCGGTCTTCACCCGCCAGGCGTCGCCGTCGCGCTCGAGGCCCTCGACCGAGGATTGCTGGAACAGCTCGCCACCCAGGCGTACCACGGCGGCCGCCAGGCCCTGGGTGTAGCCCATGGGGTTGATGGTGCCGGCGCGGCGGTCGAGCAACGCGGCGGAAATCTTGTCGGTACCGCAGTATTCCTGGCATCGGGCGCCGGTCAGCAACTCGACATCGGCACCGCGGCGGCGCCACTGCTCATGGCGGGCTTCGAGGTCGGCGATGCCCGTGGCGTTGTGCGCCATGTGCAGGGTGCCTTTGTGCTGGGCCTGGCAGTCGATGCCAAGGCGCTCGATCATGGCGAAGACCTCGCCAGGGGCGTCACCCAGCACCTTGTTCAGGCGGCTGCCCTGCTTCTGGCCCAAGGTCGCCTCGACGTCGTCGGGGCGGATCCAGGTGCCGGCGTTGACCAGGCCGACGTTGCGTCCGGAGCCGCCGTGGCCGACTTTCCAGGCCTCAAGCAGAATCACCGACTTGCCCTGTTCGAGCAGGTGGATAGCTGCCGACAGGCCAGTAATGCCGCCGCCGATGACGCAGACATCGGCCTGGTGTTCACCGGCCAGGGCCTGGGCGGCGACGGTCGGTTGGCTGACGTGTTCCCACAAGCATTGTTGACGCAGTTCGGACATGGCCCGGCTCCAGCGATATTGTTCTTGTTGGGGCTGCGTTGCAGCCCTATCGCCGGCAAGCCGGCTCCCACAAGGATCGGCATGATCACTGTGGGAGCCGGCTTGTCGGCGAAGCGGGGGCCAGGCCCCCGCCTGCGATCATCAGTCGAACACGATCCCCTGCGCCAGCGGCAGCTCGCGCGAGTAGTTCACGGTGTTGGTCTGGCGACGCATGTAGCCTTTCCAGGCATCCGAACCGGATTCACGGCCACCGCCGGTTTCCTTCTCGCCACCGAACGCACCGCCGATCTCGGCACCGCTGGTACCAATGTTGACGTTGGCGATACCGCAGTCGCTGCCCGAGGCGCTCTGGAAGCGCTCCGCTTCACGGATATCGGTGGTGAAGATGCACGACGACAGGCCTTGCGGCACTTCGTTGTTCAGGCGCAGCGCTTCTTCGAAGTCGTCGTAAGCCAGCACGTAGAGGATCGGCGCGAAGGTTTCATGGCGCACCACGTCGCTTTGCGCAGGCATCTCGGCAATGGCCGGCGACACGTAGTAGGCATTCGGGTACTGCTCGGCCAGCTGACGCTCGCCACCGAAGACCTGACCGCCTTCATCGCGGGCCTTGGCCAGCGCGCCTTGCATGGCGTCGAACGATAGCTTGTCGATCAGCGGGCCGACCAGGTTGTCCTTGCGCGGGTCACCGATGCGCACCTTGGCGTAGGCGGCCTTCACCCGAGCCACCACTTCGTCCTTGATCGAGCGGTGCACGATCAGGCGGCGCAGGGTGGTGCAGCGCTGGCCGGCGGTGCCCACGGCGGAGAACAGGATGCCACGCACGGCCAGGTCGAGGTCGGCGCTCGGGGCCAGGATCATGGCGTTGTTGCCGCCCAGCTCGAGGATGCTGCGACCGAAGCGGGCCGCAACGCGCGGGCCCACTTCGCGGCCCATGCGGGTGCTGCCGGTGGCGCTGACCAGCGGCACGCGCGGGTCGTCGACCAGGGCTTCGCCGGCTTCACGGCCGCCGATCACCAGTTGCGCCAGGCCAGCCGGGGCATCGCCGAAGGCTTTCAGGGCTTTTTCGAACAGCGCCTGGCAGGCCAGGGCGGTCAGCGGGGTCTTTTCCGACGGTTTCCACACCACCGCATTGCCGGCCACCAGCGCCAGGGCGGTGTTCCAGGCCCATACGGCGACCGGGAAGTTGAAGGCGCTGATCACCCCGACCACGCCCAGCGGGTGCCAGGATTCACGCATGTGGTGGCCTGGGCGCTCGGAGGCGATGGTCAGGCCGTACAGCTGGCGCGACAGGCCGACGGCGAAGTCGCAGATGTCGATCATTTCCTGCACTTCGCCCAGGCCTTCCTGGGTGATCTTGCCGGCTTCGATCGAAACCAGTTCGCCGAGGTCGGCCTTGTGCTCGCGCAGCACTTCACCGAACAGGCGCACCAGCTCGCCACGGCGCGGGGCCGGCACGCTGCGCCAGGCTTCGAACGCGCTTTGGGCCTGATCGATGCGGGCGGTGGTCTCGGCCTTGCCGAGCAGTTTCACCGAGGCGATCTGGCTGCCGTCGATCGGCGTGTGAACAGGGTAGTCGCCCTGGGTGTAAGCCGTGGCGGCAACGCCAAGGCGCTCGAGCAATCCAGCAACCATTTGTGCTTCTCCTACATCGGGTGATGGGGTGGAAAAATGATGTGGATCAGTATTAATCCGATCACACCAGTGCAACAAACGACCTTTATTCCGCATATCATTCCGTCAGGTAATGATTCGAGCCACAGAGACCGCTATGTCCAAACGCCTGGTGCCTTCCATGACCGCCCTGCAGTGTTTCGAAGCTGCAGCCCGTCACTTGAGTTTCACCCGCGCGGCCGAGGAGCTGCACCTGACCCAGAGCGCGGTCAGCAAGCAGGTGGCGCAGCTTGAAGACATGCTGCGCCACCACCTGTTCCTGCGCATACGCCGGCGCCTGCAGCTGACCCCGGCGGGAAGCCTGTACCTGGCCGAGGTCAACAAGATCCTGACCCAGGTGGACATGTCCAGCCGCTACGTCCTCACCTACGGCGAGCAGACCGAGATATTGAAGGTAGCCACTCAGCCGAGTTTCGGCGTGCGCTGGCTGATCCCGCACCTGAAAGGTTTCGGTAAGCGTCACCCGAACATCCACCTGGACATCCGCAACGAAATGGAGCCGTTCGCCCTGCTCCAGGGCTCGGCGGATGTGGTGTTCTTCTACGGGCAGGGCACCTGGCCCGGGGCGACCTGCATCGAACTGTTCCGCGAACAGGTGGTGCCGGTGTGCGCACCCGAGCTGCTTGCCGGGCGTGAGCTCAAGGATGCCGGGGAGCTGGCCGAGCTGGTGCTGATGCAAAGCACCTCACGGCCCGAGGCCTGGCACGAGTGGTTCCTGGAGTTGGGCTTGCACAGCGTCAACGCCTACCACGGGCCGCGGTTCGACACGTTCTACATGGCCTTGAGTGCCGCGCAGGCGGGTTGTGGCGTGGCGTTGGTGCCGCGTTATCTGGTGGCCAGGGAATTGAGCGAGGGAAGCCTGGTCATTCCGTGGAATCATGCGATGAACAGTGCCGGGGCGCATTACCTGGCGTATGCCGAGCATGCGGCGGAGGTGCCCAAGGTGCGGGCGCTGGTGGGGTGGATTCGCGAGCAGCTTGAGGCTTGAGGCTTGAGGATGCTGGGGCCCTCAAGATCGATCAAAAAAGGAATGACAGACCCACTTTTTTTCGCTTGTGGCCATAGTGCATTCCCAGCTTTCATGTAAGCGTCCGAACCCAACCAGGAAGCTAGCGATGCCCGCCCTCGATTTCGTCAGCCCCGACAGCATCCGCGCGCAGTTCTCTGCCGCCATGTCGCTCATGTACAAACAGGAAGTGCCACTGTACGGCACGCTGCTGGAGCTGGTGAGCGAGATCAACCAGCAGGTCATGGCCCAGCAGCCCGCAGTGGCCGAGGCGTTGCGCTGGACCGGCGAAATCGAGCGCCTCGACCAGGAGCGTCATGGCGCCATCCGCGTCGGCACTGCCGAGGAACTGGCTACCATCGCCCGCCTGTTCGCAGTCATGGGCATGCAGCCGGTCGGCTACTACGACCTCAGCTCCGCCGGCGTGCCGGTGCATTCCACCGCGTTTCGCGCGGTGCACGAACAGTCGCTGCATGTCAGCCCGTTCCGCGTGTTCACCTCGCTGCTGCGCCTGGAGCTGATCGACAACCCGCAACTGCGCGAATTGGCGCAAGGCATCCTGGCCGAGCGCAAGATCTTCACCCCCCGTGCCCTTGACCTGATTGCCCAGCACGAACGCGACGGCGGCTTGAACGCCACGGATGCCGCGGCTTTCGTACAAGAAGCCTTACACACCTTCCGCTGGCACCACGACGCCACCGTCACTGCCGAGCAGTACCAGCAGCTGCACGATCAGCACCGTCTGATTGCCGATGTGGTGGCGTTCAAAGGCCCGCACATCAACCACCTGACGCCGCGCACCCTGGATATCGATGCGATCCAGCTCGGCATGCCGGCCAAGGGCATCCCGCCCAAGGCTGTGGTCGAGGGCCCGCCTACCCGGCGCCATCCGATCCTGCTGCGCCAGACCAGCTTCAAGGCCTTGCAGGAAAAAGTCGCGTTCATCGACCCGCAGGGCAGCGACGGCAGCCACACCGCGCGCTTCGGCGAGATCGAGCAGCGCGGCGCCGCACTGACGCCAAAGGGCCGGCAGCTGTATGACCGCCTGCTCGACGCCACGCGGGCAGCCCTGGGCGGCGTTCCCGCCGAGGCCAACGCCGAGCGCTACATGGCGCTGCTGCAGCAGCACTTTGCCGAATTCCCGGATGATCTGGGGCAGATGCGCGAGCAGGGCCTGGCCTACTTCCGCTACTTCGCCACCGAGAAGGGCCTGGCCGCCCGTGGGCAAGAAGGCCGGCCGACCAGCCTGGCGGGGTTGATCGAAGCAGGTCACGTGCATTTCGAAGCACTGGTCTATGAAGACTTCCTGCCGGTGAGCGCGGCAGGCATCTTCCAGTCCAACCTGGGCGACGAGGCCCAGGTCGAATATGGCAGCAACGCCAACCGCGACGCGTTCGAGGCGGCCCTGGGGCTGCACGTGCAGGATGAGCTGGCGCTGTATGCGCAGAGCGAGCGCCGCTCGTTGCAGGCCTGTGCGCAGGCGTTGAACCTGGGGTCGATGTAAGACTTGGGATCGCCGGGGGCGCGTTGCGCCCCTATCGCCGGCAAGCCGGCGATAGGGCCCGCTCAGACAGTCAAAGGGCTGCCAGTATCTGCACATCCGGCAGGTTCATCGCCGCCGCCTCTTCCTGCAGAAACGCACTCAACCGCCGCAACCGCTCCCCCCCCGGCCGGGTCCGCGGCCACACCAGGTAGTAATCCATGCCGCTGGGCACTGCCGTCGGCCACGGCAGGCTCAAACGCCCCTGCGCCACATCCTCGGCCACCATCAGCAGGTCGCCCATGGAAATCCCGTAACCCCGGGCTGCCGCGATCATGCCCAGCTCCAGGGTGTCGAACACCTGCCCGCCCTTGAGCGAAACCTTGTCGGCCAGGCCCATGCGCTCCAGCCATTCGCGCCAGTCACGCTTGTCCGGTGTCGGGTGCAGCAGCTCGATGCCGGCCAACCGGCGCTCGTCCAGCGGACCCTCCTCGAGCAGGTCCGGCGCCCCGACCGGGATCAGCAGCTCGGAAAACAGCCGGCGCACCTCCCAGTCAGGTGGAAACACCCCATCGCTGAGCAGCACCGCACAATCGAACGGCTCCTGGTTGAAATCCACATGGTCCACATCCATCCAGGCGCTGGTCAGTTGCACTTCGTTGCCCGGCTGCAGGTGCCGGAACTGGCTCAGGCGTGCCAGCAACCAACGCATGGTCAGGGTCGACGGCGCCTTCATCCGCAGGATGTCGTCCTCGCCGCGCAAGGTATCGCAGGCGCGCTCGAGGGCGGCGAAGCCTTCGCGCACACCGGGCAGCAGCACGCGCGCGGCCTCTGTCAGTTGCAGGCTGCGGCCGCTGCGCACGAACAGGCGGCAGGCGAAATGGTCCTCGAGGGTGCGGATATGCCGGCTGACCGCACTCTGGGTAATCGACAGCTCGTCACCGGCACGGGTGAAGGAGCTCAACCTGGCGGCGGCCTCGAATGCGCGTAGCGCATAGAGCGGAGGTAGCTGACGAGACATGGTGTACCTGACATCCGGGGGCAAAAGGGGAATGACAGAAATCATATATGCATGAGTCCTGCTCATGCCAATCATCGCTTTTATCCTTTTGTACAAAGTTGACCAAAGCCTCAGAATCCAGCCTCGCTCATCTCGTCAGGCACAAGGAAACCCCCATGCACGTCGCGCCCACCACAGAACTCAAGGCTTTGCTGCGCCTGGCCGGGCCGCTGATCGCCTCGCAGTTGGCGCACATGCTGATGGTGCTCACCGACACCCTGATGATGGCGCGCATCAGCCCGCAGGCTCTGGCCGGCGGCGGCCTGGGCGCAGCGGGCTATTCGTTCGTGTCGATCTTCTGCCTGGGCGTGATCGCCGCAGTCGGTACGCTGGTGGCGATCCGCAAGGGTGCCAATGACATCGAAGGTGCCACCCGCCTGGCGCAAAGCGGTCTGTGGCTGGCCTGGGGCCTGGCCCTGGTCGCGGCCCTGGTGCTGTGGAACCTTGAACCGGTGTTGCTGCTGTTCGGCCAACAGCCGGAAAACGTCGCCTCGGCCGCCGAATTCCTCACCCTGTTGCCGCTGGCCCTGCCCGGCTACCTGACCTTCATGGCCCTGCGCGGCTTCACCAGCGCCCTGGGCCGTTCGACGCCGGTGATGGTCATCAGCCTGGTCGGCACCGTGCTCAACTACCTGTTCAACCATGCGCTGATCGAGGGCATGTTCGGCCTGCCCAAGCTCGGGCTGGTGGGGATCGGCATGGTCACCGCGATCGTGTCGATGGGCATGGCCATGGCCCTGGCGCTGTATATCCGCTGGCACTCGGCCTATGACGCCTACCCGCTGCGCCAGGGCCTGTCGCGCCCTTCCCTGCCGGCGTTGCGCGAGCTGTGGCGCCTGGGCCTGCCGATCGGTGGCACCTACATGGTGGAAGTCGGGCTGTTCGCCTTTGCCGCGCTGTGCATGGGCGTGCTTGGCAGCACCGAGCTGGGGGCCCACCAGATCGCCCTGCAGATCGTTTCCACCGCGTTCATGGTGCCGACAGGCCTGTCCTATGCAGTGACCATGCGGGTGGGGCTGTACTACGGCGCCGGCAACCTGCTGGCGGCGCGCAGCGCAGGACGCGTCGGGATCGGCTTCGGCGCGAGCATCATGTTCGCCTTCGCCGCCTTGTTCTGGCTGCTGCCGGAGGCACTGGTGGGGTTGTTCATCGACCGGCATGACCCGGCGTTCGCGGCGATCTTCCAGCTGGCGGTGAAATTGCTGATGGTGGCCGCCTGGTTCGAGCTGTTCGATGGCGTGCAGACCATCGCCATGGGCTCGATCCGCGGGCTGAAGGATGCCAAGACCACTTTCCTGATCGGCTTGTGCTGCTACTGGCTGGTCGGGGCGCCGAGTGCCTGGCTGTTCACCTTTACCCTGGGTGGCGGCGCTGTGGGGGTATGGTGGGGGCTGGCGTTGGGGCTGGCGTGTGCTTCGGTGGCGCTGACCCTGGGCTTTGAATGGCGGATGAAGCGGATGCTGGGCAAAGCTGGAGTGGCCGCTGAAGCGACTGCCCAGGCTTGATCTCAAAGCCCTGTCGCCGGCAAGCCGGCTCCCACAAGGTGCGGTGTCGCCCCTGTGGGAACCCGCTTGCCGGCGATAGCGGCTAGATGACTTGTGCCAGCTTGCGCTCGGACGTTTGCTGCAGATACTCGACCAGCTCCACCACCGGCAGCGGCTTGCTGACCAGGAACCCTTGCACCTGATCGCAACCAAACTCGCGTAGCAAGGCCAGCTGCTCCTGGCTCTCCACACCTTCGGCCACCACCTCGAGGTTGAGGTTGTGTGCCAGGTTGATCATGGCATGCACCAGCTTGCGATTCTCTTCGCGCATCTCCATTTCGGCTACGAAGCTGCGGTCTACCTTGAGCAGGGTAATGGGCAAGCTGTTCAGGTGCACGAACGAAGAAAAGCCGGTGCCGAAGTCGTCCAGCGAGAAGCGCACGCCCAGGCGCCCCAGGGCATCCATGGTCTGGCGCACCACTTCGTTGCGGCGCATCACTGCCGTTTCGGTCAGTTCGAACTCCAGCCAGCGGGCATCGACACCGTGCTCGATGATCAGGCGGCTCAGCGTCGCCAGCAGCTGGCTGTCCTGGAACTGGCGGAAGCTCAGGTTCACCGCCATGTGCAGGGGCGCGAGCCCGCTTTCGCGCAGGGCCTGCATGTCACGCAGGGCCCGCGAGATGACCCAGTAGCCCAACGGCACGATCAACCCGCTCTGCTCGGCCAGTGGCACGAATTCGCTCGGCGGCAACAGGCCACGCTCGGCATGGCGCCAGCGCACCAGGGCCTCCAGGCCGACGATGCGGCCATCGGCCAGGTTAAGGCGCGGCTGGTAATGCAGCTCCAGTTCGTCCCGGCGCAAGGCCCGGCGCAGTTCGCTTTCCAGGTCGGCCAGGCTGCGGGCGTTGCGGTTGATCCGCTCGTTGAACACGTGGAAGGTACAGCCCTGGCTGCCCTTGGCCTGGCGCATGGCAATGTGCGCATGCCACATCAACGGGTCGGCGCCGCCCTGCGCGCGGGCATGGGCAAGGCCGAGGCTGCAGCCGAGCAGCAGGCTTTCGCCGTCAATCCAGTAAGGCTCGGCCAAGGCCTCGACGATCCGATCGGCGAGCCATTCGGCTCGGTTGGGATCGCGCCGGGTATCGATCAACAGGGCGAACTCGTCGCTGCCCAGGCGCGCCAACTGGTCGCCGGCTTCCAGTTGCTGCTTGAGCCGCGATACCACCTGCAGGATCAGCCGGTCGCCGCCCTGGTGGCCCAGCGCATCGTTGACGTGGCGGAAGTTGTCCAGATCCAGGTGGCCAAGGGCAAGGCCTCGGCCTGCGTTCTCGGCCAGGCGTGCCGTCAGCAGGGCCTGGAAGCCCTGGCGGTTGGCGATGCCAGTGAGCGGGTCCTGTTCGGCCAGACGCTGCAGGGTGGCCACCAGCACGCCGCGCTCGCGCACATGGCGCAGGGAACGGCGCAGGGCGTCGGCATTGAGATGATCGAGCACCAGCCAGTCGCTGACACCCGTAGGCGGCTGCACAGGCTCATGATCGAGCAAGAGGATGGTCGGCAGGTCGCAGCGCCCCGGCGCCGGCTGCAAGGCCGGCGTGGCCAGGATCACGGCTTGCCGGTCATTGCTGAACAGGGTATCGACCGCTGCCCAGTTTGGTGCGGTCAGCAAAACTGCCAGGTCGCCCAGCGGCAGAAGGCACTCGCGCAACAAGGCAGCCCATTCCGGCTCATCGGCCAACAACAGCAAACGCAGAGGTTCGACAGGCGTGGACAAGCGGGCTCCTTAGGGCGTTGACGGTCACACGAGGCAGGTCGGATATGCTACTGCATTAATGAAAATCATTTTCATTTTTAGACAGATCCCTTGCCCACAGCGCACCGACGCATTTCGACGTGCATCCTGCGCGAAAGTCGCTCAACCAGCAAATCCGATTTTTTCCATGAATAGCATTAGTCTGACTAATGATATGGACGCAGAAAACGTTGACTCAGACGTCAGACGGTCGCGCCACAACCGTCCCATGCCTGTTAGAATGCGCGGCTATTTTCTGGCGACCCCCGGTTTCTAGCATGTCCCGACTCAATCCCAGGCAACAGGAAGCCCGTGACTACGTCGGCGGCCCTCTTTTGGTGCTCGCCGGCGCAGGCTCCGGCAAGACCAGCGTGATCACGCGCAAGATTGCCCACCTCATCCAGAACTGCGGCATCCGCGCCCAGTACATCGTGGCGATGACCTTCACCAACAAGGCCGCGCGCGAGATGAAGGAACGGGTCGGTACGCTGCTGCGTCCGGGGGAAGGCCGTGGCCTCACGGTGTGCACCTTTCACAACCTGGGCCTGAACATCATCCGCAAGGAGCACGACAAGCTGGGCTACAAGCCAGGCTTCTCGATCTTCGACGAGTCCGACATCAAGGCGCTGCTGTCGGACATCATGCAGAAGGAATACTCCGGCGACGACGGCATCGACGAGATCAAGAACATGATCGGTGCCTGGAAGAACGACCTGATCCTCCCCGCCGAAGCCCTGGAAAAGGCGCGCAACCCACGCGAGCAGACCGCCGCCATCGTCTACACCCACTATCAGCGCACGCTCAAGGCGTTCAACGCGGTGGACTTCGACGACCTGATCCTGCAGCCGGTCAAGCTGTTCCAGGAACACCCCGAGGTACTCGAACGCTGGCAGAACCGCGTGCGCTACCTGTTGGTGGACGAGTACCAGGACACCAACGCCAGCCAGTACCTGCTGGTGAAGATGCTGATCGGCATGCGCAACCAGTTCACCGTGGTCGGCGACGACGACCAGTCGATCTACGCCTGGCGTGGCGCCCGCCCGGAAAACCTGATGCTGCTCAAGGAGGATTACCCCTCCCTGAAAATCGTCATGCTCGAGCAGAACTACCGCTCGACCAGCCGCATCCTGCGCTGCGCCAACGTGCTGATCGCCAACAACCCGCATGCGTTCGAAAAGCAGCTGTGGAGCGAGATGGGCGTGGGCGACGAGATCCGCGTGATCCGTTGCAAGAACGAGGAAGCCGAGGCCGAACGCGTGGCCATGGAAATCCTCACCCTGCACCTGCGCACCAACCGCCCGTACAGCGACTTCGCCATCCTCTACCGCGGCAACTACCAGGCCAAGCTGATCGAACTGAAGCTGCAGCACCATCAGGTGCCGTATCGCCTGTCCGGCGGCAACAGCTTCTTCGGCCGCCAGGAGGTCAAGGACCTCATGGCCTACCTGCGCCTGCTGGTCAACCCGGACGACGACAACGCCTACCTGCGGGTGATCAACGTGCCGCGTCGCGAGATTGGCTCGACGACCCTGGAAAAGCTCGGCAACTACGCCACCGAGCGCGGCATCTCGATGTACGCCGCCAGCGAGGAGCTGGGCCTGGGCGAACACCTGGACGCCCGCTACACCGAGCGTCTGCAGCGCTTCAAGCACTGGCTCGACGGGGTGCGCCACAAGGTCGCCCTGGAAGACCCGATCGCCGCGCTGCACGAGATGATCCGCGACATCGACTACGAGAACTGGATCCGCCAGCAGACCGCCAGCGACAAGGCGGCGGAGTTCCGCATCAGCAACGTCTGGTTCCTGGTCGAAGCGCTGAAGAACACCCTCGAGAAGGACGAAGAGGGTGACATGACCATCGAGGACGCCATCGGCAAACTGGTGCTGCGTGACATGCTCGAGCGTCAGCAGGAAGAGGAAGAAAACGCCGAAGGCGTGCAGATGATGACCTTGCACGCCTCCAAAGGCCTGGAATTTCCCTACGTGTTCATCATGGGCATGGAGGAGGAAATCCTCCCTCACCGCTCGAGCATCGAAGCCGACACCATCGAAGAGGAACGCCGCCTGGCCTACGTGGGCATCACCCGCGCGCGTCAGACCCTAGCCTTCACCTTCGCGGCCAAGCGCAAGCAGTACGGCGAAATCATCGACTGCACGCCCAGCCGGTTCCTCGACGAACTGCCGCCGGACGACCTGGCCTGGGAAGGCCTGGACGATGCGCCCGTCGAGGTAAAGGCCGCGCGCGGCAACAACGCGCTGGCCGATATCCGGGCAATGCTCAAACGCTGATCAACCATTACTCTTTAACTTTGCCGCTATTTGCGGCCACCTTTGCTACATCGAGGAAACAACAGTGGAAGCACTGCAGCAGAAGATTCGCGAAGAAGGCATCGTGCTTTCCGATCAGGTTCTCAAAGTCGATGCGTTTCTCAACCACCAGATCGACCCTGCGCTGATGCAACTGATCGGTGACGAGTTCGCCCGTCTGTTCGCCGACGCCGGCGTGACCAAGATCGTCACCATCGAAGCCTCGGGCATTGCCCCGGCAGTCATGACCGGCCTGAAGCTGGGCGTACCGGTGATCTTCGCGCGCAAGCACCAGTCGCTGACCCTGACCGAGAACCTGCTGACTGCCACGGTGTACTCCTTCACCAAGCAGACCGAGAACACCGTGGCCATCTCGCCGCGCCACCTCAACAGCAGCGACCGCGTGCTGGTGATCGACGACTTCCTGGCCAATGGCAAGGCGTCGCAGGCGCTGATCTCGATCATCAAGCAGGCCGGCGCCACTGTGGCAGGCCTGGGTATCGTCATCGAGAAGTCGTTCCAGGGCGGCCGTGCCGAACTGGACAGCCAGGGCTACCGCGTTGAATCGCTGGCCCGGGTGAAGTCGCTGGAAGGTGGTGTGGTCAGCTTCATCGATTGAGCCTGTTGTGGCCTCATCGCCGGCAAGCCGGCTCCCACGGGAACCCCACAAAGCCTGAGCCTTGTGCATCCCCTGTAGGAGCTGGCTTGCCAGCGATGGGCTGCAAAGCAGCCCCGACCTTCATTGGGTCGCCGCCAATCCCGCCAGCAGCAATCGCTGGTAAAGCTCCTCCTTCAGCCCCTGCGGCTCTGCCAGATTCATCCGCGCCAACGGCGCCGCATACCCCTCGGGCCCTGGCGCATCCAGTGCCGCCTTGCCCAGCTCCAGCACTTCGCTCAGCTTGAACTTGCTCTTCAACCAGTTCAGCGCCCGAAACAGCGCCTGCTCATCAGCCGTGAAGTCCGTTCCCAACGGGTACTCCGGGAACAGCTGCGCATGTCGAGCCCGTACCGCTTCAAGCCGCTCGGGCGTGTTGTCGGCAAACCGCGCATCCAGCTGGAAACTCCCTGCCAGCTTGCCGGCTTTCTTGGCCTGCTCGATCAATTCACCCTGGAATCTCGAGTCACTGACCGCCAGCAGCCGCGCGATCACCTCGCTGTCGGTCTGCCCACGCAGGTCGGCGATGCCGTACTCGGTTATCACGATATCGCGCAGGTGCCGGGGAATGGTGCAGTGGCCGTACTGCCAGAACAGGTTGGAGCTCACCTCGCCCCCTGCCTCGCGCCAGCTGCGCAGCAGCAGGATCGAGCGCCCGCCTTCCAGCGCGTGGCCCTGGGCGACGAAGTTGTACTGCCCGCCGACACCGCTCAGCACACGCCCGTCTTCGAGCTGGTCGGCCACCCCCGCGCCGAGTAGGGTCATGCCGAACACCGTGTTGAGGAACCGTGCATCGAGGCGTTGAGAGCGCTTGAGTGCCTCCTGCCCGTACAGCTCGTTGATGAAGCTGATGCGCGTCATGACGTAACGCGCGCGCTGCTCCAGCGACATCTCGCGCAGGCGTCGGTAGAACGCTTGTGGGCCGAGGAAGAAGCCTCCGTGCACCAGCGTGCCCTGCTCGTCAGCCGGCCGCCGCACCACGCCGGCTTCGGCCAGCGCCAGCAGGCCGTTGACGAACATTTCGCTGCAGCCGTACAGGCCTTGCGCAAAAGGCTGCAGACCACCCTCCCGGGCAATCAGGGCCTGCCACGGGCCCACGTCCAATTCGTCCAGCAATGCCCGGTAACCCGCATTCTCTGCATGACGCGCCAACAGCGCGGCAGCCACCGCATCGCCCATGGCGCCAATGCCGATCTGCAAGGTGCCACCGTCGCGCACCAGGGTGCTGGCATGCAGACCGATGCAATGGTCCTGGGTGGTGACCGGAATGTTCGGGGTGGAGAACAGCCGCCGTTGCTCCACCTGGTCGATCAGCAGGTCGAACGCGTCGATCGGCACTTGCGCATCGCCCGGCATGTAGGGCAGATCGGCATGAACCTGGCCGAGCATGAGGATGGTTTCTCCAGCTGCGCGGCGCTTGGCGATCATCGGTTGCAGGTCGAGGGTGATGTCAGGGTTGCAGGCCAGGCTCAGGTGGACGGGCCTTTCCGGTGTAGCGGCGACCAGCTGGGCGACCAGGTTCAGGCCCTTGGCATTGATGTCGCGGGCCGCGTGGCTGTAGTTGCTGCTGACGTAGTCCTGCTGCGCGGCCTCGCTGTGCAGCAGGCTGCCGGGCTGCATGAAGAACTGCTCGATGCGGATGTTCGCTGGCAGGCGGTCGGCCCGCAGGTCCGCGAGGTATTCGAGCTCTTCGTAGTCGGCGAACACGCGTTCGACGAAGGGTTCGAGGAAGCGCCGCTGCAGGCCATCGCCCAGTGGCGGGCGGCCGAGCGACAAGGCGGTGTAGATGGTCAGCCGCCGTTCGGGCAACTCGCGCACTCGGGCGTAGAGCGCATTGACGAAGGCATTGGGTTTGCCCAGGCCCAGCGGCAGGCCCATGTGGATGTGGGCCGGCAGGTGCGACAGGACATGCTCGACAGCCTGATCGATGGAGCAGAGATGCATCTTGGCCTCCTGCGTCTTCCATGGGTTCAGGGGTTGGACATGGGGCAAGCGGGTTGGTTGCCTGCACCGGCCCTATCGCCGGCAAGCCGGCTCCCACAGGGTTCGATGAGGCCAGGAGAAACAATACAAAAACAAAGCCCGCCAAAAAAGGCGGGCCTCGTGCAATTCAAGGGTGGCTCAAAGCCCGGACATCTTCTTGATCGCCCCTTTCAGGTCGTCATCCGAGCAGTCGGCACAGGTGCCTTTCGGCGGCATGGCATTGAGGCCGGTAATGGCCTTGGCCAGGATGCCGTCGAGCCCACCCTGATGATCAGCACGTTCCTTCCACGCCGCCGTGTCACCGATCTTCGGCGCACCCAGCAGGCCGCTGCCATGGCAGGCATTGCAATGCTTGGCGATGATTTCATCCGGCGTCTTGGCGCCGCCACCGCCCGCTGCGGCGGCCACTTCCATGCCTTTGCACTCCTGGCCCTGGACACACACCTGGCCAACCGGCTCGAGGCGTTTGGCAAGTTCATCGTTGGTCGCTGCGGTTGCGCTCATTGCCCAAAGGGCGAATACGGCTGCTGGTACGGCCAGCATCTTCTTGATTTGGTTCACGCGAACACCCTCATGGTGGCTAATCACGCCCGCGGCCACGGTAATGCGAGCGTTGAAAAGTATAGCGGCAACCTGGAGGCCGTGAAACGACCCCACTCAGGAAAGGGGTATTGCAAAAGCAATGCACTGCGCTGGATCAAAAATTCGACGGTGTGGCCGCGCTGATCAGCCGGGCAGGCTGGTCGAACGGGTTGCGAAAGCGATGCGGCCGGGTGCTTTCGAAATAGTAGCTGTCGCCTTCCTCGAGAATGAAGATCTCGTTACCCACCACCAGTTCGAGCCGGCCTTCAAGCAGGATGCCGGTCTCTTCACCGTCGTGGGTGAGCATCTCCGACCCGGTGTCGGCGCCTGGAGGATAAACCTCGGTGAGGAACGCGATCGCGCGGTTGGGATGCGACTTGCCCACCAGCTTCATGGTCACCGCGCCGTCCGAGATGTCGATCAGCTCATTGGCCTTGTAGACGATCTGGGTAGGGCTTTGCGGCTCCAGCTCGACCGAGAAGAACTCGACCATTGACATGGGGATACCGCTCAGCACCTTGCGCAGCGAGCTGATCGAAGGGCTCACGCTGTTTTTCTCGATCATCGAGATGGTGCTGTTGGTCACACCCGCACGCTTGGCGAGTTCACGCTGGGACAGGCCCTTGAGCTTGCGGATGGCTTGCAGTCGTTCGCCGACGTCCAAAGCTGGAGCCTCCTGAAACGGTGGGATGGGGGTGGATGTGAACGATATCATGGCAATGCCGTTCAGTATTTACAACACACCGCCCCGCACACTGTCCGCTTCGGCGCCTTATTCGCCGTAATAGTCCAGCGGCACCCGCTTCAGGTTGCAGAAGATCTGGTAAGGAATGGTCCCGGCATGCATCGCCACTTCGCTGGCCAGCACATGCTTGCCCCACAGTTCGACCGGGCTGCCGATGGTCGCCTCGGGCACGTCGGTCAGGTCGATGCACAGCATGTCCATGGAGACGCGCCCGATCAGCTGGGTGCGCTTGCCAGCGACCATCACCGGCGTGCCGGTGGGCGCCTGGCGCGGGTAGCCATCGGCATAACCCATGGCGACCACGCCGACACGGGTCGGCCGTGGGCTGATGAACCTGGCGCCATAGCCCACCGGTTCGCCGGCTGGCAGTTCACGCACGCTGATCACCCGCGATTGCAGGGTCATGACCGGCTGCAAACGCTCGGCCTGGGCCTGTTCGACCTCGAACGGCGTGGCCCCATACAGCATGATGCCGGGGCGTACCCAGTCGCTCGGGGCTTGCGGCCAGGCCAGCACACCGGGCGAGTTGCGCAGGCTGCATTCGGCGGCCAGGCCTTGGCGGGCGGCCTCGAACACGGCGATCTGCTGGGCGGTGGCGTCGGCTTCCAGTTCGTCGGCGCGGGCGAAGTGGCTCATCAGCACGATGCGCGAAACCTTGCCGCTGGCCAGCAGTCGCTGGTAGGCATCGTGATAATCCTTCGGATGCAGGCCAACCCGGTGCATGCCGCTATCGAGCTTGAGCCAGACCGTCAGCGGCTTGCTCAGCTGGGTCTTCTCGATGGCGTCGAGCTGCCACAGCGAATGCACCACGCACCACAGGTCATGCTCGGCAATCAGGGCCAGTTCGCTGGCTTCGAAAAAGCCTTCGAGCAACAGTACCGGGGCCTTGATGCCCGCCGCGCGCAGCTCCAGCGCCTCTTCGATGCAGGCCACCGCAAAGCCGTCGGCTTCGGTTTCCAGGGCCAGGGCGCAACGCACGGCGCCGTGGCCATAGGCATCGGCCTTGATCACGGCGAGGGCTTTGGCGCCGGTCAGTTCGCGGGCCAGACGGTAGTTGTGGCGCAGGGCCTGGAGGTCGATCAGGGCGCGGGCGGGACGCATGGCGGCAGCCTTATGGTGGTTCAGGTTGAAAACAGTGTTGGGTTCATCGCCGGCAAGCCGGCGATGAGGCCGGACCTGGCAATCTTATTGCTGGTGCGCAGGCGACGGCTGACCGTGCTTGGTCACTTCCCGGCTGTTGCCGTAACGGGAAATGTCCAGGCCTTCGGCACTGATCTGCGGCTTCTTGCGCGCAATCAGGTCGGCCAGCAGGCGACCGGAACCGCAGGCCATGGTCCAGCCCAGCGTACCGTGGCCGGTGTTCAGGAACAGGTTGCGGAACGCGGTGGCACCGACGATCGGCGTGCCGTCCGGGGTGGCCGGGCGCAGGCCGGTCCAGAAGCTCGCCTGGCTCAGGTCGCCGCCGCGAGGATAAAGGTCGTTGACGATCATCTCCAGCGTTTCGCGCCGGGCAGGGTTCAGCGACAGGTCAAAACCGGCGATCTCCGCCATGCCACCGACACGAATGCGGTTGTCGAAACGGGTGATGGCGACCTTGTAGGTCTCGTCGAGAATGGTCGACGTCGGGGCCATGTCGGCGTTGGTGATCGGCACGGTCAGCGAGTAACCCTTGAGCGGATACACCGGGGCCTTGATGCCCAGCGGCTTGAGCATCTGCGGCGAGTAGCTGCCCAGCGCCAGCACGTAGCGGTCGGCGGTTTCCAGCTTGCCGTCGATCCACACGCCATTGATACGGTCGCCGGCGAAGTCCAGGCGCTGGATGTCCTGGCCGAAGCGGAATTCGACGCCCAGCTTCAGGGCCATGTCGGCGAGCTTGGTGGTGAACAGCTGGCAGTCGCCGGTCTGGTCGTTGGGCAGGCGCAGGGCGCCGGCCAGGATGTCCTTGACGCCGGCCAGGGCCGGTTCGACGCGGGCGATGCCGTCGCGGTCGAGCAGCTCGTAGGGCACGCCGGACTGTTCGAGCACGGCGATGTCCTTGGCCGCGGCATCCACCTGGGCCTGGGTGCGGAACAGCTGGGTAGTGCCCAGGCTGCGGTTCTCGTAGGCGATGCCGGTTTCGGCACGCAGCTCGTCGAGGCAGTCGCGGCTGTACTCGGACAGGCGCACCATGCGCTCCTTGTTCACCGCGTAACGGCTGGCGGTGCAGTTGCGCAGCATCTGCGCCATCCACAGGTACTGGTCGACATCGCCGGTGAGCTTGATGGCCAGAGGCGCGTGGCGCTCGAGCAGCCACTTGATGGCCTTCAGCGGTACGCCTGGGGCGGCCCACGGCGAGGCATAGCCGGGCGAGATCTGGCCTGCGTTGGCGAAGCTCGTCTCCATGGCCACCGCCGGCTGGCGATCGACCACGGTCACTTCGAAACCTTGCCTGGCCAGATAATAGGCACTGGCGGTTCCGATCACACCGCTACCAAGTACCAGAACTCGCATCGTTTATCCCTCGTACGCGGCTTACCGCAAATTTTGTTGATATGGCATGGATGCGCGCAGTATATGAATTCAAGACCAGTGCAATTCACTATATAAAAGCCTATATTTGGCGAGAATTCTCGGCAAAAACGCCTTTCACGGAGGGGCATCCCCTATGAGAACCCAGCACCAGAGCAAGCGTGAACTGGACAAGATCGACCGCAACATCCTGCGGATCCTGCAGAATGACGGGCGCATTTCCTTCACCGAACTGGGCGAGAAAGTTGGGCTTTCCACCACCCCTTGCACCGAGCGCGTACGCCGCCTGGAGCGCGAGGGCATCATCATGGGCTACAACGCCCGGCTCAATCCGCAGCACCTTAAGGGCAGCCTGCTGGTGTTCGTGGAAATCAGCCTGGACTACAAGTCCGGCGACACCTTCGAGGAGTTCCGCCGTGCGGTGCTCAAGCTGCCCCATGTACTGGAATGCCACCTGGTATCGGGCGATTTCGACTACCTGGTGAAAGCGCGGATTTCGGAGATGGCCTCGTACCGCAAGCTGCTCGGCGACATCCTGCTGAAGCTGCCGCACGTGCGCGAATCGAAGAGCTACATCGTCATGGAGGAGGTAAAGGAGAGCCTCTGCCTGCCGATCCCGGACTGACCCTAGACCAGTACCTGGCGGGTGCTGGCAATGAACCGGTGAACGATCAGCTCGGCCTGTGGCTCGATCATCTGTTCAGGGCCACGGCCACGCGGGCACGCCAGGCTGGGCGTGGTGCCGAACAGGCGGCAGATCATCGGCCGCTCCTGGTAGACCGTGCAGCCATTGGGGCCAAGGTGTACGCAGTCCAGGCGCTCAAGCGCGGCGTCCTGTTCGGCCTGGGTCTTACGCGGCAAGCGGGCCATTTCTTCTACTGAGGTGGTCACCGGGCCGCAGCAGTCGTGGCAGCCGGGCTCGCACTCGAAGGAGGGGATGAGTTCGCGCAGGAACTGGATCTTGTGGCGATTGCAGGACATGGCTGGGTACGGATTGAAGGTCAAGGTTGAATTATAGGGCCAATCGCCGGCGAGCCGGCTCCCACAATAGACCGCAGTGCTACAAATCCTGT
>NZ_BBIV01000059.1 GCF_000730665.1 Pseudomonas plecoglossicida NBRC 103162 = DSM 15088
CGATGGGCCGCAAAGCGGCCCCAACGGCTTCAGTCCTGCTGCGAACCTTCGAACCAGGCCAGTTTCTCGCGCAACTGCACCACTTCCCCGACGATCACCAGGGTCGGCGCATGCACTTCATGCTGTGCCACCAACGCTGGCAAATCCGCCAGCGTCCCGGTAAACACCCGCTGATTACGCGTCGTGCCCTGCTGCACCAGCGCCGCTGGCGTGCTGGCCGCGCGACCATGACGAATCAGCTCGGCACAGATGGTCGGCAACCCCACCAAGCCCATGTAGAACACCAGGGTCTGCGCCGGAGCGACGAGGTCATCCCAAGGCAGGTTGCTGGTCCCGTCCTTGAGGTGCCCGGTGACGAACCGCACCGACTGGGCATAGTCGCGGTGAGTCAGTGGAATACCGCCGTAAGCGGAACACCCACTGGCCGCGGTAATGCCCGGCACCACCTGGAACGGGATGCCATGCTCGGCCAGCTCCTCGATCTCTTCGCCACCCCGGCCGAAGATGAACGGATCGCCTCCCTTCAGGCGCAGCACACGCTTGCCCTGCTGCGCCAGGTCGACCAGCAGGCGGTTGATCTGGTCCTGTGGCACGGCATGGTCAGCGCGGCGCTTGCCCACATAGATACGCTCGGCATCGCGCCGGCACATCTCGATGATCGCGGGAGCCACCAGGCGGTCGTACAGCACCACATCGGCTTGCTGCATCAGGCGCAAGGCCCGGAAGGTCAGCAGGTCCGGGTCGCCCGGCCCTGCACCCACCAGATACACCTCACCGCCCTGCTGCACCGGCGCGCCGTCGACCATGGCCTGCAGCAGCTTTTCAGCCTCTGCGCCCTGCCCCGCCAACTGGCGTTCGGCAACCGGCCCCTGGAACACGGTTTCCCAGAACCCACGGCGCTGGTTGACGTCCGGGTACAACGCCTTGACCTTGTCGCGAAAGCGCGCAGCCAACCCGGCCAGTTCACCATAGGCCGACGGAATCCAGGCCTCCAGCTTGGCGCGGATCAGGCGCGCCAGCACCGGGGCGTCACCGCCGCTGGAGACTGCCACCACCAAGGGCGAGCGGTCGACGATCGCCGGGAAGATCACCGTGCACAGGGCAGGCGCGTCCACCACGTTGACCGGCAGGCTCAGCGCCTGCGCATCGGCCGACACCTGGGCATTGAGCCCAGGGTCGTCGGTTGCCGCGATCACCAGCCGGCAACCGACCAGGTCGGCCGCCTGGTAGCCACGCACCAGGACTTCGCCGCCACCCTCACGGGCCAACGCGGCCAGCTGGCCATCGACGTCCGGCGCCACCACACGCAACGCGGCACCGGCATCGGCCAGCAGGCGCGCCTTGCGCAAGGCGATTTCACCGCCGCCGACGACCAGCACGCGGCCGCCTTGCAGCTTGTGGAACAGCGGCAGGTAATCCATTTAGCGGATGACCTCGACACCACCCATGTACGGCTTGAGCACTTCCGGCACGCGGATCGAACCGTCGGCCTGCTGGTAGTTCTCCAGCACCGCCACCAGGGTACGACCCACTGCCAGGCCGGAGCCATTCAGGGTGTGCACCAGCTCAGGCTTGCCGGTTTCCGGGTTGCGCCAGCGGGCCTGCATGCGGCGGGCCTGGAAGTCGCCGCAGTTGGAGCAGGAGCTGATTTCGCGGTACTTGTCCTGGCTCGGCACCCACACTTCCAGGTCGTAGGTCTTCACGGCGCCGAAGCCCATGTCGCCAGTGCACAGGGCCAACACGCGATACGGCAGTTCCAGCAGCTGCAATACGCGCTCGGCGTTGGCAGTCAGGCCCTCCAGGGCTTCCATCGACTTGGACGGTTCGACGATCTGCACCATCTCGACCTTGTCGAACTGATGCTGGCGGATCATGCCGCGGGTGTCGCGGCCGGACGCGCCGGCTTCACTGCGGAAGCACGGGGTGTGGGCGACCAGCTTGAGCGGCAGCTGCTTGGCGTCGAGGATCTGGTCGGCAACCAGGTTGGTCAGCGACACTTCGGCCGTCGGGATCAGGTAGAAGTCGGCTTCGCCTTCGCGGCTGATCTTGAACAGGTCTTCCTCGAACTTCGGCAACTGGCCGGTGCCTTGCAGAGCCGGGGCCTGCACCAGGTACGGGGTGTAGTGCTCCTCGTAGCCGTGCTCGCCGGTGTGCAGGTTGATCATGAACTGCGCCAGGGCACGGTGCAGGCGGGCCACCGGTCCACGCAGCACGGCGAAGCGGGCACCGGACAGCTTGGCCGCGGCTTCGAAGTCCAGGCCACCGCTGACTTCGCCCAGGGCGACGTGGTCCTTGATCTCGAAGTCGAAGGCTTGCGGCGTACCCCAGCGGCGCACTTCGACGTTGTCGTCTTCGCTGGCACCGACCGGTACGCTGGCGTCCGGCAGGTTGGGGATGGTCAGCAGGATGCCGTCCAGCTCAGCCTGGATGCCGTCCAGCTCGACCTTGCCAGCCGCCAGTTCGTTGGCCATGCGCTCGACGTCGGCCATCAGCGGCGCGATGTCCTCGCCTTTGGCCTTGGCCTGGCCGATCGACTTGGAGCGGGCGTTACGCTCGGCCTGCAACTGCTCGGTACGGGTCTGTACCGCCTTGCGGCGTTCTTCCAGTGATTCGATGCGCGCGACATCCAGGCTGAAGCCACGGGAGGCGAGGCGGTCAGCCACTTCCTGGAGTTGGCCGCGTAACAGTTTGGAATCGAGCATGTCGTTCTCTCGTTATGTATAAAGGTTGGTTCAGAGTCGGGTCAGGGACAGGCCGGCCCAGGTGGCCAGAAGCCCGCCCATCACGCTAATACCGGTATAGCCCACGGCCAGGGGCACCTGCCCACTTTCCATGAGGCGCACGGTATCGAGCGAAAAGGAGGAAAACGTCGTCAGGCCGCCCAGGAAGCCGACGATCAGGCCTGCGCGCAGCTCCACGGGAGCCAGCGGTTTGTGCAGGAACAGGCCGTAGAGCAAGCCGATCAGCAGGCAGCCGACCAGGTTGACGGCCAGCGTACCGAGGTAGAAATGCCGTGGCCAGTTGGCCGCGACCCAGTTCGCGGTGGCGAAACGCAACAAGGTGCCGGCGATACCGCCCGCGCTGACGGCGGCGATGAGTGCGATCACGGTTTTCTCCGTTGCCTGGGGCTGTTGCGGTCAAGCTCGTGCAGATGGCGCAGCTTTTCGCCGATCTTCAGTTCCAGGCCACGGGGCACCGGCTGGTAATACGGACGTGGTTCGAGCTGTTCGGGGAAGTAGTCTTCGCCGGCGGCATAGGCATCGGGCTCATCGTGGGCGTAGCGGTATTCATCGCCATAGCCCAGTTGCTTCATCAGCTTGGTCGGCGCGTTGCGCAGGTGCAGCGGCACCTCGAGCGAGCCGTGCTCGGCTGCCTCGCGCAAGGCGGTCTTGAAGCCCATGTACACGGCGTTGCTCTTCGGTGCGCAGGCGATGTAGGTGATGGCCTGGGCCACCGCCAGTTCACCTTCCGGGCTGCCCAGGCGCTCCTGCACGTCCCAGGCGGCCAGGCACAGGCTCAGCGCACGAGGGTCGGCGTTGCCGATATCTTCGCTGGCCATGCGCACCACGCGGCGGGCGATGTACAGCGGGTCGCAGCCGCCGTCGAGCATGCGCGCGAACCAGTACAGCGCGGCATCGGGATTGGAGCCGCGCACCGATTTGTGCAGCGCGGAAATCTGGTCGTAGAAGGCCTCGCCACCCTTGTCGAAGCGCCGGCGGCTGTCGCCCAGCAGGCTTTGCAGCAACTCGACGGCGATCTCGCCGCCATCTTCGGCCAGGTCGGACGCGTTCTCGAGGAAATTGAGCATGCGCCGGCCATCGCCATCGGCGGCGGCCATGAGCATCTTGAAGGCGTCGTCACCGACGCGCAGGTTGCGTTTGCCCAGCCCGCGCTCCTCGGTCAGCGCGCGATTGACCAGCTTGCGCAGCGCCGCTTCGTCGAGACTCTTGAGCACGTACACCCGCGCCCGCGACAGCAACGCGTTGTTCAGCTCGAACGACGGGTTCTCGGTAGTGGCGCCGATGAACAGCAGCGTGCCGTCCTCCACGTAGGGCAGGAAGGCATCTTGCTGGGACTTGTTGAAGCGGTGCACTTCGTCGACGAACAGGATGGTGCGCCGGCCATACTGGCCGGCCTGCTGCTTGGCCACTTCAACGGCCTGGCGGATCTCCTTGACCCCGGCCAGCACCGCCGACACCGTCTCGAAGTGCGCATCGCAAAACTGCGCCAGCAACCGCGCGAGGGTGGTCTTGCCCACCCCCGGCGGCCCCCAGAAGATCATCGAGTGCAGCGCACCCTGCTCCAGCGCCTCGCGCAGCGGTTTGCCGCGCGCCAGCAGGTGCTCCTGGCCGACGTACTCGTCCAGGTTGGACGGGCGCAGGCGAGCAGCGAGGGGCTGGGCAACGGGTTCGCTTCGAAACAGGTCCATGGTGCGCTCTGCTTACTCCTTGATGACGTCCGCGCCTTTGGGGATGTCGAACTTGAACTGGCTGTCCGGTACCGCCTGGTTGGCCTTCACGCCATTGAACAGGATGTTGGTACGCTGGCCAACGCTGTCGACCAGCTGCATGTCGTTGATCAGGCCCTTGCGGAACGACACGCGCAGCGAGTCGAACAAGGTGTCCTTGGTCTTCGGCTTGAGGGTGAAGTCCATCACTTCGCCCTGCTCCTTGGAGGTGATGTCGAAGCTCTGGCTGATCTTCGACACGTCACCGGAGAGCAGCAGCGCCGGGGTCTGGTTCAAGCGCTGATCGAGCTTCTTGATGGTCGCCTGCTCCAGGTCCGGGTCCCACAGGGTGACGTTCTTGCCGTCGGACACCACCACCTGCTCTTGCGGTGCATTGGTGTGCCAGTAGAACAGGCCCGGACGCTTCACGGTCATCTTGCCGGACGTTTCCTGCAGGCTGGTGCCGCCGGCGTCCAGGGTCAGCTGGGAGAAGTTGGCCTCGATGGTCTGGGATTTTTCCAGCAACTGGGTCAGGCGTTGTACGTCTTGCTCACCGGCATAAGCAGTAACCGAGCCCAGGGTCAGGGCAGAAACCAACAGCATGCGAATCGCGCGCATGGGAATCCTCATTGAGCATTGAAAAAGCCGGGCGCCACCGTTGGCGCCCGGCAAGGTGTTCATCAGTCGCGCGGGCCGCCCGGGGCAATCACTTCCCGCGAGCCGTTGCTGTTCATCGGGGTGACCACACCGGCCATTTCCATCGACTCGATCATCCGCGCAGCGCGGTTGTAGCCGATCTTCAGCTTGCGCTGCACGGCCGAGATGGAAGCGCGGCGGCTTTCCAGCACGAACTGCACGGCCTCATCATACAGGGCATCGGTTTCGGCATCGTCACCATCGCCACCACCGCCGCCGCCATCGAAGCCGCTGCCGGCCTCTTCCACGCCATTGAGGATGTCGTCGTTATAGTCCGGTGCGCCACGCAGCTTCCACGCCTCGACCGTGCGGTGCACTTCATCGTCGGAGACGAACGCACCGTGCACACGGATCGGCAGGCTGGTGCCGGGCGGCATGTACAGCATGTCACCGTGGCCCAGCAGCTGCTCGGCACCGCCCTGGTCGATGATGGTCCGCGAGTCGATCTTGCTCGACACCTGGAACGCCATGCGGGTCGGGATGTTGGCCTTGATCAGGCCGGTGATCACGTCCACCGACGGGCGCTGGGTAGCAAGGATCAGGTGGATACCGGCAGCCCGCGCCTTCTGTGCGATACGGGCGATCAGCTCTTCGACCTTCTTGCCGACGATCATCATCATGTCGGCGAATTCGTCGACCACCACCACGATGGTCGGCAGGGTCTTCAGCGCGGGCGGCTCGTCGTCCATGCTCTCGCGGCGGTACAGCGGGTCATGGATGATCTCGCCGGCTTCCTGGGCGTCCTTGATCTTACGGTTGAAGCCGGCCAGGTTACGCACGCCCATGGCGGCCATCAGCTTGTAGCGCCGCTCCATCTCGGCCACGCTCCAGCGCAGCGCGTTGGCGGCGTCCTTCATGTCGGTGACCACCGGGCACAGCAGGTGCGGGATGCCTTCGTAGATCGACAGCTCGAGCATCTTCGGGTCGATCATGATCAGCCGTGCGTCTTCGGGGCTGGACTTGAACAGGATCGACAGGATCATCGCGTTCACACCCACCGACTTACCGGAACCGGTGGTACCGGCCACCAACAGGTGCGGCATCTTGGCAAGGTCGGTGATCACCGGCTTGCCGCCGATGTCGTGGCCCAGGGCCAGGGTGACCGGCGACTTCTGTTCATCGTACTGCGGCGTCGCCAGCACTTCGGAGAAGCGCACCATCTGGCGGTTCTCGTTGGGGATCTCGATACCGACGGTGGTCTTGCCGGGAATGACCTCGACCACACGCACGCTGGTCACCGCCAGGGAGCGTGCAAGGTCCTTGGCCAGGTTGGCGATACGGCTGACCTTGACCCCGGCTGCCGGCTGGATTTCGTAACGGGTGATCACCGGGCCCGGGTGGATGGAGTCCACCGCGACCTCCACGCCGAATTCCTTGAGCTTGATTTCCAGCAGCTGGCCGACACCGGCCAGCGATTCCGGCGAGTACTCGATCTTCTTCTCTTCGGCCGGGTCCAGAATGGAGATCGACGGCAGGGTGCCTTCCACGGCGCTGTCGACGAACAGCGGCGTCTGTTTCTCTTTCATCACCCGCTTGCTTGGCTCCGGGGCCTTCAGCGCAGGCGGCATGATCACCGGCGCCGCAGGTTGCTCGCGGGGTACCACGGTCTCGCGCGGCGCCACGGTCTCACGTGCAACCACAGTCTCGCGCGGCACCACAGGTTCACGCGGCACGACCGGACGAGCCGGTGCTTCATCGCGCTCGACGATGCGCTCACGCGGCTGTGGCTGCGGCTTGATCGGCTCGCGTTTCTCGGCAGCCATGGGCGCGGGGTCGAAACGCGGCTCGTCGACCTCGCGCAGCTGCGCCTCAAGGCGCTTGCGCTCGTTGCGTGCTTCCCACCAGCGATTGGCCGCACCCTGCACCAGCTCGAACAGGTCGAGGGTGATCTTGCCGGTCATGTCCATCACCTTGAACCAGGACAGGTCGGTGAACACGGTCAGGCCGAACAGGAACAGGGCGATGAACATCAGCGTGCTGCCCTGCACGTTGAGCAAGTTGCGCGCGAGGTCGCCGAGGCTTTCGCCCAGGGCGCCGCCAGCCGAGAACGGCAGGCTGGCCGGAGGGTGGAAATGGATATGCGCCAGGGCTGCACCGGAGAGCACCAGGAACACCAGGCCGATCAATCGCCAGGAGAACAGCCAGCCGCTCCACTGCCAGGGCTGGTGGCGTTCGCGGAAGATCTGCCAGGTCTTGATCGCCAGCAGCAGCGGGAAGATGTAGGCGAAATAGCCAAGCACCATGAACAGGATGTCGGCGAAGTATGCACCGGCACGCCCGGCGGCGTTCTGCACCTGCTCGGCGTTGCTGGTGTGGCTGAAGCCCGGATCGGAGGTGTCGTAGGTCAGCAGTGCCATCCACAGGTACAGGCACAGGGCGCCGACAGCGATCAACGCACCCTCCTTGAGGCGGTAATGCAGCTGCTGCCGCCACAGGGGCACTGGCAAAGGAGCTGGAGTTGCGGTGGATTTCTTCAAAACGCGTCTATTCCTGCGCGTGCTGCGCGTCCAGTAGTGATCGGCCTGTGTCTGGCCAATGAACCCCTACTTTTAACATTACTGCCCGCCGGCCGCCATGGCGGCACGCCGTATGGAGCTGGCTGGGGGCGACTTTCGTATACCTGCAATTTGAGCACGCATTTTCTTTTGTGACAAAGGCTTATGCTGTGTTTTTGCACAGGTGTGACAGCAAATGTGCCCGACGGTGCCTGCGCCTTCATGAATGTGCAGGAAAATGCCGGCCGTGCGGCCCGCCAGGGCAAAGAGATTGACCCTGCTTTACGCTCGCGCCATGCTGCCCTCTCCCCTCCCCCACCGCACGATAGACCATGCTCACCTGGCTGACTCGCGACTCGCTGACCTTCCCGCCCCTGGAAAAGGCCCTGCACGACCCCAACGGTTTGCTCGCTGCCGGCGGAGACCTGAGCCCCGATCGCCTGGTGCAGGCCTATCGCCATGGCTGCTTCCCCTGGTACCAGGACGGCCAGCCCATCCTGTGGTGGTCACCCGACCCGCGCACCGTGCTGTTCCCGGACGAACTGCACGTCTCGCGCTCGCTGGCCAAGCTGATGCGCCAGGGGCGCTATCAGGTCAGCTTCGACACCGACTTCGCGGCCGTGATCGCCGCCTGCGCTGCACCCCGCGACTATGCCGACGGCACCTGGATCACCGACACCATGCGCGATACCTACTGCGAGCTGCACCGTCGCGGCATCGCCCACTCAGTGGAGGTACGCCATGACGGTGAACTGGTCGGCGGGCTCTATGGCCTGGCCATGGGCCGACTGTTCTTCGGCGAGTCGATGTTCAGCCGCGCCGACAACGCCTCCAAGGTCGGCTTCGTGACCCTCGTCGAACACCTGCGTGACGCAGGCTTCGTGCTGATCGACTGCCAGATGCCGACCAACCACCTGCACAGCCTTGGCGCCCGCGCCATCAGCCGTGCGCGCTTCGCCGAGTACCTCGTGCAGCACCTCGACCAGCCCAACGGCGCCACCTGGCTGACCTAGGCGAGTTTTCTCAGCTGGCTTACACTTAATGCAACGTCTCACCGAAGGGGTCGATCATGACAGAGTTGGCGCGGTTGAAGTTCTATGCCACTCAGCCCCATTCCTGCAGCTACCTGCCGGACGAGCAGGCGACTACCCTGTTCCTCGACCCCAGCCAGCCAATGGATGTGCATGTCTACGCCGACCTGTCGGAGATGGGTTTTCGACGTAGCGGCGACCACCTGTATCGGCCGCACTGCCAGAACTGCAATGCCTGCGTTCCGGCCCGCATCCCGGCGGCGCGCTTTATTCCCAACCGCCAGCAGCGGCGCATCCTCAAGCGCAATGCCGACCTCACCGTGACGGCCGCGCGCCCGGCATTCAAGGAAGAGTACTTCGACCTGTACCGGCGCTACATCGAGACCCGCCACGCCGATGGCGACATGTACCCGCCGAGTCGCGACCAGTTTTCCACCTTCCTGGTGCGCGACCTGCCGTTCTGCTGGTTCTACGAGTTCCGCCTGGCCGGGCGGCTGCTGGCCGTGGCGGTGTGCGACCTGCTGCCCAATGGCCTGTCCGCGGTCTACACCTTCTACGAGCCCGATGAAGAGCGGCGCAGCCTGGGGCGTTTCGCCATCCTCTGGCAGATCACCGAAGCGCTCAGGCAGGACCTGGAGGCGGTGTACCTCGGCTACTGGATCAAGAACTGCAAGAAGATGAACTACAAGACCCAGTACCGCCCCATCGAATTGCTGATCAACCAGCGCTGGGTCACCCTCAACTGAAAGCATTGGCTTGACACACTCTTTTCGGGCATAATCCACGCCACTTTTTTGCCCGGTGCGGATATGCGTCGGGCCTACACTGGATACCGAGGGCTCAACTGCATGTCGAAAGAAGACAGCTTCGAAATGGAAGGTACTGTCGTCGACACCCTGCCCAACACCATGTTCCGCGTGGAGTTGGAAAACGGGCACGTCGTAACCGCGCACATCTCCGGAAAGATGCGCAAGAACTACATCCGCATTCTCACTGGCGACAAGGTCCGCGTCGAGCTGACGCCCTACGACCTGAGCAAGGGCCGCATCACCTACCGTGCGCGCTAAGCTCCAGCCATGAAAAAGCCCGGCCATGTGCCGGGCTTTTTTGTGCCTTGGAAATTGCAAGGGGCTGCTGTGCAGCCCAATCGCCAGCAAGCTGGCTCCTACAGGACCTGTGGGAGCCGGCTCGCCGGCGATTGGGCCGCAAGGCGGCCCTTGGCTCAAGCCACCTCGGCCGTGGTCTCGAAGTCGAACACCAGTTCGCCATCGCGCAGGTCGATGTGCACCACACCCCCATGCTCGGCCAGCTCGCCAAACAGGATCTCCTCGGCCAGTGGCCGCTTGATCTTGTCCTGGATAAGCCGCGCCATCGGCCGCGCACCCATCTGCACGTCGTAGCCCGAGGCCGCCAGCCAGCCGCGTGCGGCATCGCTGACTTCCAGCAACACGCGCTTGTCTTCCAGCTGGGCCTGCAGTTCGATGAGGAACTTGTCGACGATGCTCTTGATCGTCTCGTGGCTCAGGCGGCCGAACTGGATGATGGTATCCAGGCGGTTGCGGAACTCTGGCGTGAAGCTCTTGCGGATGACGTCCATGGCATCGGACGCATGGTCCTGGTGAGTGAAGCCGATCGACGCCCGCGCCGCGGTTTCAGCCCCGGCGTTGGTGGTCATGATCAGGATCACGTTGCGGAAGTCGGCCTTGCGCCCATTGTTGTCGGTCAGCGTGCCGTGGTCCATCACCTGCAGCAGCAGGTTGAAGACTTCCGGGTGGGCCTTCTCGATTTCGTCGAGCAGCAACACGCAATGCGGCTGCTTGGTGATGGCCTCGGTCAGCAGGCCACCCTGGTCGAACCCGACATAGCCTGGCGGCGCACCGATCAGGCGCGACACGGTGTGCCGCTCCATGTATTCGGACATGTCGAAGCGCACCAGCTCGACACCCAGGGCCTTGGCCAGCTGCCGCGCCGCTTCGGTCTTGCCGACGCCGGTAGGGCCAGCGAACAGGAACGAACCGACCGGCTTGTCCGGTGCCTTGAGGCCGGCGCGGGACAGTTTGATGGCCGTGGCCAGCGAGTCGATGGCAGCATCCTGACCGAACACGGTCAGCTTCAGGTCGCGTTCCAGGTTGCGCAGCAGCTCTTTGTCGGAACTGGTGACATGCTTCGGCGGAATCCGCGCGATCTTGGCGACGATGTCCTCGACCTGCGGCACGTCGATGCGCTTGACCCGGTTGGCCTCAGGCTGCAGGCGCTGATAGGCACCCGCCTCGTCGATCACGTCGATGGCCTTGTCAGGCATGTGGCGATCGTTGATGTAGCGCGAGGCCAGCTCGGCAGCAGCGCGCAGCGCTTCGTCGCTGTACTCGATGTTGTGATGGCTTTCGAATCGCCCCTTCAGACCACGCAGGATACCGACGGTGTCTTCGACCGAAGGTTCGCTGACATCGACCTTCTGGAAGCGCCGCGCCAGGGCACGGTCCTTCTCGAAGATGCCACGAAACTCCTGGAACGTGGTCGAGCCGATGCAGCGGATCTCGCCGGACGACAGCAAGGGCTTGAGCAGGTTCGAGGCATCCATCACGCCGCCGGACGCCGCACCGGCGCCGATGATGGTGTGGATCTCGTCGATGAACAGGATCGCCTGCGGGCGCTTGCGCAGCTCGCCGAGCAATGCCTTGAAGCGTTTTTCGAAATCGCCACGGTACTTGGTACCGGCCAGCAGCGCACCAAGATCGAGGGAATACACCACGCTCTGCGCCAGCAGGTCAGGCACCTGGCCATCGACGATACGCTTGGCCAGGCCTTCGGCGATGGCCGTCTTGCCCACGCCAGCCTCGCCGACCAGCAACGGGTTGTTCTTGCGACGACGGGCGAGGATCTGCGCAACGCGCTCGACCTCCTGCTCGCGACCTACCAGCGGGTCGATACGGCCGGCGCGGGCCAGCTCGTTGAGGTTGCTGGCATAGGCGTCCAGCGGGTTGCTCGAAGACGAGGTTTCGCCGCCCTCCTCGTCCTGCATTTCCTGGTCGCTTTCACTGTGCGAGCCATGGCCCGGTACCTTGGAGATGCCATGGGCGATGTAATTGACCACGTCGATACGGGCCACGCTCTGCTGCTTGAGCAGGAACACGGCCTGGCTTTCCTGTTCGCTGAAGATCGCCACCAGCACATTGGCGCCGGTCACCTCGCGCTTGCCAGAGCTCTGCACGTGGAACACGGCACGCTGCAGCACACGCTGGAAGCCCAGGGTCGGCTGGGTTTCACGGTCTTCGTCATTGACGGGGATAAGGGGTGTAGTGGAATCGATGAACTCTTGCAGGTCGTGCTTGAGCTTGTCGAGATTGGCGCCACAGGCGCGCAGAACGGTCGCCGCAGCCTCATTGTCAAGGAGTGCAAGCAGCAGATGCTCGACGGTCATGAACTCATGACGCTTCGAACGAGCCTCCTTGAAGGCAAGATTGAGGGTGACTTCGAGCTCGCGGTTTAACATAGCTTCACCTCATACCCAAATGGTCGGCGATTAACCGTCCTTCTCGATTTCACAGAGTAGCGGATGCTGGCTTTCCCTGGCGTATTGGTTGACCTGCATGGCCTTTGTCTCGGCGATGTCACGGGTAAACAATCCGCACACTGCCCGCCCCTCGGTATGGACGGTCAGCATGATCTTGGTCGCCAGCTCGCGGTTCAGACTAAAGAACGTTTCGAGCACTTCGACGACGAAATCCATCGGCGTGTAGTCATCGTTGAACAAAACCACCTTGTACATCGGTGGCGCCTGCAGGATCGGCTTGGCTTCCTGTACTGCAAGACCTGAGCCGTCGTCCTCGTTCGATTGCGGGCGATCCTGATTGAATGTTAGTCGAATCTCACTAGGTGCATGCATGGAAAGAATTTCATCATGATCGACAGGTTAACGTTGTGGGTTGACCGCGCAGGCCGGCGCCAGTGCGCGCACTGGCTGACCTTGACTATCGGCAAAACGGTGTTACAACCAATAAGAACCCACCGTGGTCGATAAAGATCCGCGCAGTCAACCAGATTTTTCGCATGGTTCGTATGCGGATGAAGTGGATGATACTCCAGTGATGGAGTCCTTTGCAGAGGGACATAAGGATGGCAAGCGGTAAAGTCAAGTGGTTCAACAATGCCAAGGGCTACGGATTCATCAACGAGGAAGGTAAATCCGATGACCTTTTCGCTCATTACTCGGCCATCCAGATGGACGGATACAAGACACTCAAGGCCGGTCAGGTCGTGAGTTTCGATATCATCCAGGGCCCCAAGGGCCTGCATGCGGTCAACATAGAGGACAAGGCAGCCAAGGATGCGGCCAAGGATGCGGCCAAGGCCACAGTCCAGACCGCCAGCGAGCCCGCTCGAGCCTGACCTTCGCTCTCTGCCGGCACACGAAAACCGGCCGCCTCTTCTGCAGGCGGCCGGTTTTCAATTCCCTCACATATGTTTGATCATCTCATCCCCGAAGCCTGAACTGCTCACCAGCCTGGCCCCTTCCATCAGCCGCGCGAAGTCATAGGTCACGGTCTTGGCGGCGATCGCGCCATTGGTGCCCTTGATGATCAGGTCGGCCGCCTCGGTCCAGCCCATGTGGCGCAGCATCATCTCCGCCGACAGGATCACCGACCCCGGGTTGACCTTGTCCTGACCGGCATACTTGGGCGCAGTGCCGTGGGTGGCCTCGAACATGGCCACGGTGTCGGACAGGTTGGCCCCCGGCGCGATGCCGATACCACCCACTTCCGCGGCCAGGGCATCGGACAGGTAGTCACCGTTGAGGTTGAGCGTGGCGATCACGTCGTACTCGGCCGGGCGCAGCAGGATCTGCTGGAGCATGGCATCGGCGATGGCATCCTTGACCACAACCTCGCGCCCGGTCCTGGGATTCTTGAACTTCATCCATGGGCCGCCATCGAGCAACTCGGCACCGAACTCGTCCCTGGCCACCTCGTAACCCCAATCCTTGAAGGCCCCTTCGGTGAACTTCATGATGTTGCCCTTGTGCACCAGGGTCAGCGATTCGCGGTCGTTGTCCACTACATATTGAAGCGCCTTGCGCACCAGGCGCTTGGTGCCCTCGCGGGAGACCGGCTTGACGCCGATACCGCAGTCCTGGTCGAAACGAATCTTGGTGACGCCCATTTCCTCCTTGAGGAACTTGATCACCTTGTTCGCCTCGGGCGAACCGGCCTTCCACTCGATGCCGGCATAGATGTCCTCCGAGTTCTCGCGGAAAATCACCATGTCGACATCGCCAGGCTTCTTGACCGGGCTCGGCACGCCCTGGAACCACAGCACCGGGCGCAGGCAGACATACAGGTCCAGCTGCTGGCGAAGCGCCACGTTGAGCGAACGGATGCCGCCACCGACCGGAGTGGTCAGCGGCCCTTTGATCGACACCACGTAGTCTTTCACCGCATCCAGGGTTTCCTGGGGCAGCCAGGTGTCCTGGTCATACACCTGGGTGGCCTTCTCCCCGGCATACACCTCCATCCAGGCGATCTTGCGCTTGCCGCCGTAGGCTTTCTGCACGGCCGCATCGACCACCTTGATCATCACCGGCGACACATCGACGCCAATCCCGTCACCTTCGATATAAGGAATGATGGGATTGTCGGGCACATTGAGCGAATGGTCGGCATTGACGGTGATCTTGGCGCCGTCGGTCGGAACCTTGATTTTCTGGTATCCCATGCTTGCACTACTCCGCTTTCGGGTGTGATTGGACATCATGCGATCCAATGAGCCTAAACCACATCCGTCGACCTGCAAGGCCAGAACGCCCAGCCCCCCCAAACCCTGTGGGAGCCGGCTTGCCGGCGATGGCCCCACCACCGCCAACCCTGCGGCATCACACCGCATTGCCCCTACGTCTTTGGTCTTATAAATGGCGCCAATGTCACTTCGCCTTGCTGAATAGCCTGATTGGTTTGATATACTGCGCCGCGACCCAAGGGTCGTCGGGGCGAATCCCAGGAAAATGCGGCTCGCCCTTGGCCAGCAATGGCCAGAAGCCTGGGTTGTTACCGCAACTCAGCACTTGACGCTCGACTGATGCATCCACCATCACCGCTCGCAGCCTCTCGACTATCCGCTCATGGCATCGCCTGGGCGCAGCGCTTACCCTGCGCACCACGAGACTCGAGTACGCTCAGCACATAGAGAGTTAACCCGCATGCCCACCCGTTCCAAGATCATCTATACCTTCACCGACGAAGCCCCTGCCCTCGCCACCTACTCGCTGCTGCCGATCGTCGAAGCATTCACCGCTTCGGCCGATATCGCCGTAGAAACCCGCGACATTTCCCTGGCTGGCCGCATCCTCGCGGCATTCCCGGAGCAACTGGGCGCCGAGAAGCAGGTAGGCGATCACCTGGCGGAACTGGGCCAGCTGGCTACCACCCCTGAAGCCAACATCATCAAGCTGCCGAACATCTCGGCCTCGGTCCCGCAGCTGAAGGCGGCGATCAAGGAGCTTCAGGCCAAGGGCTTCAACATCCCTGACTACGCCGACGAGCCGGCCACCGCCGAAGAAAAGGAATCCCGCGCGCGCTACGACCGCATCAAGGGCAGCGCCGTGAACCCTGTTCTGCGCGAAGGCAACTCCGACCGCCGCGCCCCACTGTCGGTCAAGAACTACGCGCGCAAGCACCCGCACAAGATGGGCGCCTGGGCCGCCGACTCCAAGTCGCATGTTGCCCACATGAACAATGGCGACTTCTACGGCAGCGAGAAGGCCGCACTGATCGAGGCTGACGACAGCCTGCGCATCGAGCTGGTCGGCAAAGATGGCAGCACCACCGTGCTGAAAGAAAAGACCGCCGTCAAAGCCGCCGAAGTCATCGACTGCGCCACCATGAGCCGCAAGGCCCTGAAAGCCTTCATCACCGAGCAGATCGCTGATGCCAAGGCCTCCGGCGTGCTCTTCTCGGTCCACCTGAAAGCCACCATGATGAAGGTCTCCGACCCGATCATGTTCGGCGTCATCGTCGAAGCGTTCTACGGCGAAGTGCTGGCCAAGCACGCCGCTGCGCTGACCGAAGCCGGCTTCAATGCCAACAACGGCATCGGCGACCTGTACGCCCGCATCAAGGACCTGCCAACTGACAAGCAGGCCGAGATCGAAGCCGACATCCAGGCCCTGTACGCCGAGCGTCCGGCCCTGGCCATGGTCAACTCCGACAAGGGCATCACCAACCTGCACGTACCGAGCGACGTCATCGTCGACGCCTCGATGCCTGCAATGATCCGCGACTCGGGCAAGATGTGGAACACCGCCGGTGAACTGCAGGATGCCAAGGCGATCATCCCGGACCGCTGCTACGCCGGCATCTACCAGGCCACCATCGAAGACTGCAAGGCCAACGGCGCCTTCGACCCGACCACCATGGGCAGCGTACCGAACGTTGGCCTGATGGCGCAGAAGGCCGAAGAGTACGGCTCCCACGACAAGACCTTCCAGGTCAAGGCCGACGGCGTCGTACGCGTGGTCGACAGCAAGGGCAAGGTCGTTCTGGAACAGAACGTCGAAGCCGGTGACATCTTCCGCATGTGCCAGACCAAGGACGCGCCGATCCAGGACTGGGTCAAGCTGGCCGTCAACCGTGCCCGCCTGAGCAACACCCCGGCGGTGTTCTGGCTGGACCCGGCCCGCGCCCACGACGGCGTGATGATCGAGAAGGTGCAGCAGTACCTGAAGGATCACGACACCACTGGCCTGGACATCCGTGTCCTGGCGCCGGTCGATGCCATCAAGTTCTCCCTGGCCCGCATCCGCGAAGGCAAGGACACCATCTCGGTGACCGGCAACGTGCTGCGCGACTACCTGACCGACCTGTTCCCGATCATGGAGCTGGGCACCAGCGCCAAGATGCTGTCGATCGTGCCACTGATGAACGGCGGTGGCCTGTTCGAAACCGGCGCCGGCGGTTCGGCACCGAAGCACGTGCAGCAGCTGGTCGAAGAGAACTTCCTGCGTTGGGACTCGCTGGGTGAATTCCTGGCCCTGGCCGCTTCCCTGGAGCACCTGGGCAACACCTACGACAACCCGCGCGCCAAGGTCCTGGCCAACACTCTGGACCAGGCCACCGGCAAGTTCCTCGACACCAACAAGTCGCCTTCGCGCAAAGTCGGTGGCATCGACAACCGCGGCAGCCACTTCTACCTGACCCTGTACTGGGCCGAAGCCCTGGCTGCCCAGAGCGACGACCTCGCCCTGCAGGCCCGCTTCGCACCGCTGGCCAAGACCCTGACCGAGAACGAAGCGACCATCGTCGCCGAGCTCAACGCCGTTCAGGGCAAGCCGGCCGACATCGGTGGCTACTACGCCCCGGATGCCGAGCTGACCGCCAAGGTGATGCGCCCAAGCCAGACCCTGAACAGCGCCATTGCCGCCCTGTAAGGTTCGCTTGAAGTAACAGCACAAACCCCGGCCACGCACCGGGGTTTGTGCTTTCTGGGAATAGGGGGCTGCTTTGCAGCCCAATCGCGACTTGCAGTCGCTCCTACAGGTGATCACCCCCCGTAGGAGCGACTGCAAGTCGCGATTGGGCCGCAAAGCGGCCCCAGGATCAAAAGGCCCCTGCAAATGACCTGGCAACCCCACATCACCGTCGCCACCATCGTCGAACACGAAGGCAAGTTCCTCTTCGTCGAAGAATTCAAGGCAGGCCAGCACGTCTTCAACCAACCCGCCGGCCACCTCGAACCCCACGAGACCCTGCCCCAGGCCGCCCTGCGCGAAACCCTCGAGGAAACCGCCTGGGAAGTCGAGCTCACCGGCGTGGTCGGTATCTACCTCTATACCGCCCCAAGCAACGGCGTGACCTACCAGCGCATCTGCCTCGCCGCCCGCCCGGTGCGTCACCACGAAGGCCTGGCCCTGGACCGCGACATCGTCCGCGCCGTCTGGCTGACCCGCGAAGAACTCCTGGCCGACCCCGCCCGCTGGCGCAGCGAACTGGTACCGCGCTGCCTCGACGACTACCTCGCAGGCCCGCTGCACAGCCTGGCGCTGCTACGCGACTGACGCGCCGCCCCGGATTTGCTAGAATCGGCGTTTTTCCCCCTTGATACACATCGGTAATCATGACCAGCCCAGCACTCAAAGACCCCGCCAAGACCCGCGTCATCGTCGGCATGTCCGGCGGCGTGGACTCTTCCGTCTCCGCCCTTCTGCTCATGGAGCAGGGCTACCAGGTGGAAGGGCTGTTCATGAAGAACTGGGAAGAGGACGACGGCACCGAGTACTGCACCGCCCGTGAAGACCTGGCCGACGCCCAGGCCGTGTGCGACCGCATCGGCATCAAGCTGCACACCGCCAACTTCGCCGCCGAGTACTGGGACAACGTGTTCGAGCACTTCCTCGAGGAGTACAAGGCCGGTCGCACGCCGAACCCGGACATCCTCTGCAACCGCGAAATCAAGTTCAAGGCGTTCCTCGACTACGCCCTGTCGCTGGGTGCCGACCTGATCGCCACCGGCCACTACGTGCGCCGCCGCGACACCGGCGAGATCACCGAACTGCTCAAGGGCCTGGACCCGAACAAGGACCAGAGTTACTTCCTGCACGCCGTCGGCGGCAAGGAAATCGCCCGCACCCTGTTCCCGGTCGGCGAACTGGAAAAGCCCGAAGTACGCGCCATTGCCGAGAAACATGGCCTGGCCACCGCCAAGAAGAAGGACTCCACCGGCATCTGCTTCATCGGCGAGCGCCGCTTCAGCGACTTCCTCAAGCAGTACCTGCCGGCCCAGCCAGGCGAAATCCAGACCACCGACGGTGAAGTGATCGGCCGCCACCACGGCCTGATGTACCACACCATCGGCCAGCGCCAGGGCCTTGGCATCGGCGGCCTCAAGGACGCCGGCGACGAGCCGTGGTACGTGCTGCACAAGGACCTGACCCGCAATGTGCTGGTGGTCGGCCAGGGTAACGAACACCCCTGGCTGTTCTCCCGCGCCCTGCTCGCCTCGGACATCTTCTGGGTCAACCCGATCGACCTGAGCAGCCCGCGCAAGCTCACCGCCAAGGTGCGCTACCGCCAGAGCGACCAGCAGTGCACCCTGGAGCGCACCGAACACGGCTACCGCGCCGTGTTCGACGAGCCACAGCGCGCCGTGACGCCCGGCCAGTCGGTGGTGTTCTACGACGGCGAGGTGTGCCTGGGCGGCGGCGTGATCGAAACCGCCGAGCCGTGGAGCCCGCGCGCATGAGCAACCTGCAGGAGCAATTGATTGCCCTGGGCGGTGTGTTCCAGGCCGCCGTGCTGGTCGACCGCATCGCCCGCACCGGCCAGGCCAGCGAGGCCGACATCGGCTGCATGCTCGGCAGCCTGCTGGTGCGCGACCCCAAGGACACCCTGGAAGTGTTCGGCGGCGACGACCTCAACCTGCGCGACGGCTACCGCGCACTGGTCGGCGCCCTCGAGCGCGACCCCAGCAGCCTGCAGCGCGAGCCGCTGCGCTATGCGCTGTCGATGCTCGGCCTCGAGCGCCAGCTGAACAAGCGCGGCGACCTGCTCGACACCATCGGCAACCGCCTGCCACAGATCCAGTCCCAGGCCGAGCATTTCGGCCTGGTTCACGAAAACGTCATCGCCTCCAGTGGAGCCTTGTACCAGGACACCCTGAGCACCCTGCGCCAGCGCATCCAGGTGCATGGCGACATGCGTTTCCTGCAGCAGGCCAGCAATGCCTCGAAGATCCGCGCCCTGCTGCTCTCCGGTATCCGCGCCGCGCGCCTGTGGCGCCAGCTGGGCGGGCACCGCTGGCAGCTGGTGTTCAGCCGGCGCAAGCTGCTCAACGAACTGTACGACATGATTCGCAGCCCTTCCTGAGGGAGGGGTTGACCGTTGCGGCCTCATCGCCGGCAAGCCGGCTCCCACACTCAAATGCGGTGCGATCCCTGTGGGAGCCGGCTTGCCGGCGATGAGGCCGGAACAGGCGACATACCTGTTTAAAGGCCCGACCTTTGGTCAGCCACCCGACCCGAGCGCATTTTTCATGTATGATATGCGCCCTTCCAAAAGCCTGACTGTCCGAGAACACCCCATGCAGCTTTCTTCGCTCACTGCGGTTTCCCCTGTAGACGGCCGTTACGCCGGCAAAACCCAGGCCTTGCGCCCCATCTTCAGCGAATTCGGCCTGATCCGTTTCCGCGCCCTGGTCGAAGTGCGCTGGCTGCAGCGCCTGGCCGCTCACCCACAGATCGGCGAAGTGCCGGCGTTCTCCGCCGAAGCCAACGCCCTGCTGGACAGCCTGGCCACCGACTTCAAGCTCGAGCACGCCGAACGCGTCAAGGAAATCGAGCGCACCACCAACCACGACGTCAAGGCGATCGAATACCTCCTCAAGGAGCAGGCCGCCAAGCTGCCTGAGCTGGCCAAGGTCAGCGAGTTCATCCACTTCGCCTGCACCAGCGAGGACATCAACAACCTGTCCCACGCCCTGATGCTGCGCGCCGGCCGTGACGACGTACTGCTGCCGCTGATGCGCCAGATCGCCGAGGCCATCCGCGCCCTGGCCCACGCCCACGCCGATGTGCCGATGCTGTCGCGCACCCACGGCCAGCCGGCTTCGCCGACCACCCTGGGCAAGGAACTGGCCAACGTCGTGTACCGCCTGGAGCGCCAGATCGCCCAGGTCGCTGCCGTGCCGCTGCTGGGCAAGATCAACGGCGCCGTGGGCAACTACAACGCCCACCTGTCGGCCTACTCGCAGATCGACTGGGAAGCCAACGCCCGCGCCTTCATCGAAGACGAGCTGGGCCTGGTGTTCAACCCCTACACCACCCAGATCGAGCCGCACGACTACATCGCCGAGCTGTTCGACGCCATCGCTCGCTTCAACACCATCCTCATCGACTTCGACCGCGACGTCTGGGGCTACATCTCGCTGGGCTACTTCAAGCAGAAGACCGTCGCTGGCGAAATCGGCTCCTCGACCATGCCGCACAAGGTCAACCCGATCGACTTCGAAAACTCCGAAGGCAACCTGGGTATCGCCAACGCGCTGTTCCAGCACCTGGCCAGCAAGCTGCCAATCTCGCGCTGGCAGCGTGACCTGACCGACTCCACCGTGCTGCGCAACCTGGGCGTGGGCTTCGCCCACAGCGTCATCGCCTATGAAGCCAGCCTCAAGGGCATCGGCAAGCTGCAAATCAACGAAGCCCGCATCGCCGCCGACCTGGACGCCTGCTGGGAAGTCCTCGCCGAGCCGATCCAGACCGTCATGCGCCGCTTCAACATCGAGAACCCCTACGAGAAGCTCAAGGAGCTGACGCGTGGCAAGGGCATCACGCCAGAAGCGCTGCTGACCTTCATCGACGGCCTCGACATGCCTGCCGAAGCCAAGGCCGAACTGAAGCTGCTGACCCCCGCTACCTACATCGGTAACGCGGCAGCCCAGGCCAAACGCATCTAAGCTGACCGTCGCGTTCAACGCCCGGCCTAGCCGGGCGTTTTTATTCCCGGACGAAAATTACGTTTTTTCAATAGGTTGAACATGAATCCTGATACTCCACTGCAGCTGCTCGGCGGCATCTCGGCCCGCGAATTCATGCGCGACTACTGGCAGAAGAAGCCACTGCTGGTGCGCCAGGCCTTCCCGGACTTCGAAAGCCCGATCGACCCCGACGAGCTGGCCGGCCTGGCCCTGGAAGAGGAAATCGAGTCGCGCATCGTGCTCGAGCACGGCGCCCACCCATGGGAACTGCGCCGCGGCCCGTTCAACGAAGACACCTTCGCCGAGCTGCCGGAGCAGGACTGGACCCTGCTGGTACAGGCCGTGGACCAGTTCGTGCCGGAAGTCGCCGAGCTGCTGGAGCACTTCCGCTTCCTGCCAAGCTGGCGCATCGACGACGTGATGATCAGCTTCGCCGCCCCCGGTGGCAGCGTCGGTCCGCACTTCGATAACTACGACGTGTTCCTGCTGCAAGGCCACGGCAAGCGCAACTGGAAGATCGGCCAGATGTGCAACAGCGACAGCCCGCTGCTGCCCCACGCCGACCTGCGCATCCTCGCCGAATTCGAAAAGAGCGGCGAATGGACCCTGGAACCCGGCGACATGCTCTACCTGCCGCCGCGCCTGGCCCACTATGGCGTGGCCGTCGACGACTGCCTGACCTACTCGGTCGGCTTCCGCGCCCCGAGCGCTGCCGAAGTGCTCACCCACTTCACCGACTTCCTCGGCCAGTTCCTGCCCGACGAAGAGCGTTACAGCGACGCCGACGCCCAACCTGCCAGCGACCCGCACCAGATCCAGCACGACGCCCTCGACCGCCTCAAGGCGCTGCTCGACAAGCACATGGGCGACAAGGACCTGCTGCTGACCTGGTTCGGCCAGTTCATGACCGAGCCGCGTTACCCTGAGCAGGTCGTCGGCGAAGAGCTGAGCGAGGAAGAGCTGGTCGAAGCCCTGGAAGACGGCGCGATCCTGATCCGCAATCCGAGTGCGCGCATGGCCTGGTCCGAGCTCAACGACGACCTGATGCTGTTCGCCAGCGGTCGCAGCTGCCCGCTGCCGGCCAAGCTGCGCGAGCTGTTGAAGCTGGTCTGTGCCGCCGACGCACTGCACATCGACAATCTCGGCGAATGGCTGCAGGATGAAGATGGCCTCATGCTGGTACAGCAACTGATCAAACAAGGAAGCCTGGGATTCGCCAATGAATAAGATTCGTGTGCGCCTCGCCGACTGGCAGAAAGACAACGCCGACATCCGCCGCATCCGCGAGGCCGTATTCGTGGCCGAGCAGCATATTCCGCCGGAGCTCGAGTTCGATTCGGAAGACCAGGAAGCCCTGCACTTCCTGGCCCTGGAAGGCGATTACCCAATCGGCACCGCGCGCCTGCTGGCGGACGGCACCATCGGGCGCATCTCGGTACTCAAGGACTGGCGCGGGCTGAAAGTTGGCGATGCACTGGTCAACACCGTCATCGTCGAGGCGCAGAACCGCGACCTCAAGCAGCAGATGCTCAGCGCCCAGGTGCACGCCACGCCGTTCTATGAGCGCCTCGGCTTTCGCGTAGTCAGCGAAGAGTTCCTCGAAGCGGGCATCCCGCATGTGGACATGGTCCGCGACTCCTGCGAGATCGCCTGATCCCCAGGTGTTGGCCCCATCGCCGGCAAGCCGGCTCCCACAGGGCCCCTGTGGGTGCCGGCTTGCCGGCGATGAGGCCAGTGCAGACAATCACATCCAGACCAGCAAAACCTGTACATCCATCCAGATAAAACTTGCCTCCGCGCCCCCGCTTGCGCATCCTAGTGCCCATCACTCCCGATGAAGCGTTCCCGGCCATGCGCCTGTTCCTCTGTGAAAAACCCTCCCAGGCCAAAGACATCGCCAAGGTCCTCGGCGCCCAGCGCAAGGGCGACGGCTGCTGGCTAGGCACCGACGTCTGCGTGACCTGGTGCATCGGCCACCTGCTGGAAACCGCCCCACCCGACAGCTATGACGAACGCTACAAGCGCTGGAACCTGGCCGATCTGCCGATCATCCCGGAAAAATGGAAGATGCAGGTCAAGCCCAAGACTGCCAGCCAGTTCAAGGCCGTCAAGCGCCTGCTCGGCGAGGCACGCGAGCTGGTGATCGCCACCGACGCCGACCGCGAGGGCGAGATGATCGCCCGCGAACTGGTCGAGCACTGCCGCTACCGCGGCCCGATTCAACGGCTCTGGCTCTCGGCACTGGATGACGCCTCCATTCGCAAGGCCCTGGCTCGGCTGCTGCCCGGCCAGGAAACCTTCAACCTCTACCACTCGGCACTGGGCCGCTCGCGCGCCGACTGGCTGATCGGCATGAACATGAGCCGCCTGTTCACCCTGCTGGGCCGCCAGTCCGGCTACCAAGGAGTGCTGCCGGTAGGCCGGGTGCAGACCCCGACCCTGCGCCTGGTGGTGGACCGCGATCGCAGCATCGCCGATTTCGTACCCGTGCCGTTCTGGGCCATCGATGTGCAGCTCGAGCATGCCGGCCAAGGCTTCAACGCCCAATGGCGCGCACCGGAGGATGCCTGCGACGATCAGGGCCGCTGTCTCAACCAGGCGTTGGCGCAGCAGGCCGCCGGTGACATGTTCAACCCCGGCACGGCCCGGGTGCTCAAGGTTGCCACCGAGCGGGTGCGCGAGGCCGCGCCGCTGCCCTTCGACCTCGGCACCCTGCAGGAGCTGTGCTCGAAGAAGTTCGGCCTCGGCGCCCAGGAGACCCTGGACATCGCCCAGGCCCTGTACGAAACCCACAAGCTGATCACCTACCCGCGCAGCGACTGCGGCTACCTGCCACTCACCCAGCACAGCGAAGCGCCGGCGATCCTTGCGGCGCTGCAGCGCGCCGATGCCAGCCTCGCGCCGCTGCAGGCGCACCTCGAACCCCAGCGCCGCTCGCGGGCCTGGAACGATGCCAAGGTCAGCGCCCACCACGGCATCATCCCCACCGCCGCGGCCAACGACCCTTCACGTCTGCCAGCCAAGCACCGGTCCGTGTACACCCTGATCCGCGCGCGTTACCTGGCGCAGTTCCTGCCCAACCACGAATACGACCGCACCCAGGCCGAATTCGACTGTGCCGGCCACGCGCTGCGCGCCGTGGGCAAGCAGATCGTCGAGCCAGGCTGGCGCCGTGCCCTGCCCGAGGCGCTGACCCCGGCCAAAGGCCGCGAGGCGCCACCGGCGCAGGTATTGCCCGTGTTGCGCGAAGGCCAGGACTGCACCGTGCAGAACCTGCAACTGAAAGACTTGTGGACCCAACCGCCCAAGCCGTTCACCGAAGGCGACCTGATCAAGGCCATGAAGAACGTCGCCAAGCTGGTGGACGACCCGCGCCTGAAACAGAAGCTCAAGGAGACCACCGGCATCGGCACCGAGGCGACCCGCGCCAGCATCATCCAGGGCCTGCTCGACCGCGGCTACCTGGTCAAGAACGGCAAGGCACTGGCCGCCACCCCTGCCGCGTTCAGCCTGATCGACGCCGTGCCTCGCGCGATCGCAGACCCCGGCACCACCGCCATCTGGGAGCAGGCGCTGGACATGGTGCAGAGCGGCGAGATGAGCCTGGAGGAGTTCGTAGCGCGGCAGTCGGCCTGGATGGGCAAGCTGGTGGAGCGCTGCCGTGGTCTGCGCATGACCATCAGCGGGCCAGCGGTGGGCAAGACAGCGCCGTGGAAAAAGAAACGCCGCAGTGACGCAAAAGGCAAAAGCGCTGCCGGCCCGGCCAAGGCTACCGAAGGCAAACCAAGGCAGGCCCGGCGCAAGACGGCGAAATAACCCTCCACCGCCTTGCGGGTTGGCGTTATGGGTGATTTGCCCAAAGCGTTTCGGACGTAGGGAGCCCAGGCGCCCAATCCTCTGCATATGCCGTGTGCGATTGGAGACAACGCCAGGTGGCACCGACATGGCTGACAAGCCCACCCAAGGTATACGACTGATTCAGCTGCCAGGCCGGATAATCGCTCTCCCCCGCAGTCTTGACCAACAATTCATTGCTCGGAGCCGACACTCGACCCTCATCATCAACCGCCTCGACGTAGTAGCTGTACGCAGTGTCCGGCTGCAGGCCGCGGTCCGTATATTGCGTCTGGTCACCTGCAGTGCGCACGACCAGCTTGGTATCGCGATAGATCTGATAGTGCTTAATCGGCGATGCCCCCGTTGATGCACCCCACATCAGGCTGCTGCTATCGGTGGTTTGCCCCATCGAGTGCAGGTGCTCCGGCGCGGTAGGCACGCCGCCTTCGCCCAATGTGCGAACCACGATAGGTGTGGCTGGCAAGGACGCAGCACCCTCGACATCGATTGCGATGATGGAATAGTGATACGTCGCATCCGCCACCACTGTACTGTCATGCCAGCGGGTAGCCGAGGCAGGTACTTCGAACGTATCGGTGCCATTGCGGATCAAGCGGTAGCGTTCGATCGGCTGCGGCCCACTGGAGGGTTGCCAGCTCAAGGTCACACGCGAGTCGCTTACCTCATCCGCCGTCAACCCCGCCGGCGTGGAAGGCCGCTCAACACCCTGGCCAGCCTCGAACTGCAGGTCTACCACGTGGTAGAACGCATTCGGCGAGTTTGCCACCTCCCATACTGCAAGCAGCACGTGGTAACCCTCGCGCTCAGGCAGCGTCACCTCGTGCGTGGTAGGCGAGACGGGCTCCATTGCTTCGCCATGCTGCCAGAACGGCTGCAGGTCTATCTGCACAGTATGAAAAGGCTCTGCCTCGAACTGGTCGCGGGACAACACTTGGGCACTGTCCCAACCTGGGCGGGTAATGAAGTAGTTCCAGCGGCGGGTTACGTGGTTCGCGGAAAAATACCAGGATATGTCCAGGCGCTCGCCACTACGAACTTCGTGTTTGGTCCAATGGTCACCGGGCTGATCGAGCAACGCCCCGGTTGCCTGGTTGGCACTGGCAATCTTGCCGTCCGGTGGCGGCAGCGCATTGACTACATCGTCCTTGGCGAACGGGTCTGGCTGGCCACCTGCACTGTGTGGAAAGAACTTTCCCGATTCACGCTGATTCAACGCGCCTTCATCGATCTCCCCTGCCTGCCAGGCCAGATAGGCCCGGGAAGGCGGGGTGAACACATGCCCATGACGCAGGGTGATCGACCTGCTGGCAACTTGTTGTCCATGTCGTTCCATCGTTGGTTCCTCAATTGGATTTCACGGAAATTGACGGTGAGTGGCGTCGGCCGCTCGCCTTCTCTTTTTAAGCAACCGAACCTTGATGAGCTACACGTAGATCTGATAGGCAGGAAGCCTTTCCGTTGGCGAAATGAAAATTACCTGTTAGATTTTCATGAAAATAAACACAATAAATTTCACGAGGCTCTGGTATGTTCAAGCAGTCCGCCCAGCATGTCGCCACTTACTACGCCAAGACCTACCCCGCCACCATTGCTCTGCGCCCTACCCTGCAAGGCCGACACGACACCGAGGTGCTCATCATCGGCGCCGGCTTCAGCGGCCTGCACACCGCCCTGCGCCTGGCGCTGGCCGGCAAGCGCGTGACCCTGGTGGAAGCCAGCCGGGTGGCCTGGGCTGCTTCTGGACGCAATGGTGGCCAGGCGCTGCTGGGCTGGTCGTGCGACATGCCGCCGCTCGAGAAAGCCTTGGGGGTGGAGCGCACCCGGCGCCTGTGGGACAGCATGTGCTGGGCCGCCGACGAGATGCGTGAGCTGCCACAACGGCATGGCTTCGACATCGACTACCGGGTCGGCAGCCTATGGACATCGGTGCTGCCGCGCCGGGTGAAATTACTGCAAGAGGCGCTGCAGGACGCCGAGCAAAAGTGGGGTTATGGCGACCTGCGCCTGATCGGCCGGGACGAACTGCCGCAATGGATCGACAGCCCGCGTTACCAGGCCGCGCTGTACGACGCAAAGGGCGCGCACCTCAACCCGCTGAAGCTGGCCCAGGGCCTGGCCGCCACCTTCGAGGCCGCTGGCGGGAAAATTTTCGAACAAAGCCACATACTGGACTACCAGCCTACCGCCAATGGCTACGTCGCCCGTACCGAGCATGGCGAAGTGCACGGTGAGGTGCTCGTCCTGGCCTGCAACGCCTACATCGACCGGCTCGACCGCAACCTGTCGCGCCGGTTGCTGCCGGTGGGCTCGTACCAGGTGGCCACCGCGCCGCTGGAACCCGAGGTCGCCCACTCGCTGCTGCCGCGCAACAGCTGCGTGATCGACAACCAGTTCGTGCCCGACTACTTCCGCCTCACGCCTGATCACCGCCTGCTGTTCGGCGGTGGCTGCACCTACCTGGGCGGCATCCCAAAGGATGTCGCCAGTGCCACCCGTCCCTATCTGGAACGGGTTTTCCCACAACTGACGGGCGTGGCCATCGACTACGCCTGGGGCGGCCATATCGACTGCAGTATCCAGCGCACCCCGGACGTCGGCCGCGATGGCCAGCGTTACTGGCTACAGGGCTTTTCCGGGCATGGCGTGCTGCCGACCCTGGCCGCGGCGCGGGCGGTCAGTGATGCGATCCTGGGTGACAACGAACTGCTGAGTTTGTATCAGGGCATCGACAATGGGCGCTTCCCTGGCGGTGACTTCCTGGCCGCGCCGCTGGAGGCTGCCGCCAAGGCCTGGTACCGGATGCGTGATCGCGTCTGAAGACCTGTTCTGGCCTGATCGCCGGCAAGCCGGCTGCCACAGGTACACCACCGTACCTGAACC
>NZ_BBIV01000058.1 GCF_000730665.1 Pseudomonas plecoglossicida NBRC 103162 = DSM 15088
GGCGATCGAGGGCGCAGCCCTCGCCAAGGCCACCAGTGTTGCGCCGCCTGCCACACCGCGCTTGCACATTCTTGCGGTTTTCTCACTCTGCCTGCTGCCACCCTGGTCCAGTAGCAGTACGATGGCCACGGAGGAATCGCCCATGACCCCGCTCAGCCAGTTGCAAGTGTTCAACGCCATGCACGCCTCGCCCCACGCCCGACTGGAGCTTAGCGCGCACCTGGGCGACGGTATGGCGGCGGCGTTGTGGAGTAACCGCGACGATGCCCGCGACTACCAGGCGCCCAGCCACCACACCTTGTCCTGCTACATCGCCGATGGCACCGGTACCCACCGCCGCCAACGCCCGGCAGACAAGGGCGCACCGGACAAGCTGTGCATCATGCCGGCCGGCCCTGAATCGAACTGGGTGGTCAACGGCTCGATCCGCCTGGCCCACCTCTACATCAGCGAGGCGCAGTTCGCCCTGGGCTGCGTGCGCCTGCTTGACCGCGAACCGCGGGAGCTGCAGCTTCAGGAGGCGACGTTTCTCGACGACCCGCAACAGTCGCTGCGCTTTCGCCAGCTGACCAGGCTGGACTGGGATGAACCCGCGGAGCGCTTGCTGGCCAGCAGCCTGGCTCACGAAATCGTCGATCACGCGGTGCTGAGCCAAGTGGGGCAGCGCCAGGGCCTGCGGCTGAAAGGCGGACTGGCGCCGAACCTGCGTCGGCAGTTGGTCGAGTACATCGAGGGGCACCTCGACCAGCCCATCACCCTCGGTGAACTGGCGCAGCACTGCAACCTCTCCGAGTACCACTTCGCGCGCATGTTCCGCAGCAGCTTCGGCCTGCCGCCGCATCAGTACCTGCTGGCGCGGCGACTGCAGCGTGCCTGCCAGCTGCTACGGCTGGGCGAGTTGCCGCTGGGGCAGGTCGCACTGTGGTGCGGTTTTGCCAGTGCCAGTCATTTCAGCAACCGCTTTCGCCAGGCCTTCGGCGCCACACCCGGCGACTACCGCGCAGCCTTCGGTCACGCCTGACAGCCACCTAGCGAACGACCACCAGCAACGGCCCCAGTACGAATTGCTACAGAAAATTTATTTTCAACAAGGGCTTGAATTCGTCCGTCAGTTGCCTGACCTTAGAGTCAAGAGGCGATGAATTTCCAGGTCCCTCAAGGGCCTAGGCACGCCTCCATGCGAGCAAGCTGAATAAGGATTGAATCATGCAAATCCAGGTCAACAGCAGCAACCATATCGAAGGCAACATCCGTCTCAACGAGTGGATCCGCAGTACGCTGGAAGCCACGCTCGAACGTTACGAGGAAGACCTCACCCGCATCGAGGTGCACCTGCGCGACGAGAACGGTGCCAAGCCCGGTCCGCATGACAAACGTTGCCAGATGGAGGCTCGCCCCAAAGGCCACCAACCGATTTCCGTGACCCACACCGCCACCTCGCTGGACCAGGCAGTCGACGGTGCCGCCAGCAAGCTGAACAACGCGCTGGAACACTTCTACGGCAAGCTGCGCAGCAAGCGCGGCGTTCTGGAACTGAGTGATCCAGACGCCTGATCCACGCCCATGAACAACAACGCCCGGCATCTGCCGGGCGTTTTCGTTTGCACCGATCAATGGCCCTGAACCAACCTGGCGGTTGCCCGGTCAACTTCAGCAGTCCCTCTTTTCAGGCCACCCGCATGAACAATCCCTTCGACCAGATCAGCGCAGCCTTCGCCCCCGAGTTCCGGGTCAACCTGAGCATCGAGCGCCTGGACGGCAGCATCATGCTGACCCTGTCCGATGATGCCGGCGTGGTTGCCAAGCGCCTGATCACCTACGCCCAGCGCAATGACCCGGTGCGCCTGCAGCGGGTCATCGACAGCATTCGCCTGGGCTTGGCCATCGAACTGGGCCAGAACCCGCTGCAAGTGCTGGCCGCACTGACCCGCAAAGCAACTCCGGACGCAAGACCGTTCGCGGCGGTAAGCGTGACCAACTGATCGTCAGCCCAACGTCCCCAGCATTTGCCCGATCTCACGCTCCAGGTCCGACAGTCGCAAGCCAGCGACCCGGTGCTCGGAGGCGAAGGTGTCCGGTTTGTGGAACAGGCCGAACAAGCCCTGGTCGTAGGTCGGCTCCTCGTTCAGTTTCAGCCAGTGCATGGACTCTTCGACCAGCGTGCGGCTACGGACCACTGCGAGTTCGATGACATCGGCGACTTCGGTGACATGCACCGCGTCGGGGTCGAGCCTCAGCGCGTACTTGAGATGGGCATGGATCTGTTCGGTGGTGGCTCTCATTGTCGTCGTTCTCCTGCGGCCCTCATCGATCGCAACCCTGTGTCACGATGTTTTCCCGAGCGCCAGCCAGGATTCAACAGCGCGCAAGGCAGGCCCTGGCGCTAGATAGCTAGCCCCTTATTTGCCGTCTTCCACTTCCTTGCCGTTGGCATCCAGCACCTTGGTCGAGGGGTAGCGATACGAGGCGTAGCGCACCACCAGGATCGAGAACGCCAGCAGCAGGATGCCACCGCACAGGTACAACAGGCCCACATCCGGTGCCTTGTGGTGCGAGACATCGCCGATCAGCAGGCGCGTCAGTGCGGTGATCGCCACGTAGAGCAGGAAGCGGATCGGCATGTGGTTGGTCTTGAAGTAGATGCCGACCATCGCCCCCAATTCCAGGTAGATGAACAGCAGCAGGATGTCATCGACACTGACCCCGCCCTTGCCGAGCATGTCGAGGAAGGTCACCACCGCCGCGTAGGCAGTGATCGCGCCGATACCGAACAGCGCCAGGTAATGGAACCCCTCCACGCACAGATTGCCCAGCGAGTCGGCCGAGCCATGCAGGCCCTTGCGCAGCTTTTCAGCCCATTTGATGTTCACGATTTCCAGCTCCCCGATACGCCCTGAAGGATGATGCGCCAGCTCTGTGACGCTTGTGCCATGCAGTTAAAGGGCCAGGCCCTCGACTTGGAAGGCGACCGATTGCCGCAAGGCACCTGTGAGCCAGGCTTTTTTACGGCAGGGCTTGCGCCTGAGGCGTGACGCCATTACTGTATGCGCATACAGTAATCGTTCAACCAACCGCAAAAAGGCACAGAGGTGATGAATGGCCGTCGAAGTGGTGTACCGCAGCAGCCGCGACCCGGAGCGCTTGTTCATGGATAAGGCCGAAGCAGATCGTCACGACAAGATGCTCGAACTGGCCGAGCGCCTGGCCGAGGTGTTGCAGAAGGCGGTGCCTTCGCTGACCGACCAGCAGGTCGAGGAAGCCGGTATCTACATGGCCAAGAACCGCGACGTGTTCGCAAGGGCGTTCAAGAGCCAGCCGGATGCCTTGGCCGAGTTGCTGGAAGGCAACGCAGCAGAGTGACAGAAGTCTGCGCGACGCCTGTGGATGTGAGGGGTGGGTGTGGGAGCCGGCTTGCCGGCGATGAGGCCGGCTCAGGCAGAAGCCGGATGCTGGCTGTCAGGGCCCTATCGCCGCGGTTCGTCGCCACGGCAAGCCGGCTCCCACAAGGTGCATCGTGCCTTTCAAACCCTGTGAAATGTCAGCCGTACAGCAGCCGCTCGGCCAACATCTGCGCCACCCGCGCCGGCGAGCGCTTCTCGGCCTGAGCATGGGCGAACACTTCGGTCAGGCGTGACGGTATCCGCGCCAGGTGGGCGGTGATGGTCCCAAGCTCCTCACCACGGTGTTTCATCGCCACGTAGATCAACCCTCCGGCATTGATCACGTAATCCGGCGCATACAGGATCCCACGGGACTCCAGCTGATCCGCCACCTGCAAGGTGGTCAGCTGGTTGTTCGCCGCCCCCGCCACTGCCGCGCAACGCAGTTGCATCACGCTCTGGCCGGTGAGCACCGGCCCCACGCCGCAAGGCGCGAAGATGTCGCAGGGGGTGCTGATCAAGGCGTCGTTGGTCACCGGGTGGGCATTGAACTGCTCCACCGCCAGGCGTACCCGCCCAGGGTCAAGGTCGCTCACCAGCAGTTCCGCCCCCGCCGCGTGCAGTTGCTCGGCCAGGGCGTAGCCGACGTTGCCCAACCCTTGCACCGCCACCCGCAGGCCTTCGAGGTTGCCACTGCCCAGACGCGCCTGGGACGTCGCACGAATGCCGGCGAACACGCCCATGGCCGCATGCGGCGAGGGGTCGCCGGATGCCGTGGTGCTGGTGACATGGGGCGTGCTCTGGGCAATGCAGTCCATGTCCAGCGTCGAGGTGCCGCTGTCCACGGCGATGATGAAACGCCCCTGCAGGGTGTCGATGAAACGGCCAAATGCCTCGAACAGGGCAGCGCGGTTCTCCACGTGCGGGTTACGCATGATCACCGCCTTGCCGCCGCCCAGCGCCAGGCCAGCCAATGCCGCCTTGTAGCTCATGCCCTGGGCCAGGCGGATGGCATCGGTCATGGCGCTTTCGTCATCGGCATACGGCAGGTAGCGGCAGCCGCCCATGGCTGGACCCAGGTGCTCGCTGTGAATCGCCACCACGGCCTTGAGCCCGGTGGGCGGGTCGATGAACAGGTGCAACGACTGGGTACGGGTGCTTTGCATCAGCGCGAACATCGGCGGGCTCCCCATCGAGGTGCTCCTACCAGTATAGGCACGCGGCCATGGCTGGCGCGGCGGGCGGACCACTGGACGAATCACCGCGCCGCAGCTAATACTCAAGCGTATGTGGAGATGCCCCATGAACCCACGTAAAGCCTGCCTGACCTGCCTGGAACGCGAGCCTGTCGCCCTGCTGGAAGCCGCCTTGTGGATTGCCGTCGAGCACGACCGGAAGGTCGAGCCGGCAACTGCCCTGTCGACCTTGAATGACCTGCAGCATGAGATCAGCGCCAGGCTGCCCATGCTGCCACTGTGCGAACTGGCCCAGCCGCTGCTGCGTCAACTGAATGCGCTGGGTTTCCAGCAGGACGAATTTCACCCGTTGCGTCCACAGGCGGCGCTGTTGGACAAGGTGCTGCAACGCCGCCGTGGACAGCCACTGGCACTGGCCATCATCACCCTGGAGCTGGCCCGGCGCCTGTCGATTCCGCTGGAAGGGGTGGCTTTCCCGGGGCACTTTCTGCTTCGCGTACCCGGTGCCGATCACCTGCTCGATCCGTGCGGTGGCCGGCGTCTTTACCCCAATGATTGCCGCGATCTGCTGGCACGTCAGTTCGGCCCGCATGTGCCGCTTACCGCCGAGCACCTGCGCACGGCCAGCCCGACCCAGATGCTGCAGCGTTTGTCGCGCAACCTGCGCCAGCTGCATATCAGCAATGACAACCACCTGGCCGCGCTGGTCGATGCCGAGCGGGTCATGCAACTGGGCCCGGTGCAGGTCACCGACTACATGACCCGCGCGTCCCTGTACCAACACCTGGATTGCCCGCAGGCAGAGCGTTTCGACCTGGAGCATGCACTGCTGTTGACCGACGACCCGGTCCAGCGCCTGAAGCTGTCCGAACGCATCGGCAAGCTCCCAACGACGAACCGTTCGATTCACTGAGCGGGCGTGTCCACCTGGCAGGAGGGGTGTGCCTTGGCGAATGCCGGGTGCCCGGCCGCCAGTGCCGCCACCCGGCGAATGCGCGGGTATCCGCCGAGGTCGATGTTGAAACGCTCGGCTGCATACAGCTGCGGGATCAGGTAGACATCCGCCAGGCCCGGCTGGTCGCCGAAGCAGAAGCCCTGGTCGCCAATCAGTTGCTCCACCGCTGCCAGCCCCTGGCCGATCCAGTGGGCAATCCACTGGTTGACCTGCCCCTCGTCATGCCCCAGCTGGCGCAGCTGGTTGAGCACGCTGACGTTGTGCAAAGGGTGCACATCGCAACCGATGATCGCCGCCACGCCCCGTACCCTGGCCCGCGCCTCTGCGCCCGCCGGCAACAGCGCAGGCTGTGGACAAGCCTCTTCCAGGTACTCGATGATCGCTGGCGACTGCACCAGCAATTCACCGCCATCGGTCCGCAAGGCCGGTACCCTGCCCTGCGGGTTCACTGTCACGTAGTCGCTACCACGCTGCTCGCCCTTGAGCAGGTTGACCGGCAGGGCCTGGTAATCCAGGCCCTTGAGTGCAAGGGCGATACGCACCCGATAGGACGAGGTGGAACGGTAGTAGGTGTACAGCTCCATGGCCCTGCCCCCTCAGTTGGCTGCGACGATCTTGCCGCGGCATTCACCGAAACCGATGCTCGCCACGCCATCGCGCTGGCAGCGGGCACGCAGGATGATCTCGTCGCCGTCTTCGAGGAACTTGCGCAGCTCGCCGCTGGCCAGCTCCACCGGTTGCTTGCCGCCCACGGTGGTCTCCAGCAGGCTGCCGAAGGCATCTGGCGTGGCGCCGGACAACGTCCCAGAGCCGAACAGGTCGCCTGGTTGCAACTGGCAGCCGTTGACGCTGTGGTGGGCGATCAGCTGCGCCACCGTCCAGTACATGTTCAGGGTATTGCTCAACGCCAGGCGCTGGGCCGGCAAGCCCTGCTCGCGCATGCGCTCGGTCAGCAGCAGCACTTCCAGCTCGATATCGAACGCGCCCTTGGCCTGGTCGCGCGCATCCAGCAAGTACGGCAGCGGTTGCGGATCACCTTCCGGACGCGCCGGCTGGGCGCAGCGGAACGGTTCCAGCGCTTCGGCAGTCACCACCCAAGGCGAGATCGAGGTGATGAAGCTTTTCGACAGGAACGGACCCAGAGGCTGGTATTCCCACGCCTGGATGTCCCGCGCCGACCAGTCGTTGAGCAGGCACAGGCCGGCCAGGTGCTGCTCGGCCTCGGCAATCGCAATGGCCTGGCCCATGTCGTTGCCCTGGCCGATCCAGATGCCCAGCTCCAGCTCGTAGTCCAGCCGCGCGCAGGGGCCGAAGCTCGGCTCACTGTGGCCTGCCGGCAGCGTCTGGCCTTTCGGGCGGCGCACATCGGTGCCCGACGGGCGCAGGGTCGAAGCACGACCGTGATAGCCGATCGGCACGTACTTGTAGTTGGGCAGCAGCGGGTTGTCGGGGCGGAACAGCTTGCCGACGTTGGTAGCGTGCTGGATGCCCACGTAGAAATCGGTGTAGTCGCCTACCTTGGCCGGCATGTGCATCTGGCATTCGCTGGCCGGATACAGCGCCGCGTTCAGCACTGCCTGGTGCTCGCTGTGCTCGCCCAGCAGTGCCAGCAGGCGTTCGCGCAGGGCCACCCTGGCATTGCGGCCAAGGGCGAAGAAGGCGTTCAGGGCGCCGCCACGGGTCGCCTCGACGGCTGCCTTGACCTGGCCTTCGAACAACCCGGTGGCCAGCACGGCTTCCAGGTCGAGGATGGCGTCGCCGATGGCCACGCCACAACGCATCGCTTCACCCGGGCGGCTGAAGATGCCCAGCGGCAGGTTCTGCAGCGGGAAGTCGCGGTGCCCGTTGGCGTGCTCGACCCAGCTACGGGCGTTGGCGGTCTGGTTCATCGGTTATCTCCGGTTCGGGTTGAAGGTGCTCGGCAAGGTGGCCCAGCAACTGTCGTAGTCGGCCTGCAATTGCGGGCATTCGAGGGCCTGGTGGCTCGGACGCAGCACTTGGCTGGTCTCGAACATGAAGGCCATGGTGTTGTCGATCTTGTGCGGCGCAAGCTCTGCGGCGATGGCTTTTTCGCAGGTTTCGGCGTCGGGCCCGTGGGCGCTCATCACCCCGTGCAGCGAGGCACCACCCGGCAGGAAACCTTCAGCCTTGGCATCGTAGGCACCGTTGATCAGCCCCATGAATTCGTTCATCAGGTTGCGGTGGAACCACGGTGGACGGAAGGTGTTTTCCGCCACCATCCAGCGCGGCGGGAAGATCACGAAGTCCATGTTGGCCAAGCCGTGCACGCTGGTCGGCGAGGTGAGCACGGTGAAGATCGACGGGTCCGGGTGATCGAAGCTGACCGTGCCCAGGGTGTTGAACCGGCGCAGGTCGTACTTGTAGGGCACGTTGCTGCCGTGCCAGGCAACCACGTCCAGCGGCGAATGCTGCAGCTCGCAGGCCCAGTGCTCGCCGAGGAACTTCTGTACCAGCTGCACCGGCCCCTGGACTTCCTCGTAGTGCGCCACCGGGGTGAGGAAATCACGCGGATTGGCCAGGCCGTTGCTGCCGATGGGACCAAGGTCCGGCAAGCGCAGCGGCGCGCCATGGTTTTCCGCGATGTAGCCGCGCGCCTGGCCATCGAGCAACTCGACGCGGAACTTCATGCCCCGCGCAATCACCGCAATTTCCAGCGGCTCGACATCCATCACGCCAAGCTCCGTGGCAATGCGCAGGCGACCTTGCTCGGGCACCAGCAGCAGTTCGCCGTCGGCATTGAAGAACACCCGCTCCATGGAGCGGTTGGCGCGATAGATGTAGATGCTCACCCCTGCCGGTTTGTCGGCGGCCGAGTTGGCCACCATCGGCAGCCAGCCTTCGATGAAGTCGGTCGGCTCGCTCGGGACAGGTTGCGGGCTCCAGCGCAAGCGATTGGGTGTGACCGCGCCCAGCGGGCCGCCGAGCGGCTGGCGCTCCAGGCGCTCGAAGCGCGGGTGCAGTGCAGAGGGGCGGATGCGGTACAGCCAGGTGCGGCGCAGTTCGCTGCGGGTCATGGTGAACGCCGTTCCCGACAGTAGCTCGGCATACAGCCCATAGGGGGCCTTCTGCGGCGAGTTCTGCCCGATGGGCAATGCGCCGGGCAAGGCTTCAGTGGCGAATTCGTTGCCGAAACCGCTCAAGTACTGAAGGTCGGGGGACGTGTCGCTGTTCATCGAAGCCTCCGGGTTTTGTTTTTATCGTAATCAGATTACGAATAACGTAATTTGCTCCCCGCATGGCGTCAAGCTATAAAGGCGCGACTCGACGAATCCGGAAGTGCTCCCCAATGGCCAAAGCCAGCTCCCCCACCGACACCGGCAAGCAGAAGGTCCGCTCGGCGGAAGTCGGCACCGACATCCTCAAGGCCCTCGCCGAGCTGTCCCCTTCCACCTCGTTGTCGCGGCTGGCCGAACATGTGCAGATGCCGGCGAGCAAAGTGCACCGCTACCTGCAGGCGCTGATCGCCAGTGGTTTTGCCGAACAGGATGCGGCCACCAACCACTACGGGCTGGGCCGAGAAGCCTTGCGCGTGGGCTTGGCGGCGCTGGGCAGCATCGACGTGCTGAAGGTGGCTGCGCTGCCGCTGTCGCAACTGCGCGACGAACTCAACGAGAGCTGCTTCATCGCCGTGTGGGGCAACCAGGGGGCGACGGTGGTGAGCATCGAGCCTGCGGTGCGGGCAGTCACCGTGGTAACCCAGATCGGCTCGGTACTGCCGCTGCTCAGTTCGTCCACCGGTCTGGTGTTCGCCGCCTACCTGCCCGAACGCGAAACCGTGGACCTGCGCGACCGTGAACTGGCCGCCATGCAGCACACCGCCAACGACTACCAACCTCTGCTGGCCGGCATTCGCGAGCGCGGCCTGCACCATGTGCATGGTCTGCTGATGCCGGGCGTGGATGCACTGTCGGCACCGGTGTTCAATGCCCTGGGCCAGATCGCCGCGGTGATGACCGTGGTCGGGCCGACGTCGATCTTCCATGCCGACGAGCATGGGCCGGCGGCGCAGCGGCTGCTGGCGGCTACACGAGAGGCCAGCTGGCGCATGGGCCATTCGGTACAGGCGTGAAGCGCCCATCGACACTGTTGCCCGAAACGTAAAGGTGAATGTCACAAGCCGCTATTTTTCCAACAGGATCAAGCGCTTATTCTTGACTCACTGGCCGGCATGAAAGGCACTACCCCCCCGCCTTTCAGGCCCGCGAGGTTCACCGACGTAGATTTTGAAGCTCCTTGATCTGACGTCTCGATTGGCCGCTGCGTTTGCAGCGGCCTTTTTTTGCCTGGCGCCCAGTAACGGCGTTTCAGGACCAGGCGACCTTCTGCGGCTGTAAGCTCGGACGCTGCTCACGAAAAGCCAGGTAATGGCGCAGGACCTGCATCGGGGCCTCGGTGTGCGGGTAGTGGCCAATGCCGTGCAGCTGCACCGTGTCAGGGTTGGGCACCAGTTGCCGATAGCGCTCGACCGTGCGCGCGCCCGAGAGGGGATCGACCACGCCATTGATCAAGCGCAGCGGTACTCCCGCACGCTGCAGGGCGCCGACCCAGCGCTCACGATAAGCCCTGCGCTCCGGCACGAAGCTCACCAGCTTGTGCAGGATGCGTGTCCCGCACTGTGCCGCTATCAGGCTCCAGCAATCGTCCAGCGCGCTTTCACTGGGGTGCGTGCAAGGCCCATAGATCTGGGTGACATTGCGCACCAGGTCACCACGCCGGAACGAGCGGCCGACCAGCCAGCCCAGCCGGCTGAGCAACAGTTTCTGGATCAGCAGCACCTGGCAGCTTTCAGGGAACAGGCCGCTGTTGAGGAATACGCAACTGGCGATCTCGGCACGTTGTTCATGGTGGCGCGCCAACAGTTCCTGGGCCACGCTGCCACCATAGTCATGAGCCAGCAGGTGCACCGGCCCTTCTACCTTGAGATGGGTCAGCAGGGCCTGTTGCAGGTCGGCTTGCTCGATCAGGCTATAAGCATGGTCGACGGGTTTGGCCGAATCGCCGAAACCAAGCATGTCGCAGGCGATCAGCCGAAAACGCTGGGTCAATGGCGCCCACAGGTAGTGCCAATCCCAACTCGCGGTCGGGAATCCATGCAGAAGCAGCAGGGGCTCTCCTTGCCCTGCGGTCCAGTAGCGGATGCTCTGGCCCCGGAAAGTGAAACTCTGTCCCCGGGTACGCCAGACGCACAATGGAATCTCGGCCAATGGCATCGTATTCGTCCCGGTTGTCTAGGTGTTGACGGTGTTGGGCAAGGCTGCGGTCATTGCAAGTCACCTCGGCACTTACTTGTGCTCTCTTTGTCGAGGATGAGTCTAGTCAGCCACCTTGCGAGTGAAACTTGCGTTGCCAGCCAGCTTGTTGACCGAGCGAGCCACTGGCACGAACGGTCACAGCAGCATCGTCAACAGCGGCGCTGCAAACAGGTTGAGCAAGCCGGTCAGGACCATGACCAACCCCGCCACGGAACCTTCTTCACGGCCCACCTCATGGGCCCGGCTGACCCCGGCGCCATGCGCGCCGACACCGAACAACGCGCCCCGTGCCAGCGCGCTGCGCAGCGGCAGCCAACGCAGCAAGGCACCGCCAAACAGGGCACCGAGCACGCCGGTGAACATGACGAACACGGCCGTCAGCTCCGGTACGCCACCCAGGTCATGGGCCAGCGGCATGGCAAATGGTGTAGTGATCGAACGTGGCACCAGCGACAGGCTGGTCGCGGTGTCCAGCGCCAGCAGGTGTGCCAGGCCCCAGGAGCTGGCGATCGATGCCGCACTGCCCGCCAGCATGCCGATCAGCAATGCCGGCCAGTCCCGGGCGAGCATCGCCCGTTGTTGCCAGATCGGTACCGCGAAAGCCACCGTCACCGGCCCCAGCACACTCATCAGCCAGTGGGTATTGCGGGCATATTCGGCATAGGCGGTGTGCAACGGCACAGCCACCGCCAGCAGCAGGGCGGGCACGAAGATCAGCGGCGATACCAGGTAACGCCCGCTACGCCGGTACAGCCAACGGCTGCCCAGGTAGGCCAGCACGGTCAGCGCCAGCCAGAACATCGGCATGGGCTCAAGACTCATGGCGCAACCTCCAGCGGCACACGATCTCGACAGTCACGGCGGTGACCACCATGACCATCAGGGTACTCACGGCGATCACCAGAAGGATGCGCCAGCCCTCTTCACGCATCAGCGTGCCGTAGTCGAGCAGGCTCATCAGCGCGGGAATGAAGAACAGCAGCATTTCGGCCATCAGCCAGCCAGCGCCCAGTTGCAAGGTGGCCGGCTTGACCACGCCGCCGGCGAACAGCAGCAGAAGCACAGCCAGGCCCATCACCCCAGCCGGGATGGGCCACTCCAGCCAGCCGGCCAGCTGGCCACCGAACCAGAACAAGGCCAACAGGACCGCCAGCTCGGCAAGCAGGCGCAGGGGCTTTTTCAATAACGCGGGTTTCATGGGGGAGTCCTCGACAGGCCTACATTCTAGAATTCGGCTGCCTAGGCCAGAAGCGAATTGTTAGACTGATCACCATTCCATAATGGAATTCAGATGATGGAATTCAAACAGCTTCGCAGCTTCATCGAAGTGGTACAGCGCGGCGGCTTCACCCAAGCTGCGCAGACGCTGCACATCAGTCAGTCGGCGGTGAGCAAGCAGGTAGCCCAGCTGGAACAGGCGCTTGGCCAGCCATTGCTGGAACGGCAAGCTTCGCATCTACTCCTGACCGCTGCCGGGCGTATCGTGCTGGAGCGCGGCGAGGCACTGCTGCGCCAACGCCAGGCATTGCTCAACGAACTGGACGACCTCAGCCAGATGGAGCGCGGCGAACTGCGCCTGGGCTTGCCGATGCTGGGCAGCGATGCCTTGTTCGCCGGCTTGTTCGCCGAGTACCGGCGGCGCCACCCGAACATTTCCATTCAACTGCTCGAAGGTGGCAGCCGAACGGTCGAACAGGCCGTGCACAGTGGTGAGCTTGAGCTGGGAGGCAGCCTGACACCCAGCGATCCGGCATTCGAACACCAGCCGTTCTGCAATGAACCGCTGGATGCCTTGCTGCCGACCGGGCATCCGCTGGCAGGGCAGCAAGAGGTCGAACTGAAGCAACTGGCCGATACACCCTTTCTGCTGTATCAGCGCAGCTTCGTGCTCAATGACCGGCTGCTCAAGGCTTGCCAGCAGCAGGGTTTCACGCCCAGGGAAGGTGGACGCAGTGGCCAGGCGGATTTCCTGGTGGCGCTGGTGGCGGCGGGCCAGGGCGTGGTGTTGCTGCCACGGGTAGTGGCGAAGGCGCTGGAGCGCCCTGGAGTTGTGCGTCTGTCGTTGAACGCGCCGGAGGATCTTCGCTGGGACATTGCGTTCATCTGGCGGCGGGGCGCGTATCTGTCGCGGGCGGCCCAGGCTTGGCTGGAACTGGTGCGGGTGGGGTCGGGTGGCAAGGAGTAGGTTGCGGGCTTGCCGGCGATGAGGCCGGTACAGGCAAAGCACATTCTCAGCCCTTCAAAGCCTGGGCAAACGCCGCCAACCAAGGCTCGGCATCGGTCTCCGGGGTCACCGTCTCGCTGGCATCGAGCCTGAGCATCGGCTGCACTTCCACCACGCCCAGTTCGCCGAACAGCTCGCGCATCTGCTCGCCACCGCCACAATAGGTATCGCCGTAGCTCGAGTCGCCCAGGGCGATCACCCCACCCGGCAAGCCGCGCCAGGCTGCCGGCAAGGTGTCCCGGATGGTGCTGTACAGCGGCATCAGGTTGTCCGGCAGTTCGCCCATGCCAGTGGTCGATGTCACCGCCAGCAGCGCTTGGGGAGCAAAGCCTTCAAGATCCTGTTGGGTGGCGCGGGCAGCATGCCAGGCTTCGAAGCCGGCAACCTTGAGCAGGGACTCGGCGTGGCGGGCGACTTCTTCTGCGGTGCCGTACACCGAGCCGGAAATAATGGCGACTTTCATCGGGGAGAGGATTCCGAAACTGAGTGAAAACGTAGGATACTAGCATTCGGCGCTGGCAAAAGGCCGCCTCTACCAAAATCCTCTTTCCGCTCGATGAACCGGACATGATCAACGCGCAACTGCTGCAATCCATGGTCGATGCTTCCAATGACGGGATCGTGGTCGCCGAACAGGAAGGCGATGACACCATCCTGATCTACGTGAATGCGGCGTTCGAACACCTGACCGGCTACAGCCGCGATGAAATCCTCTACCAGGATTGTCGTTTCCTGCAGGCCGACGATCGCGACCAACTGGGCCGCGCACGCATCCGCAAGGCCCTGGCGGAGGGCCGCCCGTGCCGCGAAGTGCTGCGCAACTACCGCAAGGACGGCAGCGCTTTCTGGAACGAGCTGTCGATCACCCCGGTGAAAAGCGACGGTGACCAGCGCACCTATTTCATCGGCATTCAGAAAGATGTCAGCCGCCAGGTCGAACTGGAACGTGAACTGGCCGAACTGCACGCTCGTCGCAATTTCGACCAGCGCTTGTGAACCAAACGCTTGCGACACGGTCAATCCCGTTGAAGAAATCGTCACCTCCGAGTTCGATCATGCAAGCCGATGCGCTTCTTACCCAGGACGAGCTGGATTTCATCCAGGACATGCAGCATTCCCCGCAGTTGAACCTGGCCGACCCGATGTCGAGCCTGCTGGTCAACGGCGACCACCGCATTCAATCGTTGCTGACCCGCCTGGTCGCCAACGAGCAGGTCACCTTGCAGGCGCAGTTCAACAACCAGCAGATCAGCTTCCCGTTGCAGCTGGTGAAAGACGAATTTCACGCCGTGCACCTGCAGATCGGCTCACCGGAAATCTACGAAGACGGCCCGATGCTGCGCCCGTGGCGCCTGTCGATGGACCAACCCAGTGCCCTGCTGGATGCTCAGGGCCAGGCCAGCGGCCTTTTGGTGCGTGATATTTCCTTCAAAGGTACGCTCGTGGAAGTCCGCGACCTGGCCAAGGCCCCGTCGCATTTCGACCTGCAGTTCGCGCCGGGAGGGACCGCACCGATTACCCTGCACGGCAGGTTGCGTCGGCGTATCGGCCCTGACCTGGCCGCCTACGACCTCAGCCGCAGCTCCGCCGAGGAAGTCGAGCGCCTGCGCGAGTACATCCTCCAGGCCCATCGCCAGGCGCACCCGGAACTGCACGCTCAGGTGTCGAGCTGACCGGCCAGGTACTGCCGCAAGCGCCTGCGCATCAACTCGCTCTGCGCACCGAGACAGGCCACCAGACTGCCGGCCAGGCTTTCCTGGGCCAGTTCGGCGGCCTCGCCCGCCAGCAACAATGGGCAACGCAGGCTGACTGCCAAACGGCTGAGTCGCTTGCCTGTGTCAAGGGTCAGTGAGCGATTGGAGAACAACACCACGGCATCCGGCAGCAGGCGCTCACTGACCAGTGCCAGTTCTTCCAGCGATTGCCCCGGCATCAGCGGGGTCACTCCCACATCATCGCTCGCCAGCAGCAATCCATTCACCAGCAGCTCCAGCTCAAGGCATTGCCCAGGCAACGGCGCCAGCAGCACGTGACGGCCGCGTCGCTGACGTGACAGCTGCAAACGCGTGAACACCCGGCCCCGCAGGAACTGGTCGAGGAACAGCCATTCACTGGTGTGACCATAGACCGCCTGCTTGGCGGCCATATCGTGCCAGACAGGCATGAATACATCGGCGAACACCTGGTCCAGGGTAATGGCTGCAAAGACCTGATCGAACAACCGATCCAGGGCTGCGTCATCGAAACGCTGCACGGCGTCGCGCAACTGTGCCTGCCAGCCACTGGCAGTGTCGCTCGCCAGGCTGCCCTGCCCTTCGGCCTGTTCACGAACCAGAATACTGCCGACCTTGCTGATCGCGACACCACGCTCGAGCCAGCCGAGGATGCGAAGGATTTCGTCGATATCCGCCTGGGAATACAAGCGATGGCCGCTGTCAGTGCGAGTTGGCTGGATCAGCCCGTAGCGGCGTTCCCAGGCGCGCAGGGTCACGGCATTCACGCCGGTAATGCGGGAAACTTCACGTATCGGAAATAACTCGTGGTGAGCCCCACGCCGCTCGATTTCCGAAGCACGTCCCTGTTTGTTCATCAGCACTGTGTAACCTGTACACGGAAGTCGAACGCGCATTCTACTACGTCATTACCTGCCGCAGCACTGCGACCGTTTGCATACGTTTTTGACGAAAATGTCGAGTTCGCGCCCAATTCTTGCATGCACGCTTGCGTCGCCCACCACCCCGGGCGCCGCAGCCACAGGGGCCAGCTACCCGCCAGCCCCGCCGCCAGGAGATACACGATGTCTACCCCACCCGTCACCCTGATGGTGTCGCGCCGCGCCGCTCACGGCCGCTACCAGGACCTGCTGGCCTGGCTGCACGAAGGCGAGCATCTGGCCACCGACTTCCCCGGCTACCTCGGTTCGGGCATCTTCGCCCCACCTCGCGACTGCGACGAATTCCAGATCATTTTCCGTTTCAGCGACGAGCCCACCTTGCATGCCTGGGAGCACTCGGCTTCGCGTCAGGCCTGGTTGCAGCGCGGCAATGGCCTGTTCGAACGCCCCAAAGAGAGGCGCGTCAGCGGCATCGATGACTGGTTTGGCACCAATACGGTGCAAAAATCCGCCGCGCTGGAAACAGGCAGTGGCCATCTGGCTGGCATTCTTCCCGGTTTCGCTGCTGTTCAACCTGTTGTTCGGCCATTTGCTCGCAGGGCTCGAACTGGTGCCGCGCGTGCTGCTCAGCACCCTGGCCCTGACACCGGTGATGGTCTACCTGTTCATCCCCCTCTCCACCCGCCTGCTGGCCAGCTGGCTGCATGCCGCGCCAGCGCCAGGCACCGCCCTGCGCGGCCGCTAGGCCGGGGCTACAAGAGGGAAACAGTTCGGGTATGCTGGGCGGCAACGACAGGACAGACAAGTTGACCGCCCGCACATGAACAGCCCCATTCTCATTACCGGAGCCAGCCAGCGCGTCGGGCTGGCCCTGGCCCTTGAGCTGGCACAGGCCGGCCATACCGTAGTCAGCGCCAGCCGCAGCGTCCAGGCGCAGTCGGCGCACCCGAACATCGTGCAGTTCCAGGCCGACCTCTGCCAGGCAGGAGACCGCCAGGCATTGATCGACTTCCTGCAGCATCGCTACGACGGCCTGCGCGCGATCATCCACAACGCCTCGCTGTGGCTCGACGACGGCCTGGACAACCTCGACACCATGTTCCGCCTGCACGTCGAAGCGCCGTACCACCTCAACCTGGCCCTGGGTGATCAGCTGGCCAAGGTCGACAAGGCCGACATCATCCATATCTGCGACGAAACCTCCTCGCGCGGCAGCAAGAGCCATATCGGCTATGCCGCGACCAAGGCCGCGCTGCAGAACATGGTGTTGTCGTTCGCCGAAAAGTACGCGCCCAAGGTACACGTCAACGGTATCCTGCCGGGCCTGCTGATCCTCAAGGAGGACGGCGACGAAGCCTACCGCCAGCAGACCCTGAAAAAGGCCCTGCTGGAATTCGAACCCGGCGCCGGGCCGCTGATCGAGACGGTCAAGTACCTGCTCGCCAGCCAGTACAGCACTGGCAGTCAGGTGGTCATCAATGGTGGCCGCCACCTGAAGAATCGCATGACCTGAGAGAATCCTCATGACCCCGCAAGAGCAACTCGAACTCGAAGCCGCCGCCTTCCGGCGGCTGGTCGAACACCTGCAGAAACGCACCGATGTACAGAACATCGACCTGATGAACCTGTCGGGTTTCTGCCGCAACTGCCTTTCCAAGTGGTACAAGGCCGCCGCCGACGACCGCCAGCTCGACGTCAGCCTCGATGATGCCCGCGAAGCGGTGTACGGCATGCCTTACGCCGAGTGGAAAGCCCAATACCAGAAAGAAGCCAGCGCCGAGCAACAGGCGGCGTTCGAAAAAGGAAAACCCCGTGACTGACCTGAACACCCTGCGCGCCAGCCTGGCCAGCGGCCAACACGTCTTTGCCGACACCCTGGCGTTCGTTGCCGCCCACTACAGCTACCAGCCACAAGCCTTCGACAACGGTGGCGTGGAAAACGCCGCCGGGCAGAACGAAGGTTCGTGCAAGACCCTGGGCCTGGCCCTGCTGGAAAGCCTGAGCGACCAGGAGGCCCTGCTGGCCTTCGGCGAGCATTACCGCGATGTGGTGGCCACGCCCGAAGGCACTGACCATGGCAATATCCGTGCATTGATCAAGCATGGGCTGGCGGGTGTGAAATTCGCCGAGCTGCCGCTTTCGCGCAACGCCTGATTGCAAGGGGCCGCTTCGCGGCCCTATCGCTGGCAAGCCAGCTCCCACAGGATTGCGGTCGACCCAGTACTTGTGGGAGCCGGCTTGCCGGCGATGAGGCCGGTAGGCACCATCAGCTGATGATCTGCCCCGGCCCGCCCGCCAACACCCTGCCGCGCTGCAACCATTCCAGAGCCACTGGCCACAGGCTGGTACGGAATCGGTCATGGAAGAACGCGAAATGGCCAATTTCCTCGACCGAGATATCCACAGGTGCAATCCGCAGATGCTGTCGCTCGGCAACCTGAAGGTAACCCAGTAAACGCTCGGTCGCTGCCACAGTGCCGAACGGATCGTCGGTCAGGCTGATCGCCAGGGTCGCTGCACGTACCCGGGCAAAGGGCAGCTCTTCCAGGCTGCGGCCACTGGGCCGGTGCTCATAGCGCGGGGTCCGGGTGGTCCAGTCATGCACCACGCCTGCCGGGGTATCTTCCATCCAGCCCAGGCGCTTGCCGGGGAAGTAACCGAACGCACGGGTCAGCAGCGGCATCACCACATGCCACTTGCCCAGCAGCCGCCAGCGCTGCTGCGCCGCATAGTCGCGCCAGTAGGCGAACTGCGCGCCCACCATAAGCACCCGCCGAACCTGTCCGGCAGACGGCGCCAGGCCCACCGCGCAACCACCGAAGCTATGGCCCACGACATCCACCGGCTGGCCGGGAAATGCCTGCGCCGCATGCGCCAGCATGGCCTCGAAATCCAGCCGCCCCCAGTCGCTCCAGGAAGCCTGGAAGCCACGCAGCGACGGTGGCCGCGACTCGCCGATGCCACGGTAGTCGTAGGTCAGCACGTCACAACCCTGGGCGAACAGGTAGTCGGCAAAACGGGCGTAATAACGGCAGCGCACTGAAGTGGCGGCATTGATGATCACCAGCGGGCGCTGGGAACTGGCCTGGGCGTGGCGCCAGCAGAAGCCGCCGAGGCTGTAGCCGTCGGCTGTGGTCTGGCGAAATGGGGTGGCCGGCTGGGTGAGGCTGCTCATGGCGCGCGTTCCTGTTGTTGTGCGCCAACGCTAGCAAAAAAAGTGTTGCCTGTACCGGCCTCATCG
>NZ_BBIV01000057.1 GCF_000730665.1 Pseudomonas plecoglossicida NBRC 103162 = DSM 15088
GCACCGACGCCAGGTACACCACCATGCTGGCCACCTCCTCCACCGTCGCCAATCGTTTGATCAGCGAGCTCGGCCGGTGCTCGGCGACGAAGTTGGCTTCCAGTTCATCGGTACTGACTCCCTGCTCCTGCGCCATCTTGGCAAAGAAGTCGCCCACCCCTTCCGAACGCGTAGGCCCCGGCAACACCGAATTCACGGTCACCCCGGTCCCTGCCAGCGTTTCCGCCAGACCACGGGACACCGCCAGCAGCGCCGTCTTGCTCATGCCGTAGTGCACCATCTCGGTAGGAATCTGCAGCCCCGACTCACTGGACAGGAAGATCACCCGCCCCCACTTGCGCTCGGCCATGCCCTGGGCGTAATGCCGCGACAGGCGCACGGCGCTCAGCACGTTGACGTCGAAGAAGCGCTGCCAGTCGGCATCCTCGATCTCGAAGAACGGCTTGGGCTCGAAGATGCCGAGGTTGTTGACCAGAATGTCGGTATGCGGCACCTGGTCGAACAGCTTCTGCGCACCCTCGGCTGTACTCAGGTCGGCGGCGATGCCGATGACCCGGGCCTGCCCCAAGCGCTCGCGCACGGCACTGAGGGCCTCGTCGACACGCGCCTGGGTACGGCCATTGAGCACCACTTCGGCACCGGCCTCGGCCAGGCCGATGGCGATGGCCAGGCCGATGCCAGCGGTGGAGCCGCTGACGATGGCGCGCTTGCCATTCAAGGAAATATGCATCTGTGCTTCCTCTCTAGCTATGAGAATTTCCCGGCTGCTCATCGAACGCCTGCCAACCACCGCCCAGGGCCTTGTACAGCCCCACCAGCGCTTGCGACACCGCCGCCGAACTGTCGATCCACTGCTCTTCGCTGGCCAGCAACGCCCCCTGCACACTCAGCACATTGAGAAAGTCCACCGCTCCCTCCACGTACTGGCGCTGGGCCGTTTCCAGGGCGATACGGTTCTGCCGCACCGCTTCGGCCAGGTGGTCGCGACGCAACTGGCTGGCGTTGTAAAGGCGTAGCACATCGTCGATTTCGTGCCAGGCGCCGAGCACCACCTTGCGGTAGTTCAGTGCCGCTTCCTGTTGCTGCGCTTCACGCAGCTCCAGCGTGCCGGACAGCCGCCCACCCTCGAAGATCGGCAGCGACAGCTGCGGGCCGAAGGCGAAGCGGCGCGAATCCCAGGCACCGAAGTCCGACAGCTGCATGGCCTGGAAACCGACGCTGCCCGACAGACGGATGCTCGGGTAGAAGTCGGCCTTGGCCACGCCGATGCTGGCAGTGGCGGCATGTAGGCGTGATTCGGCCTGGCGGATATCCGGCCGGCGCTCGGCCAGCTCGGACGGCACGCCGATGGCGAACGACTGCTGCGGCGCGGGCAGCTCGCCGCCCTGCAGCAGTTCGGCCTGCAGGCTGCGCGGTGGCTCGGCGGCCAGCAGGCTGAGGGCGTTGATCAGATCGTCTCGTCTGGCTTCCAGGCTCGGCAGGCGCGCTTCGATGGAGGCCACCTGGGCGCTGGCCTGGGCCACGTCCAGACGGGTGGCGACACCTTCGGCCTGACGGTCTTCGGAGAGTTTCAGGCTGTGCCGGGCAACCTTCAGGTTGTCGCGGTTCACGTCCAGGGTGTGCTGCACAGCGCGCAGCTGGATGTAGTTGCCGGCCGTTTCCGCGAGCAGCGCCAGCAGCACACCGCGGCGGTCGTTCTCGGCCACTTCGACGCTGGCATCGGCGGCTTCCACCTGGCGCCGCACGCGCCCCCAGAGGTCCAGCTCCCAGCCGGCGACCAGGTCGCCCTGCCAGAGGTTGAAGGCCGATCGACCTGCGTTGCCTGAAGGGTCGCTCAGGCCTTCGCCACTGTTGCGGGCGCGGCTGTAGCCAAGGTTGGCGTCCACCGCCGGTGTTTCATCGGCAGCCACCGTGCTGCGCAGGGCACGGCTTTGCAGCAGCCGGGCGCTGGCGATCTGCAAGTCGAGGTTGTTATCGGCCACGCGCTGGATCAGCGCGCTCAGACGGGCGTCATGGAAGCTGTCCCACCAGCGCAGTTGCAGCGTTTCGGCGCGGGGCTGGCTAGCCGCGGCTTCGCCTTGCAGTGGCGCCCACTGGGCCGGCGCCTGGCTGTCGGGGCGCTGGAAATCCGGCCCGAGGGTGCAGCCGGCCAGCAGCCCGGCCAGCAACAATGGGCTCAAGCGTACTGTGGGCTTCATCGGGCACTTACCTGCTTGCCGGCGAGCGGGTCGCCGTGGGTATCGATCGTCGCTTCCACCGACATGCCCACGCGCAGGCGCTCGAGCAGCGGCTGGCCGTCATCGAAGACGATCTTCACCGGAATGCGCTGCACCACCTTGGTGAAGTTGCCGGTGGCGTTGTCCGGTTTGACCGCGGCGAAGGTCACGCCCGTGGCCGGGGCGATGCTTTCGACGTGGCCGCTGAGGGTTTCACCGGAGAACGTGTCGACGCTGATGCTCACCGGTTGACCTGGCTGCACATGGGTCAGCTGAGTTTCCTGGAAGTTGCCGACCACGTAGGCATGCTGCAGCGGCACCACCGACAGCAGGCGTGCCCCCGGGTTGACGTAAGCACCCACGCGCAGCGCACGCTCGCCGACCATGCCGTCGACCGGTGCGGTGATGCGGGTGTAGGACAGGTCCAGCCGGACCTTTTCCAAACCCGCTTCGGCACGTTTGAAGTGGCCGTCGGCGCTGGCGACCTGGGCGCTGAGAATATCCACCTGCTTGCGCGCCGCCACCAGCGCCGCCTGGGCATTGGCCAACCGCGCACGGGCCTGGTCGAACCGACTGCGCGCCTGCTGGGCGTTCTGCACGGTGCCGGCGCCCTGCTCGGCCAGGCGGCTGTAGCGGTTGACCTCGTGGTCGGCGAACGCCGCTTCGGCCTGAGTCGCCTTGACCGCCGCCTCGGCCTGGGCGATCAGGGCCGCCTGGCGCTCGAGGGTGGCGCGGGCATCGGCGCTCTGCGCCTTCGCCACCAGCAGCTGGGCCTGAGCGGCATCCACGGCGGCCTGGTAGTCCCGAGCATCGATGGTTGCCAGCAGCTGGCCGGCCTGGACCTGCTGGTTGTCTTCGACCAGCACCTCCTTGATGAAGCCCGCGACCTTGGGGGCCACTACCGTGTAGTCGGCGATCACGTAGGCATCATTGGTGCTCTGGCGCAGGTTGCGGCCGAACATCCAGGGGCCGACGATGCCGGCCAGCACGGCAACGGCGAGCACCGAGCCGATCACGATTGTCTTGCGCTTGTGGGTCATTTTTCAGCGTCTCGGAATTCATCCACGGATCAAGCCACCGCTCGCGGCGGGTAGACCCGGGTAGGCACGAAAGGAATCAGGCAGATCAGCACCACGGCGATGCAGGCCATGACCAGGTAAAGGTCGGCCGAGGTCAACACCAGCGCCTGGTCGTGGAGACGCCGGGCAAGGCCTTCGGCGTTGTCGTCGACCAGCGGGGCGTTGCCCAGGCTGTCCACCAGGTGGTTGGAATGAAAGTGCCGGCGCAGGGTGCCGAGGGCATCCAGCAGGCCACCGGCGATGACTGCGGCCAGGCCTTTGACGGTGTTGAACCAACTCGAGGCGAACGGGCCTTCCTGCGGGGTCATGCCGTTGGTGGAAAGCATCAGCAGCGGCAGCACAGCCATTGGCTGGCCGAATACCTGCAGCAGGTAGAACGGGTAGAAGTCGCCGCGGATCCACTCGGAGGTCAGCAGGCTGCTGCCCACGCACGACACCGCCAGCATCGCCAGCCCAGAGGCCAGCACCCAGCGGCAGTCCGAGGACGATGTTGCTGATGGCCGGCAGCCCGAGCAGCACTCCGCGCCAGTCGAACTGCTTGAAGCGCTCCAGGCGCAGAGGGTCCTGCGGCAGGCCCCAGCCGACACAGAACATGGCCAGCGCCGAGGGCAGGATGATCTGCCAGAACGCCCACTGCCAGCCGACATATTCTGTCCACAGACCGGCCAGCGGCGTGCCAAGGTTCGGGCCGAAGGTGGCAGTGAGGGCATAACAGGCCAGCCCGTAGACCTTGATGCCCGGCGGCAGGAAGCGCAGCGCCACGCTCATCAGCATCGGCGGCAAGGCACCCGAGGCGAAGCCCTGGAGAATGCGCAGCAGCATCAGGCTGTGCAGGTTGGGTGCGAACGGTTGCAGCAGGCCGAGCATGGCGAACAAGCCGACCGCACTCAGGGTGAAGCGGCGCAGGGAAAACGTGGTGGCCAGCCAAGGCGCGAAGGCCATGGCCGAGACCGAGGCGGCGCTATACACCGCCAGCAGCCAGGCGCCTTCATCGGCGCCGATGCCCATGGCCCCACGAATGTCGGCCAGGGAAATCTTGGTCACCGACTCGTTGAGGCCGGCGCACAGCACCGCCAGCAACACGCCGAACAGCCCGACCACCACCCGCAGGCCGAAGGCCGTCGGCACAGGCGCAGCGGCGATCGCGGCAGAGGGGGCGGACAGGGAACTCATGGACAGACATCTCCAGCAACAAATTTGCGACTGGAGCAAGTCTAAGAAGGTCGAATGCTGACGAAAACTGACTTCTCGGTAGTTTCAAGTTGCGTCAGACGCAATCCGCGCCGGCAAGCCGGCTCCCACAAGGGGTCGCACCACCCTGCTTTTTCATGTGGGAGCCGGCTTGCCGGCGATAGGGCCCAGACAGGCGATCAAGGATCGACGCTGCAACACGCCTTCAAGGTCTGGCGCAGCCAGCGGTGCGCGGGATCATTGTGAAACCGCGGGTGCCAGGCCTGTAGCACCGTCACCCGCTCGAGCGGCACCGGGATCTCGAACGAGCGCAGCGGCAGCCCGAGCTTGTGCACGCTGTTGAGGATGTTCGCCGGCATCGGCAGGATCAGGTCCGAATCGGGCAGCGAGAACAGTGCCGAGTGAAAGCTCGGGGTAATCAGTGCCACCCGCCGCTGGACCCTTCGATCAGCGCGAAGGTGATTGATCAGGTTGCGGTGCCGGTGTTGGTGGGGATGGCCTAGGGCCTGTCGCGAGAGTTGTAGTGCGATCGAGATCGAGCGCCGCCCGCGCGGCGCATCGCGGGCAAGCCCGCTCCTACATTCGTTGCAACGTGCCACGGTCTGTCGGGCCATGGTTGTCCGCCTTTGGCGCTCGGAGAGATATCGCGTCGACCGCTTGCGCCAACACAAAAATCGCGTCGTACCCACAAGGCAGGCAACCATGGCCTATCAGGCATAGGCACGTTGCAACAAATGTAGGAGCGGGCTTGCCCGCGATGCGCCGCGCGGGCGGCGCTCGATCTCAAAGGCGCCAGAAATGCTACGACGCCCCCCCCTCACTCGGCTTCACCACCACCGTGCACGTCGTCCCCGCCGCCAGCAGATACCCTTCCGGCACCTCATCGATATGAATCCGCACCGGCACCCGCTGCGCCAGTCGCACCCAGTTGAAGGTCGGGTTCACGTCGGCGATCAGCTCGCGGCTCTGTGGGTTGTCGCGGTCATAGATACCCCGGGCGATGCTCTCCACATGGCCCTTGATCCGCTCGCCGCTCATCATCTGCAACTCGGCTACATCACCCACCTTCACATGCGGCAGCTTGGTCTCCTCGAAGAACCCGTACACCCAGAACGAGTTCTCGTCGACCACCGCCATCACTGCCTCGCCAGTGCGCGCATAGTCACCCTTGTGGATGTTCAGGTTGGTCACGTAACCATCCACCGTGGCGACGATATGGGTACGCTTGAGGTTCAGCTCGGCCGCCGCCAGCGCGGCCTGGGCCTGCTGGTAGTCGGCCTGGGCGGAGTTGGCGATGTTGCTGGCGTCATCACGGTTTTCCCTGGAGATCACCAGATTGTCCATGTCGGCACGGCGCTTGGCGTTGACCTTGCGCATCTCCCAGGTGGCCTTGCGCGAAGCGACCAGGGCCTTGGCCTGGTCGACGGCCAGCTGGTAATGCTCGGGGTCGATCTGGATCAGCAGGTCGCCCTTCTTCACCCGCTGGTTGTCCTTGACCGGGACGTCCACCACATAGCCAGGCACGTCGGCGGCGACATTGATGATGTCGGCGCGCACGCGGCCGTCGCGGGTCCACGGCGTGGTCATGTAGTGCAACCACAACTGGCGACCGATCACCACGGCAGCGGCCAGCACCAGCAGGGTGGCGATCAGGCTGAAGAACTTTTTCATCGAAGGATTCTCACCAGTAGAGCGACAGCGCCAGGGCGCCGAACAGGCAGACGAACAGCGACAGGCGCAGCAGCGCCGGGTGCCAGAAGAAGCGGTAGCCATCATGGCTGGCGATGAACCGGTCCAGGCCCCAGGCCAGGCCCAGGGCGAACAGGAACATCAGGGTCATGGTGGGCATGTACACGCCATGGAAGGCGATTTCTCGGGGCATGAATTCATGGAACATCGTGCAATCCTTTCGCCGGTGCCAACGGCGACTGTGGGTCGAGCAGGGAAGAACGGATGAAGTGCAGGTAGCTCTGCGCACGGCGCAGCACCGAGGTGTCGAAGTGCCGGGCGAAAGGTTCGTCGGTGGCTTGCACGCGGCTGATGGCATGGTCCACCGCCACCAAGGCACGCTCGTGGTTGCTGGCGCTGGGCTGCAGGAACAGCCGCGCCAGGGCGCGACCCATGACGCGGATAGCCTGGCGCCACGGCTGCGACTCGGCGTAGGCCGGGTGCACCGGCGCACGGGCCTGCTCCTTGCGCAGCTCGATGATGGCGTGGCCGATCTCCAGCACGGTGAACATCCAGCCCATCAGTTCGCTCTGTACCTTGGGCTTGCCGGCCGCCAGGCCATAGGCCTGGTGCAGCAGGTCGCGGGTGCGGCTTTCAAAGGCCGAACCCAGGCCGCGCAGGCGCCCGCTGATGGCGAACAGCACCTGCTCGCGCAGTTCCTGTTCCAGGCGGCTCCACAGCCAGCGGCTGTTGGGCGGCAGGATGATCGCCCCGGCCGCGGCGCAGACGAACATGCCGATGACCATGCCGATGTAATCGTTGATGAAGCTGTACGGGTCGTAGACGGTGAGGTTGTTGGGCACCGTGCCGATGGCGAAGAACACCAGCAGGCCTAGGCCATAACCGGCATATGCCGGGCGTGAGGCCAGGAAGGCACCCAACACGAACACCGGTGCCAGTACCATGCACAGCAGCGGGAAACCGTCGATCCAGGGGAACACGAAGAAGGTTTCGAAGAAGCCGACGAAGGCGCCGATCGCCGTGCCGCAGGCCATCTGGAACGACATGCGCTTGGGGTTCGGCGAGGCGGCCGACAGGCCCACGGTGACGGTGGCGATCAGGGTCATCATGGCGCCGCTGGGCCAGTCGCTGAGCAGCCAGTAGCTGCCCAGCAGCAACAGCACTGCCGATGCGCGCACCCCGGCAGCCAGCGATACCAGCCAGCTGGTCTGGGCGACATAGGGCTCGTCCCACTGCTCGCGTTCATGGGTGTGCGCAGCCAGCGAGGCGTGGGTCTCGGCGTAGCTGAGCATCTCGTCGACGAAGCGGTACAGCAACTCGAATGCGGTGTGGAAGTCGAGCAGGTCGGATTCGCTGGGGTTGGTCTGCAGGTACTCGGCGCGCAGGCCGCGGACCTGGGCTTGCAGGCCGTCTTTATAGGCCGCCAGCTCGAGCGTCAGGCGCAGCGCGTCGGCGTCGGTCAAGGCACGGCCAACGTAGGGCTCAAGCAGATCGACCAAGGTGTTCAGGCCCGGCTCGATGGCACCGACGATCTGCAGCGGGCCCCGAGCGCGCAGGCGCTCGAGCAACCGGTGCAAGGCATTGAAACGCGTGGTGATGGCCATGAACTCGCTGTTCATGCGCACCAGCCTGCCCGAGCGCCGGCGCATGTGCGGGTCTTCGAACGCGGTGACATTGCGCAGGCTTTCCAGGCCCACTGCCTCGGCGACAAAGCGCACGTTGCTGGTCTCGAAGCGGTCGCGCTGACTGTCGCCGCGCAAGGCCTCGACGACCACTCCGGCGAACACGCCGAAGCGCTGGTACAAGGCATTGCGCATGGCCGCGCTGGCCGACTGCGGCAGGATCGCGGCGCTGACGAAGGTCGACACGAGAATGCCCAGGGCGATCTCCAGCACCCGCCATACCGCCGCCATGAAGGCCTGGTCGGGGTGCTGCAGCACCGGCAAGCCGATCATCGCCGCGGTGTAGCCGGCCAACACGAAGGCGTAGGCGCGGAAGGTGCGATAACGCATGGCGCCGGCCGAGCAGAGGCCGACCCACACGGCCAGGCTGGGCAGGAACAGCTCGGTGTTCTGCGGGAAGATGGCGATCAGCGCGACCATCATCGCCGAACCGGCCAAGGTGCCCAGCACCCGGTAGAAACTCTTGGCGAACACATGGCCGCTCTGCGGCTGCATGACGATGAACACGGTGATCATCGCCGTGCGCGGTTGCGGCAGTTCCAGGCGCATGGCCAGCCACAGGGTGATGAACGCGGCGGCCAGCACCTTGAAGATGTAGACCCAGGTCACCCCGTCGGTGCGCGCCCAGGCAAAGAAACCTCGGCGCCATTCCAGGCTGTGCAGCCAGCGCAGGGGCAGGCTCGATGTGCTCATTCGGCGTGGTCCGCCTTGTGGTCGAGGATGGCCAGGGTGGCCGGGGTCTTCGGCGCGGCCTGGCGCTCTTCCTCAGGCACGTCCTGGCCAGCCTGCAGGCCACCACCCAGGGCGGTCACAAGCTCGGCATGGGCGATCAGGCGGGCGGCCTGGACTTGCTGCTGCACCTGCTGCTGACGGAACAGCAAGGTCTGCGCGTTGAGCACGTTGAGGTAGTCGGTCAGGCCGCGCTGAAAGGCGACCAGGGCGATGCCGTAGGTCTTTTGCGCAGCCGCCACCGACTCGGCGGCGAAGTGCGACTGCGCCTTCATCGACTCGCGCCGGATCAGCTGGTCGGAGATGTTCTTCAGCGCGCCAACCACGGTCTGGTTGTACTGCGCCACGGCCATGTCGTAGCCCGCCGAGGCCACGCCCAGTTGCGATCGCAGGCGACCACCGTCGAAGATCGGCAAGCTGATGGCGGGGCCTACGTTGTAGTTGAACTTGCGCCCGGTGAGAAATTCCAGCGCCCCACCGCCCGTGGCCATGAAGCCCAGGCTGCCGACCAGGTCGACGTTGGGGAAGAAGCCAGCGTGGGCGACATCGATGCCACGGGCCTGGGCGGCCACCTGCCAGCGGCTGGCGACCACGTCCGGGCGCTGGCCGACCAGCGCCGCCGGCAAGGCCGACGGCAGCTTCAGCGGGGCGCCCAGGGTCAGGGTCGGGCGCTGGAGTTGCGCGCCCTCCCCCGGCCCTTTGCCGGCCAGTGCGGCCAGCTGGTTGCGGGTCAGGGCGATTTCTTCGTCGAGGCTGTCGAGCTGGCGATGGGTTTCGGGCAGCGGCGCTTCGGCCTGGCTGACCTCGAAATGGGTGCCGATGCCGCCGTCGAGGCGGCGCTTGGCCAGGGCCAGGATCTGCTCCTGCTGTTCGAGCTCGGCCTTGACGATATCGCGCTGGGCAAAGTGCAGGCTCAGCTGGATGTAGGCGCGCACCACGTTGTTCTGCAGCTCCAGCTGCGCCTGGCGGGCCTCGGCCACGCTCATGTGCGCCTGGTCCACGGCCTGTTCGCTGGCGTTGCGCTCGCGGCCCCAGAGGTCGAGGGCGTAGCTGAAGCCGATGGCGGCGTTGTTGTCCCAGGTATTGGCACCCGACAGCGCGCCCGGCCCGTAGAACTGGTCTTCCGGCCAGTTGTGGCGCTTGAGGCTCGCCTGGCCATTGACCTGGAGCTTTTCCGCCGACTCGACCACGCCGGCCATGGCCTTGGCTTCGCGCACCCGCGCCGCCGCCATGGCAAGGCTCGGGCTACCGGTCACGGCCAGGGTCAGCCAACGGTCCAGCTGCGGGTCGCCATAGGCATGCCACCACTGCTGGTTGGGCCAGTGGGCGTCGGTCGCGGCTTCACGGATGGCCGCGTCGGGGGTCAGGGTATTGGCTGGCAGCGCTTTGTTCTGCGGGGCGATGCCCCAGGTTCCGATACAGCCGCTCAAGGTAAGGCTAAGGGCACAGGCACTGAACGCTTGGAGCGTTCTGATGATGCGACGCGGCACAGCTGCGATTTCCCGAGGAAGAGGTGGAGGGGCCGGGCAATTCTAGGGGGCCGCCGCACTGGCGATAAGCGCACATTCCTGCGAATCTTTGTTACCGAAACAGCGATAATCCGGCTTTGGTCGAAGGCAACTTTTCGTTCTTTTGAAGTAACTTCGTGACACAATTTTGTCCTCTACCTTGGAAGAGTGACCCATGGACACCCTGCAAAACATGCGTGCTTTCAGTTGCGTAGCCCAGCTCGGCAGTTTCACTGCCGCCGCCGCGCAACTGGATACGACCACCGCGAACGTGTCGCGGGCGGTCTCCAACCTGGAAGCCCATCTGCAAACCCGGCTGCTCAACCGCACCACCCGGCGCATCGCCCTGACCGAGGCAGGCAAGCGTTACCTGATGCGCTGCGAACAGATTCTTACCTATGTGGAAGAGGCCGAGGCCGAGGCCAGCGACGCCCATGCCCGGCCTGCCGGGCAGCTGAAGGTGCATTCGATGACCGGCGTGGGCCAGCACTTCGTGGTCGATGCCATCGCCCGCTACCGCGAGTCGCACCCGGATGTGACCTTCGACCTGACCATGGCCAACCGCGTCCCCGACCTGCTCGACGAGGGTTATGACGTGTCCATCGTGCTGGCCACCGAGCTGCCCGACTCCGGCTTCGTGTCGCAGCGCCTGGGCATCACCTACAGCATCGTCTGCGCTTCGCCCGACTATGTGGCCCGGCATGGCTTCGCGCACAAGCCGGTCGATCTGCTGCAGCATGCCTGCCTGCGCATGGTCAGCCCGGTGATTCCACTGGAGAAGTGGTTGTTCGACGGCCCCGAAGGCCAGGAACTGGTCAACATCACCAGCTCGCCGTTCCAGGTCAACTCGGCCGATGCGATGAAGACGGCCATTCGCAGCGGCATGGGCATGGGTGTGCTGCCGATCTATTCGGCGATCGACGGCTTGCGTGATGGCAGCCTGGTGCGGGTGATGCCGGACTACCGGCTGCAGGAGCTGAACCTGTACGCGATCTACCCGTCGCGCCAGTACCTCGATGCCAAGATCAAGACCTGGGTCGAGTACCTGCGCAACTCGCTGCCGGAAATACTCGCAGCGCATGAAGCGGACCTGAAAACCCATGAGCTGCTGATCGCCAACTGAAAAAGCTGCTGCGCGGCGGTGGTGGACAATGGTAGGTTGCTAAGCAATCACACCGACCCACCGCCCTGAGAAGTTGCCGATGAAAAAGACCGTCCTGGCCTTCAGCCGCATCACGCCGGCCATGGCCGAGCGCCTGCAGCAAGACTTCAACGTGATCCTGCCGAACCCGAAACTCGGCGACATCAATGCCCAGTTCAACGAAGCCCTGCCCGAGGCCCATGGCCTGATCGGCGTTGGCCGCAAGCTGGGCCGCGCGCAGCTCGAAGGTGCGGCCAAGCTAGAAGTGGTGTCCAGCGTCTCGGTCGGCTACGACAACTACGACCTGGACTACTTCAACGAGCGCGGCATCGCCCTGACCAACACGCCCGACGTGCTGACCGAGAGCACCGCGGACCTGGGCTTCTCGCTGATCATGGGGTGTGCCCGGCGCACCGCCGAGCTGGATGCCTGGACCAAGGCCGGCCACTGGCAAGCGACCGTCGGCCCGGCCCACTTCGGCACTGACGTGCACGGCAAGACCCTGGGTATCGTCGGCCTGGGCAACATCGGTGCGGCCATCGCCCGCCGCGGCCGCTTCGGTTTCAACATGCAGGTGCTGTATGCGGGCAACAGCCGCAAGCCGGCGCTGGAGCAGGAACTTGGCGCGCAATACCGCAGCCTTGAGCAACTGCTTGGCGAAGCCGACTTCGTCTGCATCGTGGTGCCGCTGTCCGACGCTACGCGCAAACTGATCGGCGCGCGCGAGCTGAAGTTGATGAAACCCAGTGCATTCCTGATCAACATTGCCCGTGGGCCGGTGGTGGACGAAGCAGCGCTGGTCGAGGCGCTGCAGAACGGCACGATTCGTGGGGCCGGCCTGGATGTGTACGAGAAAGAACCGCTGAGCGAGTCGCCGCTGTTCGCATTGCCCAATGCACTGACCTTGCCGCATATCGGCTCGGCGACTGCCGAAACCCGCGAGGCCATGGCCAACCGGGCGATGGACAACCTGCGTGCGGCGCTGCTCGGTGAGCGGCCGCGGGACCTGGTGAATCCGCAGGTGTGGAAGGGCTAAAGCATGACCTGACGTTAAGGCTGCTCCTATTTGTCGAGCCGGTACGGGAGCGGCCATAGCCTCTATTGCTTGCTGCTCTCCACTCTGCGCGGGTCTTTGACCAGTATGTAAGCTGCATCGCCAACCATATGTATGTGGTAATACTTACTGCGGACCAAGGGAACAGGGCTTGTGCGGATTACCTGCTCTCGGTCAAGGGGAGTTCGCTCGGAAAAGGTATGAAAATCGTCCAGACCTACTCGCGGAAGCATCTCCGGCAACAACAAATAACTAAAGCTGAACACATTTTCAATGGCTGGGAACGCCTTCAACGTTCCGCGTGCTGCCGGTAGCCAGGCATTACTCAGCCAATAATCCAAAAGGTAATAGTGCTGAGCAGAGGCGAGTTCGGGTGTAGATGAAACATCGTGAGCAAGTGAGTATGTAACTGCTTGCTGCAGTTCTTTGTAAAGCACCAGATAGCGGCCGTACGCAAAAGAAAATGCCAACATGAAAAGTAGCGGCAGCGCCATTACCATTAACCGCACTCGCGGCATGGAGGCAAGCGCGCGATGCACCAGAAATAGCAGAAGCACCAGCAACACCCCTAGACCCATGTATACACGCAGCCCCCCTTCAAATACCCCAAGAAGCAATAGGAAGCCTGGAATACTCAAGACAACCAGCGGAATAGGGACCAACAACGCAATCGAGAGACAAATATGTTGCCCCCTGGAAAACGGCCGCTGCCACAGCCTTGTCAGCTCGGACCTGAGGGCAAGTAACGCCACAAACAACAGAGAAAGGATCATCCATTCGGTTCTCGACGTGACCAACAGGCCCAAACTTCCGGCAACCCCCTCTAGACGCTGATAGATTTGCGTAAACCATTGCCCGTCAAAAGCGAGAATATCTTGGCGGTTCCTTGCGTCCTTGATCATCCAAACCCCGGCGAGGTAATACAGCACACAGCCGCCGATGAGTTGGCCGAGGCGCTTGACTGCATGGGATGAGGCCTGCCGAAGTGAAGCACCATTGATGACCTGACGCATCAGTTCCACTGCACACAGTCCGGCGAAGACATTAAAGCTGACCTGATAAAAACCAGCCCCCGCGACCACCAGCAAAGTTCCGAGCACCCAGTCTCGCGCGCGAGCTACCCCAAGACAAAGCGCCCATACGCAAGCGGTCAAAGAAAGCGCCATAGAGGCACTATCGTATTGATATGTCAGATTCTGGAGAAAAAACGGTTGGAACCATAGTGGCAAGACCACCATCAGTGCGCTGATATCCGGTACGTTGAACCAGAACCGGACCAGACGAGCAAAACCATCGGCCGTAACCACGATTGCCAGCAGCAACGGCAGTGGATAAAGATCAGGAGCTCCTGGCCCAAATCCGAGCCCGGCAAACAGGGCGGCAGCGAGTGGTCGCCCGAGAGTCACCCAGTCATTTGCAGCTAGCTGCTGGCGCCAGTAGTCGTCCAGGTAAGGAAGATCTGCCAGCAGCAGTGGCATTACGTGAATACACAGCAGTGCAGAGAAGATCAGCCACAACTGCCCCTGGGTAAGCTGCCGACTCAATGGGTACATTCATATCTACTCTGATCATCACCTCGCCCCATTATTCAACATTGTTTCCAGTTGTATAACTGACACTTTTGGCAGTAGCCCCCGAGCCAAAAACACTATATGTCCGATACTGTTGCGGTGTGCCTTGCTTTCGGCTTACGGAATACCAAGACATTCCCTGCCATCACCGCCACCAGCCCGAGCAACGCCGGTGCCGTCCATTGATACCCTTCGGCAACCGTCGACACATTCAGCGCCACCAACGGGAACAGCACCGTGCAATAGGCCGCGCGCTCCGGCCCCATGCGCCCGACCAGGGTCAGGTACGCGGTAAAGCCGATCACCGATCCCGGAATGACCAGGTACAGCAGCGAGCCTATGTAACGCGTGTTCCATTCCATGGCGAATGGAACGCCAGTGACCAGGCAATACCCAGCAAGCATTGCCGCGCCATAGACCATGCCCCAGGCGTTGGTGGTCATTGGTTTGAGCTCGGCCCTCTGCTGCATGCTCGAGAGCATGTTGCCGGCCGAGAAACACAGCGTGCCGAGCAGCGCCAGCCCCAGGCCGAAGAGGGTCTCGCGGCTGGCCGCATGGTGTGCCAGTTCGGGCCAGAACAGCAGGCCCAGGCCCAGCAAGCCGAGCGCCCCGCCGCCGAGTACGTTGCTGGCGATCCTCTGGCCGAAGAACACCCGTGCGTTCAGCGCGTTCCACAGCGTCGCGGTGGAGAACACCACGGCGATCAGGCCACTGGCGATCCACTGGCTGGCCGTGAGAAAGCACATGAAGTTGACGCAGAACAGGCAGAAACCCTGGGCCAGGCAGATCAGGTGGCCGCGCCGGTTCATCGGCTGCAGGCGGCGCGTGAGCAGGAGGATGGCGAACAGGATCAGCCCGGCCAGGGCGAAACGGTAGACGATCGACACCGGGATGGCGACCACACCCAGTTGCAGCTTGAGGGCGATCCAGGTGGTGCCCCAGATCAGGACGGTGAGCAGGTACAGGGACAGGTTCATGGGTGGAGCTCCTT
>NZ_BBIV01000056.1 GCF_000730665.1 Pseudomonas plecoglossicida NBRC 103162 = DSM 15088
CGATTGGAGGGCAAAGCCCTGCCATTTTTGAGGCCGCCGCGATTTGGCGCTACGATGGTCGGACCTGCACAACCAAGGTCTGCCCGCGCCATGATCATCGGTGCCTTCCTCATCCTCACCTGGCTGGTGCTGCTTCTGCGCTACCCGGCCAAGGCCCTGCCGATTTCCCTTGCCGCTGTCTGTGGCCTCGGCCTCGTGGCCCTGCTCGTGGTCTGGCAAGACAGCCGTGAAGCCTCGCAACTGGCCCGCCTGGACCTGCGCCTGAACTACGCCCCAGACCAGTGCCCTGCCGACCGTGCCTTGCAAGTGCGCATGAAAAACGGCAACGATTCCCCGCTCACCGAACTGCGCTGGCGCGTGGCGGCGTATGCGCCGGGCGATACGGTGAACCTGGCCGAGAACACCTACAACGCACCGCGCTACCGAGGGCCTGGCGAACTGCAGCCGGGGGCCGAGTGGAAGGATTGCCTGCCATTGCCGCCGCTGCGTGCTGGATATCGGCCACAGACCCTGGAGTTTCGTGCCGAGCGTCTGCAAGGTACATTTGCCAATTGATGCATTGCCTGCACAGGCCCTATCGCCGGCTTGCCGGCGATGAGGCCAGAACAGGCAACAAAACCCTCTCCTGACCCACAGGCCTGAACCATGCCCACCGTCCTGATCACCGGTTGTTCCAGCGGCATCGGCCGCGCCCTGGCCGACGCCTTGCGCGATGCCGGCCATGAAGTCTGGGCCACCGCCCGCAAGCCTGAAGATGTCGAGCAGTTGAGCGCCGCCGGCTACATCGCCCGGCAACTGGATGTGAACGACAACGACGCCCTCGCCCGGCTGGCCGAAGAGCTCGAAACCCTCGATATCCTGATCAACAACGCCGGCTACGGCGCCATGGGCCCCTTGCTCGATGGTGGTGTGGACGCCATGCGCCAGCAGTTCGAAACCAACGTCTTCGCCGTAGTCGGTGTCACCCGCGCGTTGTTTCCGCTGCTGCGCCGTTCGCGTGGGCTGGTGGTGAACATCGGCAGTGTCTCGGGTGTGCTGGTCACCCCCTTCGCCGGTGCCTACTGCGCGTCCAAGGCCGCCGTGCATGCCTTGAGCGATGCGCTGCGCCTGGAACTGGCGCCCTTCGGCGTACGGGTGATGGAAGTGCAGCCGGGGGCGATTGCCTCGCAGTTCGCCAGCAATGCCGAGCGCCAGGCCGAGCAGGTGCTGGCGGCGGACTCACCGTGGTGGCCGGTGCGCGAACATGTGCGGGCACGGGCGCGGGCTTCGCAGGACAAGCCGACCTCGGCGGCGGTGTTTGCCAAGGGGGTGTTGGCGGCCGTTGGCAAATCGCCGGTGCCGGCCGTGGTGCGGTTGGGCAATGGCAGCACGGCGTTGCCGTTGATGAATCGGCTGCTGCCACGGCGATTGCTGGATTGGGCGTTGCGCAAGCGCTTTGGGCTGTTGCGACCGCTCTGAGATTTCAGTTGGCTGTACTGGCCCT
>NZ_BBIV01000055.1 GCF_000730665.1 Pseudomonas plecoglossicida NBRC 103162 = DSM 15088
GAGAGCCGAGTCAACTTCCAAAAGTTGATCAAGACAGCTGCTCCCACACGGTTATAATCCGCGCCCCCAGCGGAGCAGCCCATGGCCAAAGACATCGACAACCCTTGCGTTTCACTGTGCCAGCTCAACAGCGAGCTGTGCGTCAGCTGTGGTCGCACGCGGGAGGAGATCCGCAAGTGGCGAGGCATGAAACGCCCGGAGAAGATGGCCACCGTGCAGCGGGCGGCGACGCGGATGAAAGCCATTGCCAAGAAGAATGCCAAGCATCGCTGACAGCATCGGTCGTCGCACCGACATGCCTGATGCGGGCCCGACCCTCGATCATCCATTAGGAGTCCATCCATGAAAGCTGCCATCGTCCACGCCTTCGACCAACCGCCACGCTATGGCGAGATCGACGCGCCGCAGGCTGCAGCGGGCGAGGTGCTGGTGCGAGTGCGTGCCGCTGCGCTCAGCCAGCTGGTGCGCGCACAGGCCAGCGGCAAACACTACAGCAGTGGCAAGACCTTGCCGTTGGTGCCCGGTGCCGATGGTGTCGGCCTGCTCGAGGATGGCACCCGGGTGTACTTCGCCTTTCCCCGTGCCCCCATTGGTGCCATGGCCGAGGTCGTTGCCGTGGATGCACGCTGCTGCGTGGCCATACCGGATGATATTGATGACATCACCGCCGCTGCGATCGCCAACCCAGGCATGTCGTCCTGGTCGGCGCTGCAGGAGCGCGCTGGGTTCAAGCCGGGCGAGCGTGTATTGATCAATGGCGCCGCCGGTGCCTCCGGTCGCCTGGCGATTCAAGTGGCCAGGCACCTGGGTGCTTCGCGCGTGGTGGCGACCGCGCGCAGTCGTGCAGCAGAAGCAGAGCTGCGCGAGCTCGGGGCGGACGACTTCATCTGCCTGGATCAGCCCGCCGAGCAATTGACCGCTGCATTGCGAGATGAAATTCGCGGGCCGGGGGTGGACATCGTCCTGGACTACCTCTGGGGGCAACCTGCCGCCTGCATCCTTGACGCATTGGGCGGTCATGCCAGCCGCGAGGCCGCGCCACGTCTGCGCTTCGTCAACATTGGAGCAATTGCCGGAGCGACCCTGCCGATGAACCCCAGCGTATTGCGCAGTACTGGCCTGGAGATGTTCGGCAGCGGCCTGGGCAGTGTCTCCAATGAAGGCCTGGCAAGGGTCGTCGGGCAATTGTTGAACGCGATCAAGCCGGCCCGGATGAAGGTCGATGCACAGGCCGTTCCCTTGAGCGATGTCGAGTCGGCCTGGCAGCGCAGCAGTGCCGAGCGCATTGTGTTTGTCCTGTAGTTGAAACGGCGAGGCCTGCCCGGCACGCCTGTGCCGGGTGGCAAGGTCGATGCTGGCACGCGATACAACGTCTAAGCTGTTACAGCACCTCGCCAGCAGGGGGGCAACGGTTCGGTCTTTCGTGTGACGCATGCAGCGAGGGTGGCATGACCAAGCCCAGAGAAGACAGACGCAATCGCATTCTCGACCCCGTCGACCGGGTGACCGAGGTCATCTTCGGCCTGCTCATGGCCATGACGTTCGTGGGCACGTTGAGCGTCGCGACGGCAGGCCGTGAAGAAGTGCGCACCATGCTCTACGCCGCCTTGGGCTGCAACCTGGCCTGGGGGCTCGCCGACGCGGTCATGTACCTGCTGCGCACCTGGACCGACCGCACGCGCAACCGCAACTTCGTCAGCTACTTGAAGGACGAAGCCGGAGAAGAGGAGGGGCGCGCCCTGATCGCCAAGGCGCTACCCTCGCGCATCGCTCAGATCGCCAACGCCGATGTGCTGGAAATGCTGCGCCAGCGCCTGGTCGATTATGCTGACCAACCCCAGCCGCCTCGCCTCGGCGCGATGGACCTGTTGGGCAGCCTGGGCGTGTTCTCCCTGGTCGTGCTGGCCACCTTTCCCGTGGTGATTCCTTTTCTGCTGACCACCGACAGCGCACTGGCCGTACGCAGCTCCAACGTGGTGACACTGGTGATGCTGTTCGTTGCCGGCTGGATACTGGCGCGCTATTCGGGTGGCAAGCCCACGCTCACTGGCTTGGCGTTCGCAATATTGGGCACTGCATTGATGGTCGGCATCATCGCGTTGGGCGGTTGAGGGAAGGTCTATCCTTATCGGCCCATGGTCGTGAAGCAGCAGAGGTAACCATGAGCAAGGTCTTCGTGAATGTCGGGCTCAGCCTCGACGGCTACATGGCACCGGAAGGCATGAGCATCGAACATTGGGACAACCCCGAGTACAAGAACTGGGGCGCCAAGTGGGGCGCGCTGATGAGCTGGATACTCAAGCAGCAGTATTTTCGCGAGCGCCTCCAGTTCGGTTCGGGGGGCGAGACGGGTGTGGTCAACGACATGCTGCGCAACACCCTGGAGCGCTCCGGCGCCAACATCATGGGCAAGCGCATGTTCGACGCCGGCGAGCGAAGCTGGCCGGAGGAAGCGCCTTTTCATGCCCCGGTGTTGGTGCTCACCCACGAGAAACGCGAGCCGTGGGTGCGGCCGGGCGGGACGACGTTCCACTTCTTCAACGACGGGCCAGCCAAGGCCCTGGAGAAAGCCCGGGAGCTTGCTGGCGACCGGGACATTCGCATCTCGGGCGGTGCGGATGTGATCCAGCAGTACCTGAACCTGGGCGCCATCGACGAACTGGAGATCGCCCAGGCCCCGATACTCTTCGGCGGTGGCAGGCGGCTGTTCGAGAAACTCCAGGACCCGGTACCGCAGTTTCGCATCGACAAGGTGCTCGATACACCAGACGCCACGCACCTGCGCTACGTGCGCGCCTGAATCTGTCAGTCGTTGATCGCTGCGCGTTCTGGCATCATGCGTCAGTCTTTTTTCGCATGCTGAACGAGCCTGGAACCATGGACCTGAACACTTTGCTGGCTTTTACCCTGGTCGCGGCGATTGCCATCGCCAGCCCCGGGCCTGCGACCTTGATGGCGATCAACAACAGCCTTGCCCATGGTCAACGCAGCACGATCTGGTCCTCGCTGGGCAATGCCAGCGGGCTGTTCTGCCTCTCGGCGGCCGCGATGCTGGGCCTGGGAGCATTGCTGGCGAGCTCCGAATGGCTGTTCAACCTGGTGAAGATCGCCGGCGCCGGCTATCTGTTCTACCTGGGTGTGAAACAGCTGCGCAACAAGCGGCCGCTGCTGGCCGAGAGCAGTCTGCAGGGGGAGATTCGCCGGCCTACCCGTCGCAAGCTGTACCGGTCGGCGTTCTTCACCGCGCTTTCCAACCCCAAGGCCACCCTGTTCTTCACTGCGCTGTTCCCGCAGTTCATCGATCAAGGCGCCGCCTTGTTCCCTCAGTTCCTGATCCTGACTGCGATCTTCATGGCGCTCTCGGTGTCCTCGCTGAGCCTGTATGCCGCACTGGCCTCGCGTGCCAAGGGCGCCTTGCTGCGGCCGGCATGGTCGCGCTGGGTCAACCGTGGAGTCGGGGTGACGTTCATCGGTTTTGCCGCCGGGATTCTCGCCATGCGCAGGCAGACGGCCTGAGCCATGACAGACAGTACCAAAACCAATCGGGCGATCTACGACCTGGACATGCTGCGGACCGTGGTGATGGTCGCCGACTGCGGCAGTTTCACCACTGCCGCTGCACGGCTGCATTCGACCCAGTCGACGGTCAGCCAGAAGGTACGCCGGCTCGAGGAAATGGTCGGGCACCCGTTGCTTGATCGCAGCAACCGCGAAGTGCATCCGACGGATGCCGGCGAGACCCTGCTGGGCTATGCGCGGCACCTGCTGGCAGTGAGCAACCAGTTGAGCGAAGCCTTGTCGGGCGGAGTGACCGTCACCGTGCGCATCGGGCTGCCGGACGACTTCGTGGCGGGCAAGACCATGCAGGCGCTGGCGGCGTTCAACCGGCGCAACCCCAAGGTCAAGCTGGAGATCACCGGTGGCCTGAGCCGTGACCTGATGAGTGCCTACGACCGTGGCGAGCTGGACCTGGTGCTGGTCAAGCAGCGCCGTCACAGCCGCGAAGCCAGCGCCTGCCAGCCCGAACGCATCGAATGGATCGACAGTGCCCGGTATCCCTGCTTCGCCCAGGACCCGATCCCGCTGGTGACCTTCCCGCCACGCGGCTTGTACCGGGATGACATGATCACCGCCATCGAAGCCATGGGCCGCAGTTGGCGCATCGGCTTCACCAGTTCCAGCCTGGCCGGCGTGTCGGCAACGTCGCCCAGGCCATAGGCATGGCTGACTGCGACCAGGCCCTGCATGCCCAGCGCCTGGGTGCGTGCAGCGATGCGCTCGAGCTGGGCGATGCAAACAGCGCCGGGCTCGTGCAGGTGGATATCGACCTTGACGCCATGCCGGTCGGCGATACCGAAGACGATGTCGAGTTGCGCCTCGGCGTCGCCGTCCAGGGTCGTCGGGTCGATGCCACCGACGACCTGGACGCCTTCGCGAACGGCCGCTTCCATCACTTCGGCAGTACCGGGGCAGGTCACCACACCGGCCTGGGGGAAGGCCACCAATTCGATCTCGACCAGATCCTTGTACGTCTCCCGGGCTTCGAGGATGGCGCGCAGGTTGTCCAGGCCCGTGGTGGCGTCCACGTCGACATGGCAGCGCATGGCCAGGGTGCCGTACGACGCTGCCTGGCGGATCAGCGCCTCGGCGCGCTCGACGATCGGCGGGGCGCTGGCCAGCTCGCGCTTCTCCACGGCCAGGCGTTCTCGCAGGGTGGCCACCGGCTGGTGCGGGCGCCAACGGTCACCGACGAAGCGCTTGTCCAGGTGGATATGGCCGTCGACGAACCCGGCAGGGCCAGCAGGCCTTCGAGGTCGACGGTTTCGCGGGCCGCCGTCGGGGCACGTTGCGGTCCGATGTGGGTGATGCGCCCATGCTTCACGGCGATGTGCAGCGGCAGGCCATCTTCGTCGATGGCATTGATGAACTCACGGTCGTTCATGACAGGCCTTGGCCCCTTTGCTGATGGGTAGCGACACACGGTAGGGAAGATCCCGGGGGGTCACAAATTAATTATCAGGATCGACAGCAGTGCGTTTCTGGATACAGCCAGGCACTGTTCGCCTGCATTAAAAACTCCACTGAAGTCGATTCCGATAATTAACTTTCAAAGCCTTCGCACTGGGCCCAGGATTGAGCGCGAGAACGGTAAGGCCGTTTTCAACCGGGCCTGGAAGTCCTCTGCAACGGCACTTTCAGGCGTGGTCATCGCCAACAATAAAAACCCTCCCGCTTCATAGCACTCAAATAATAGGCTTTGTTGCCAACCGTCGCCCGGTCGAGCACCGCTCTCAAGTCGCTAGGCATGAAAGTATCCCCCCAGTGTCTTTGCTGGATGAACGCCTAAAGTTCGATGTGCACTCCGGTGCGTTGCGATTTCGGTCGAGCATAACGAAAAGGGTTAAACTCGAGAACTATCAATTCTGACAGTGAGTAGTTCCGCTGCACCTTGCGATACGCAATGCTGACATACAAAAGTTTGCTCTCTATAACAGTCACTCATCGCCTGAAAGGCTCGACTTTTGGCGCCTTTACGCAGCGCGGAAGGCCCTGACACTCTTCCACAGCCGATACGCGACAGGCATGCAGATAGCGCAAGGCCGGTCTCCTGATTCAATGGCGGAAGGTTCGTCGAGAAAGAACACCCGATGCTTCACATAGAAGCCGCACGCGTTGGCTTGGGGGCGTGCGGCAATCGAGCTTGATATAGCGCTTGCCACCTCGGTGGCCGCCAAGGGTGGACGGTCTAGTGCTGACAATGCGTTCTGTGTCGCTGCCGAACAGAATCCAGGTTCGCCGTTTGGGTATACGTCAGCTTCGCTCGATCAGTTGCCCGACTCGCGCTCCAGCAACTCGCGCTTGCGCTCCACCCCCCACCGATACCCCGAAATATCGCCATCGCGTCGCACCACCCGGTGGCAGGGGATCGCCACCGCGATGTGGTTGGCCGCGCAGGCCTGGGCCACGGCGCGCACGGCTTTCGGCGCGCCGATGCGCTCGGCGATGTCGCTGTAGCTCGCCGTCGAGCCTGGCGGGATCTCGCGCAGTGCCTGCCAGACCCGTTCCTGGAACGCGGTGCCGCGAATGTCCAGGGGCAGGTTCAGGCCCAGGGAGGGTGCCTCGATGAAGCCCACCACCTGTGCCACCAGGGTTTCGAATTGCGGGTCGCCGCCGATCAAGCGGGCCTTGGGGAATTGGTCCTGCAGATCGCCCAGCAAGGCCTCGGGGCGCTCGCCCATGAGAATGGCGCAGATGCCACGCTGGCTCTGGGCGACCAGGATCGCCCCGAGCGAACATTCGCCGATGGCGAAACGAATCACGGTACCCACGCCGCCGTCGCGATAGGCCTTCACGTCCATGCCCAGCAGTTGCTCGGAGGTGGCATAGAAGCGGCTGTTGGAGTTGAAACCGGCACCGTAGATGGCGTCCGTCACCGAGCTTTCGCCCAGGCCCAGTTCCTCGCGCAGCCTGCGGGCACGGGTGGCCGAGGCGTAGGCCTTGGGCGTCAGACCGGTTTCGGCTTTGAACAGGCGGTGAAAATGGAACGCACTCAGGCCCAGTTGCGCCGCCAGTTCGTCGAGGGTGGGCGAGGTAGGTGCGCTGTCCATCAAGCGACAGGCCTTGGCCACCAGCGCGGCGCGCTGTTCGCAGGCTTGGCGTTGGTTTCGCGAGGCACGTTGGCTGGGGCGGAAACCCGCTGCCTCGGCCTGCTGGGCATCGGCGAAGAACATTACGTTTTCACGCTTGGGGCGACGGGCAGATGAACTGGGTTGGCAATACACGCCAGTGGTGCGCACGGCGTAGACGAAGTGCCCGTCCGCGGCCGGGTTGCGGGCCTGCACGGCGGCCCAGCGTTGTTCATCGGTGCCGAACGGGGCGCTCGACGGCTTGGGCTGGTTCATGGCGCGTTCTCGCTAAGGTCGAAGTGGAGCCAGTGTAGAAAGCCCTGGCAGCGCAAGCACTCCGGTTCTTGCGCTTGAATTCACGCGGCGGTAGCCCTCGCGCGCTCCAACTGCCGACGCTAACAGTGTAGGCTGCAAGCGTATCTCCTTTTGACCGAGCTCCCCATGAATCGCCGCAAGAAAATCAATCAACTGCTCAAGGCCCATGCCAAGAAGGCCAACGCCAAGCTGGCGCCGCGCAGCACCAAGCCGAAGTACATCAGCAAGGCCGACCGCTTGAAAATGGCCGAGCAGGCCGCCCTCGAAGCCGATCCCGTCGTCGAAAGCTGACACCCAAGGGCCGGGAACTTCGCAACGCATTTCCGGTCGATAGCCTCTTCCTTCAACCCGGGTATTTCCTGGATCGGGCGAGTGCTTTTTTGATGACAAGCAAGCGTAGGCTGTCGGCTCTTATCCTGTTGTTCAGCGTTGTTTCAAGCCCGTTGAGCTTCGCCCGTGAGCGGACGGTGCAGGCACACAGCAACAATGCCACGACGCAGCTGATCGAAACGGCGTCCCGGCAGTACGCCGAAGGCAAGCTCGACCAGGCCGGCGCAACGCTTGAGCGGGCGCTGCAGATCCAGCCGAACAACCCGGCTACCTTGCATTATCTGGGTGTGCTGCGCCTGCAACAGGGGCAGTACCAGCAGGCGCAGGTGCTGGCCACACGCTCCAACCTGCGCGTGGGGCGCAACACCGCTTTGCGCAACCGCAACTTGCAGTTGATACAGGCGGCGCAGAATGCCCAGGGTTCGGGCCAATTGCCCACGGCCGTGCCGGCGTTCATGGCAGGGCTGCAGTAGATCAGCCCGAGCTCCCCACCGCACTCACCGCCACTACCCGGTTGCGGCCGGTCTGTTTGGCCACGTACAGGCGTTCGTCCGCGCGACCGTCTGCCCTTGCAACGCCGCGTTCATCGTCGGGCTGTTGGTGATGACCTGGCCGATGCGCGCGTGGTCGGGGTGATACAGCAAGCGCTGGTTGCTGTGGGCGACAAAGGCATAGGTGCCGTCATTTTGCGCGTGGTTGCTGATCAAGGCGTGCATGACACCGTGTTGCTGCAGATGGACCGACCCGCCGACCATGCCGAGAAACTGCCCCGCAGGAGCGAAGATGGGCCTTGAGATGAACACGATCAGTTGCCCGGCTGCGCTGGTGTAGGCATGGCTCACCAGCGGGCGACGCTGGGTCAGGGCCTGCCTGACCTCGCTTGAGGTCAGTGTGCTTCCGAGCAGCCCTGGCAATTCGGGGTAAAGGGCCAAAACCTTGCCTTGGGGATCGAGGATCATCACCACATCGAGCTCGGAGTCCTGGGCCTGCAGACGCAGGACCTCGTCATTGAGCACTGCCGTCTCGTCCATGTGGCTGGCCATGCGCAGGCTGCTGAACTTGAGGCGGTCCTGCACCGAGTTGAGGAACTCGCTGATGCTCGAAGCGACCTTCGAGGCATAGGCCCGATTGGATGCGAGGGTCGAGCCGATCAGTGCGTCGCGTTGCACGCTATAGGCGACTGCCAGGCAAATGCCGAGCGTGGCGAGTACGGCCAGGAGTACGAATGTCAGGGTCAGGCCGCGCAGGCCCATGCGTTGGCGATTTTGCATGTCCATAGGCGGCGGTCAGAGGGCGTATTGGGCGATGCCATTGCCGAACGACCAGTTCTCCTTGCGCACCTCGACCAGGTTGATGAACACATCCTCCGGACGCACCCCGGCCTCACGCTCGAGCCCATGGGCGATAGCCAGGTACAGGGCCTTTTTCTGTTCCACGGTGCGCCCTTCGCTGAGGGTGATCTGGATGAACACCTGGCCATCGGTGCGCTGGATGCCCAGGTACTGCGGGTCGTTCACCAGGCGGTCGGCGTCGTGCTCGGTCAAGACCTGGAAGTTGTCGTGCTCCGGCACGTTGATGGTCTGGCGCAGGGCGGCGTAGACCACCTTGCCGAGGGTTTGCAGATGCTCGGGATTGGGCTGGCGCTTGATGTCGATGCGTACCAGGGGCATGTCGGGCTCCTTGAAGGGGACGATACGAGGACCGGGGTTGGCATAGCGACACTAACGATAGTTGGGCGCAGCAGCACTATCCAAAAGCTTGCGCAATCCCTTGTGGGAGCCGGCTTGCCGGCGATGAGGCCAGGGCAGGCACAGTCGAACGCCTGCGCGGGTCCAATCGCCGGCAAGCCGGCTCCCACAGGGTAGACAGGGGCCTCAGCCGTTCGCCGAGCGCCGCTTCTTCTGCCGGTACATCGCGCCGTCGGCATGACTGAGCAGGGTATCGGCGTCGACACCATCGGCCGGATAGCAGGCAATGCCGATGCTGCAGGATGGCATCTGCAAGCCACCACAGTCTTCGTCCAGCGGCTGCGCCATGGCAGCCAGGATCTGCGCCGTCTTCTCGGCGATGGCGCCGGGCGAGGGCAGGTCGGTGAGCAGCAGGGTGAATTCGTCACCGCCCATCCGGGCCACGGTGTCGTGCGCGCCCGTGCAGCTTTCCAGCCGGCGCGCCACGCTGCACAGCACGCGGTCGCCCATGGCATGGCCATGCTCGTCGTTGATGGCCTTGAAGTCATTGATATCGAGAAACAGCAGCGCCAAGGGGCGTTGGCGTTGCAACGCCAACGCCAGCCGCTGGTTGAACCGCGAGCGGTTGCTCAGGCGTGTCAGTGAATCGTGATGGGCGAGAAAGCGCAGTTCTTCATCGGCCAGCGCCTGAGCCGTGACGTCGCGTGCCACACCAATGCGCGCGCCGATCTCCTCGGACCAGCAGGCCGACCACAGAATGTGCACGATGCTGCCGTCCTTGCGCAGGTAACGGTTGCGAAAGTCGAGGTGGGCCTGGCCGTTCAGCACCCGCAGGATCGAGGCCCGCGTCGCTTCCAGGTCTTCAGGGTGCATGTACTGGGTAATCGGGGTGCCGGTCAGCTCATCGGCCCTGTAGCCCAGCAAGGCTTCGCAGGCGTTGCTGACGAACACGATGGTGTTGTCCCGGTCGACCACGAACACGGTGTCCAGCATCAGTTGGATCAGCTTCGGGTAGAGGGCTTGCAGGTCAACGGCCATAAGGGGGAGTCCGCTCGGCAGGGCTCGGTGGACGGCAGCATACACAGGGGGCGGGTCGCGCCACCAGCGGCTGGCCGCAATTTTCTGTCGGGGCCTTCGCCGGCGTTGTGCTGCGGTATCATGCCTCTCCTTGTTCCAGAGCCTGCCGTGCCCTTCATGACTGCCTTCTACCTCAAGTTTCTGATCACCCCCACGCTCATGCTGGCCATCTCGCTGGCGGCCAGGCGCTGGGGCACGAAAATCGGCGGGCTGCTGTCCGGGCTGCCGGTCACCTCGGCGCTGGTCATCCTCTTCCTCAGCCTCGAACAGGGGGCAGGGTTCGCCTTGCAGGCGGTGCCGGGGGCGCTGGCGGGGTTGGCTGCGGTACAGGCGACCTACTTGTTCTACTTCCTCGCGACCCGGCGCATTCCGGCGCTTGCCGGCTGCCTGGCTGCTCTGCCGGTGTATGCGGCCAGCGCCTGGCTGATGAGCCGCCTGGGTTGGATGGCCGCCTCGGTCGCGGTGACGCTGGTGCTGCTCAGCCTGATCATCGTGGTCACCACCTCGAAGGCTGACACTGGCCCGGCCAAGGTGGTGCCGTTGCCACGCTGGGTCATCCCCATGCGTATGCTCACGGCCACTTTGCTGCTGGTGGCGATCACCGCCAGTGCCGAGTGGCTGGGGCCCGTGGCCAGTGGCCTGTTGGCGCCGATCCCGGTGATTGCCTGGCCGCTCGCCGTGTTCGCCCATGTCCAGGGCGGGCATCCGGAGCTGGGCGCGATCGTGCGTGGCAATGCCATTGGCGCGGTGGGCGTGCTGGGCTTCTACCTGGCCGTGAACGGCACCATCGAGCACTGGGGCACCTTGCCTTCCATCGGCGCCGCGGTGGTGTTGGCCGTGGCGGCGACGTTCCTGTTGGCGCGCCTGCTGGACAGACGCTGAGGCCAATCGGTGTATCGCTGTGTATCTCGCCCCCTTGCAGCCGTAGTTCGCTTACAAATCGTGCGGCGTCCTGATACGTCCGGGATACATGCCCAAGGCCAAATGAGCCAGCCCGAACGCACAGCCAAACGGCTGCGTTCCCTGGCTCTTTCGCCCTTGTGGCATGACCCGACACATTCAGGAGCAGCACCATGTCCCGTACCCCAGGTATCAACAAGACCGGCCTTGGCCTGCTGAGCATCGCCTTGCTCGGCGGCATCAACTTCACCGCTTCGGCGTTCGCCGTCGAACCCCTGTCACAGGCCTACCAGCTCGCCGCCGCGGACAAGGCCGGGGAGGGCAAGTGCGGCGAAGGCAAATGCGGTGCCAGCGGCCCGCCCAAGGTGTCCAAGGCCGAAGGCAAGTGTGGCGAAGGCAAGTGCGGCGATGCTTCGTTCGCCCGGACCGACGCCGATGGCGATGGCCGCGTTTCCCGTGCCGAGCTGCTGGCGGTAGCCCCTGGCGCCAACGCCGAATTCGAGGCGATCGACGCCGACCACGACGGTTTCCTGTCCGAAGGCGAGGTGTACCAGTTCCGCAAAGCTCAGTTCGACGCCAACGGCAAGCCATTCCCGGCCGACCTGTACGGCAAGCTGAGCCAGGCCAGCAACTGACCGCTGCCCGCATCGTTCCCGGCTGACTGGCCGGGGAGGGCCCTTCGCGCAAAGGAGCCCGACCATGCACACACCTTCCTCCCTGCAGGGCGCCGGCCTTGGCTTGCGTCGGGCGCTGCTGCCCGAACTGCTGACCCTGGACCCCGACGCCGTGGACTTTCTCGAATGTGCGCCGGACAACTGGATCGGTGTAGGCGGCAGCTATGGCCAGGGCCTGGCGCAACTGGCCGAGCGCTTTCCCGTGGCCTGCCACGGGCTGTCGCTCTCGCTGGGCGGCCCCGCGCCGCTGGACACCACCTTCCTGCGCCAGATCCGCGCGTTTCTCGACCGCTACCGGGTGCCGCTGTTCAGCGAGCACCTGAGCTACTGCGCCGCCGAGGGCCACCTCTACGACTTGATCCCCATGCCCTTCACCGACGAAGCCGTGCGCCATACCGCCCGGCGCATCGGCGAAGTGCAGGACGCCCTGGGCCGGCGCATCGCCGTGGAAAACATCGCCTACTACGCCGCGCCCTACCAGGCGATGAGCGAAATCGACTTTCTCCGGGCCGTGCTCGACGAAGCCGACTGCGACCTGCTGCTGGACATCAACAACCTGGTGGTCAATGCCTGCAACCACCGCTATGACGCCCTTGATTTCCTGGCCCGGATACCGGCCGAGCGGGTGGCCTGCCTGCACGTGGCCGGGCATTACGACGAAGCGCCAGACCTGAAGATCGACACCCACGGCGCCAGTGTCCAGGCAGAAGTCTGGCGCCTGCTGGACAGCGCCTACCAGTCTCTCGGCCCGCGGCCGACGTTGCTGGAGCGTGATTTCAACCTGCCGCCGCTGCCCGAATTGCTGACCGAGGTGCAACACATCCGCGGCTTGCAAACACCGCAAAGGGGGCTGCGCCATGGCTGATACCCTGCAAGCCCAGCAGTTGCGCATGAGCCGTCACATCCGCGACCCGCAAGCCAACCCGCCACCACCGGGCATCGAGGCGCGGCGCCTGGCGGTGTACCGGCAGCTGTTCTTCGGCAACCTGCAGTCGCTGCTGGCGGGCAGTTTCCCGGTGCTGCATGCCTGCCTCGCGCCTGGCGAATGGATGCCTGGCCGGTCGACCAGATCGGTCCTGGGCATATCCCCCAGCAAGCACCGCAGGCGCCGACACTGTTGCTCGCGTACCGAGGTGCGGACCTGCAGGTGCATTTTTCTCGCCTGGCGCCGCTGGCCCATGCGTTGCTGGAATCGCTGAAGCAGCGGCGGTGCATTGGGCGGGAGCATCTTGCGCTGCTTGCGCAAAGGGCGGGTATGCAACTGGCGTTGATCGAACCGCAGGGGTTGGCGCTGTTGGATGCATTCAGCAACCAAGGCGTGGTAATCGCTTCCTGACCAGCCCCAGCTCAATCCCTGTGGGAGCCAGCAAGCCGGCGATGAGGCCAGCACAGGCACAAGCTGTCTGGGGCCCTATCGCCGGCAAGCCGGCTCCCACAGGTTTGCTCTTGGTCTAGATCTGCGCTCGATCACCCCTGGGCGAACTGGCGCAGTTTCTCGCCATCCAGGCGATAGCGGATCCACTCATCCTGCGCCTCGGCCCCCAGCGACTCGTAGAACCCGATGGCTGGCGCGTTCCAGTCCAGCACGCTCCACTCCAGGCGCCCGCAGGCGTTTGCCACCGCCTCGCGGGCGATGTGCCGCAGTAGCTGGCGCCCCGCGCCACCGCCGCGCTGTTCGGGGGTAATGTACAGGTCTTCCAGATAGATGCCGTTGCGCCCCAGCCAGGTCGAGTAGCTGTAGAAGTACACGGCAAAGCCGATCGCCTGGCCATCGCGCTCGCAGATCAGGCTGTGCACGGTGCTGCCTTCATCGAACAGGCTGCGCTCGATATCGGCGATGCTGGCGACCACTTCATGGCGGGCGCGTTCGTAGTCGGCCAGTTCGGTGATGAACGCCAGGATCTGCGCGGCGTCGCTGCGCACGGCGGGGCGAATGTTCAGGCTCATGCTTTTCCTCCATGTACATCGGTGACGATACAGTCAGGTGTATCTGTATAATTTAACTCAACTGTATCGGTCGCCAGGCGGGGCGACTCCGTTAGTGTGACAGTTCCTGCAACGATACCGGAATGCCCGCCATGCTTGCCTCTGCCGATCTGCTTGCAGCCTTCGTGCTGTTTGCCTTCGTGTCTTCGATCACCCCGGGACCCAACAACACCATGCTGCTGGCGTCAGGGGTGAATTTTGGTGTGCGCCGCTCGATCCCGCATGCCCTGGGTATCAGCCTGGGCTTCATGGTCATGGTGCTGGCGGTCGGCCTGGGGCTGGGCGAGGTGTTCAAGGCCTGGCCGCTGCTCTACACCGTGCTGCGCTACGTCGGCGCCGCCTACCTGTTGTACCTGGCCTGGAAGATCGCCACCTCCGGGCCGCTGAGCGCCGACTCGCCGAATGCACGCAAGCCGCTGGGCTTCTGGGGGGCGGCGGCGTTCCAGTGGGTCAACCCGAAGGCCTGGGTCATGGCGGTGGGGGCGATCACCACCTACACCCCGGCCCAGGGTTACGTGATGAACGTGATCGTCATCGCCGCACTGTTCGCCCTGGTCAACCTGCCCAGCGTTGGCGTCTGGGTCATGTTCGGCAGCGCGCTGCGCCGGCTGTTGCAGAACCCGCGCTGGCTGATGCTGTTCAATGTCCTGATGGCCCTGCTGCTGGTGATTTCGCTTTATCCGCTGCTGTTTGTAGAATCGGCGACTTGATAAACCGCTGAGTACAGTAAGCCGATGCAGTTGATTCCCTGGTCCCATGATTGCTCCGAAGGTTTCACCCTGCGTGGCTGGCGCTCGCCGGCCAGCGGCAAGCCGCTGCTGCATTTCCTGCATGGCAACGGCTTCTGCTGCCTGGCCTACCAGCCGCTGCTGATGGCACTGGCCGAGCATTTCGACCTGTGGCTGTGCGATGTCCAGGGCCATGGCGACAGTGACCACGGCGGTGACTTTCGTGGCTGGAACCGCACCGCTGCGTTGGCCATCGAGGCCTTCGAAAGCGGGCGCGGCGAGTACGGGGACGTGCCGCGCTACGCGGTGGGGCACAGCTTCGGCGGTGTGCTCACCGGGCTGATCCTGACCGCCGCACCGGGCCTGTTCGCGCGCGCCGTGCTGCTCGACCCGGTGCTGTTCAGCCGGCGCATGATCGGCGCCATGGGGATCGCCGCACGGCTAGGCTTGCACCGTCGCCATGCCCTGGCGCGCAAGGCTGCCAGCCGCCGCAGCCATTGGCCGGACCGCGAGGCGGCGCTGGCTTCGCTGCAGGGGCGGGGTATCTTCAAGGGCTGGAGTGATGCTGCCCTGCATGCCTATATAGAACACGCGTTGGGCGATTGCGGCGAAGGCGTGGTGCTCAAGTGCCGGCCCAGCCGCGAAGTGGACATCTTCAGTTCGTTCCCCACGGGCATGTGGTCGCAGCTGGCGAGCATCCAGGTCCCGACCCTGGTGCTGCATGGCCAGCAGACCTACCCCTTCGTGCCGCGCTCGGTGCAGCGACTGGCGCGCATCAACCCACGGGTGACGGCCCGCGAGGTAGCGGGTGGGCACTGTTTCATGCAGGAAGCCCCGGCCATGGCAGCACAACAGGTGGTCGATTTCCTGCAAGAACAGTAACTGTTCCATTGATAGGACGATGAGTGCCATTTAAGCCGGCTACTGCCAGATTGTGCGCATTGGTAAGGTTAACCCAGCCAAGAGAGGAGGTTTCTCATGAAAAAGATCCTGGGTATTCACCGTAGCCCCCATGCCCATTGGGTAGGCGATGGCTTCCCGGTGCGCAGCTTGTTCACTTACGACGACCTGGCCAGCCAGATCAGCCCGTTCCTGCTGCTGGACTACGCCGGCCCCCATGACTTCACCCCCACCGATGCCCGTCGCGGCGTCGGTCAGCACCCGCACCGCGGCTTCGAGACCGTGACCATCGTCTACCAGGGCGAGCTGGAGCACCGTGACTCCACCGGTGCCGGCGGCCTGATCGGCCCAGGCGATGTGCAGTGGATGACTGCCGCCAACGGCATCCTCCATGAAGAATTCCACGCCCCGGCCTTCGCCCGTAGCGGCGGCACCCTGGAAATGGTGCAGCTGTGGGTCAACCTGCCAGCGCGGGACAAGCGCGCGGCGGCGGGCTACCAGACGTTGCTGGCGAAGGACATTCCGCTGATATCGCTGCAAGGCGATGCGGGCAGCCTGCGGGTCATCGCCGGCACCTACGGTGGTCAGCCAGGCCCTGCGCGCATCTTCACTGCTATGGATGTGTGGGACATGCGCCTGCGTGCCGGTGCCAACCTGCAACTGCCTGTCGCCGCCGGCCGCAACGCGGCGCTGGTGGTGTTGCGCGGCAAGTTGCGGGTCAATGGCGAGCGTGACGTCGGCCCCGCGAGTCTGGTGTTGCTGGAGCGGGCAGGCGAGGGGGTAGCCTTGGAGGTGCTGGAAGACGCCAGCGTGCTGCTGCTCAGTGGCGAGCCCATCGACGAACCGATCGTGGGTTATGGCCCGTTCGTGATGAACAGCCAGGCGGAAATTGCCGAGTCGTTCGACGATTTCCACGCCGGCAGGTTCGGCCAGATGGCGTGATTCGCTCAGCCCGACTGGCGCCATTGCACATCGCTGATGCCGAAACGCTCAGCCAGCGGTCTGCTGACCTTACGCACTTTCTCGTGGCTGTAGCGACCGATGCGGCCCAGGCCAGCGTCACAGCTGGCCCAGTGCCAGGCCTCGGCGTTGTCCATGCGGTCGGCACGGATGATGAAAGACTTGGGCTTGCCATGCAGCTGATAGTCGATCACGAAAAGTTTGGCGTCGATCATCGGTTACAAGGTCCTGTGCGCAGCAAAAGGAGGCGCTGGGAGAAAACTTCCCGGCTTGAACAATGGGAGCCTTCACAGGAAGGAAAAGTTTTCTCCGCTGTATGCCAGGCTGGATGAATGGCGATCAGCCTACCGCCTGTCGCGAAGTGCCAGCATCGGACCGAACGGTCGTGGTCTGCCCGTGTTCATCCACTAAGGTGCTATTTGATCTCCCGCACTACCATTGCCCTGGCGCATGGACGGCCGCTTGGGCATGCGCATTATCAATTGGCACCCTGCCTGCCAAGGGCGTAACCACATACAACAGGCCATCCAGTACAGAGAGGGTCGTACCATGTCGTTGATAGGAGTTTCGATGCTCGAAATGCGCCAATTGATCGAGCAAGCCTGCCTGCCTGATCGCTGTGAAGTGAGCTGCACGGATGGCGTCAGCCTGACCATCCGGCTGGGTCAGGGACAGAACCTGGAGGAGGGCGTCGTCCTCACGGGTGTGTCGTTGCAGAACCTCAACAGTTGCCGCGATGTCGTGAACCTGGTCGGGCAACTGCATGCATTGCGCACTCACCCGGCCCCGCTCAAGGCCATTGCCTGATCGCCGCCATGCCCCGGTCAGCCGAGGCTGGCCGGGCGCACGTATTCGGGCATGAGCCCGTTGGTCCAGAACAGGATCATCGACACCAGGATGGTCACCAGCAGCAACAGCCCCACCCCCCACACGCAGGTTGCGAAGAGCATCGCCTGTTCCTTGCGCAGGCGCAGGAAGGTCTGCAGCCCTCCATACAGCAGCACAGTGGCATAGGCCGACGCTGCCATCAGGACGATCAAGGCCAGCCAGCGAATCGGCACCAGGCCGATCACCCCGGCGAAGAACCATGGCGTGGCGCAATAGGCGGCGAAGCCGATGCACTGGTTGAGGCTGGGTTGCGCATCGAAGCCGCGTGACATCCAGCGGATCATCACCCCCATCAGCATCACCCCGACCACGGTCGTGGCATAGAGAAGCCCCGCCAGTTGCGCCGCGCTGGCCATGCTCAGGCGCACGCGCTCCTCACCGGCCAGGCTCCAGCCAAAGGTGGTGGTACCGACGAACAGGCACAGCGCCGGGATCAGCGCCAGGGCCAGCAGGCGCGGCAGGTATTGTTGCGGGTGGTCCTCCTCGGCGCGACGGATCTCGATCCAGGCGTCGGAAGGGTGGGTGAAGAGCTTGAGCAACGGACTGTTCATGGCGTTCTCCTCAAGGCAACGGCCTCTAGTTATGGAGGCACGCCGCTTGCGCCAGGTTCAGCCCGTTTCGCCGCCGTTGATCGGCTTACTGCAGCTCGACCAGCAGGTTGAGGCCGCCATCGCCACATTTACCCTGGTCGCGCACCACGCCGTGATAGCTGCGGCCATCCCAGACGAAGGCTACGCTGTGGGCGCGTTCGACCTTGTCCGGCAGCGGCGGGCAGATATGCAGGCGCAGGGCGGGGCGGCCCTGCAGGTTCAGGGCGGCGAGCTGGCATTGGCATTCCACGCTCAGGGCCACGGGCCCGAACAGCGTGTCGCGCACATAGTCGAGCTGCAGGTTGGCGTTGGGTGCGCGGCAGGGCATTTTCATGGCTGCGAGGCGCTTGGGGTCAGGCGTTGGTCGGGCATCGACAGGCTCCTGGCAAGAGAGACGGTATCTCCTTTTTGAGGGCGTGGAACGGCAGATGTTCAAGTGGAACGACAAGGAATTTTCTGAATCCCAAACGTGAATGCCTATCATCCCCCCGATTCGGGGAATGGCGCTGGGGAATCCTCCCCAATTCGATTTGCTTCATGGCGCAACCTGCTGAAAAACAACGCTATTTCCATCTGGCATACACCTTGCTGACCTCCAGGCAGTCCCTGTGTCCCGGAGGTGCAGTATGCCGACCCCGAAAAAAGGCCCCGTCCTGACATCACTTGTCCTGGCCCTGCTGGGCTGGGAAACGACCAGCGAGGCGGCTGTGCAGTGCCAGCGCACCCTGGTCGCCAACGTGGTGGCGCTGGACCAGCCACTGATGTTCAACCGCCTGGGCGCGCAGAACGCCAACGGCATGATGTTCGCCCTGCGTGAAGACGTGGTCGACGAGCACCAGGTACCCCTCAGCAAAGGCGGCGCCGCAGTGCCCGGCAAGGTCACCCTGCGCCCCGACAAGCGCCCACGACCGATCGTGCTGCGCGTGGCCGCCGGGGAATGCCTGACGGTCAACCTGACCAACCTGCTCGACTACAAGGCCAACCCCAACAAGCACGGCATCGAAGCCGAAGAGCCCGAAGGCGAAGAAGGGACCGAAATCGAGGTCGAGGACCCGGCCGGCGAAGGCTTCGTCGCCGACGAGCAAGTGGCCGAGCGCCTGGTGGGCTTCCAGGTCAACGGCATGCAGGCGGTCAACAGCATCGCCGACATCTCGGCCAACACCGGGCGCAACGGCAACTTCCTGGTAAGCCCCGGCAGCACCCGCAGCTATACCCTCTACGCCGAACGGGAAGGGGCATTCGCTGCGACCAGCAAGGCCGCCACCTTCGGCGGCGAAGGCACCGCCGGCAACGTGTCCAACGGCCTGTTCGGCCAGGTGGTGGTTGTCCCCAAAGGTGGGCGTACCTACCGCAACACCCTGACCGAAGAAGAAATGCGCCTGGCCACCACCGGCCGCACCCCCACCGGTCAACCGGTCATCGACTACGAGGCGCGCTACCCTCAGGCCGAGCCCTGGATCAGCGAGGGCAAGGCTGGCAAGCCGATCATCGCCATGGTCGATGGCAACCAGATCCTCAACAGCGAAACCGATGCCATCGTCATGGGCCCCAACCCTGATGGCAGCTTCCCCAAGTCCACCTATCCGCTGGAAAGCATCGGCAAGCGCAACCCGGCGCTGCCCAACCGGCTGGAAGCGTTTCGTGACTTCGCCTCGCAGTTCGCCGACGAGGTCGCCGGTACCCAGGCGTTTCCGGGCTACTGGGCAGACCCGGTAATGGGGCATGTGCTGGAGCCGGCCCGCGACTCGTTCATGATCAACTACGGCTCAGGCGGCATGGGCGCCGAGGTGGTGGCCAACCGGCTCGGGGTCGGGCCGATGCACGATTGCCTGTCGTGCGCCTACGAAGAATTCTTCCTCAGCGCCCACACCGTGGGCGATGTCGGCACCCTGGTCGACGTCCCGGCCAACGTCGGCCTCGAGCATATCCGCCCGGGCGAAGTGCCGCCTGCCAGTGCCACCGGGGTCAAGGCCAGCATGGCCCTGTACCCGGCGGAACCGGCCAACGTGCACCACAGCTACATTGGCGACTTCACCAAGTTCCGCAACACCCACAATGGCCACGAGCAGCACATCTTCCACCTGCACGGCCACCAGTGGCTGTTCAACCCCAATGACGACAACTCCGACTACATCGATGCCCAGGGCATCGGTGCGGGTGTCGGCTACACCTACGAAATCGCCAACGGCGGCTCCGGCAACCGCAACCGCGTGGCCGGCGACGCCATCTACCATTGCCACTTCTACCCGCACTTCGCCCAAGGTATGTGGGCCATGTGGCGGGTGCACGACGTGTTCGAGGAAGGCACTCGCCTGGAGGTCAGCGGGCAGGGCAGCGACGGCTTCCACACCACGCCGTTCGCCCTGCGCAGCGGTAAGCCGGCGGTCGGCGCCCGCGCCCTGCCGGACGGCGAGATCGTGGCCGGTACGCCGATTCCGGCCATCGTGCCGTTGCCTGGGAAGGCCATGGCGCCGATGCCGGGCAAGGTCGTGGTGGTGCCGAAACTGTCGCAAACCCTGGTCGCAAGCAATGACGATGATGGCGCAGAAGAAGAGGAGGGTGACGACGACCATGCCCAGCAACCCGCCGCGCCCAAGGCCATTGGTTCCCTGGCCTTGGTCGACCGCAGCGAGACCAACCGCAACCCCGACGGCACCCTCAAGAACCCTGGCTACCCGTTCTGGATCGGTGGCATGGAAAGCAGCGTCGGCAACCGCCCGCCAACTCCGCCACTGGACATGCTCGACCCGGCCCTTGCAAAGCAACTGAAAGACAGCGGCAAGGCGCTGTGGGCCAACCTCGACGCCAACCAGGTCGACGGTTGGGACGGTGGCCTCGGCCGCCACGCCCTGGACGGTGTGTCCGCAGGCGGTGAAGCCGTCACCACCACCACCAAGCTGGACTTCTCCAAGGTGGTGCACAAGGCCAAACCGATCTACCTGCCGGAAGAAGGCACCGACGTCGAGCAGGCCGCCATGCAGTTCCATGCGATGCCCGAGCACCCCAGCTACGCGCTGGTGCCGGGTGGCCAACCGGTGGCCAAGGCGTTTCGCACCAACGGTGCCCTGCCGACCGCCGGCGCGCCGTTCTACGAACCTTGCATGGACGACCGCGGCAAGCGCCTGACCCAGACTTCGGGGGTGGGCGAGTTCTTCAGCGGCGAAAGCCTGACCGGCATCAACTTCCGCGGCGCCTCGACCTTCACCGCCGACCGCCCGCGCATCTACAAGGGCGCCAACATCCAGTTCGACGCGGTGTACAACAAGGTCGGCTACCACTTCCCGCAAGCGCGCATCATCGCCCTGTGGGAAGACGCCTGGCCGGTCATCACCAAGCAGCGCCCGCCAGAGCCGCTGGTGATGCGCATGAACACCTTCGACTGCACCATGTACCAGCACACCAACCTGATCCCGTCGTTCTATGAAATGGACGACTATCAGGTGCGTACTCCGACCGACGTGATCGGCCAGCACATCCACCTGCCCAAGTGGGACCTGACCGCCGCCGACGGCTCGGCCAACGGCTGGAACTACGAAGACGGCATCCTCTCGCCCGGCAGCGTGGTCGAGCGCGTGCACGCCATTCGTGCCTTCAACGACTGCAGTGAAGGAGACAGCCGCGACGGCACGGCAGCCTGCCCGAAAGCCAAGCAGCATCCGTACTTTGGCCGCTTTGGCCGGGCCGACTGGCTCGGTGCGCGCACCGCCATGCAACGCTGGTTCGCCGACCCGCTGGTCAACGTGTACAACGTCGACCGGGGCCTGGGCACCATCTTCACTCACGATCACCTCGGCCCATCGACCCATCAGCAGCTTGGGCTTTATGCGACCGTGCTGGCGGAACCTGCCGGCTCCACCTGGTACCACGCCGAAACCGGGGAGCAGCTGTACAACCCGGGCACCCGCCAGGATGGCGGCCCCACCTCATGGCAGGCGGTGATCCAGACCGGCGACCACGACGGCGACGGCAAGAACGACAGCTACCGCGAGTTCTTCCTGGAGTACAGCGACTTCCAGCATGCCTATGAAGCCGGTGTGTACGTGGGCGCAGGCCCCAATGGCGTGCCTGACGCACAGGCCTACCCGGCCACTGCCGACAGCTTCCGCTACGCCATCAACCCGCCGGTACGGGGCAAGGCATCGAACCTGCTGGAAGCCATCGTCGAGGAACGTGGCGGCATCAACCCGGGCTGCCCGAGCCGGCCGTGCCCGCAGGCCATCTCGGTGGATGACCCTGGCATGTTCGTCGTCAACTACCGCAACGAGCCCTTGGCCCTGCGCGTGTTCGACCCGAACAAGGTCGGCCCGGACGGCAAGCGCGGCATGCAGGCCGACGGCCTCGGCGGCGACCTGAGCTACGCCCTGCAGACCCGCACCGACCGCGCCATTCCGGCGATGAACCTGGCGCCGTCGGCGATCACCTCGGCGGTCGGCCCCACCGGAGGTACTACGCTGTTCCCACCGCACATCAACAAGGCCGGCAGCGAACCGGGCGACCCGTTCACCCCGATGCTGCGTACCTACTCCGGCGACAACGTGCGCCTGCGCATGCACGCCGGTGGCCATGAAGAGGAGCACAACGTCACCCTGCACGGCGTCAAGTGGCTGCAGAACGGCACCGGCTTCGGCAACAGCTCCAACTCGGGCTGGAAGTCGTCGCAGATGATCGGCATCTCCGAGCAACTGGGTTTCATGGCGCCGGTGTCGATGATCTCCAGTTCCGCGGCCACCAACGGCGACTACCTGTACTCGCTGGATGCGGCCCTGGAAGGCTACTGGAACGGCATCTGGGGCATCATGCGCAACTACACCGCGCAGCGCGCCGACCTCTACCCGTTGCCGAACAACCCGCAGCCGGTGGCCATGCGCAACACCGTGAACTTCGACGGCATCTGCCCGAAAACCACGGCCAACCCCAACGGCGTCGGTAGCCGCACTACGGTCAAGCGCAGCTACGAGATCGTCGCCGCGCTGGCCAACGACATCCTCGAGAACCGCAACGGGGTCAGCATCACCGACCCGGCCGGCAACGGCCAGCATGTCGGTGGCCCGCTCAAGGCCAACGGCGGCACCCTGGTGTTCAACAGCCGCAAGACCAGCATCCCGCAGGTCAGCGGCGTCGACCCCGAGGACGGCGAGACCTTCACCATCGGTGGCCACAGCGCGCCGCTGCACGACCCGACCGCGATCCTGTATGTGCGCAAGGCCGACCTCGACCCCACCACCGGCAAGCTCAAGCCCGGCGTACCTGTGGAACCGCTGATCCTGCGCGCCAACGCCGGCGACTGCATCAGCGTCACCCTGGAAAACCGCCTGCCGCTGATGATGCCAGACCTGCCGACCACAGCGGTGATGCACGACGTGGTCAAGCGCGACCGGTTCGACAGCGAAGGCTCCACTGCCTTTGCCAACAACCTCATGCGCCCATCCAGCCACGTTGGCCTGCATGCGCAACTGCTGGCCTATGACATCACCAAGTCCGATGGTGCCAACGTCGGCCTCAACCCGGTGCAGACCGTACCGCCGCGGGCCGGCAACAGTGGCGCCTACCCGAGCAAGGTGTACCAGTACTACGCCGGCCACCTGGAGCGTGAAGGCAAACCGACCCTGCAACTGGGCCGCACGGTAGACAACATCAACTCCACGGCCATCGAGTTCGGCGGCCTCAACCTGACCCCGTCGGACTTCATCAAGCAGCCGCAGAAAGGCCTGGTCGGCGCCATGAGCATCCTGCCGCAGACTGCCACCTGGACCGAGGACACGGCCACCCGCGCACAGGCCACGGTGAAGGTCACTGGCCAGCCGGACTACCGCGACTTCGTCACGGTCTGGCAGCGGGCGCTGAACATGCGCTGGGCCGATGGCCGTCCGGTGGAAGGCATCAACACCGAGGGCAACGGTGCGGCGGGCGACCCGCAGGACAACGGCAACATGGCCGTGAACTACAAGACCGAACCGCTGTGGCTGCGCTTCGGCATGGCCCCGGACTCGCCGTTCGGCCGTGCCGATGGCCTGGGCTTCGGTGACGTGCCCAATGCCCACATGGCCTACGCCAACGCCCTGGTCGGTGGCGACCCGCAAACCCCGGTGCTGTACGCCAAGCCGGGCCAACCGGTGCGCAACCACATCGTCATGCCCAGCGGCGGCAGCCGTGGCATGACCTACCAGCTCGATGGCCACCTGTGGCCGCTGCACAACTACCAAGCCGAGAAGAACGACCTCGACGGCTACCCGATGAACCTGCCGGGGATCGGCTCGGTGCGCTTCGGCAACAACCCGATGGCCATGTACATCGGCGCCCAGGAGAGCGTACTGCCGGCCGCGCACTTCAGCTTCATGCTGCCCAGTGCCGGTGGTGCCAATGCGGTGCCGGGGGACTACCTGTTCCGGGACTATGCTGCCTACGGCAACCTGTCGGGGCTGTGGGGGATCTTGCGGGTCACCAATGACGCGCCGCCGGCAACGGCGCCGGCACAGTAAGGGAGAGGGCGCATGCGTACCAACAATAAGAAACTTCGCTCTGCGTATCTTGGCTTGGTAATGGGAGTGGGTCTGATCGGACTGGGCGTGGCTTACGAAAACCTCTGGTGCGACCCCCGCGAGCTGCTGCAGGAACCTGCAGATCCGCAGGCCCTGCATCGGCTCAGCCGGGACGGCGTGACCGTGGAATTCGAGGCGCGGCCGCTGGCCGGTGACGCGGTGCGGGAGGGGGCGTTCGCCAACATCCGCTTCAAGGTCACCGACCAGACCAGCGGCCAGCCGCTGTCGGGCATGGCACCGGGGGCATGGATCGACCCGGCGCAGTCGGCGCCCCTGGAAGCCAGCCGTGACAACAGTTGCAAGGCCCGCGTCGCGCTGTTCCTCAAGAGCAGCATCGGCGCCCGGCCACTGCTGGACCTGAACAGCTACTTCCTGCTGGTGCTGAACAAGGATGCCAGCCTGACGGTGATCGACCCGACCGTCTCGGTGGGCGGGGTGACCAGCACCATGGCGCGCATCGACCTGCCAGGGCGCCCGATGGACTGGGTCGCCACCAGCGACGACAAGCAGGTGTTCGTGTCGATCCCCGAACGCGGCAAGGTGGCGCTCATCGACACCGAAACCTTCACCCGCGAAGCCACCCTGGATGCCGGCGAGCAACCGCTTCGCGTGGCCTTGCAGCCGGACCAGCGCCGGCTGTGGGTCGGCAACAACAGCGACGACCCGGCCAAGGGCGGGGTGACGGTGATCGACGTGCCCAGCCGCAGCACGCTGAAAAGCTTCGCCACCGGCTCCGGGCACCACGAGATCGCCTTCAGCAGCGATTCGCGCTGGGCCTTCGTCAGCAACCGCGACGGCGGCACCCTGAGCGTCATCGACATCCCCGAGATGCGCCTGGCCAAGACCCTGGAGGTAGGCCCCCATCCCCTGGCGGTGGCGTATTCGGCACTGTCCCAGGCGGTGTACGTCAGTGACGGCCAGGAAGGTACGGTGCGGGTGTACGACGCCCGCAGCCACCAGCTGCGCCACACGGTCAAAGCCGAGCAGGGCCTGGGGCCGATGCGCTTCAGCAGCGATGGCCGCTACGGCATCGTGCTCAACACCCTGGAAAACCAGGCGCTGGTGATCGATGCCAGTACCGACCAACTGATCCACCGCATTCCGGTGTCCGCCGAGCCGTACCAGCTGACCTTCACCAAAGGCTATGCCTACGTGCGCGGCCTGGCCTCCTCCAAGGTCAGCATGATCAACCTGAGCAGCCTGGGCGAAGGGCGCCAGCCGATCATCCAGAGCTTCGAGGCGGGCCCCGCCGCCCCGCGCCAGGCCGGTGACCTGCCGCTGGCCCAAGGCTTGTCGGTGTCGCGCGACGACAACTCGGTGTTCGTGGTCAACCCGGTGGACAACACCACCTACTTCTACGCCGAAGGCATGAACGCGCCGATGTCCGGCTACAACAACCGTGGCCACCAGGCCCGCGCAGCCCTGGTCGTCGACCGCAGCCTGCGCGAGCTGGCGCCGGGAGTATACGGCTCGACGGTGAAGATGCCGGCGGCGGGCAAGTTCGACGTGGCGTTCCTGCTCAACCAGCCACAGATCATCCACTGCTTCAGCACCGAGGTGGCAGCGGCACCGGACGCCAGCAAACGCAACGGCGCGCATGCCGAATTCATCGGCCTGGACCAGCCGTTGCCCCAGCACAGCGCGATCACCGCCAAGGTGCGCATCGTCGGTGACGACGGAAGGCCGCGCCAGGGCCTGAACGACCTGACCCTGCGCTACTTCCTGGCACCGTCGTCGATGCCGCACAACCAGCAGCTCGAAGAGGTGGGCGAGGGCGTGTACCAGGCGGCGCTGATGTTGCCCGAAGCCGGCGCCTGGTACTTGCACGTGCAGTCGCCCTCGCTGGGGCGCAAGTTTGCCGAAGACAACTACACCAGCCTGCGCGTGCTGCCGGCTGCAGCCACCAACGCTTCCCAGACCGACGTGAGGAATGTGCGATGAACGCCAAGCATTCTTGCAAGCTGCTGGTGCTGAGCCTGGCCCTGGCCAGCAATTTCGCCCTGGCCCACGCCGGCCATGACCACGGTGCGCCGGCCCAGCCGCCGGCGGCGCATCAGGAAAAGGCCAGCGTGCGCTTTGCCGATGTCTCGCTGCTGAACCAGGACGGCATGCCGGTACGCCTGGAGAAAGACCTGGTAGGCGAGCACCTGGTGGTCATGGGCTTTATCTACACCAGCTGCACCACGGTATGCCCGGTGGTGTCGTCGATCATGGGCAAGGTCCAGCAGCAGCTCGGTGGCCGGGTGGGCGAGGAGATCCAGCTGGTGTCGATCAGCGTCGACCCGCAGCGTGACGATGCCAAGCGCCTGCAGCATTACGCCAAGGCGTTCCAGCACGGCCCGGGCTGGAGCTGGCTGACCGGTACCTCCTATGCCATCACCGAAACCCTGAAAGGCCTGGGCAGCTTCAGCGCCGACCTCAGTCAGCACCCGCCGCTGATCCTCGTGGGTGACGGCCGCAGCGGCCACTGGACGCGCTACTACGGCTTTACCGACCCCGCCGTGCTGGTCGAGGAAATCAACCGCCTCAGTGCCCGCCGGGTGCACGCCAAGAGCACCGCCATCGCCGATCATCACGAGGTGCAGCCATGAGCAGCCACGTCACTTCCCGAGCAACCATGCGCAGCTTCGACTGGCTGGTCCTGAGCGCCTGCCTGTGGATCTTCGCTTCCGTGGCCATGGCCCATGATGGCCATGCGCCCAGCGCGCCGAGCCCACAGCCGGCACCGCAGACCATGACCAGCGGTGGCGGCACCCGCGATGCGCAGACCTGGTTCACCGACACCGTGCTTGAGGACCAGAACGGCCGCGAGCTGCGCTTCTACAGCGATGTGCTCAAGGACAAGGTGGTGATGCTCAACGTGATCTTCACCCATTGCACCGACGCCTGCCCGCTGATCACCCGCAAGCTGCGCGAAGTGCGCGAGGCCATGGGGCCGGAGCTGGCCAGCCAAGTGACTTTCGTCTCGATCAGCAGCGACCCGCTCAACGACACCCCGGCGGCGCTCAAGGCCTTTGCCGAGAAACAAGGCGTGGACAGTGCCAACTGGCTGTTCCTGACCGGCGACAAGGCCAATGTCGACCTGGTGCTCGGGCGCATCGGGCAGTTCCTGCCCAGCCCCGAGCAGCATTCGACCCAGCTGATCGCCGGCGACGTGGCCGGCAAGCGCTGGAGCAAGATCCGCCCGGATGCACCGCCCGCGGCCATTGCCCAGCGCATGCAGCTGCTGGCACAGCCTCTGGCTGGGCGGTGAGTCATGAAACCCTGGTACAGCACGTCCGTTGCTGCAAGCGCGCAGGCACCTTGTGGGAGCCGGCTTGCCGGCGATGGGGCCGCTTCAGGCACCCTAAAAGCCCTGGCCATGCTCATCGCCATCAGCCTCTGCGCCCCAGCCTTGGCCCTGGACCTCACCCCCCAGGAACAAGCAGGCAAACGCCTGTACCGCGAAGGCATTTCCAGCAGCGACGCGCAGTTGACCGCCCGGGTCGGCGCCAGCGACATGAGCGTTCCCGCCAGCGTGCTGCCGTGCGCCAGCTGCCATGGCAGCGATGGCCGTGGCCGCGCCGAGGGTGGGGTTCGTCCTCCCAGTCTCGACTGGCAGCGCCTGGCCCTTGGCCAAGGCGGCCGGCAAGTCAACGGCCGCCTCTATCCGGCCTACGCCGAGGCCACCCTGGCCCGGGCCATCCAGCACGGCGTCGACCCGGCCGGCAACCGCCTGGACCCGGCCATGCCGCGTTTCGACCTGACCCTGGCCGACCAGCGCAACCTGACCGCCTACCTCAAGCGCCTCGGCGAGGAGCGCGATCCAGGCGTGGAGGAGGGTGTACTGCGCCTGGGCACCTTGTTGCCCGACAGCGGGCCGCTGGCCTCGGCCGGCCACGTGGTGCGCGCCGTGCTCGAAGACGGCGTGGCGCGGCTCAACCAACAAGGCGGCATTCATGGCCGGCGCCTGCAACTGATCGTGCTCGACCCCGGTGTCGACCAGGCCAGTGCCGAGCGCGCCTTGCAGCGTCTGCTTGACCAGGAGCAGGTGTTCGCCCTGGTCACGCCGATGGCCCCGATGCTCGATCAAAACCTGCCTGAGCTGCTCGAACGTCAAGGGGTGCCGCTGATCGGCAGTACCCCGCGCAGCGGCGGCAGTGCGCAGATCTTCGACCCCATGCCCAGCATGGCCAGCCAACTGCTCAGCCTGGCCAGCCACGCCCGCAGCACGCTGGGCCTGGCCGCCGACGACCTGCGCGTGGTCTACGCCGGTGACGAGCACGCAGCGCTGGCCGAGCAGGTGCGTGAGCGCCTGCAGCAGCAAGGCTGGTCGCCGCCACCGATCGAGGCGTTCGCCGGGCAGGCGGTGGAGGGCCAGGGCATCGTCTACCTTGGCCGCCCCCAGGCCTTCGCCGAGCTGGCCGCAGCGTTGCAGGCCGCGGGGCGCGAGCCCTACCTGTTCGCCGCCTCCAGCCAGGTCGCGGTTGCCGTGGCGGGGCTACCGGAGCAGTGGTCGCAGCGGGTGTTCCTGGCCTATCCATTCGTGCCCAGCGACTGGACCGTGCAGGGCCTGGCGACCCTGTCCAGCCTGGAGCAGCGCCTGGGCCTCGACCCACGCCAGGCCTCGCTGCAGGTCAACACCCTGTGCGCCCTGCGCCTGCTGGGCGAAGCCCTGAAGCAGATCGGCCGCGATGCCAGCCGCGAACAGCTGGTCGTCGCCCTGGAGGGCCTGCACGACATCGACACCGGCCTGACTCCGGCGCTCGGCTTCGGCCCCGGCCGGCGCCAGGGCATGCTGGGCGCCCATGTGATTGCAGTTGGCCTGCCCGGGCCAAGCTTTACATCCGTCGCCCCTTACCGGCCTGTGGCTGACAGCCTTTGAGCGGAGGTCTCCATGCGTATCCTGTTGCTGTGCCTGTTGCTGATGCTCGCCAAGGCGGTCTGGGCCGACATGCCCGCGGCGCGGGTCAATGGCGTGGACATCGGGGTGATGCGCCTGGAGCGCTATTTCAGCGAGTACCTCGAAGCTCAGGGCCGTGCCCTGAGCAGCATCCGCAACCCGACCCTGTACAAACGCCTGCGCGACCAGGCCCTGGATGAGCTGATCGACAAGGAACTGCTGTGGCAGGAGGCGCAGCGCTGCGGCATCGTCGTCAGTGACGAGCAGGTGTCAGCGCAGGTTGGCGAGCTGGAGGCGGCCTTCGGCAGCCCGGCGCTGTTCGAACAACGGTTGGCGGATGCGGGTTTCGACCGGGCAGCGTACGCTGACTACATGCGCCACGAGATGGCCGCACAGCAGGCCTATGCCCAGCTCAGCGCGGTCGATGCACCCAGTCAGGCCGAGGTGGAGGCCTTTTACCAGGCCAACCAACAAAGACTGCAGGGAACATCGAACCAAAGTGATAGCCCGTCAGTCATACGGGAACAGGGCCTGGAGCTGGCCAGGAATGTGCTCGTCGCGCAATTGCAGGCCCAATCGCGCCAATCCGTGCGCCAACGTTTGCGCGAATCCGCTACAGTGCAGATCGCCGACTGAGTTGTTCCCAAGGCGATCCCCCAATGCTGGGGAATTATGGCTTGGCGATGTGCCATCATCTTCCCCGGATGTGGGGAAGCGGGTATTCGCCTGTTTTGGGGCAATTGGGTCTTGCCAGCAAGATCAATGACTTACAGTGGTGCAACATGACTATTCACGCCTGGCACGAAGCCTGCTCAAGCTTGTACAAGGGCGCACTTCGCAGACCGGGAAACCGGGCAGTACATGGGAGTCGACCTTGGTGAACAGAGTATTGGTAGTCGATGACGAACAGACCCTTGCGCAGAACCTGCAGGCGTATCTGCAGGCGCAAGGCCTGGATGTACATGTTGCCCACGACGGTGCCAGCGGCATTGAAAAGGCTGAAAGCCTGGCGCCTCGAGTGATAGTGCTGGATTACCGCTTGCCCGACATGGAGGGGTTTCAGGTCCTGGAGACCGTGCGCAAGAACAGGCAGTGCCACTTCGTGCTGATCACCGCCCACCCGACCGTCGAGGTCCGTGAGCGGGCCGCCGAGCTGGGAGTGACTCACGTCCTGTTCAAGCCGTTCCCGTTGGCGGAACTGGCCCGCGCGATCCTCGACCTGATGGGCATAGAGCGCCGGCGCAGGGCCACTGATGATCCAGCCGAAGGGTATGTCGAACGACGCCAGAACAGGAACGAATCGTTCCCCTTGCAGTTGTACGATGGCAGCTGGGTGCTGGCCGACCGCCGACGTAATGGCGCCAAGCCCCCCGGACCTGACGACGAACAACTGCTCACTGGGGAATAGCGGCGCCCGCAGCCCTCATTGAGCCAGCCTGCGACGCGCCCCCTGAGCGGAGTCGCAGGCCATGTCAGATGTAATCGATCACAGCGTTTCGGCCTCATCGCCGGCAAGCCGGCTCCCACAGGTTCAGCACACTTCTGAGCATCGCGCTCATCCTGTGGGAGCGACAGGGCCCTTTCCCCGCGAGCTGCTCGCCCAGGCCCGCCTGCAAGCCAGCGACGAGCGCCTGCTCAACTGCCTCGAACGCCTGGCCGCCGAAACCCCAGACACCTTCCTGCGCCGCCTGGGCCTGACCCTGCATTATCCGGTGCTCGACAGCCAGTCGCTGCTGGCCGCCACCCCGCGCTTCGACAAGGTCAGCCTGGCCCAGTGCCTGAAACGCGAATTCGTGCTGATCGAGCAGGGCGGCGAAATGCTCGGTGTGTTCGCCGACCCCTTCGACGCGGCCCGCCTGGCCTGGATCGATGACATCCTGCAAGGTGCACCGCTGTACCTGGCCCACGCCGCCGACCTGGCAACCCTTTTGGCCCGCCACGAAGAAAGCTTCCACGCCGTCGATGCCCTGGACCACGAGGCCGAGGCCGGCAGCGATACCGACGCCCTGCAGCGGCTGTCGTTGACCAGCATCAGCGAAGACCAGAGCAAAGTGGTCAAGCTGGTCAACTCGACCCTCTACGACGCCCTCAAGCAACATGCCAGCGACATCCACCTGGGCATGACCGGCCAGGGCCTGACCATCAAGTACCGCATCGACGGCGTGCTCAACGGCGCCGGCAAGGCCAGCGGCAGCGCCTTCGCCGACCAGGTGATCTCGCGCATCAAGGTCATGGCCGAACTGGACATCGGCGAGAAGCGCGTGCCCCAGGACGGCCGTTTCAAGATCGCCATCGGCGAGCGCCAGATCGACTTCCGTGTGTCGATCATGCCGAGCATCTTCGGCGAGGACGCGGTGCTGCGGGTGCTCGACAAACAGGACCTGTCCGACCGCGTCAGCGGTGTCCAGCTGCAGGCCCTGGGGTTCGCCGACGAGACCCTGCGCGCCCTGCGCCGCCTGGCTGCAGAGCCCTACGGCATGATCCTGGTCACCGGCCCCACCGGCAGCGGCAAGACCACCACCCTGTACGCCATGATCAGCGAGATCAACCACGGCGTTGACAAGATCATCACCATCGAAGACCCGGTCGAGTACCAGTTGCCCGGCGTGCTGCAGATCCCGGTCAACGAGAAGAAAGGCCTGACCTTCGCCCGCGGCCTGCGCTCGATCCTGCGTCACGACCCGGACAAGATCCTGGTTGGCGAGATCCGCGACCCGGACACCGCGCAGATCGCCGTGCAGTCGGCGCTCACCGGCCACCTGGTGTTCACCACCATCCACGCCAACAACGTGTTCGACGTGATCGGGCGCTTCAGCCAGATGCAGGTCGACCCCTACAGCTTCGTCTCCGCCCTCAACGCCGTGCTCGCCCAGCGCCTGATCCGCCTGGCCTGCCCGCACTGCTGCACGCCCTGCGAAGTGGATGACGAAACCCTGGCCGCCTCGGGCCTGGCCCGTGAAGCGGTGGCCGGCTGGCATTTCGTGCGCGCCCAGGGCTGCGGCCAGTGCCGTGGCAGCGGTTACCGCGGGCGCAGCGCCATTGCCGAACTGCTGCACCTGGATGACGACCTGCGGCAGATGATCGTCGAACGCCGCCCGCTGGCGCAGATCAAGACGCTGGCCTGCCAGCGTGGCCTGCGCCTGCTGCGTGCCTCTGCCCTGGACCTGGTCCGTGAGGGCCGTACCACCCTTGAGGAGATCAACCGTGTCACATTTATCGCCTGATCGCTTTTGCGCTGTGCTCGGCGCCGAGGGTGTCGGCCTGGGTCGCTGGCACGCCAACCAACACCAATGGCTGGGTAGCCGCGCCTTCAGCTGCGACGCCGCGCAACCGGCCTGGGAGCCTGCCCTGCAGGCGCTGGCCGCGCTGCTGGCCGAACATGCCGTGCGGGGTGCGCAACTGCGGGTGCTGCTGTCGGCTCGCTTCAGCCGCTTCTGCCTGGTGCCATGGAGCGATGCCATCGGCACATCGGCTGAGCTGGATGCCTATGCCAGGGCCTGCTTCGAACACCTCTACGGGCAGTCGCTGGACGACTGGCGCATCGTCCTGTCGCCGGAACGCGCCGGCACCGCGCGCATCGCTACGGCGCTGCCGCAGGCACTGCTGCAAGGGCTGCAGGCGCTGGGTGACGAAAGCCGTCTGAAGCTGCGCTCGGTACAGCCCTACCTGATGGCCGCCTACAACCGCTGCTCGGCGCAGCTGGGGCAGGGCGACTTCCTCTTCGTTCTGGCCGAGCCCCGGCGCAGCGTACTGCTGATGGCGGCCGGCGGTGCCTGGCAACAAGTGCTGGCGCAAGGGTGCGCGGACAGCGACCAGGCGCTGCAGGCCCTGATCGACCGCACCTGCGAGCTGTACGGCGAACAGCTGCCACCGGTCTACCTGCATGCCCCGGGACGGGGCGATGTGTCGCAACTGGCGGCGGTGCAGCTGTGCCAACCCGCCGGCGACAGCGACCCGCTGTGCGCCATGTGGCGGGCGGTGGCCTGAGATGCGCCGCCTCGACCTGGAATTCCAACCCCGGCGCACCAGCCCGCTGGCCTGGTCGCTGCTGGCCGTGGCCGGGATCGTGGTTGCCGGGATGGTACTGCTGCAGCAGCACCTGCAGGCCGAACAGGTCGAACTGGAGGGTCGCGTGCATGGCATGGAGATGCAACTGGGCCGCCGCCCGGCCACCGCCGCGCCACAGAACAGCGCCGCCAGCCGTGAGCAGGCCGAACGCCTGGCGCAGATGCGCAACGTCTCGCAGCAGCTGCAACGGCCTTGGCAGCAACTGTTCGCCATGCTCGAAGCGCAGCCCCAGGAAGATGTGGCGTTGCTCAGCCTGACCCCGGATGCACGCAAGGGCCAGGTTCGCATCACCGCCGAGGCGCGCAACCTGGAGGCGATGCTGCAGTACCACCAGCGCCTGGAGCAGAGCGCCGAGCTCAGCGATGTGTCGTTGCTCAACCACGAGGTGGTGTCCGGCCAGCCCGAGCACCCGGTGCGCTTCAACCTCACTGCCACCTGGGAGACCGGTCATGCGCGTCCCTGAATCGATCAATCGCCTGCTTGTCGAGGAGTACCTGCGCCGCACGGGGCCCGTGGCCCTGTCGGCAGTCGCCGTCGGCGTGCTGGCGGTGGGCGTGGCGCTGGCCGGCGTGCTGCCGCAGTGGCAGGCGCTGCGCGAGCTGCAAGCCAGCGAGGCGGATGCCAGCGCCCAGCTGGAACGGGTCAAGCGCGGCGAGCTGAAGATTGCCGTCAAACCCGAGCAGCAGGCGCTGGACAGCCTGCGTCAGCAGCTGCCGGGCCAGCCCGAGGCGAGCGAGCTGATCGAGCGCCTGTACCACTTGGCCAGTGCCCAGCGCATCACCCTCGCGCGGGGTGAATATGCATTGGGAGTCGACCCGAAAACGCAACTGGCGCGCTACCAGATCGTGCTGCCGGTGCGCGGCAGCTATCCGCAGCTGCGCAGCTTCCTCAAGGGCCTGATCGGCCAGTTGCCGACCCTGGTGCTGGAAGACCTGGAGCTGCAGCGCAAACGCATCGGCGACAGCGAGCTCAATGGCCGCCTGCGCATGACCCTTTACCTGTCGAGGTCGTGATGAATACTCAGCGTGCGGTGATGTGGGCAGGGTTTCTGGGGCTCTCCGGGGCATTGGCCTGGGCACCTGGGCACTGGTTCGGCGAGGAGAGCGAGGTGGCCTCGATCGCCGGCAAGCCGGCTGCCACAGGTTCTGCGGCACCCGCAGCCCCTGTGGCAGCCGGCTTGCCGGCGAAAGGGCCAGAACAGGCGTCAAGAGATCTGTTCCCCCGCCAGCAATGGACCAAGCCCCAGGCCCTGGCCACCGTCACTGAACAACCCGTGGTCGCCGCCCCCGTCGTGGCTGCTGCCGCCACTGCCCCAGCACTGCCATTCCAGTTCGTCGGCCGCATCGGCGATCGCGAAGACCTGCAGATCTTCCTGCAGAGCGGCGAAAAGCTCTACGTCGTGCGCCAGGGCGACGTGATCGACCAAACCTACCGCCTCGACCGGGTCTCGGCCAACGAGCTGGACCTGGTCTACCTGCCCTTGCACCAGTCGCAGACTCTGTCTGTCGGGAGCGCACCATGAAGTCATCGAAGTTGTGCAAGCCGGCTCCGTTCATGCTCCTGGCGCTGTGCGTGGCCATTGCCGGCTGCGGATCGAGCGCGGTGCGCAAGGACAGCCAGGAGCTGATGAAGGAGGGCCAGTACGAGGCCGGCATCGCCCGCCTGGAAGAGGCCCTGCGCGACGACCCGCGTGACACCGAACTGAACATCGCCCTGGCCCACGGCCGCCAGGAAGCGGTCGAGGCGCTGCTCACCCAGGCCGACAGCGACCGCATCCGCCACGATGTCGCCGGCGCGCGCCTGGGCTATGGCCGGGTGCTGACCATCGAACCCAACAACCGCCGCGCCCAGGAAGGCATCCGCCAGCTGGAGCTGATGCGCACCCTCGACGACCGCATCGCCCTCGGCCAGGCCGCCTTGCGCCAGGGTGACCTGTTCGGTGCCGAGCGCTACGTGCGCGAAGTGCTGCGCCTGGACCCGTCAAACCAGAAGGGCATCATGCTGCGCAGCGACCTGGAGAACGTCCAGGCACGCACCGCGCAGCCGTTCCCGCAACTGCGCAGCAAGCTGGAGCGCCCGGTGACCCTGGAGTTTCGCGACGCCGCGCTGAAGACCATCTTCGAAGTGCTGTCCCAGGTGGCTGGCATCAACTTCATCTTCGACAAGGACCTGCGCCCGGACATGAAAGCCACCATCTTCGTGCGCGATGTGCGCATCGAGGACGCCGTGGCGCTGCTGCTGGAGCAGAACCAGCTGCGCCAGAAGATCGTCAACGACAACACCCTGATGATCTACCCCGACTCGCCGCAGAAGACCAAGGACTACCAGGAACTGGTCATGCGCACCTTCTACCTCACCAGCATCGACGCCAACACCGCACTGAACATGGTCAAGACCATGCTCAAGACCCGCGACGTGTTCGTCGACGAACGCCTGAACACCATGACCATGCGCGACACCCCCGACGCCGTGCGCATGGCCGAGAAACTGCTGCAGTCCCAGGACCAGTCCAACCCCGAGGTGGTGCTGGAAGTGGAGGTGATGGAGGTGGCCCGTTCGCGCATCCTCGACCTCGGCCTGCAATGGCCGAACACCTTTGGCGTGCTGACCGATGACGGCAACCCGGTCAGCGTGCTCGACCAGTTGCGTGGCATCGACTCCAGCCGCATCAGCATCTCGCCGGCGCCGCAAGCCAAGATCAACGCCTCGGACAAGGACATCAACACCCTGGCAAGCCCGGTGATCCGCGTCAGCAACCGCGAGCAGGCGCGCATCCACATCGGCCAGCGGGTACCGATCATCAGCGCCACCTCGGTGCCTTCGACCCAGGGCCCGGTGATTACCGAGAGCGTCACTTACCTGGACGTGGGTCTGAAGCTAGAAGTGCAGCCCACCGTGCACCTGAACAACGAAGTGGCGATCAAGGTGGCGCTGGAAGTCAGCAACGCCACGCCGCTGGAACCCACTCGCCAAGGCACTATCCCGGTCCAGGTCGACACCCGCAACGCCCAGACCAGCCTGCGCCTGCACGACGGCGAAACCCAGGTGCTGGCAGGCCTGGTGCGCAACGACAAGACCTCCAGCGGCAACAAGATCCCGGGCCTTGGCGACATTCCAGGCCTGGGCCGGCTGTTCGGCAGCAACCGCGACGACATGAGCAAGTCCGAGCTGGTGCTGGCGATCACCCCGCGCATCGTGCGCAACCTGCCGTACCAGAGCCCGTCGGACATGGAATTCTCTACCGGCACCGAGTCGGCCATGCAAGTGCGCCAGTTGGCGCCACCTTTGCCCGCCGGCGCCGTGCCGGCCGATTCGCCGACCGTCGAACCGATCACCCCGGCCGCCGACAGCCAGATGGCCGTCGTGCCTTCGACCCCGAGCCCACGGCCATGAAACGCCGCATGCAAGGCTTCAGCCTGATCGAAGTGGTGCTGACCCTGGCACTGCTCGGGCTGCTCGCCAGCATGGCCGCGCCGCTGACCGAGACCGTGGTGCGCCGTGGCAAGGAGCAGCAGTTGCGCGAGGCGCTGTACCAGATCCGCGACGCCATCGATGCCTACAAGCGTGCCTTCGACGCCGGCTTCATCGAAAAACGCCTGGATGCCAGCGGCTACCCGCCGAACCTGCAGGTGCTGGTGGACGGTGTCCGTGATGTGCGCAGCGCCAAGGGCGCCAAGTTCTACTTCCTGCGGCGCATCCCCCGCGACCCGCTGGTGGCGGCCAAGGGCGACGACGAGGGTGGCTGGGGCCTGCGTGCCTACGCCAGCAGCCCGGACAACCCACGCGAAGGCGAGGACGTCTTCGATGTGTATTCCAAGGCCCGTGGCAAAGGGCTCAACAACATCCCCTACGGGCAATGGTGACGGCCATGAAACGCAGCCGAGGCTTCACCCTGATCGAACTGCTGGTGGTCATGGCGATCATCGCCACGCTGATGACCATCGCCATGCCGCGCTACTTCAACAGCCTGGAGAGCTCCCGCGAAGCCACCCTGCGCCAGAGCCTGGCGGTGCTGCGTGAGTCCCTGGACCACTACTACGGCGACACCGGTCACTATCCCGACTCGCTGGAGCAACTGGTGGAGCAGCGCTACCTGCGCAACACCCCGGTCGACCCGATCACCGAGCGCAGCGATGCCTGGCAGCTGGTGCCACCGCCCGAAGGCGTGGCCGGCGGCGTGGCCGATATCAAGAGCGGTGCTACAGGGAGGGCGCGTGATGGCAGCCTCTTCGCTGAGTGGTAAAGCCTGCGCCGGCTTCACCTACCTGGGCGTGCTGTTGCTGATCGCGGTCAGCTCGGTGGCCCTGGCCGCCAGCGGCACCCTCTGGTCTACCGTCGCCCAGCGCGAGCAAGAGCGCCAGCTGCTGTGGGTGGGCGGTCAGTATGCCCAGGCGCTGCGCAGCTACTACCGCGCATCGCCCGGCCTTGCCCAGTACCCGCAGGAGCTGGCCGACCTGCTTGAAGACAACCGCTTCCCTCAGGCCCAGCGGCACCTGCGCAGGCTGTACCCGGACCCGATCACCGGCAGCGACGACTGGGGCCTGCTGCGTTCGATCGACGGCCGTATCACCGGCGTGCACAGCCGCTCCGACGCTACCCCGTTCAAACGCAGTGGCTTCGACACCCAGTGGTCCGGGTTCGAAGGGCTGGAGCACTACAGCGACTGGCAGTTCGTCGCCGAGCAAGCCTTCAACGAAAGCGCCAGTGGCGCGCAACCCCATACCGGCGCGGGAGACACGCCATGAAAGGACTCAACGTTTTTTGCCTGAGCATGGGCTTGCTGCTGGCTGCCGGCGTACCTGGCGTGGCGCACGCCGACGCCGAAGACGAGATGAAGGGTTTTATCGTCGACAACACCATCTCGCACATCGGCCACGATTTTTACTTCTACTTCGCCGACCGTCTGCGTGCCACCAGCCGCCTGGATTTCAACCTGGTGGTGCGCGAACGTCCGGATGCACGCTGGGGGAGCCTGGTGACCGTGGAGTTCGACCGCGACGTGCTGTACCGCCGCTTTCTGCCGCCCAATGTCACCCAATTAAAAGAAGAGGCCATCGCGGCCGCCGATCTGGTCAGGCAAGAAGTCGTGCAGCGCAAGCTGCAGCGCCTGCTCCAGGACACCACTGATCTGGAGAGGGATGAGCTATGAACACTCGCATTGCGCAAAGTATCGCGGCTTGCCTGCTGGCCAGCGCCTTCGCCGCCCAGGCCACCGAGCTTGTATACACCCCGGTCAACCCGGCGTTCGGTGGCAACCCGCTGAACGGCACCTGGCTGCTGAACAACGCCCAGGCGCAGAACGACTATGACGACCCAGACCTCAAGGACCGCACCTCGTCGCTGAGCGGTACCACGGCCCTGGAGCGCTTCAGCAACCAACTCGAGTCGCGGATGCTGTCGCAGCTGCTGGACAACATCAGCAATGGCAAGACCGGGAGCATGGCTACCGACTCGTTCCTCATCGATGTGATCGACGACTCCGGGGCCTTGAGCATCAAAGTCACTGACCGCGCCACTGGCGAAATTTCAGTCATCGAGGTCAGCGGCCTGAACCCCTGAGAGGGACAGGATCGTCATTTGGGGAGAGCGCACCATGAAACGACTGCTGAGCACTTTACTGATACTGGCCACCCTGCAAGGTTGTTCCGGTATCCTGCGCGAGCCGATGCCGGCCGAGCAGGACACCGGCACGCCGACCCTGACGCCGCGGGCATCGACTTACTACGACCTGATCAACATGCCGCGGCCCAAAGGGCGGCTGATGGCGGTGGTGTATGGCTTCCGCGACCAGACCGGGCAATACAAGCCGACCCCGGCCAGTTCGTTTTCCACCAGCGTCACCCAGGGGGCGGCGAGCATGCTGATGGATGCCCTGAGTGCCAGTGGCTGGTTCGTGGTGCTGGAACGTGAAGGCCTGCAGAACCTGCTGACCGAGCGCAAGATCATCCGCGCCTCGCAGAAGAAGCCTGACGTTGCCGAGAACATCATGGGCGAGCTGCCACCGCTGCAGGCTGCCAACCTGATGCTGGAGGGCGGCATCATCGCCTACGACACCAACGTGCGCAGTGGTGGGGAAGGGGCGCGCTACCTGGGTATCGACATCTCCCGCGAGTACCGGGTCGACCAGGTGACGGTGAACCTGCGGGCAGTGGATGTGCGTACCGGGCAGGTGCTGGCCAACGTGATGACCAGCAAGACCATCTACTCGATCGGGCGTAGCGCGGGGGTGTTCAAGTTCATCGAGTTCAAGAAGCTGCTTGAGGCGGAGGTGGGCTACACCACCAACGAGCCGGCCCAGCTGTGCGTGCTGTCGGCGATCGAGGCGGCGGTGGGGCACTTGCTGGCCCAGGGGATCGAGCGGCGGTTGTGGCAAGTGGCGGGGGATGCGGGGGATGGCAAGGCGGGGGTGGACAAGTACCTGAGTCAGTATCAGCAGGAGTGAGGGGGTGGGGGCAGGGGGTTCGCCTTTGGTGGGGCAGCGTTCGATTTCATGGGCGCTGCAAAAACCAAGACATTCACCCGTCAGCCCCAATGTGTTTCTGAAATTACGCCACCCTTGAAACCCCTCCCCGACACCGGTAGTCTCTGCGCGTTGCTGTCAATCCAGCAGCCGGGTTTGGTAGCCCGCGATCAATCAAGGCGCACAAGCGCCCGCTCTGCGATACAGTTGGCGCTTTTTTGTGCCCGCTGTTTCGTTCTATGGCGGCTGTGCGTAGGGCGCCTTCGTGCGCGCCGGTTTCCTTGATTCCCGGTCTACCAACCTGCGTACAGCCGTCACCCTTTCGTTTGGTAGCGA
>NZ_BBIV01000054.1 GCF_000730665.1 Pseudomonas plecoglossicida NBRC 103162 = DSM 15088
CGCTCGATCTACGCACCACCCTCACTCCCAAGGCGAATCAATGCGAGTGCTTGGGCACCGCCGCCCCCCGGCAACCGACCAGGAAGTCGAAGTCGCAGCCTTCATCGGCCTGCATCACATGGTCGAGGTACAACCGCGCATACCCCCCACTGATCAGTTGCTGCGGCGCCTGCAAGTCCGCCAACCGCCCCGCCAGTTCCTCGTCGGAAACATCCAGGTGCAGGCGCCCTTCATGGCAGTCGAGTTCGATCCAGTCGCCTTCGCGAACCGCCGCCAAAGGCCCCCCAGCCGCCGCTTCCGGCGCTACGTGCAGCACCACGGTGCCATACGCGGTGCCGCTCATGCGGGCATCGGAGATACGCACCATGTCCGTCACGCCCTGGGCCAGCAGCTTGGCCGGCAGGCCCATGTTGCCGACCTCGGCCATGCCCGGGTAACCCTTTGGCCCGCAGTGTTTCATCACCAGGATCGAGCTGGCATCCACGTCCAGCTCAGGGTCGTTGATCCGCGCCTTGTAATCCTCGAAGTTCTCGAACACCACGGCGCGGCCGCGATGGCGCATCAGCGCCGGGGTGGCGGCCGACGGCTTGAGCACCGCACCTTTGGGCGCCAGGTTGCCGCGCAGGATGCAGATGCCCCCATCGGACACCAATGGCCGGTCGATCGGGCGGATGACCTCTTCGTCATACAAGGGCGCGCCCTGGCAGTTGTCCCACAGGCTCTTGCCGTTGGCGGTCAGTGCATCGGGGTTGGGCAGCAGGGCATGTTCGCCCAGGCGGCGGATCACCGCAGGCAGGCCGCCGGCGTAGTAGAACTCCTCCATCAGGAAGCGCCCCGACGGCTGCAGGTCGACCAGGGTCGGCGTGCCACGGCCGACGCGGGTCCAGTCTTCGAGCTGCAGGTCGACACCGATGCGCCCGGCGATGGCCTTGAGGTGGATCACCGCGTTGGTCGAACCGCCGATCGCGGCGTTGACCCGGATGGCGTTCTCGAAGGCTTCGCGGGTGAGGATCTTCGACAGGCGCAGGTCCTCGTGCACCATGTCGACGATGCGCATGCCTGACAGGTGGGCAAGCACATAGCGGCGCGAGTCCACCGCCGGGATCGCCGCATTGTGCGGCAGCGAGGTGCCCAGGGCTTCGGCCATGCAGGCCATGGTCGAGGCCGTGCCCATGGTGTTGCAGGTGCCCGCCGAGCGCGACATGCCGGCCTCGGCCGAGAGGAACTCGTTGAGGTCGATCTGCCCGGCCTTGTACTGCTCGTGCATCTGCCAGACGATGGTCCCGGCCCCGATGTCACGGCCTTTGTGCTTGCCATTGAGCATCGGCCCACCGGTGACCACGATGGCTGGCACGTCACAGCTGGCGGCGCCCATCAGCAGGGCGGGGGTGGTCTTGTCGCAGCCGGTGAGCAGCACCACGGCGTCCACCGGGTTGCCACGGATCGACTCTTCCACGTCCATGCTCGCCAGGTTGCGGGTGAGCATCGCGGTCGGGCGCAGGTTGGACTCGCCGCTGGAAAACACCGGGAACTCCACCGGGAAGCCGCCGGCTTCCAGCACACCCTTCTTCACATGCTCGGCAATCTTGCGAAAGTGGGCGTTGCACGGGGTCAGCTCGGACCAGGTGTTGCAGATGCCGATGATGGGCTTGCCCTGGAATTCGTGATCGGGGATCCCCTGGTTCTTCATCCAGCTGCGGTACATGAAACCGTTCTTGTCGGCGCTGCCGAACCATTGGGCCGAGCGCAGGGGACGTTTGCTATCAGACATTGCAGGTGCCTCATTGGTAATACTATTTGTCGTTATTTAGGTGACTCTACCGACAAATATGCGGCGTGTGAAGGGTTGTCGTTTTAAATAGTATTACTATATGATCCATCCACTCGCCGGAGGTCTGCCCCTAAAACTCCCGGCCGTGTGCTGTCGCCATTACAAAAACAATTGGAGACCTCGCCATGATTCAGGAGCAGCGGCTCGTCCGCCTGATCACGCTGAAACTCATTCCCTTTCTGGTCCTGCTTTACCTGGTGGCCTACGTCGACCGCTCGGCGGTAGGCTTTGCCAAGCTGCACATGGGTGCCGATATCGGCCTGGGCGATGCCGCCTATGGCCTGGGTGCCGGGCTGTTCTTCATTGGTTACTTCTTCTGCGAAGTGCCCAGCAACCTGATGCTCGATCGCTTCGGCGCACGCCGCTGGTTCGCCCGCATCCTGTTGACCTGGGGCGCGATCACCGTCGGCATGGCCTTCATCACCGGGCCCACGGGCTTCTATGTGATGCGCTTTCTGCTGGGGGCGGCGGAAGCCGGTTTCTTCCCTGGCGTGCTGTACTACATCACCCAGTGGTACCCGGTGCGCCATCGCGGCAAGATCCTCGGCTTCTTCATCCTTTCCCAGCCGCTGGCGATGCTGGTCACCGGCCCGTTGTCGGGGGCGCTGCTGGGGCTGGACGGCAACCTGGGCCTGCATGGCTGGCAATGGCTGTTCATCTGCATCGGCACTCCGGCGGTGCTGCTGGCATGGCCGACCCTGCGCCTGTTGCCGGATGGTCCGGACAAGGTGCGCTGGCTCGGCGAAGAACAGCGCAGCTGGCTCAAGGAGCAACTGGCCAACGACCTGCGCGAATTCGGCCAGACCCGCCACGGCAACCCGTTGCATGCCTTGAAAGACACCCGGGTGCTGCTGCTGGCGCTGTTCTACCTGCCGGTAACCTTGAGCATCTACGGCTTGGGCCTGTGGTTACCGACCTTGATTCACCAGTTCGGTGGCAGCGACCTCACGACCGGTTTCGTCTCGGCGGTGCCGTACCTGTTCGGCATCATCGGGCTGCTGATCATCCCGCGCAGTTCCGACCGCCTCAACGACCGCTACGGCCACCTCGGGTTCCTGTACGCCCTGGGGGCACTGGGCCTGTTCCTCAGCGCCTGGCTGAGCGTGCCAGGCCTGCAACTGGCGGCGTTGTGCCTGGTGGCATTCGCGCTGTTCTCCTGCACAGCGATCTTCTGGACCCTGCCTGGGCGGTTCTTTTCCGGAGCCAGCGCGGCCGCCGGTATCGCCCTGATCAACTCGATCGGCAACCTCGGTGGCTACCTCGGCCCGTTCGGCATCGGTGCGCTCAAGGAACACACCGGCCAGCTGTCGTCAGGCCTGTACTTCCTGGCACTGGTGATGCTGTTCGGGCTGGTGCTGACCGGGGTCGTCTACAACCGCCTGGAGCGCCGCCAGCGCCTGGCATCCACGCGGGCGGCCCATGCCACCCGCTGAAATTCGCAACCGACAAGCGAGCACAAGCATGCGACTGATCCAATTCGAAACCGCCTCCGGCCAGCGCCGGGTCGGCGTGGTGGAGGGCGAGCGCGCCCTGGAAATCCGCGGCGTCACCAGCACCCGCGAACTGGCCTTGCGGGCCATCGCCGGCGGGCGTGACCTGGCCTGCGAAGTACAACTGGCTGGCCTGGGCGAAGGTCATGACTACCTGGCAATGCTGGCCGAAGGCCGGGTACTGCCACCGCTGAACCACGAAGACCCCGTACACTGCCTGGTGACCGGCACCGGCCTGACCCACCTGGGCAGTGCCGCTACCCGCGACAAGATGCACCAGCAGCAGGCCGAGGGCGCGGTCACTGACAGCATGCGCATGTTCCAGTGGGGGCTGCAGGGCGGCCGGCCGCCGGCGGGCGAGGAGGGCGCGCAACCGGAGTGGTTCTACAAGGGTGATGGCGGCATCGTCGTGCGTCCCGGTGGCGACCTGCCGCTGCCGGCCTTCGCCGAAGATGCCGGCGAGGAGCCGGAACTGGTGGGGCTGTACGTGATCGGCGAAGACGGTACGCCGTTCCGCCTGGGCTACGCCTTGGGCAACGAGTTTTCCGACCATGTGATGGAGCGGCGCAACTACCTGTACCTGGCGCATTCAAAGCTGCGTGCCTGCAGTTTCGGCCCCGAGCTGCGCCTGGGCGCACTGCCGGCGCACCTGGAAGGCAGCAGCCGTATCCTGCGTGACGGCCAGCCGCTGTGGAGCAAGCCGTTCCTGTCAGGGGAGCAGAACATGTGCCACAGCTTCGAGAACCTTGAGTTCCATCACTTCAAGTACACCCAGTTCCTGCGCCCGGGCGATGTCCATGTGCATTACTTCGGCACCGCCACCCTATCGTTCGCCGACGGCATCCAGGCCCGGCCCGGCGATACCTTCGAGGTCAGCCTGGAGGCCTTCGGCCAGCCGCTGCGCAACGGAATCGTCGCCGCCCCGCGGGACGTTCGCCCGGGTGTGGTGAAGAGCCTCTGATCGCAGTTCAAGGAGTCAAGCATGTCTGGAAGCAACTTCATTGGCGGCGCCCGCAGTGCCGCAGGCAACGTGCGTCTGCAGAGTTTCGATGCGCGCACCGGCCAAGCCTTGCCGGTGGTCTTCAGCCAGGCCACGGCGCAGGAGGTGGATGCCGCTGCGTGCGCCGCCGAACAGGCTTTCGCCGGTTACAACAGCCTGGCGCCGGCGCGCCGGGCGCAATTTCTGGACGCCATTGCCGAGCAGCTGGATGCCCTCGGGGAGACGTTCATCGCCACGGTCTGCCGCGAAACCGCACTGCCCGCAGCGCGCATTCACGGTGAGCGCAGCCGTACCAGCAATCAGCTACGGCTGTTCGCCCAGGTGCTGCGTCGGGGCGACTACCTGGGCGCACGAATCGACCGCGCGCAGCCCGAGCGCCAGCCACTGCCACGACCGGACCTGCGCCAGTACCGCACCGGCGTCGGCCCGGTGGCGGTGTTCGGCGCCAGCAACTTCCCGCTGGCCTTCTCAACGGCCGGTGGGGATACCGCAGCCGCACTGGCAGCCGGGTGTCCGGTGGTGGTCAAGGCGCACAGCGGTCATATGGCGACCGCCGAGTACGTGGGTGAGGCGATTCAGCGTGCGGCTACGGCCACCGGCATGCCGGACGGGGTGTTCAACATGATCTATGGCGCCGGTGTCGGCGAAGCGCTGGTCAAGCACCCGGCGATCCAGGCGGTCGGCTTCACCGGTTCGCTCAAGGGGGGCCGTGCGCTGTGCGACCTGGCCGCCGCCCGACCGCAGCCGATCCCGGTGTTTGCCGAGATGAGCAGCATCAACCCGGTGCTGGTGTTGCCAACTGCGTTGCAGGCCCGTGGTCAACAGGTGGCCAGCGAGCTGGCCGCGTCCGTGGTCCTTGGCTGCGGCCAGTTCTGCACCAACCCCGGACTGGTCATCGGTATCGCCGGCCCGGCGTTCACGGCCTTCAAGGCTGCACTGACCGAACGCATGGACGACCAGCCGGGCCAGACGATGCTCAATGCCGGCACCTTGCGCAGTTACATCAGCGGTGTGCAGCGCTTGCAGCGCCATCCGAAGGTGCGTCACCTGGCCGGGGCCGAGCTGGACGGCGACCAGGCCTATGCGCAGCTGTTCGAAGCAGACGCCAGCCTGTTGTTCGAGGGCGACGAGTTGCTCCAGGAGGAAGTGTTCGGCCCGACCACGGTCATCGTGGAAGTGGCGGACGAGGCGCAGCTGCGCCGTGCCGTGGAGGGCTTGCATGGCCAGCTGACCGCCACCCTGATCGCCGAACCTGGCGACCTCGAGCAGTTTGCCGCGCTGGTGCCGTTGCTGGAGCGCAAGGCCGGACGCCTGTTGGTCAACGGTTACCCGACCGGGGTCGAGGTCAGCGATGCGATGGTGCATGGCGGGCCGTATCCGGCGACGTCCGATGCGCGGGGGACCTCGGTGGGGACATTGGCCATCGATCGCTTCCTGCGCCCGGTGTGCTACCAGAACTACCCGGACACGCTGCTGCCAGATGCGCTGAAAGACGCCAACCCCCTGGGCTTGCTGCGCCTGGTCGATGGCCAGCACAGCCGCGAGGCGCTGAGCTGACGCTGTTGGCCTGGACGCCCAGGTAATCCGCAGTACACCCGCCAGGCCCTGTCTGGCGGGCTTCTACCCAAGACCTTAGAACAACAACAAGAGGTTGCAGCCATGCCCAGTCGCTCCGTGCCCGCCGACCTGGTCGAGCGGGAAACCCTGGATAATCGCCTGTTTCGCAAGATCAACTGGCGCATCGTGCCGTTGTTCATCGTGTGTTTCCTGTTTGCCTACCTTGACCGCGTCAACATCAGTTTCGCCAAGCTGCAGATGCAGAACGCGCTAGGTTTCAGCGACGCGGTGTATGGCCTTGGCGCGAGCCTGTTCTTCGTCGGCTATTTCCTCTTCGAAGTGCCGAGCAACGTATTGCTGCACCGTATCGGCGCGAGGATCTGGATTGCACGCATCATGATCAGCTGGGGGCTGACCTCGGCGGCAATGATGTTCGTCACCAGCGAGACCTGGTTCTACATGCTGCGATTCTTGATCGGCGTCATGGAAGCCGGTTTCGTACCAGGGGTGCTGTATTTCTTTACCCAGTGGTACCCCAGCGATCGTCGCGCTCGCATCAATGCCTATTTCAAGAGCTCGATCTGCCTGTGCGGCATTGTCGGCGGTCCATTGGCAGGATTTATCCTCAGCCACTTCGACGGGGTCAACGGCCTCGCCGGCTGGCAGTGGCTGTTCCTCCTGGAAGGCCTGCCGTCGGTGCTGCTCGGCTTGCTGGTGCTGTGGCTGGTCAGCGACCGCATCGAGGATGCACGCTGGCTCGACGCCGAGGAGAAACGCTACCTGCGTGAACGACTGGATGCTGAACCCGGACCCAGCGGTGGCAGCTCGATCCGCGCGATCCTGCGCGAGCCGGCATCGTTGGCGTTGTCGGCGATCTACCTGTGCCTGGTCATGGCCCTGACCGGCCTGCTGTTCTGGATGCCCCAGCTGATCCGCAATGCCGGGGTGGTCGATGCACTGGATATCGGCTGGTTGACCATGATCCCGTACCTGGTGGCGGTGGTGGGCAACCTGCTGATCGGGCGCAGTTCCGACCTGCTGAGCGAACGGCGCTGGCACATGGCGAGTTGCGCGACGATGACCACTGTCGGCTATGCCTTGTGCGCGGCGTTCACGGGCCATCTGTCGCTGCTGATACTGGGCATGAGCTTGATCATGACCGGGATCATCGCCTGGATGCCAGATCTTCTGGACCTTGCCACCCAAGTACCTGTCAGGCTTGGCGGCAGCAGCCGGCATCGCACTGATCAATTCCATCGGCCAGCTCGGCGGCATCGTCGGCCCTTACCTTGTGGGCAAGGTTCGCGACGCCAGTGGCTCGCCGACCCCGGCCCTGTGGTTGCTGACGGCCGTCAGCCTGCTGGCGATCGTGCTGATCCTCTGGGGCGTCCCGCGCCGCTTGTATGCGGCTCAAACTGAATCGCGCATCGATTGAGGAGGTTCCATGCAACGAGTCGTTTCCTTCGGCCCCATTTCCAGTGCCCAGGTGCTGGCCGATCTCTGCCAGCGCTACCACTTCCAGCGCTTCGACGAACCGTTGGCCGACCGCGAGCGTTTCCTGTCGGCCTTGGCCACGGCCGACGGGCTGATCGGCAGCAGCTTGCCGCTGGACGCCGCACTGCTTGACCAGGCGCCTGCACTCAAGGTGATTGCCAGTGTGTCGGCTGGCTATGACAACTATGATCTTGACTACCTGCGTCAACGGGGTATCCGCCTGACCAACACCCCGGATGCGGTAACCGAGACCACCGCCGATACGGGCTTCATGTTGTTGATGATGGCTGCGCGGCGCGCCTGTGAACTCGCGCAACTGGTGCGTGATGGGGGCTGGATGCACGCTGTCGAAGCGTCACGCTTTGGTCTGGACGTGCACGGCAAGACCCTGGGAATCGTCGGGCTGGGGCGCATCGGTGCAGCCGTTGCCCGGCGCGGGCATTTCGGCTTTGGCATGCCCGTGTTGTACAGCGGCAACAGCGCAAAGCCTGATTATGAAGCGGAGTTCGGCGCCCGCCGCCTGCCGTTGCCACAGCTGCTGGCCGAGGCAGACTTCATCTGCGTCTGCGTGCCCTTGAGCCCGACGACCCATCAGCTGTTCGGTCGCGAGCAGTTCGCAGCCATGCGTCCAGGGGCGATTTTCGTCAATATCGCCCGAGGTGCGGTGGTCGACGAGCCGGCGCTGGTTCAGGCGCTGATCGAAGGAAAGATCCGTGCGGCTGGGTTGGATGTGTTCGAACGCGAGCCGTTGCAGACCGATTCGCCCTTGCTGTCATTACCCCAGGTGGTGGCCTTGCCGCACATCGGTTCGGCAACGGTCGAGGCGCGTGCGCTGATGGCGCGAACCGCAGCTGCGGAGCTGGCGGCGGTGCTCGAGGGCCGCTCGGCCAAGCATCCGGTAGTCTGATACCGGGCGGTTGGTGCAGACAAACGAGCAAGACGGATCAGCCTGTGAGAGGATGGCCACTTTCCAGCCAAGTGGCCAGACAGGACCCCGAAACCTAGCCTGATGAAGACACCAAAACGAATCGAACCGCTGATTGAAGACGGCCTGGTCGACGAAGTACTGCGACCCCTGATGAGTGGTAAGGAAGCCGCCGTTTATGTCGTGCGCTGTGGCAACCAGGTACGTTGCGCCAAGGTCTACAAGGAGGCCAACAAACGCAGCTTCCGCCAGGCAGCCGAATACCAGGAAGGCCGCAAGGTACGTAACAGCCGCCAGGCCCGGGCCATGGCCAAGGGTAGCAAGTACGGGCGCAAGGAGGCCGAAGATGCCTGGCAGAACGCCGAAGTGGCGGCGCTGTTCCGCCTGGCCGGTGCCGGTGTGCGGGTGCCCAAGCCGTTCGACTTCCAGGACGGCGTGCTGTTGATGGAGCTGGTGACCGACGCCGACGGCGATGCCGCGCCGCGTCTGAACGATGTTCACCTGGAGGCCGACGAAGCGCGCGAGCACCATGCCTTCGTGATTCGCCAGATCGTGCTGATGCTGTGTGCCGGGCTGGTGCACGGCGACCTGTCCGAGTTCAACGTGTTGCTGGGCCCTGAAGGCCCGGTGATCATCGACTTGCCCCAGGCGGTGGATGCGGCGGGCAACAACCACGCGTTCTGCATGTTGCAGCGAGACGTGGCGAACATGGCGCACTATTTCGGGCGCTTTGCCCCGGAATTGAAAGGTACCCGCTATGCCCAGGAGATGTGGGCGCTGTACGAGGCGGGCGAGCTGCGCCCGGACAGCCTGTTGAGTGGCCAGTTCGCCGAGGACGAGCATGCCGCCGACGTGGTCGGGGTGATGCGCGAGATCGAGGCGGCGCAGCGCGAGGAGGCCCGCCGGCAGGCGGCGCTTGCTGACGCCGAACGTGGGCCGGTCAAGGGGGAAGAACCGCCGCCGCCGTGGTTGCAGTGATGGGTTGTTAGCAATGACCCCTTCGCGGGGCAAGCCCGCGAAGGGGTAGGGTGGGGCGCTGAAGAATCCCGCATGCCGAAGCATCAAAGTATCAGTGCTGAGCGCTCGAAATATTTGTTACTGTGAATAATCCTAATTCATTGGTAATAAATTCCTACGTATAAATTCGTATCCCTGAAATGTACTCTGGGGGTCAAGTTTCTAGTTAGGATATTTCCTACAAAATAGTCGGACCAATGTAGGACCATTGCTTATTTGTCCGATACTAATATCTGCCCATGTTCGAAGTGCACATGGGGTAGAAAGGTGTCCGGTCAATTTAAATCAGCTGATAGTCAACCGAGTGATAGTGGCTTGGCCTGTCTGGTCATGCTGGCGCGATATCACGATGTCGCCATTTCCCCGGAGCAAGTGCTTCACGGTTTCGCGAATGATGGCGGGCCGTTTTCGACTGCTCGAATGCTTCAGGTGTTTCAACATGTCGGCCTGACGGCCAAGTGTCGACGCACTGACCTGAAGCGCCTGTTACATATGCCACTACCGGCCATTGCGATGGATAAGCAAGGTGGCTATTTCATCATCGCCCGGGTCGAGGGTGAGCAGGTGTTGGTACAGGATCCCAAGGTTTGCTCACCGCAAAGCTGGACGCTGGCGGAGTTCGAGCGACACTGGGCCGGGGAGTTGATACTGGTTCGTTCTGACGCGCCGTTGCCTCGCGGCCTTGAGCGTTTGACCTGACCTGGTTCATCCCGGCCATTGTCAAGCACAGGGCGCTGCTTGCCGAGGTACTGCTGGTCTCTCTGGTCATTCAGATCCTCGCCCTGCTGACGCCATTGTTCTTCCAGGTGGTGATGGACAAGGTGCTGGTCCACCGGGGGCTGACCACACTGGACGTCATCGCATCGGGCCTGTTGGCAGTCTTGTTGTTCGAGAGTGCTCTGAGTGGTTTGCGCAGTTACATATCGGCCCACACCACATCACGCATCGATGTGGAGTTGGGCGCCAAGCTGTTCAAGCACCTGGTTGAACTGCCGCTCGCCTATTTCCAGGCGCGGCGGGTGGGCGATTCCGTTGCGCGGGTGCGGGAACTGGAAAACATCAGGAGTTTCTTGACTGGCAACAGCATCACGTTATTGCTGGATGTGTTGTTTGTCGCGGTGTTCATCGCTGTCATGTTTCTTTACAGCGGCTGGTTGACGTTGCTGGTCATCGCTTCCCTGCCACTTTATTTTCTGGTCTCGTTGCTCGTTACACCTTTGCTGCGCGCCCGCATCGACCAGAGTTTTCAGCGTGGCGCTGAGAACCAGGCGTTTCTGGTTGAAGCGGTCAATGGTATCGACACCCTGAAGTCCATGGCTGTCGAGCCGCAGGTGACACGGCGTTGGAACATGCAGCTGGCGGCGTATGTCACCGCCAGTTTGAAGACTCAGAACTTGTCCAACATCGCCAATGAAAGCGTTGCCCTTATCGGCAAGCTTGTCACGGTGGGCACCCTGTGGCTGGGTGCGCGGCTGGTCATTGATGGCGAGCTCACGGTCGGAGAACTGATTGCCTTCAACATGCTGGCCGGTCGGGTATCGCAACCGATCATGCGTCTGGCCCAGTTGTGGACCAGTTTCCAGCAGACGGGCATCTCGATACAGCGGTTGGGTGACACTCTCAACAATCGTACAAGAGGTCAACCACGGTACGCAATTACCTGCGCTGCAGGGGCGAGTCGAACTCGACCAGGTGTGTTTCCGCTATCGCCCTGGGGGTAACGAGGTCTTGCGCGACATCAGCCTGGCGATCGAACTTGGCGAGGTGATAGGGATTGTCGGCAGATCCGGCTCCGGCAAAAGCACCTTGACCCGGCTGATTCAACGGCTGCACTCACCGGAACGAGGGCGCGTGCTGCTCGACGGTGCCGACCTGGCACTGGCCGATGTCGCATCGTTGCGGCGGCAGATCGGTGTGGTATTGCAGGAGAACATGCTGTTTCGCCGTTCGGTGCGCGAAAATATTGCACTGGCCAACCCTGCGGCACCTATCGAGGAGGTCATTGCTGCGGCCACGCTGGCAGGCGCACACGCGTTCATCCTCGAACTGCCCGAGGGTTACGAAACCCTGGTCGGCGAACACGGCGCGAGCCTCTCGGGTGGCCAACGACAACGTATCGCGATAGCGCTCGCATCCAGGCCTCCGCGGGTGGCAGCATCATCCATGCAAAAGCTGCACTCGGCCTGCGCGTTCCTCTTGGAAACACGATAAGGGCAAAGCGCCCCAGCCACGTCCCGCGAACCCGACGACTCCTATCAAAAGTTCGCCATGCCGCCACCGCACCGCCTTCGGCCTTCTGTCATTGCCGTGCACAGGGGCTCTGAACCCCAACATCGCGCCCACTTTTGGCGAAAGGTTGACACAGGACGTCGAATCGCTGATTCAGCCGTGATTCGCCATCGGTCGACTATTCACGTCAGCTTCGGCAGCACGGCACTGTTGTGTGCCACGCCGCTGTCCGAGCCGCTTTCTATTGCCAACCAACACCGCCGCCCGTGCAAGACGGGGGCGTCATGAATTTAATAAAAGGAAGGGACGGTCGGTGTTGGTGCGGATCTCTTCGCCTTCTGGGGGCTCAAGCTCGATGCCGGCAGCGGGCGTACCGGCACCGGCAACTTGCCGGTCGGCGACGATGGCAACCCGGACGATGAATATGGCCGGGCCGGTGGCGCGATCAAGGCGCGAATCTCCGAGACGGTCCTGCGCTATGCGCCAGCGGTCGACTACGTCGGTGCCCGCTACAAGCTTGCCGAGCGCCTCAGCCTGGCAGCCTATGCCAGCCGTTTCGAAGACATCTGGCACCAGTACTACGGCAACGCCAATTACGTGATGCCGCTGTCTCAGGCCCAGGCGCTGACGTTTGATGTCAACCTGTATCGCACCCTCGATACGGGCAGCGCAAAGGCGGGAACCATCGATACCACCGCCGCCGGCCTGCAAGCTGCCTACAAGGTGTCGTCGCATACCTTCACCGCCGCCTATCAACAGGTGCACGGCGATCAGCCGTTCGATTATGTGGGCTTCGGCGATACGGGGCGCAGTGGCGGCTCGATTTTTCTCCCCAACTCCGTGCAGTACTCGGACTTCAACGGCCCAGGGGAAACGTCATGGCAGCTTCGCTACGACCTGAACCTGGCCGGTTATGGCGTACCGGGGTTGACCTTCATGGTCCGCCACCTGCGGGGGCGTGACATCGACGGTACACAGAGCACCCAGGGCGCCTATGCGCACAAGTACGGCAAAGGTGATGAGGAGTTCGAAACCGATGCAGAGGCACGCTATGTCGTACAGGCCGGGCCTGCCAAGGATCTTTCCGTACGCCTGCGGTTGGCTTGGCACCGCGGTGATGACAGTACCGGGGGGGCGCAGGATCAGGTGCGTGTGATTACTGAATATCCCATCGACATCATCTGATCCGCGCGCCAAACGCCAAGGCGGGTCTGGAGTCCTTCGGTCCACCCAGCCGGCCTTAGCCGGCTAGTGCGGCCCGGTTTTTCCGAGGTAAAACCTCACCACCCAGCGTTGCACCCAGCGGCCATAAGGCGGATGGAAGAGTTGTGTCGGGAACCAGCGCTGCCGCTTGAACACCGCCTTGCCGTGGGACAGGGTGCGGAAGCCTTCCTCGCCATGGTAGGAACCCATGCCGGAATTGCCGATTCCACCGAACGGCAGGTCGTGTTGAAACACATGCCAGGCCCAGTCGTCCAGGGTTACGCCACCGCTGTGGGTGTCCCGGAGCACACGCTCGGTCTGCCGTGCGTTCAGCCCGAACGGGTAGAGCGCCAGGGGACGTGGGCGGGCCTGGATGTAGGCGATGGCCTGGTCCAGGTCACGGTACTCGATCACGGGCAACAACGGCCCGAAAAGCTCCTCCCGGGCTACTCGCATGTCTTCGCTCACCCCAGTGATCACCTGCAAGGGCAGGCGCCGCGGCGAGTCGGCGCTACTGTGGCAACTCAGCACCGTAGCGCCCTTGGCACGGGCATCGGCCAGCAACTGCTGCAACCGCTGGGCATGGCGATCGCTGATGATGCTGGTGTAGTCGGCGCTGGTGCCCGGGTCGGGATACAGCCGTTCGAAAGCCCGTCTTACCGACTCGGCGAACACCTGCGCCTTGCCTTGCGGAACCAGTACGTAATCCGGCGCAACACACACCTGGCCGGCGTTGAAACCCTTGCCATGGGCAATGCGCAAGGCGGCGTCTTCCAGGTCGGCGCCCTCGCCAAGCAGCGCCGGTGACTTTCCGCCCAGCTCCAGGGTCACCGGTACCAGGTGCTCGGCCGCCGCACGCATTACCTGATGGCCGACCTGAGGTGCCCCGGTGAATACCAGGTGATCCAACGCCAGGCTGGTGAACGCTTGAGCGGCGCTCAACTCGCCGCCGAACACTGCCACTTCGTCTTCCTCGAACACCTCGGCCAGCATGGCCTGCAGCACGTTCAGGCTGTGTGGCGCGAGCTCCGATACCTTGATCATCGCCCGGTTGCCGGCCGCAATGGCGGTGATCAATGGTCCCAGGGTCAGGTACAAGGGGAAGTTCCAGGTGCCGACGATGCCCACCACGCCCTTGGGCTGGTACTCCACCCAGGCGCGGTTGCCCACGAACACCCACTCGGTCTTGCGCCGTTGAGGTTTCATCCAGCGACGCAGGTGGGCGATGGCATGGCGGGCGTGCAGCGCAGGCCCGAGCACCTCGATTTGCAGGGTCTCGAATGCGGCGCGGCCGCCGAAGTCGGCGTCGAGGGCGGCGACGATAGCCTGCTGGTGGCGGCGAAGGGCACCGACCAGGCGCTTGAGCTTGTCCAGGCGCTCCTTGAGCGTGGCATAGGGCTGTGCATCGAAGGCCTTGCGCTGGCGCTGCAGTACCTGCTGCATGCGTGCGATTTCAGCCGAGTCGCTGATCTGGCTCAGGTCGTTCAAGGTCATCCCTCCTGGCGGCTGCGCAGCAGCATGTCGGCGGCCTTTTCACCGATCATGATGCTGGGTGCGTTGGTGTTGCCGCCGATCAAGGTCGGCATGATCGAAGCGTCCGCCACGCGCAGGCCTTTGATGCCATGCACGCGCAATTGGTCGTCCACCACCGCCAGGGGGTCGTGGCCCATCTTGCAGGTGCCTACGGGGTGGTACTGGGTGTCGGCACGATTGCGGATGTCCTGCTCCACGGCGTGACGGTCCCCTTGGGCCAGCGGATACAAAGGCTTGCCACGATAGGGCGTCAGTGGCGCGGCATCGAGGATCGCGCGCTGAAGGTCGGCGCCGCGCATCAGCACTTCCAGGTCGTGCGGGTGGCTGAAGAAGCGCGGGTCGATCAAGGGTGCTGCCGTCGGGTCGGCGCTGGCCAGTCGGACGGTGCCGCGGCTCTTGGGGCGCAGCAGGGTCAGGTGGCAGCTGAAGCCGTGACCCAGGCGCAGGTTGCGCGCATGGTTGTCGACGATGGCAGGGACGAAAATGAGCTGGAGGTCGGGAACGGCCAGGTCTTGCCGGCTTTTGAAGAACGCCCCGGACTCGGCGAAGGGTGAAGTCACCAGGCCTTTGCGCTCGCGCTTCCACTGGGCCATGGCCTTGAGCATCTTCCAGCTGAATGTGGGTGAACAGCCGAAGGTGTTGGCCTTGTCGGGGCTACGGTAGGTGAACACATAGTCGATATGGTCTTGCAGGTTCTCGCCCACCCCCGGCAGTTCGTGGGTGACAGCGATGCCATGCCTGCGTAGCTCTTCGCGCGGGCCGATGCCAGAAAGCATCAGCAGTTGCGGGGAGCCGAAGCTGCCGGCACTCAGCACCACTTCGCGGCGCACCGTGAGCACAAGGCGCTCGCTGCCCCGGCGCACCTGCACCCCGGTGGCACGCGATGCCTCCAGCAGCACCCGCTCGACGGTGGCCCCCGTCAGGACCTTGAGGTTGCGGCGGTTCAGGTTGGGTGTAAGGAAGGCTTTGGCCGCGCTGCAGCGCTCGCCATTGCGCTGGGTAACCTGGTACATGAATGCGCCTTCCTGCCTGGCGCCGTTGTAATCTGGCGTGCGCTGGATGCCATTGGCCTCGGCGGCCTGGATGAATGCGGCGTTCAGGACACTCGGGCAACTCACCTCGGCAACGCTGAGCGGACCGTCCTGGCCATGGTAGTCGTCGTTCAGGCGCAGGTTCTGCTCTGACTTGATGAAATAGGGCAGCACCTCGTCATAGGACCAGCCCTGGTTGCCCAGCGCTGCCCATTGGTCGTAGTCCTGGCGATGCCCGCGCACGTAGAGCATGGCATTGATCGAGCTGGAGCCACCCAGGGTCTTGCCCCGCGGCTGGTAGCCCCGACGACCGTTCAGTCCGGCTTGCGGCTCGGTCTGGAAGGCCCAGTTGTGAATGCGTGTCGGCAGCATCGCGACCACCCCCACAGGTGCCTGGATCAGCACGCTGTCATCGCTGCCGCCGGCCTCGACCAGGCAGACGCTGATGGCTGGATCCTCGCTCAGGCGGCTGGCGATCACACAACCTGCCGATCCGCCGCCGATCACGATGTAGTCGAACGTGTCATTCCTGTGTTCAGTGCTCATGTCTGGGCTCCGTAAGGGTTGCGGCAGGGGTCAGAAGCGATAGCCGAGGGTGAACGAATAGACGTCAGGGTCTGCTTCGACGTCGATCTTGCGCTTGACTTCGCCCAGGCCCGGGGTCTGGGTCTTGATGGTGGCGGTCGTGTCGATCCAGTAGCGCGAGTAGGAGAATCCGGCGCTCCAGTTGTCGACGAGGGGAATTTCCACGCCGACCTTGGCCACCGCACCAAAGGAGTCGTCCAGCTTGGAGGTGCTGGAGGTGCCGCCAAATGCCGTGTTGTAGGCAGCGGTCATCTTCTCTTCGCTGAACCAGGTGTAATTGACCCCGAGGGCGACATAGGGCTGCACGCCAAACAGCTTGAAGTTGTAGGCGACCAGCACGGCGGGGAACCAGGCGCGAGCGCTACCGACCTTGCCCAGCGGCTGGGCGGCGCCGGCCCCGTCGAAGTCGATGACAGGCGGTGCCCCGGTCTGCAGTACCAGCGACCAGGGGCCGCCGAGGCTGCGCTCGTAGATCAGCGCCAAGGTGCTGGTATCGCGTGCGGTGGCCTGAACATGCTCGGGCGTCGTACCCGGCAGGCCGGTCATATCGCCCGAGTCCGTATTGAACTGGATATCGGCATAGCCGATACGCACGATGTTCAGGGGCGCGTCGTTGGCCAGTGCCGGCAGTGCAAACAGCGGCAACAGCGTGACAATGGCAGGGGCAAACAGTCTTCTCATGACAGTCTCGGATCTTCTTGTTTTTCTGGGGTGGATCAGCGGTCTCAAAGATGCAGCGCGCTGACCAGAGACGGGAGGTTGTAATGCGCCAGCATGGGGGTTAATTTCTGCCAATGCGCAAAGGGAGGTCGTTGGATGACTCAGCTGATCGTCGGTAGCTATGGCACAGCCATGGACGTTCCACAGCACAACATGCTTGGTCTGCCGGCCTTGGTAGCCGAATTGCAGGCCCAGGGCGTGGAGACCAGCGGTTTGCTGGTGGGTACCGAACTGTCGCCGGAACAGATGCTTGACCCCGCTACCCGAATCTCCCACCGGCAAAAGGTCGAGATCTTCGGCAACATGCAGCGCTTGATGCGCCATCCCGACAGCGGTCTGCGGGCAGGGGCCCGTCAGCGCCTCAGTGACTTCGGGATCTTCGGCTACGCCCTGGCCAGCAGCGAGACCTTTGGCCAGGCGGTCGAGTTCGGGATCCGGCACATCCGCCTGCTGGGGCCGATCTTCCACAAGTCGTTCCGCCTGGAAGGGGATGAGGGTGTGTTCATTGGCCAAGGTTTCTTTGCGCTGGGCGATCTGATGCCGCTTGCGACAGAGTTCTGGTTCGCCTCGATCCAGTCGCTGGTCCAGTGTGTGCTGGAGTCTCCTTTTCCGTCCCGACAGCTATTGCTGCCGTATCCAGCTCCTGAACACTGGCAATGCTATGAGCCGTTTTTCGATTGTCCGGTGGCGTTCGGCAGCGATGTGATGGAGTGGCGCTTCGACGCGCGCGTGCTGCAACTGCCTTGCCCTAACGCCAACCCGATCACGTCGGCGATGAGCATGGGTTTTTGCCAGCAACTGGTGGCCAGCCTGCCGGACGAGTCGGACCTGATCGAGACGGTGCGCTTGGCCTGCCTGAGCCGTAATGGGCGCTTCCCTGGCGTGGAAGTGGTGGCGCAAACCCTGGGCATGTCGGCGCGCACCTTGCACCGACGCCTGGCTGAGCATCAGCGTACCTACCAAAGCGTGCTGGATGAAGTCCGTTGTGCGCTGGCGAAAGAGTTTCTGCAGCAGAGCGACATGCCCATGGACGACCTGGCCGCTCAGGTCGGATTTTCCGAGGCGGCCAATTTTCGCAAGGCATTTCGCAAGTGGACCGGCCAGTCCCCGGGGGAGTATCGAAAAGCGCTGCGCAGTGCCAGCTGAGATCTGTAGGTGGATGGGTAGAAAGCGTATCTCATAGTGATCATTCAGGGTAGACCGCCATGCGCCTCATCCACTGCAGCGAAGAACGCCATGCCGAGGCCATTCTCGATATATTCAACCACGCCATCCTCAATTCGACAGCCTTGTACGACTACAAACCGCGCGAGCCGTCGTCCATGGTCGAGTGGTTCGCCGGCAAGCGCCGTGGCAACTTGCCGGTGATCGGCTACGAGGACGAGCAGGGCAGGCTGCTGGGCTTTGCCAGCTACGGCCCGTTCCGCGACCGGCCGGCCAACAAGTACAGCGTCGAGCACTCGGTCTACGTGCACCACGAATGTCGCGGCATGGGCTTGGGCAAGCGCCTGCTGGGCGATCTGATCGAGCTGGCGATTGAGCGAGACGTGCATGTGATGGTTGGCGGCATCGACCTGGCCAACCAGGCCTCCATCGCCCTGCACGAACGCCTGGGCTTCGAGCCGGCAGGCGTCATCCGCGAGGCCGCGTACAAGTTCGGCCGTTGGCTGGACCTTGCGTTCTACCAGAAGATCCTGGAAACGCCGCTGCAACCTGTCGAAGGGTGATGCTACTGGCCCTGCAAAATCCGCTCACTGCACGCAGCGCAATACACTATCTCCTCATCCGCCCTTTTCACTGGCGCCCAACAGGCATATGGTGTACGCCGTCCATATTCCCTGGAGCTGTCATGTCCAACCGTTTCCCGTCCGTCCGCCCCCGCCGCCTGCGCCAGAACGAATCCCTGCGCACGATCTTCCAGGAGACGGAATTCCGCCTCGAAGACCTGATCCTGCCGATTTTCGTCGAAGAAGGCATCGATGACTTCGTGCCGATCACCAGCATGCCGGGGGTCAACCGCATCCCCGAGAAACGGCTGGCCGAGGAAATCGAGCGCTACGCCCGCGCCGGCATCAAGTCGGTGATGACCTTTGGCGTGTCGCACAACCTCGATGCCACCGGCAGCGACACCTGGAACGAAAACGGCCTGGTCGCGCGCATGGCGCGCATCTGCAAGGACAGCGTGCCGGAAATGGTGGTGATGTCCGACACCTGCTTCTGCGAGTACACCAGCCACGGCCATTGCGGCGTGCTGCACGACCATGGCGTGGACAACGACGCCACCCTGGCCAACCTCGGCAAGCAGGCTGTCATCGCCGCGGCCGCTGGCGCCGACTTCATCGCCCCGTCGGCGGCGATGGACGGTCAGGTCCAGGCCATCCGTGGCGCGCTGGATGCCGCAGGCTTCCACGACACCGCGATCATGGCCTATTCGACCAAGTTCGCCTCGTCGCTCTACGGCCCGTTCCGTGAAGCTGGCGGCACCGCGCTCAAGGGCGACCGCAAGAGCTACCAGATGAACCCGATGAACCGCCGCGAAGCCGTGCGCGAGTCGCTGCTCGACGAGCAGGAAGGGGCCGATGTGCTGATGGTCAAGCCGGCCGGCGCCTACCTGGACGTGATCGCCGACATCCGCGCCGCCTCGCGCCTGCCGCTGGCGGCGTATCAGGTCAGCGGCGAGTACGCGATGATCAAGTTCGGCGGCCTGGCCGGCGCCATCGACGAAGGGCGCGTGGTGCGCGAGAGCATCGGCGCGATCAAACGTGCCGGTGCCGACCTGATCCTCACCTATTTCGCCATGGACCTGGCGCGCGAGGGCATCTGACCCTGACGGCGAGTAATCGCTGAGCGTGGAATTATTTAGTGTCCCTGTGGTTCTGATGCCTGGAGAGGCTCAGCCACAAGGACACTGGGATGAAATCACGCAAGAAAACCGTCAAGCCGATCGGCTTGCAAGACATCACCATCGTCGACGACGCCAAGATGCGCAAGGCAATCACTGCCGCTGCGCTGGGCAACGCCATGGAATGGTTCGACTTCGGCGTCTATGGCTTCGTCGCCTATGCCTTGGGCAAGGTGTTTTTCCCCGGCGCCGACCCCAGTGTGCAGATGATTGCCGCGCTGGCCACGTTCTCCGTGCCGTTCTTGATCCGCCCGCTGGGCGGGCTGTTCTTCGGCGCCCTGGGCGACCGCTTCGGCCGGCAGAAGATCCTGGCCGCGACCATCGTCATCATGTCCCTCAGCACCTTCGCCATCGGGCTGATACCGTCCTATGCCTCGATCGGCATCTGGGCGCCGATCCTGTTGCTGTTGGCGAAAATGGCCCAGGGCTTTTCGGTGGGCGGGGAGTACACCGGCGCGTCGATCTTCGTCGCCGAGTACGCACCGGACCGCAAGCGGGGCTTTCTGGGCAGTTGGCTGGACTTCGGCTCGATTGCCGGGTTCGTGCTGGGGGCAGGGGTGGTGGTGCTGATCTCCACGGCGCTTGGCGAAGAGAAATTCCTCGAGTGGGGCTGGCGCCTGCCGTTCTTCCTGGCCTTGCCGCTGGGCCTGATCGGCCTGTACCTGCGCCATGCGCTCGAGGAAACCCCGGCGTTCCAGCAGCATGTCGACAAGCTCGAACAAGGCGACCGCGAAGGCCTGGCATCGGGGCCCAAGGTGTCGTTCAAGGAGGTCGCGACCCAGCATTGGCGCAGCCTGGTGACCTGCGTCGGGGTGGTGATCGCGACCAACGTCACCTACTACATGCTGCTCACCTACATGCCCAGCTACCTATCGCACAACCTGCACTACAGCGAAGACCACGGCGTGCTGATCATCATCGCGATCATGGTCGGCATGCTGTTCGTGCAGCCGATGATCGGCCTGCTCAGTGACAAGTGGGGGCGCCGGCCGTTCATCATCGTCGGCAGCATCGGCCTGTTCGTCCTGGCCATCCCGGCGTTCATGCTGATCAACAGCGGTGTGCTCGGGGTGATCTTCGCCGGCCTGCTGATCATCGCCGTGCTGCTGAACTTCTTCATCGGCGTCATGGCCTCGACCTTGCCAGCGATGTTCCCCACCCATATCCGCTACAGCGCCCTGGCCAGTGCCTTCAACATCTCGGTGCTGATCGCCGGCCTTACCCCGACGCTCGCCGCCTGGCTGGTGGAAAGCACCGGCGACCTGTACATGCCGGCCTACTACCTGATGGTGATCGCCGCCATCGGCCTGGCCACCGGCCTGACCATGAAGGAAACCGCCAACAAACCCCTGCGCGGCGCCGCGCCAGTCGCGTCGGATATCGCCGAGGCCCGCGAACTGCTGCAGGAGCACCACGACACCATCGAGCAGAAGATCGAGGACATCGACGCGCAGATCGCCGAGCTCGAGGCCAAGCGCACGCTGCTGGTGCAGCAACACCCCCGTATCGAGTAAGGTGGGGGGACCTTCACTCAGTAGATAAACTTCATGGCCGATGGCTTTTCGGCGCTGCCACCGCTCAACGCCCTGCGGGTGTTCGAGGTGGTGGCGCGGCACCTCAACTTCCGGCTGGCGGCCGACGAACTGGGCGTCACCCAGGCGGCGGTGGCGCAGCAGATTCGTGGGCTGGAGGCCAACCTCGGGCTCAAACTGTTCGACCGCCTGCCCAGGGGCCTTGGCCTGACGGGGGCCGGCCAGCGCTACAGCGGCGACATCCGCAGCGCCTTCGCCCTGATCGCCAGCGCCACCCAGGCGCTGCGACCCGATGGCGCGCAACTGACGGTCAGCGTTACCCCGACCTTCGCTGCCAAATGGCTGATCCCGCGTCTTTCGTCGTTCACCGAGCAGCACCCGGGCATCGACCTGCAGGTACTGGCCACCGACCGCCTTTCGCAGTTTCGCCCCGAGGGCGTCGACCTCGCCGTGCGCTATGGGCGCGCGCCTTTTGGCCCGGCACTCAACACCGAACTGTTTCTGCCTCAGCGCATCGTTGCCGTGGGCAGCCCGGCCTTGCTGCAGGCCCAGGGCAGGCCGACCGACTTGCAACACCTGCAGCGCCATACCTTGCTGCACGACGCGCACAACTTCTGGCCCGACTTCATCGGCGAAGTGTTCGGGCAGCCGTTGCAGGCGGCGGCGAGGAACGTGCGCTTCAACCAGACCGCATTGGCGATCGATGCGGCGATTGCCGGCCAAGGGCTGGCCCTGGCCAGCTACCACTTCGTGCAGAGCGACCTGGCTGCCGGGCGCCTGGCCCTGGCGTTCGACCACCACTTGCTGCTCGACCAGGCCTTCTACCTGGTGTGGCCGCGCAATGCCTACCAGGCGCCTGCACTGGACACGGTGCACGCCTGGTTGCTGGAACAGGCACGTCAGGCAGTAGAGTTTCTATCGACTGATTAAAGCTTTCCTGGCTCTCTGCACGCTTGGGCCTGCTGCTAGGCTGAACCCCATCATTCATGCAGACGTGCTCTACAAGGGGGCCCCATGGCAGTTGAAAAAGTAGCAATCGTGATCGCAGGTGGCAGCGGCATGGGCGCGGCAGCCGCCCGGCGCCTGGCGGCCGATGGCTTCAAGGTCGGCATTCTGTCGTCTTCCGGCAAGGGTGAGGCGCTGGCCCAGGAACTGGGCGGCATCGGCGTGACCGGCAGCAACCAGTCCAATGACGATATCAAGCGCCTGGTCGATGCCGTGGTTGCCCAGTGGGGCCGCATCGACGTGCTGGTCAACAGCGCAGGGCACGGCCCGCGTGCACCGATCCTGGAAATCAGCGACGACGACTGGCACCAGGGCATGGAAACCTACCTGCTCAACGTCATTCGCCCGACCCGCCTGGTCACGCCGATCATGCAGCGCCAGCAGGGTGGGGTGGTGATCAACATTTCCACCGCCTGGGCCTTCGAGCCGAGCGAGATGTTCCCCACTTCGGCGGTGTTCCGCGCGGGTCTGGCGTCGTTCAGCAAGATCTTTGCCGACACCTATGCCGGCGACAACATTCGCATGAACAACGTGTTGCCGGGCTGGATCGACAGCCTGCCGAGCACTGAGGCACGCCGTGACAGCGTGCCGCTCAAGCGCTATGGCACCGCCGAGGAAATCGCCGCGACCGTCGCCTTCCTGGCCAGCGAGGGTGGGGCCTACATCACCGGGCAGAACATCCGGGTCGATGGGGGCATTACCCGCAGCGTTTGATGTTGGCTGTGCTGGCCCTATCGCCGGCAAGCCGGCTCCCACAAGGGATTTGCTTGGCTGCAAATTTCCTGTAGGAGCCGGCTTGTCGTGGCGACGAACCGCGGCGATAGGGCCCTTCAGGACAACAGCTTTTCCCGGGCAAGCGTGTTTTTCAGGGTGCGCTCGACCACATCGACCAACACCATGGTCTGGTGGTCCACTTCGATATTGATCAGCTCGCCGGCCTTGTAGCTGGCAAAGGTGGTCTGGCGCAGGGTTTCCGGGATCAGGTTGATGGTGACCTGCGTGTCGTCGACATCAGCGACGGTCAGGCTGCAGCCATTGACCCCGAGGAACCCCCGCGGGAACACATACTTGGCCCACTCGGCCGGCATGCCAAAGGTGATGAAGGCCCCCGTCTCCTTGATCGACAGCTCGACGATCTCGGCGGTGGTGGCGATGTGGCCGGCCATCAGGTGGCCGCCGACTTCGGCGTTCATCTTCGCCGAGCGCTCGATGTTGACGCCTTGACCGGCCTTGAAGAAGCGCAGGTTGGTGCGTTCCAGAGTGGCGGTCATGGCGTCGAACTTCACCTGGGTGCCGTCGATCTCGGTGACCGACAGGCAGGTGCCTTCGACGCTGACGCTGGCGCCGATCTTCAGGTCGTCGAGCAGCTCGGGGGTGAGGTCGACGGTGAATTCGTTGTGGCCCGGGTGGGTGGTCACGGCGAGAAGAGGGCGCACGGCCTGGACGATGCCGGTGTACATGGGTTGCTCCTGGGCACTCGAAATGAATGCTCGGGAAACTATGCCTCTGGGGCTTCAAAAGCAAGTTGCCTGTGCTGGCCCTATCGCCGGCTTGCCGGCGATAGGGCCGGTACAGCCTCAGACATGCCCGCTGCTGCTGACGATCCTCAGGCACAGCGCTTCGAACGGGTCCAGATTGATCATCAGGCGCCCATCCTCGGTCAGGTCTCCCTCGACCGTCTCATGGATCATGTCCACTACAGGCCCCGGCGTGAACCCGGTCAACAGCAGCTCCTCGGCAATCACCTCGCGGCCAAAGTTCACGCACTGATCTGTATCCCGCGCCCGGCCGGCAGCTCATGCACCATCACCAGCAACCCCGGGCTGCTGACCTGCGGCACCAGCACCTGGCGGCTGGTGGCGATGCCATAGGCCTGGCGCACGGCGAGCAGTTTCTTCACCTTGCTGGCGAATGATTCGGGCTTTTCCAGCTGGCTGTCGAGGCTGCCGTACAGCGCGCGGGCGCGGGGCATGCCGCGCACCGATTCGGCTGCCTCCGGCGCGAGCCCGGCCAGGTCGTAGCCGCCACGGTGGATCCAGCGGGTATCGCCATCGAGCATGCGCTCGGCCACCGCCTCGGCCGGCAGCGGCAGTGCTCCGACCAGGTCCCAGCCGGAAAGGGCCACCACGCCTGGCTGCATGGCGTTGTACATCACCAGCAGCAGGTGCACCTTCTGGATCTGCTCGATATCGGCCGCGCTGATCTGCTCCAGGTCGCGAATGCCCAGCGCCGCGGTGATCAGGCTGGCGGTGGTGCAAGCGATGCCGTTGGTGACGAAGCGCAGGTTGTACGGCGCGTGCTCGCCGGACAGCCGCTCGTAGATCTCTTCGCGGATGTGCTCGCGCAGGATGCCGCCGGGCAGGGTCTGGCCCTTGTACAGGTACATGTCGTGGGCATGCAGGGTCCAGAAGTGCACCAGCTCCACGGTCAGCTCATCGTGATTCTGCAAGGCGTGGATCAGCGACGCCGGGTCGATGCCGAAGCTATGCATCTCCCTGAGCATCAGGCGCAGGAACTCGGTGTCGCCGGTCAGCAGGGCATGCTGGTAGGCCGGGCGAGTGATGAAGTCGTAGGACATGTCGGCACCGCCCCTGGACATCTGCGCGATATCGTCCAGGGTCAGGTTCAGCTCCTGGAAGCTGAAACCGCCGGCCTTGCGGATCATGCCGCCGATCAGCTGGTTGCCGACGATCGACAGCGGGTGGCTTTCCGACCAGGCGGTGCCGCTGGCGCGGGTTTCCACGCCGAGGAACCCGTTGGCATCCAGGCGCAGGCCACGCGCCCCGAGGCAGTCCAGCGCGTGCAAGGCGTCGCCGATGATCATCTGCTGGGCGGCGAAACTCGGGTCGAGCCAGTTGAGCGAGGGCTGGCCCTCCTTGAAGTAGTGCAGGTACACCCAGCGCCGGGTCTTGCCATCGACCCCGGTGACGGGTGGCGTCACGCTCCAGTCGGTTTCCTTGACCCCCGGTTCGAAGAAGATCACCCGTTGCAGCTGGCCGACGATGTAGTGGCGGGCCTTGAGTTCGTCGCACTGGGCCGGCAACAGATTGACCGCATCCCGCCCGGCGGGCACGTCGGGCAGCAACGGCCAGTCCTCCTCGCGGATCTCGACCATGTGATAGAGCCCCGGGTAGGCGCCATGGGCCAGCTCGGCCAGGCGGAAGTCGGCACCCTTGCCGGTGTGCGAGGGGATCAGGTCGTCGATGGTCACGGCATTGTGCGCAGCCGCCATGCGGCTCATCTGCACCAGTTCCTGCTCGCTGCCGTAGAGCGGGTCGATGTCGAAGCTGATGCGGTCGAAGTTGCCGTCAACGCTGGGGGTGAAGTCACGCCCACGCACGCCGCCGGACTGCTTGATCGGGCCGGTGTGCAGGCCCTGTACACCGATGTCCGACAGGCGTTTCCACAACGCTTCATGGCCCAGGGCAGACAGCACCGAGCCGCCCTCGGGCGCGATGATCGCGTCGGGGTAGACGGTCAGCCAGACCGAAGCGATTTCCGTGGCGCGGCGGGGTTGCGCCTCGGCATAGGGATTGAGCCACAGGCGCGACTGGCCCGAGTACAGGCGCGCCCGCGCCTGCGAGGCCTTGAGCATGGAGCGGTCTTCGAGCCATTTGACGTATGACGGGTCGGGCTGGGTCATTTCGCGTCTTCGCTGCGGGTCGGCATGTGCTCAAGTTATGACGGTAAGGGGGGCTGAATGTTCGGCTGGGGAATAAAGTTTGTAGCCTGACATTTCGATTATTGCCCAGTAGGCGCCGCGTCATGTGCGCCCCTCGGTAAACTGCCTGCCTGGCTGAAAGCAGCGCCGTTGCTGCACTGCTTTGCATGGCGGATTGGCAACGCTGATCCGCTGCTGGAAGGCCATGTGGGAAGTGATTAATTCAGCTGTAGTCCGCTTCCTACAGGTCGTCACTTCGCTAAACACCACGTTCATTGTCAGCCTGCTGCTCGCTCCCTAACCTGCGCCTCCTTTCGAATCCAAGTGCCAAGGAGAGCGTAATGATCATGGATCTGGTCGAGCGGCTGGCGCCCCAGCACCGTCGACTGTTCAAGTTTCACCATCAGTCCGATCCCCATTCAGGACTGCTGCTGGAGAGTTTCAAAGGTGATGAAGGCCTGTCGCGGGCCTTCGAGTACGAGCTGTCGCTGATCTGCGACAGCACTCCAATTGCGCTCAAGTCGATGATCGGCCAACAGGTCAGCATCGAGGTCGAACTGGTCGATGCCGAGCCACGCTTCATCAACGGCCTTCTCACGCGTTTCGCATGCCTTTGCAGCGATGGCGCCCTGGACCACTACAGCGCGACCCTGAGCCCATGGCTCTCACTGTTGGGGCACCGTGTCGACACCCGGATATTCCAGGACTGCACGGTGGAGGAGGTGGTGCGGGAAGTGTTCGCGCAGTACCCCGAGCATGCCCGCTACCGCTTCGAGCTGAGCGGCGCACAAAAACGCCACACCTACCTGAGCCAGTACCGCGAAAGTGACTTGAGCTTCGTCCAGCGCCTGCTGGAACAGGCAGGGATGTTCTTTTATTTCGAGCACAGTGCAGATGCCCACACGCAGGTCATCTGCGACGACTCCACCTCGCTCGCGGAAATCCCCGAGCAGCCGCAGATCCGCTACCACGGCAACTCAGTGACCGAAACCGCCGATGCCATCACCCGCTGGTGCGGCAATCGCCAGCTGCAGGCAGGCAAGCTGGCCACGCAGACCTTCGATTACCGCCAGCCGCGCAACCGGCTGCCGGTGACCCTGCACAGCGTGAACGAGCAAGGTGACGTGCAGCGCCTGGAAGTCTACGACCCCGGCCAATACACCCATGGCACCCTCGATGAAGGCCAGGCGTGGTTGCGCACCCGGATCGAAGCACTGGAGCTGCGTGCCAAGTCGTTCGAGGGCGCCAGCAACTGCCGTGCGATGCGCCCGGGCTACAGCTTCGAGCTGCTGCAGCACCCGAACCACGACTACACCCCAAGCAGCGAACGGGAATTCCTGGTGCTGAGCGTGGCCTGTGAAGGCCACAACAACTATTTCACGGACCGACCTGCCAGCTACGCCAACACGTTCCGTTGCGTGCGCAAGAAAATTCCATACCGCCCGCAGGCGATCACGCCTCGGCCAACCATCCATGGCCCACAGACCGCCATCGTCGTCGGCCCGCCCGGCGAAGAGATCTTCACCGACGAGCTGGGGCGGGTGAAGGTGCAATTTCACTGGGACCGCCAGGGTACGTTCAACGAAGCCAGTTCGTGCTGGGTGCGCGTCGCACAGACCGGCGCCAGTGGAGGCTTCGGCAGCATCCAGATCCCGCGCGTCGAGGATGAAGTGGTCGTGGTGTTCCTCGAGGGCAACCCCGACCGGCCATTGATCATCGGCAGCGTCTACAACAGCCGCAACCCGCCACCCTGGTCGCTGCCGGCGAACAAGACCCAGAGCGGAGTACTGACCCGCTCGATCAACGGCACCGGCCGCACGGCCAACTTCCTGCGCTTCGAAGACAAGGCCGGGGCGGAGCAGGTCAGCCTGCATGCCGAGCGCGACATGCAGACCGAAGTCGAGGCCGATGACAGCCTCACGGTCGGCGGCAACCGCACCCTCAAGGTCGCCGGCAAGCACGCGGAAACCATCCGGCTGGAAACCAGCATTGCGGTGGAAGAGGGCTCTTACTTCGTCACCGTCGACCAAGGGCACATCAAGTTGACGGCCGCGCAATCGATCACGCTGGAAGTGGGCAAAAGCAAGTTGGTGATGAATCAGGACGGGACCATCGACTTGTGCGGCGTGGTGGATGTGGATGGCAGCACGATCATCAACCTGAACCAATCAAGGTAAATGACAGGGAACAGTCTTCATGTATCGAAAAAGTATCTACGACCGAATCTCCGAAAAGCGTGAACGGGAAGAGCAACTTGAGCGTGAGCGTTTGGCAAAGGAAGCCATGACGCCGCCACCGCCGGAGCGATACCTGACCAATGAATTGAGTTTTGTGCGGCCGCAGGCCTTGAGAGACAAGACCTTTCACGTATTCACACTCACCGAATCCGCGCCAAGCCCGTTTTCATTAGTGCTGGGCCGTTCATTGGTTGCGCAGGATGCGTCACTGGAATCACTGGCGCAAAAGTTGCTCGGGGAGATGGAAAAAACGCTTTCTCACCTGCAATGGGTAGACCCGGTTACTCCCATCGAAGTGGCAGGCCTGGACGCCCGTCGTGTGGCTTTCAGTTGGCGCCAGCAAGGTCAGCTGGTTCATCAGATACAAGTGATGTTCCTGCATAAGGACGAGCATGGGCAGCGGCTGTTGATGCAATTCACGGCAACGAGCAACCACACCGCAGGCATGAAGGAGGAGGAGCGCAGCGCCTTCGCTGAAATCATCAACAGCCTTGAATTACGCAGCCCGCCGACCGCCAAGCAAAAGGTGGTCGAGGCCGCGCCGGTATGAGTGAGGCGGCGCGTGTTGGTGACCCGATAGAACATTCCAGCGCCTTGGGCGGCCTGTTGGCAGGTTTGGCGATAGGTGCGGGCGCTGTACTGATCGGAATCGCTGTTGTGGGAACAGCCGGTCTTGGGGGCGCGGCAGTGGTTGCAATGCTTGGAGCAGGTGCAGCGACAGGCGCAGGCATCGGCCAGCTGCTCGGTAGCCTTTCATTCGCCCAGCGGGAAACAGGCAGGATCAGGTCGGGCTCGAGCAATGTGTTCGTCAATGGCAAACCCGCGGCGAGGGCTCATGTCGACTATGCGGAATGCTCGGATCATGCCGGCGTGTCGAAGACCGTGGCGCAGGGAAGTCGATCGGTACACATCAATGGTGTGCCCGCAGCCAGGGTTGGAGATCGCACGGTATGCGATGCCAGGATCAGCGCTGGGTCGTCCAACGTGTTTATCGGTGGCGAGACTGAAACAACCGATGAAATCAGCCCGGAGGTGCCGGGTTGGCTTGACGGGGCGGTACTGGGCGTCGGGCTGGCCAGTGCGATTGCCCTCGTTGGACCGGCAATGGCGTTGTGGGGGTTGTTCGGCGGGATGGTTGGAGGGGGGGCCGGATATCGGTTAGGTGGAGAGCGTTACGGGGAAGGTTCTGATGAGCAAAAGCTTATGGCGTCCGGGGCGGCGTTTATTGTTGGTGGCTTGTCGGGGCGCTATAGATTACAGCTGAACGGAGGACTAGGGGTCAACTTCGGAAATATCAAACCGCGCATTAGAAGGTCTAAAGGGTTTGTGGGGTTGCTGAGGGGTAGAGAGTACGAGTTGCCGGGCGTTCGAGTAGAGAAATTTCTGTATGTGAAAAGATCAAATGCTGAGCGAATGGCCTTAAGGCGGGTGTTTGACAGCGTTGAAAGGGCAAGATTTCTAAAGGATTTGTCTGGTACGGTCGAAGGTGTGAACGGCCTAAAGCGAGCGGGGTTCAATGGAGCTGATATTCGCATGATTCAAAGCGGGAAACTTCCTAGCAAGGAATGGCAGGTGCATCATATAAAGCCGTTGGATGATGGCGGGACAAATGATTTCGATAATTTGGTTCTCATAAAGCTTGAACCTTACCATAGGGTATTTACGAATGTGCAAAAATCCTTAAGTGGTGGGATGAAAGAAGGCGAAAGTAGGATGGTCGATTGGTCGATGATTGACGTTAAGATTTACCCTGGTTTTGGAAGTTCGCTATGAAAGGTATCATTGAGGAAAATATTTTAAGGTTGCGCGGTAAATTGGATGACGCTGCTATGTACTTAGGTCCGTCAGCTAATTTGGCAGATATAATCGCGTTGACAAATGCTGTGTCGGTTGAATTTTCGGCAAGCTTGCCAGCGGAATATTTAGATTTTTTGCGAGCGTTTGATGGGTTGGTTGCATGCGGAGTATTTATCTATGCGAGTCGTTCACGTGTGATGCCGGGAGGCGATACTTTAATCCCTAATTTGGTAGAGATGAATTATTTTAGTCGCGATGTCGATTTTATGAGCGATTTTCTTGTTTTGGGGGACAGCGATCAAGACGAGTATGTGCTAGAGCTGAAGCGAGGAGTATATCAAGTTCGGGATAGGCAAGCATTCGATAATGTGAATGAGGAATTTGATTCGCTTGATGGGGTTTTGGCGTTAGTGATTGACTTGATTGATCAACGTTCTTAAGTGCCTGGATAGGTTGCTGCAAATTTGGACTGGTGTAGTAATTATTCTTGTGGTTTTGCTGTAACAGGTGATGGCATGCTTTTAGAAGATTGTTTGTCGTTTTCGTGTTAAGGGGCTTGTCAGGAATGCTGGTATGGGCGATTGAATGGTGATATTTCATGTGCGGGGTGCGAGATATTCTCCCTCGCCAGATAAGGGCGCTGATGTTTTATTATGTTGAGCCAGAGGTCGCCGGAGGGCTTGGTGATGGGGCGGTCATGGATACAGCCGTTAATCCACCCCTTGTAAGTGAATTGGAGTATGAGTTCTCTGGATGGTTGGGGGATGAGTTGCTTGAGTCGTTTCCCTGCTTTGTGGTTACGAAAAACCTAGCTGCTGCATTGATGCGGTATCAGTTCACAGGCTTTGTATTGGACGCGGTTGTGGTCACAAAAACTGAAGAGTTTAACATCATCCATCCATCAACAATACTTCCGGGGTTTCACTGGTTGAAAGTGCATGGAGTAGCTGGAGTCTCCGATTTTGGTATCGCTCAGGATTGCCGGCTTGTTGTCTCTGAAGTGGCGCTGGGAGTGATTAGGGGTTGCCGTTTTGATCATGCGGATGTTGAGGTTTATTCGAAAGCCTGATGAGGTTTATGGGTATCAACTCCTGAGGTTGTGATGAATCGTGCCCTGGCTCGTTTGATTTTGCGGGAAGAGTTTGAAGAGGTTAGGCGTGTTTCAAATGATATTGTTTATTTCAAGGATGAAATGGCGACTTATACGTACAATTACTGGTTAGGGACAGCTGGTCCGGTGGATCTTTTGGTAGTTTCTGAAGGGGTTGAGGATGATGCTTTTGCTATGCAGGTAATTCGGTCGGTGTCGTGCGGGTTGAAAGCCAATATGCCAACTGTCGTAGACCTGGTTGAAAATGCGCGGGGATTTACACACGTATTAGTTGTTTCAAGTGAATATCATGGCTACTTGAGAGGCGTCGAGGGGCTTGATCGAAGCAATCTTAATCTCTGCATCCCGATTTATCGATGCGAGTTTTCCGGCAATGAATCGATTGAGGAGTTCAAGCTTTTGAACTTTGATAGGGTTCCGACGTTGCACTGGCAGAGGGGAAGGTTTCCAAGGTTGCGCGTGTACTTTGATAACCCTAGGACGGGCGCAGGCACTACTGAGAGTGGTGCGTTTTTTAAAATGTCGGATCTGCTAAGGGAAATAGAAGAGATGAATGGCGTATCAGAGGGTTTTTTAGAAATTACTAATTGGAGGAGGCAGGTGCTCGAAGTGTTGTCGCCGTCTCATGATGAATACATACTTATTACCGGGGGAGTAGATGAAGAATCTGTTTCGAAGGATGCAGTTCATGAGCGTCTGAAGGCATTCTCAGGATGTTGATTCCATGGATATGAAAAGTGCGATCTACGCAAAAATCGCAGGCCTGCGCGACCGACTGGCTGAGGTGGATATGTCTCTGGGGGCTCCGGCCACTCCGATTGATATCGAGACTTTGATTGGTGCTGCATGGTATGAGTTGAGTGCGGAGGTGCCTTCAGGGTACTTGGATTTTTTACGAAATTTTGATGGCTTCATTGCAGGTGGTGTTTTTCTATATACAAGCAGTCTGCTAACCACGGACGACGAAATAATAGGTAATGGTTTCGTTGGAAATAATGTTTTCCAGCGAAACATGGAGTTCATGGAGAACTTTCTCGTTTTTGGAGAAAGTGATATGGATGTGTACGTGCTTGACTTGGCGTCTGGTAGGTATCAGGTGCGAGATAGAGTGGCTATTGATAACGTGTTTGAAGAATTTGATACGTTTGAGGGTCTTCTGGAGTACATGGTTGATCTTGTTGCCCTTCGATTTGAAGGTTTAAATTGAAGGGCGTGCTGCCTCTGGTGCACTGAAAATGAGCGGGTGTTTGTTTACGAATCAACAGTGAAGCAAACTCCCACCCCCGTGTCGCCTGCCAACACAGCAACGACCCGACCGTTACCAACACCGCCCCCTGCCAGAACTGCAGCTCCAATTGCGCCCCAAGCCAGGCAGCGGCAAACGCCGATGACAACACCGGCGCCGCATACGAGGCAGTTGCCAGCAAGGTCAGATTGCCGCGCAGGATGCCAATGTTCCACAGCGCATACCCACCCGCCATGCCCACCGCCGCCGCCAGCAGTTCCAGGCTGTGGCGCAGCGAGAAGGGTGGCAACGTCTCGCTGCTGAACAGGTATTTCACCCACAACACTGCAGCCGTGAGCAGGAAGAACAGCGCCACATGGCTCTGCCCGTTGGCATAGCGCCGGGTCACGTTGCAGTACAGGGCAAAGGTGATCGCGCAGGTCGCCGCCAGGCTGTAGCTCAAGGGATTGGAGGCAATGTTGCTGATGATACTGTCCAGCGATAACCCCTGCGTACTCACCACCCAAAGAATGCCCAGCAGCGCAATGGCAGTGCCCGGCACGATCAGCCAGCGCGCGGGCTGGCGGTTCATGAAGATCGCCAGCAGCACCGTCAGGCTCGGCCACAGGTAATTGACCACGCCCAGCTGGATGGCCTGGGTCCGGCTGACGGCGTATCCCAAGGCCAGAGACAAGCAGATCTCGTAGGCAACGAACAGCGCCGACCCACTGAGCAGGTAGAAGCGCGAGGCATGGCGCAGGCGCGGGCGGCCCAGCAGCATCACCAACAGCGCAGCGCCCAATGTGTAGATCAGCGCGCCGCCGCCGATGGGGCCGAAGTACTCGCTGACGCTGCGGATCAGGCCGCTGGCCGTGCTCCACAAAAGGATCGCCGCCAGGCCGCAGGCAGTGGCGGCAGGAGGGCTGGTGATGCGCATGGTGGGCTCTCTCTGGTACAAAAAAAGCGGCAAGTCTAAAGGCTCGGGCCGTTGGCTTGGTAGCGCATGGCGATGTGTTCGGCTTCGGGCCCGCGGCGCGGCGGTCGTACACGAAGAAGCTGGGGTGTTTGATCGGGCTGTTTGGTTGAGTTCGCGTACTGTACAGGATGGTACGGTACGGTACGAAACGTCGTTTCTGGGTGAATGTTCTGGCCCTATCGCCGGCTTGCCGGTGACAGGGCCAGTAAAGTCTCAGCCAAAGGCCGGGTCGTACGCCACGGTGCCAGCAGGAACCTCCCCGGCAAATGCCACCGCCATGAAGTACTCCGGCGGCACCCCGGGATAGCGTAGCTGCGAATAGGCTTTGAACCCGAAACGCTGGTAATACGCCGGCTCACCCAGCAACACGATGCCCTCGGCTGCGCGCTCGCGCATGCAGGCAAGCGCATCTCGCATCAGCGCCGCACCAATCCCTTGCCCCTGTCTGTCCGGCGCAACGGCTATCGGCCCCAGGCCATACCAACCCGAGAACCGCCCCTCGATGCTCACCGGCGAAACGCTCACCTGCCCGACGATCACGCCCTCATCTTCGGCCACCAGGGACAGCGCCAGTGTGCCTTTCGCGCGCAGCCGTTCGATGATCAGGTGCTCGGTAGGCGCCTGGTCGGGTGTGTGATGTGGGTGATCGGTGAAGGCCTGCAAGGTCAGGCGGCTGATGGCAGGGCAGTCGGTGGGGGTTTCGGGGCGAATGAGCATGGCGGTTCCTGTTGCAGGATCGTGAACACAATGGGCAGTGCTCAGTATGCCATCGCGAAGCGGCGCGTCCCTGCGCCGGGTCAACTCAGAAACTGTACTTGGCCGTCAGCATCAAGTTGCGTGGGGTGCCCCAGGTGTCGCCGGCGTAATCCACGGAGCCGGCGACTGCAGAGTAGTACTTGCGGTCGAACACGTTGTTGGCGTTCAGCTGCAGGTCGAGGTTCTGGTTGACCTGGTAGCCGGCCATCAGGTTGGTGATCGCGTAGGAGCCCTGAACCAGGCGGTACTCGCTGCCGTCGGCGACGGTGAAGTCGTTGTAGATGCGGCTCTGCCAGGTGACGTTGCCACCGATGCGGGCTTTTTCCAGAGGCCCCTGCAGGCGGTAGGTGGTCGACAGCTTGAACATGTGCTCAGGCGTGTCGGTATCGAAGCGCTGATTCTCGTTGGCCGGGTTGGCAGCGTCCTTGAGGGTGTGCACGCGGGCATAGGTGTAGCCGGCACCGACCTGCCAGTTCGGCGTCAGTGCACCTTGCAGTTCCATGTCCACGCCCTGGCTGCGCACTTCGCCCGAGGCGACGTAGCAGTTGGTCGGGTCGCTGCAGCTGCTCAGGTCGGTCTGCGAGACGGCGCGGTTTTCCTGGTCGATGCGAAACAGCGCGATGCTGGCATTGAGCGCGCCGTCGAAGTACTCGCCCTTGACCCCGATCTCGTAGTTCTTGCCTTCGATCGGCTTGACCGGGCTACCCGAGGCATCCTTGTAGCTCTGCGGGTTGAAGATGTCGCTGTAGCTGACATACACCGAGTGGTGATCGTCCAGGTCGTAGATCAGGCCGGCATAGCGGGTGACGTTGCGGGTGACCTTGTAGTCGGCGCTTGAGCTTTCCTTGTCGTCGTAGTCGTACCAGTCCAGGCGCCCGCCGAGGATCAGCTTGAGCGGGTCGGCCAGGCTCAGGCGGGTGGTCACGTACACACCTTCCTGGGTGGTGACCGCGCGGCTGTTGCCGGTATGCATGAAGTCAGGCTTGCCACCGTTGAGTGGATAGTTGGTGTCGTACGGGCTGTAGTTCCAGGTGTCCATGTCGTAGATGCGTTTGCTGGCGCCCACCACCAGCTCGTGCGTGCGGCCGAAAGCCTGGAACGGGCCGCTGAGGAAGCCGTCCACGCCGGCCTGGTTTTCCTGGTGCTTGGACTGGTAGACGGTGCGCGACAGGGGGGCTTGCAGGCCCGCCCAGCGCGACTGGTAGGAGCCGGTGAACACGCCATCCTGCTGGGAGTAGTTGGCGTTCACCTGCAGCTTCCAGTCATTGGCCAGCAGGTGGCTCACCTCGGCGAACAGGGTGTCGATCTCCTGGTCCTTGTTCTCCCAGTCGGTGCCGGGGTTGTAGGAGCGCGAGAAGTCCATGTGATGACCGTCGAGCGCCGTGGGCATGGCACCCCAGAAGTAGTTGGTCTTGTCCTTCTGGTGGGAGAAGCCGAGGGTCAGGGTGGTGTCGTCGCTGAGGTCGGCCTCGGTCACGGCGTAGAACAGGCCGTGGTCTTCCTCCACGTCATCGATGAAGCTGTTGGTGTCGCGGTACGAGGCCACCACGCGACCACGCAGGGTGCCGCTGTCATTGAGCGGGCTGGAGGCGTCGAGTTCGCCGCGGTAGTCGTCCCAGCTGCCGGCGGCACCGGTGAGAGTGACCTTCTGCTCCGCCAGCGGGCGTTTGCGCACCAGGTTGATCGCCGCCGACGGGTTGCCGGAGCCGGTGACCAGGCCAGTGGCACCACGCACGATCTCGACCCGGTCGAACATCGCCAGGTTCGGTTGGGCGCCGACGGTCCATCCCTGGTACCCGCTGGGGATGCCGTCGTACATCAGGTTGTCGATGTCGAAGCCGCGTGCCGAGTAGGTCTGCCGGCCCGGGCCGCTGGAGTAGTCGAGGAACAGCCCGGGGGTGGCGGCGACCACATCGTTGATGCTGGTCATGGCCTGGTCGTCCATGCGCTGGCGGGTGATCACCGTGACCGCCTGTGGGGTTTCACGCAGGCTCAACGGCAGCTTGGTGGCAGTGGACATGGAGCCGGTGGTGTAGGACGTCGAGCCTTCGGTGGTGCTGCCAAGGCTGTTGGAGCTGATCTCGGTCGCACCCAGCTCCAGCGTCGTGGGCTTTTCGTCTTCGGCAACAGCGGGGGTGACGATGGCCATGCACACGGCCATGGCGAGCAGATTGCGGGCGGGGAGTGAGCGCGTGGGCGCAAGGTACGACGGCATGGTGGGGCTTCCTGATCTTATTGAAGATGCTTATGAGAACGATTAGCAATAAGTGTGTCAGGATTTGTTACGGCATGTAAGGTGGTATGCCAACAAAACTACGAATTTTTCACATTTGCCTGTAGGAAGAGTTACTCCATACGTAGGATTTTTTTCCTCGCTGCGCGCCGATTTCCAGTGCTTGCCCGTCACGTTGCTTGCCTTGTCGCGCCAGCCCTTCGAGCTGCGGAATCAGCATGCCCTCTGGCAGATGCCGCCAGAAACGCCCGGGCATATGCAGGCGCAGGGCATCCGGGTTGAGCCGGGCCGGGTTGAAGGTATGGCGGTAGTAGGTACGCCACAGCTCAGCCCCCGGATCATCGGCATTGCGTGCCCATTGCCGCCAGTCTTCCGGGCAATGACGTCGGTAGTCGAAGGCCTCGCCATCGAAACGAATGCCGTCGCGCGGCGTCACGATCAGCCAACGCTGGCGCCCCAGGCGGTCGGCGAAGTGCTGGCTGGCACTTTCCAGAATGTCGTGGGCGGGTTCGTGATAGGCCACCAGGTCCAGTTGCAATTGCTTGGCCATCTCAGCAGGCAGCGGCACGAAGCGCACGAAGGCATGCAGGTGGTGCGCTTCGCGACTGACCTGCTTGATGCGCCGGTGCAGCTCGCTGCCCAGGCGATCACCGGCAAGCATGGCCGTGCGGTCACCATGGGCCACCCGCCAGAGCACTTCGTACAGCGGGTTCCAGCGTTGCTCGCCGCAGTAGCGAGCGGCCTGTTCCAGCAGGGGCAACAGCGCTGCCGGGACCTTTGCTCGAAAAGGGCCAGGCCCTTCGGGCAGGGTTGCAGGTACCGCCAACAGGTCAGCGATCGGGCCTTGCGCCCAGGCTACCTCGGCCGGGTCCACCCCGTGCCCGAGCAGTCTGCGCGCCTGCTTGCGCCAGGTGCCGAAACAGTCCCCGCAATCGAGCGCGATCATCCCCACAAGCCCATCTGCACCGGGGCCTGGGGCTCGCGCAGGCGTGCCCGCAACAGCCCACTGCGCAGCTCTGCGTCGGCCGGGCGGTAGTCGCTGGTGACCATGAACGGCCTGGCCTTGTCCAGCACGCACCGCAACTGGATCAGGTCGTCGTAGCGCACCCGGCGCTCGCGGCGCAGTTCCACCAGGCGCTGCACGCTGCGCAGGCCGATGCCCGGAATGCGCGCCAGCAGTGCCGGTTCGGCACGGTTCACATCCAGCGGGAACACCTCGCGGTTGGCCAGTGCCCAGGCCAGTTTCGGGTCGATGTCCAGCGCCAGGTTGCTGTTCTGGCCCAGCAGTTCACCTGCCCTGTAGCCGTAGCCGCGCAGCAGGAAGTCGGCCTGGTACAGGCGGTGCTCGCGCAGCAGTGGCGGGGCGGCGAGGGGCACGCTGCCGGGGCTGTCGGGGATCGGGCTGAACGCCGAGTAGTACACGCGCTTGAGGCCGTATCCTTGGTACAGCGACTCGGCGTTGCGCAGCAGGGTGCTGTCGTCGGTGGCGTCGGCGCCGACGATCACCTGGGTGCTTTGCCCGGCCGGGGTGAAGCGCGGTGCTTTCGGCTCGTTGACCACGGCTTGCTGCCCCTGGTGGATCACGCCCATGGCCTGGCGGATGGTGTGCGCGTGCTTTTCCGGGGCCAGGCGCTTGAGGCTGGCGTCGGTGGGCAGTTCGATATTGACGCTGAGGCGATCGGCCAGCCGACCGGCTTCTTCGATCAGCAGCGGGTCGGCATCGGGGATGGTCTTGAGGTGGATGTAGCCGCGGAAGTTGTGCGTCTCGCGCAGCAGGCGGGCGACGCGGATCAGTTGCTCCATGGTGTAGTCGGCCGAGCGGATGATGCCAGAGCTCAGGAACAGTCCGCTGATGCAGTTGCGCCGGTAGAAGTCCAGGGTCAGGCGCACCACTTCCTCGGGCGTGAAGCGTGCTCGCGGCACATTGCTGGAGCGACGATTGACGCAGTACTGGCAGTCGTACAGGCAGAAATTGGTGAGCAGCACCTTGAGCAGCGACACGCAACGGCCGTCCGGGGTGTAGCTGTGGCAGATGCCCATGCCATCGGTGGCACCCAGGCTGTCGCTGCCGCGCGAACTGCGCGTTGGCGCGCCGCTGCTGGCGCAGGAGGCGTCGTACTTGGCGGCGTCGGCAAGGATGCCTAGCTTGGCGATGAGTTGCATGGGCCGGTCTCGCTATACTGAATATTCATACAGTATTTTGCGATGCGACTGATTGCAAGTGCGAGGTAGACGGCTGGTCTGCCCAACGTCAAAGGGGCTTGCGCATGAACACCCGGGCGAAACCGTGTTCGTGCGCGCGCTGGGTCTCCACGTAGCCCAGTTTCCGGTAGATCTCGATGTTTTCGGTCATGCGTTCATGGGTGTAGAGGCGGATGGCCCGGCAGCCGACCTGCCTGGACTGTGCTTCGCAAAACTGCATCAGCACCTTGCCCAGGCCCTTGCCTTTGCACGCCGGCAGAACGGCGACATTGACCAGCAGCATGTCGCTGCCTTCTCGTTGCATCACCAGTACGCCTGCGATGCGCCCGGCCTCCAGCGCCACGAACACATCGTTGTGCTCGACCACATGCTGATAGTCATCGAGCATGGGTGCAGGCGGCTTGCCGATCCTGACAATGTAGGGCGAATAGGCGGCATCGACCAACGCGCCGATGGCTTGGACGTCTTCGCGCGTGGCACGGCGCAGGGCAGGGGCTGGGTTCAACGGGGCGACCTCGGTGAAATGACCCGAGCATAAACCGCAGCCGCGCAGGGGTCGAGTCGCCTGGCCAATAGGTATGAGCGTGCCTCGCTTCACTCCGCTGATTTCATATCCAAGCGCTGGCGGCCCCGTGATAAAACGCCCCTTGACCGACCACAACAATGCCCGGAAAGCGGCCTCCACGGCCGCTTGCACGTCAAGGAACACCGATGTCTTCGAACCGCCTGTTTGGCACCTTCTGCCTGAGCAGCTATCTGCTGTCGCTGTCCTACGGGACCACCTTTCTGCTGGCGATGACCCTGCGTGCCCACGGCGCCAGTGAGGCCGACGCAGGTTCGGTCATTTCCACCGCCATGCTCAGTACCTTCCTGGCCGTGATCTTTTCCGGGCATTTGAGCGACCACCTCGGTGCGGCCAGGTCGGTGGCCGTTGGCGCGGTCTTTCTCGCCGCGGCCTGCCTCGGTTTTGCTGCACTGCCAGGCCTCGGCATGGCGATGATGCTGTTCGGCCTGCTGCTCGGTTTCGGCTGGGGGGTGTTCTACACCCTCGGGCCGATCATCGTGGCCATGCTGATCGAACCGCAGCGACGGGTGAAGTACTTCGCCCTGCTGTCGGGCAGCATGATGACCGGCATCGGTACCGGCCCGCTGTTGGGGCGGGTGGCACAGGCGCTGGGCTACCCGGTCGAGGCGGCCTTCGTGGTCGCGGCCGGGGCCAGCGTGCTGGGTGGGGTGCTGTTCCTGCTGCTGGCGCCGCGCATCCAGCAGCAACAGCGCGCCGTTGTCGTCAGCCGGATCACCCCGTCTGCGGCATGCACGGTGCTCTCGTCCAAGGCCGCCTTCGCCATCCTGATGGTCGGCCTGGGCGGCGCGATCTTTGGTGGCCTGTCCAGTTTCCAGACCTCTTATGCGGCGCTCCTGCACCTGGACTACTCGCTGTTCTTCATTGGCTTCATGTCGTCGGTCATCGCCTGCCGGCTGCTGGTCGCAGGCTTCATCGTCAAGCGCGACCCTTACCGGATGGCGTGCCTGCTGACGGCGCTGATTGTGCTGTCGGTGCTGATGTTCATGTACGGGGTGGCGAGCCCCGCCGGCTACTTGCTGGCGGCAATCGTGCTGGGCGTCGGCTATGGCCTGACCTATTCGGTGATCAACGGGCTGGCGGCGAACGAAGCACCGCCCGGGCATACGGCGCAGGCACTGCTGTTGTTCAGCCTGGCCTATTTCATCGGTGTGTTCGGCTTCCCGCTGCTGGCGGGCAAGATCATCGTCCAGGCGGGGATGGGGGCGCTGTTGCAAGTCCTGCTGCTGATCGCGCTGGCGAACTGGTCGATCACCGTAGGGCGTCTGGCATGGCGGCGCAGGCGCGCAGTGGCGATGGCTTGAGCTTTGTGCTTTCCCTTTCCCTTTCCCTGT
>NZ_BBIV01000053.1 GCF_000730665.1 Pseudomonas plecoglossicida NBRC 103162 = DSM 15088
TTCGGATCACTCTCCCACGCGGGTGTGGGGACACACACCAGTGCTGGCTACGATCTCTGTCCCGCGCGCTCGAACCCTAACAAAGCAAAAGGCGGCTGGCCCTATCGGGCCAGCCGTCTTTTCTTTTTCAAAATGTCAGCGCCGCTGCAGATCTGAAGCCATGCGCCTCATGTTTGCTGCGCGACAGCGCAGCCCGAAAGGGCTGGGTGATCTCCTACAGGATCGGTGGTGACCCTGTAGGAGCGGGCTTGCCCGCGATGAGGCCATTGCAGACGGCATCAAATCAACTGGTGATCAACCGCTCCCGAAGCTGGGTAATCTCGTCTCGCAACTGCGCCGCTGCCTCGAACTCCAGGTCACGGGCAAACTGCATCATCTTCTCTTCCAGCTGCTTGATCCGCTTGGTGATCTCACCCGGCGTGCGCAACTCGGCTTCGTAACGGGCGCTCTCCTCCGCCGCCTTGGCCATGCCCTTGCGCTTCTTGCTTCGGGCCCCCGGCACGGTGGCGCCTTCCAGGATGTCGGTGATGTCCTTGACCACGCCCTTGGGCACGATGCCGTTTGCCTGGTTGAACGCGACCTGCTTCTCCCGGCGTCGCTCGGTCTCGTCGATGGCCCGCTGCATGGAACCTGTGATCTGGTCGGCGTAGAGAATGGCGCGGCCATTGAGGTTGCGCGCGGCACGACCGATGGTCTGGATCAGCGAGCGCTCGGAGCGCAGGAAGCCTTCCTTGTCGGCATCGAGAATCGCCACCAACGACACCTCGGGCATGTCCAGACCCTCGCGCAACAGGTTGATCCCCACCAGCACGTCGAAGGTGCCCAGGCGCAGGTCGCGGATGATCTCTACCCGCTCCACGGTATCGATGTCCGAGTGCAGGTAACGCACCCGTACATCGTGGTCGGCCAGGTAATCGGAAAGGTCTTCGGCCATGCGCTTGGTCAGCGTGGTCGCCAGCACGCGCTCGCCCTGGTCGACCCGCTTGCGGATCTCCGAAAGCAGGTCGTCGACCTGGGTCAGCGCCGGGCGCACTTCGACCTGCGGGTCGACCAGGCCGGTGGGGCGCACTACCTGCTCGACCACCCGCCCGGCATGTTCAGCTTCATAGGGCCCCGGCGTTGCCGAAACGAAGATGGTCTGCGGGCTCACCGACTCCCATTCGTCGAAGCGCATGGGGCGGTTGTCCAACGCCGAGGGCAGGCGGAAGCCGTATTCGACCAGGGTTTCCTTGCGCGAGCGGTCGCCTTTGTACATGGCGCCCACCTGCGGAACGCTGACGTGCGATTCGTCGATCACCAACAGCGCATCCGCCGGCAGGTAATCGTAGAGCGTGGGCGGCGGTGCCCCGGCCGGGCGTCCGGAGAGGTAGCGCGAGTAGTTCTCGATGCCGTTGCAGTAACCCAGTTCGAGGATCATTTCCAGGTCGAAGCGGGTCCGTTGCTCCAGGCGCTGGGCTTCCACCAGCTTGTTGGCCTTTTGCAGGTACTCCAGGCGATCCTTGAGTTCGACCTTGATGCCCTCCACCGCCTCCAACAGGGTCTCGCGCGGGGTGACATAGTGGCTCTTGGGGTAGAAGGTGAACCGTGGCAGCTTGCGAAAGACCTCGCCGGTCAGCGGGTCGAAGGCCGCGATGTTCTCGACCTCGTCGTCGAACAACTCGATGCGGATGGCTTCGAGGTCCGATTCCGCCGGGAAGATGTCGATCACGTCGCCGCGCACGCGGAAGGTGGCGCGGGCGAAATCCATTTCGTTGCGGGTGTACTGCAGGTCGGCCAGACGGCGCAGCAACGCGCGCTGGTCCAGCTTGTCGCCACGGTCGACGTGCAGGACCATCTTCAGGTAAGTCTCGGGGCTGCCCAGGCCGTAGATGCACGACACCGTGGTCACGATGATCGCATCGCGCCGCTCCAGCAGGGCCTTGGTCGCCGAAAGGCGCATCTGCTCGATGTGGTCGTTGATCGAAGCGTCCTTCTCGATGAAGGTGTCCGACGACGGCACGTAGGCCTCGGGCTGGTAGTAGTCGTAGTAGGAGACGAAATACTCCACCGCGTTGTTCGGGAAGAACGCCTTGAATTCACCATACAGTTGCGCCGCCAGCGTCTTGTTCGGCGCCAGCACCAGCGTCGGCCGCTGCACCTGCTGGATGACGTTGGCGATGCTGAAGGTCTTGCCCGAACCGGTTACCCCGAGCAGGGTCTGGTGAGACAGCCCGGCGTCGATACCCTCGACCATCTGGCGGATGGCTTCGGGTTGGTCGCCGGCCGGCTGGAATCGGGTGACGAGCTGGAACTCGGACATGACGAACCTCGCGATGTTGCAGCAACTGTAAATTTAGCCAGTAGTCTATACCCAAATGCGCCCCTCGGGGACCGGATTCAAGGTCAAGCTGTGAGCGCCTATTGCGGTGGACCCGGCAATTCGACCAATGGTCGAAAAAAATTTGCGCAAATCAGCTGAAAAGCCGCGACACAGTGTCGCCGTGACCGATCGGTATCACTATACTGACTCCCCGTTTGTGCACCGCTTCAGTGCATTCGGCTGGAGCGTGTACGTCCTATCACTCTCCATTCAGAGCCAAGGTAACAATGAGCCTGTTTTCCGCTGTAGAGCTGGCACCCCGCGACCCGATCCTGGGCCTCAACGAAGCATTCAACGCCGACCCGCGTACCGACAAGGTCAACCTGGGCGTGGGCGTCTACTGCAACGAGGAAGGCCGCATCCCGCTGCTGCGCGCCGTGATCGAAGCCGAAACCCAGCGTGCCGCCCAGCATGCCTCGCGCGGCTACCTGCCGATCGATGGCATCGCCACCTACGACCAGGCTGTACAGAAACTCATCTTCGGCGCCGAGTCGCCACTGCTGGCCGCTGGCCGCGTGGTCACCGTGCAGGCCGTTGGCGGCACCGGCGCTCTGAAGATCGGTGCCGATTTCCTCAAGCGCCTTTCGCCGAACGCCGTGGTGGCCATCAGCGACCCGAGCTGGGAAAACCACCGTGCGCTGTTCGAGACCGCCGGTTTCCCGGTGCAGAACTACCGCTACTACGACGCGCCGAGCAACGACGTCAACCGCGCCGGCATGCTCGAGGACCTGAACAACCTGCCGTCCGGCTCGATCGTCGTGCTGCACGCCTGCTGCCACAACCCGACCGGCGTCGACCTGGGTCTGGACGACTGGAAAAACGTGCTGGAAGTGGTCAAGGCCAAAGGTCACGTGCCGTTCCTCGACATGGCCTACCAGGGCTTTGGTGACGGCATCGCCGAAGACGCCTTCGCCGTGCGCCTGTTCGCCGAGTCCGGCCTTGAGTTCTTCGTTTCCAGCTCGTTCTCCAAATCGTTCTCGCTGTACGGCGAGCGCGTCGGCGCACTGTCGATCGTCACCGCCTCCAAGGACGAAAGCACCCGCGTGCTGTCCCAGGTCAAGCGCGTGATCCGCACCACCTACTCCAACCCGCCGACCCACGGCGCCACCATCGTCGCCACCGTGCTCAACAGCGACGAACTGCGCAGCATGTGGGAAGCGGAGTTGGCCGAGATGCGCGTGCGCATCCACGGCATGCGCAAGCAGATGGTCGAGCTGCTGGCCGAATACGGCGCCAAGCGCGACTTCAGCTTCGTTGGCCGCCAGGCTGGCATGTTCTCCTACTCCGGCCTGACCGTCGAGCAGGTGGCGCGCCTGAAGAACGAGTTCGGCATCTACGCACTGGACACCGGCCGCATCGCTGTGGCCGCGTTGAACCAGAGCAACATCCACGTGGTCACCAAGGCCATCGTCGAAGTGCTGTAACTGCTTGATTCTCTTCTGATTTGCCGAGGGGCAGCTTGACTTCCCCTTGGCAATCAGTAAGATACCAGCAGATTCCGCGATAGCTCAGTCGGTAGAGCAAATGACTGTTAATCATTGGGTCCCTGGTTCGAGTCCAGGTCGCGGAGCCAAATACTGAAAAACCTCCAGTTGCGTGTGCACTGGAGGTTTTTTGTTTTCGGCGTTCTTGTCTTCGCCCTGCCCTGTTCTATCGTTTGAAAGCGCATCGAGCGCTCATCGACAGGGAGTCATCATGGACACTATCCAGAATGCCCAGCAGGCCGTGGACCTGGTCGCCAACCAGGCTATCCTGGCCAGTCAGCAAGGCACCTTCGCGGTCGGCGGCTGCATCGTCGACAACCAGACCGGCAACGTACTCGCCGCCTTGCACAACAACGTACTGATGCCATTCCCCAACAGTACCGTGCAGCCGCCCTTCCTGCCCCACGATCCCACTGCCCATGGCGAGCGGCAACTGGTCGACTGGTATTTCGCCAACCGGCAGTCACTCGGCCTGCCACCCCCCCAGCAACTGACCGTGGTGACAACCCTGGACCCCTGTGCGATGTGTGCAGGCTCGCTGCTGACCGCAGGCTTCAACGTGGCAGTCAGTGCCATCGACACCTATGCCGGGATCAACTACAACAGCCAGTTCGACTTCCCGACGCTGCCGCCCGCCGTGCGCCAACAGGCCCGCGATACATGGGGCTACTACGCCGTGGATGCACCGATCGGCCGCCCCTACCAAGGCTCACAGGGTCCGATTCATGCCGGTCAATCGATAGACGCGGCAGCCTTCACCCTCACCGGCACCGTGTTCGATGCCAGCGTCAACACCGTGCGTGAGGCGAGCAACAACAGCGGCCTGCCGCCTTCGCAGCTGAAGGACCCGACCACCCTGCCTGCCGACAGCAAGGTGCGCCAGGCACTCAGCGCACTGAGCCCCTGGGCGCTACAGCTCAAGACCGCGAACCCGCGCTTGCCGGGCCAGGAGCTGGCAAAACCGCTCATCGAGACCGCCCGGCAGGCCGACACGCCCAACGCCGTGGCGTTGCTCGACCCGTTCGGTAACCTGCTGGCGTGCCTGGGCGGCGTGGAAAACCAGTCGCCGATCCGCACCGCGTTCATGGAGACCACGCGCAACTACGCGATCATGCGCTGGACCCTGATGAACGACGCGGACCCAGTGGTTCGTCAGCAGGCCAATGATTACCTGACCCACCCCAAGTACGGCACCTTCGTGTTCCTCTACATCCCGGACCCGAGCAGCAGCCAGGCCGTGATGACATTCGGTGCGTACGGCTCGACCATGGAGGGCGCCGTACCGCAGTCGTTCCCCTCCAACCTGCAATATGTGCTGCTGCCGGAGGGCACCACGGCGCAGGAGGTCGCGCAACTGGCCCTGAACCTCCCGCCCTTCTACACCCAGAGCGTGCAAGTCGCCCCCAGCCAGGTACTGGACGCGGCGCTGGTCAGCGCTGCACAGGCCTTGCTGTAGCCACGACCACCCCGCCTTGCGCGGCGGGGTGCTTCATTGCGCCAGGGGCAAGGTCACCGGCTTGCCTTCATCCACCAGGCTCCAGACCAGCAACCTGGCAGGCTTGGTCTTGCTGGCGTTGCGCGACACGCTGTGCACAGTCCCCGGCGCTTCGTACCAGTACTCCCCCGCCTGGTAGGTCTTTTCCTGCTCATCATTGAGCTTCGACACCACTGCGCCTTCAAGCACATAGGCCATCACCGCGCCTGGATGCTGGTGGGCAGGCGATGCCTGGCCAGGGGCATAATTGACGGTGAGCATGATCGCTTGCTTGCCGGGGGCATTCGAAGGTTGTTGTACCTGCAGGACCTTGACCTGGTCTGGCACGTCACCGTGCGCCCAGGCATTGGATTGGCCAGCGAGCAGGCCGATGCCGACGAGCAGGGCAAAAGGAAGATAGGAAGATTTCATGGGGCTTCTCCTGATTGGCGACTGCCTGCAGGTTAGGCCCAGGACCAACAGAGGCAAACGGCCAATTCGGAGAAAAAACAGGGGGCCGCTTCACAGCCCCGGGACTTCAGTTGCTACGTCCGATGGGGTAGAACTCGCCATGACTCCAGACGCCAAGCCATTCTTCGCCATCAATCATGCGCGGCACCGCCAGCTCGACCAGCTGGTAGAACACATTGCGGTGGATCAACGCTTCGAGATTACTGCGCATCAGCACATACGGCGACGGCTCCTGGGTGACGGGATCGATCTCCACCCGCAGCGGATTGGCCGGGCCCGCCTCGACCTGATCCTCGACATTGCTGGTAAAGCTCAGCACTTGTTGCTCACCACTGCCCTGCACGTCGAGGGTCACGGCAACGAAAGGCACATCGTCGACCCGGATGCCAACCTTCTCGACCGGGGTGATCAGGAAGTACTCATCGCCATCACGCCGAATGATGGTGGAGAACAGCCGCACCATCGGCTTGCGCCCGATCGGCGTGCCCAGGTAGTACCAGGTGCCGTCACGGGCGATGCGCATGTCGATGTCGCCGCAGAAATCAGGATTCCACAGATGCACCGGCGGCAGGCCCTTGTGCTTGGGTATCTGTGCCAGCAGATCATTGGCCTTGCCGGAATCCGTCATCGCGCTCGCCTCATTCACTCATTCCAAGAAGGCTACGAGCGTACTCGCGCATCGGTGCGGCAAGCAAATCCTGGGGTGAATTGTCGTGGAACGTCAACAATCCGCCACGGCTCTTGATCCGTGCGGTATCGATCAGGTAGCGGGTATTGGTTTCGATCAGCATCATCTGCACTACACCGGTATCCCAGCCCAGGCGATCGACCGCCTGTTCGTCATACCACTCATCGCCATTGCCGATACGGTCGTCGGTGCGGGCGAAGCGGGTATACAGCACGTAGTCGGCACCGACCGCGCGCGCCTGGGCAATCGCTTCCTCAAGGCCCAGCGGGCCCGCAGCACGGCGCACCAGCGGGAAGTACTCGACAAAACTCTTGAAAGCCTCGTCGGCCACCACATTCTGAGGCGGTACCGGGCCGTTGGCGGGCGGCACGAAGGCACCCTGGCCAATGAAGATGAACGAGTCGGGCTGCAGGCGGATCGACAATGAGCGGCGAGTATCGCTGTGGTCCAGCAGGCCGGCATCGCTCATGTGATAACGAACGCCCTCGCCCATGTCGCTGACATTCATGCAGCCACCCAGCGCCAACAGCGCCAGGGGCAAGACCAGGCTACGCATCTTTCCTCCAATGACCGGCGACGAAAAACCGGCGAATAGCTGGCGGATGCAGCTTTTGCGCCAGATCAGCCGCCGATCACCTTCATCACCGTCACACCGCCGGCAAACGCCAGCTCCTGCTTGTCGGCCAAGGCCTTGACCAGCAAGCGCTGCAGCGCAGGCAAGGCCTCATGGCGCGGCTTTTCCAGCAGATCGCCGACAAAGTGACGATTGCTCGACGACAGGCAGCCGTGCAGCCAACCGGTGGACGACAGCCGCAAGCGCGAGCAGGTGCGGCAGAACGGCACGCTCTCGTTGGCAATCACACCGAAATGGCCCTTGCCGGGAATCTGGTAGCGCAGTGCAGTGGCATCCAGAGGCGCCTGGGCCTGCTGGTAGTCATGCGCCTGGCCGATGAGGGCGAGCAGATGGTCGAGCCCCACGAACTGTTGCAGGAACGCGTTGTTGTCTCGGGCCAGATGCCCCATGCGCATGAGCTCGATAAAACGCAGCTCATAGCCGCGATCGAGGCAGTAGTCGAGCATTGGCAGCACCTGGTCGAGGTTCTGTCCACGCATGGGCACCATGTTCACCTTGATCTGCATACCCATGCTCCGGGCCTGGTCCATGCCGGCGAGCACAGTGGCGAGGTCACCGCCGCGGGCGATCCGCCGGAAGGCTTGCGGGTCGAGGGAATCGAGGGAAACGTTCAAGCGGCGAATGCCGGCCGCCTGCAGTTGCGGCAACTTGCGCGAAAGCAGCTGGCCATTGGTGGTCAGGGTGATGTCCTGAAGGTCGAGCTTGGCGACGGCAGCCAGAAATGCATCCAGCCGCGGACTCACCAGCGGCTCGCCGCCGGTGATGCGCAGGCGCTCGATTCCGGCTGTTTCGATCAGGTAGGACACGCCACGGGCCAAGGTCTCGGCCGTGAGCTCATCCTGGGCCGCCACCAGGCGCTTGCCGTCAGGCACGCAATAGCTGCAGGCGTAGTTACAGGCAGCTGTCAGGCTGACGCGCAGGTTGCGAAAGCGCCTGCCTTGACGATCGACGATCATGGGTGACTCCGGCATGGATGAATCGGGGGCCGGCAAAACCTGACTCAAAATTCAGGTTTTTGCAAGCCCCTGCTCGATGCCGGCTGCGACGGGACGCTCGGCGCCCTCGTCAGTTGGTCGCTTCGGGGTCGCGCTTGCGCTTGTTGCCCATGCGCACGCCGATGTCCATGAGGAACTGGAAGAACCCTTCCTGATCCTCCAGCACATTGCTCCAGAACGGCGAATGGTAGAGCGCCACGGCACCGTGTACCAATGCCCAGGCGGCGCAGTAGTGGAAGTACGGCGGCACATCCTCAAGCTTGCCTTCGCTGATGCGGCCTTTGATCAATTGGGTCAGGCGATCGAAGTTGGACGCGCGAATGCTGTGCAATTCCTCGACCATTTCTGGCACCTGGTTGCCCTTGACCACCTTTTCCTCAAGGCGGTCGAACAGCCGATAGCGTTGCGGGTCGCGCATGCGGAACTCGAAGTAGGCACGCGACAGCGCCTCCTTGTCACGGTCGACATCGGCCGAGTGCAACAGGGCGTTCAAGTCGCGTTCGTAGTCGAGCATCAGGCGCAGGTAGATCTCCGCCTTGGACTTGAAGTGCTTGTAGATCGTGCCTTTGCCGATACCCACGGCATCAGCGATCATCTCGACGGTGACGCTGTCTTCACCCTGTTCGAGAAAAAGCTTGAGTGCAGTGTCGAGGATTTCCTGTTCGCGACGGCGAAACTCACGGACCTTACGAGGTTCTTTCTGCATAGGAAGGACTGGATGACAATCGAAGCGGTTTATTATGCCTAACTTGCGGCAAATTGCACGGATCTTCCAACCATGTCTATGTTTCACGATGAGTTCGAGCAAGCCCCGGGACTGCGCTACCTGAACCACGCCGCCATCGCGCCCTGGCCGCGCCGGGCCAGCGAGGCCGTGGCGCGCTTCGCTCGGGAGAACCTCAGCCTGGGCGCCCGCGAGTATGCGACATGGCTGGCCACCGAACGGCGCTTGCGCCAACGCCTGGCCCGCTTGATCAATGCACCGTCCAGCGGCGACATTGCCTTGGTCGGCAACACCTCGCAAGCGCTGTCGCTGGTTGCCTTCGGCCTCGACTGGCAAGTGGGCGACCAGGTCGTGATCAGCGACGAGGAGTTTCCCTCCAACAGGGTCGTGTGGGAAGCATTGGCCGACCGCGGTGTCGAGGTGGTCCAGGTGAGCCTTGGCGGCGACGACCCGGAATCTTCGCTGCTTGACGCCTGCGGCCCACGCGCACGCTTGCTGGCAGTCAGTGCCGTGCAGTTCGGCAGCGGCCTGCGCCTGGACCTGGCGCGACTTGGCCAAGGCTGCCAGGCGCGCAAGGTGCTGTTTTGCGTCGATGCCATCCAGCACATCGGCGCCCTGCCCTTCGATGTGCAGCAGTACCCGTGCGATTTCGCCATGGCCGATGGTCACAAGTGGATGCTGGGCCCGGAGGGCCTGGGCCTGTTCTACTGCCGGGCAGCGTTACGCCCACGCCTCAGGCTCCATGCCTATGGCTGGCACATGCTCGAAAATCTTGGCGACTTCGAACGCCGCCAGTGGCAGCCGGCACGCAGTGCGCGGCGCTTCGAGTGCGGCAGCCCGAACATGCTGGGCACCTGTGCGCTGGAAGCAAGTCTGTCGTTGCTGGAGGAGGTGGGCATGGATGAGGTGACGCGGCAACTGCAACAACGGATCGAGCAGTTGCACCAGGGGCTGGCCAGTATCCCCGGGGTCGAGCTGCATAGCCCGACAGCCCCGCAAAGACGGGCCGGGATCATCACATTCAGCGTCCAGGGCCATCTGAGCGCCGATATCTATCGCTCGCTGTCAAGCGAGGGGACTGTTTGTGCGCTTCGCGGCCCAGGTGTGCGTTTTTCGCCGCATTTCTATACCGATGAGCGATTGATCGACGAAGCTGTCGCGCAGGTGCGGCGACTGGCCATACGCTGAGGGAGGAACGGTGCCCGGGCGTATTCCAAATCTGTTTAAAAAACGAACAACAGACACTGGCACTGCGCCAAACCTGACCAATACTTGAAGTGTTGGCGCGGCGCATCCCCCCCAAGTGGCGCGCCAATAAAGGTGCTCAGGGACCGCGTACCTTTGTTTTACTCCTAATGGTCTTAACCCGGATTCCCCCCCCAGAACCCGGGTTTTTTTTGCCCTTTACATCGCCACCCGTGCCAGCGGGAACAATCGCTTGAAGTTGGCGGTGGTCTGGCTGGCCAACTGCTCGTAGCTGACCCCACGCAACGAGGCGACATACTCGGCTACCTCGCGTACGTACTGCGGCAGGTTCGGCTTGCCACGGTGCGGAATGGGTGCGAGGTAAGGCGAATCGGTTTCCACCAGCAAGCGGTCGGCCGGCACCTGCCGGGCGACATCGCGCAAGGCCTCGGCATTGCGGAACGTGACGATGCCCGACAACGAAATGTAGTAACCCAGGTCGAGCGCGGCCCTAGCCATGTCCCAGTCCTCGGTGAAGCAATGCAGCACACCGGCCTGGGGCAGGTTCGCCTCGCGCAACAGCGCCAAGGTATCAGCCCTGGCCGCACGGGTGTGCACGATCACCGGTTTGCCGGCCTGACGCGATGCCTCCAGGTGCAGACGGAACGAGGCCTGCTGCAAATGGGCCGCTTCCGGCTCGTAGTGGTAGTCCAGACCGGTTTCGCCGATCGCCACCACGTGCGGGTGCGCCAGCTCGCGCAACAGCCATTCCAGGGCCGGTATCTCGCCGGGCGCCAGATCCAGTGGGTGTACCCCTACCGAGCAATCGACATCGGCATATTGCTCGCTCAGGGCCTTCACCGCGCCGGCGTTCTCGGCGCTTACACCGATGCACAGGAAATGCCCTACGCCCCGTTCACGGGCAGCCTGCAGGGCGGCATCGAGGGAGCCTTGGTGGGCGCTCAGGTCAAGACGGTCGAGGTGGCAATGGGAGTCTACGAGCATGGGATACGGCACATGTGAAGAAATGAAAAATCAGCGGGAGCCAGGCAGCTGCAACCAATGGGCGAGCAACGCTTCCAGCAACAGCACACGATTGAGGTTGGCCTTGCCGAGCACCTTCTGGCGCTGCTCGAGGATCCAGGCCTGAACCTCGAGCACCTTGGCCTGCCGACTCTTCTGCGCCAGGTACTGCACCACCTTGCTCATGTCGGCCAGGCCAAGCCCAGTGTCGTCCTGGCTCAATTGGTAGCGCAGGATCAGGTGCGACCAATCGAAGAACCAGTCGAACAGCAACAACAATGGCACATTGCTCCAGGCTTCGGCCAGCTGACTGGGCGATTGCTGCTGCTTGAGCAGTTTCTTCACCCCTTCAGCGACCAGCGCGCGCTGCTCACGCACCCCTTGAGCCTGCAAGCTCACTGCCCTCAACGGTGATCCGGCCGCCAGGGTCAGCAGTTCATCACGCTCCACACCGTCGCTGTCGGGCAGCGCCGCCGCCAGCCAGGCCTGGCTTTCGGCCAGGCTGGGCTGCGTGCAGGCGACCTGCTGGCAGCGGCTCTTGATGGTGGGCAGCAGGCGGCTGGGTTGATGGCTGACGAGCAACATCACCGTGTCGCCCGAAGGCTCTTCCAGGCTCTTGAGCAAGGCGTTGGAGGCATTGACGTTCATGGCCTCTACCGGCTCGATCAAGATGACCTTGCGCCCGCCCAGCTGCGCGGTCTGTACCACGAAGGAAACCAGTTCACGCACCTGGTCCACCTTGATCGGCTTGTCGGCCTCTTCCGGCTCCAGCACGTAGTTGTCCGGATGGCTACCTGCCTTGAGCAAGAGGCAGGCCTTGCATTGCCCACAGGCGTCCAGCCCCTGCGGGTGCTGGCACAGCAGGCGGGCCATCAGGCGCTCGGCCAGGGCGCGCTTGCCGATCCCCTGGGGGCCGTGCAACAGGTAGGCGTGGGCATGCTGGGCACGTCCGGCCAACTGCTGCCACAGCGACTGCTGCCAGGGGTAGGCCTCAGCCACGGCAGCGCTCCAGAATCACCGGCAACAGCGCGTCGATGGCACGTTGCACTGCTTCCAGCGGCTGTGCCGCGTCCAGCATGTGGTAGCGCTGCGGCTCGCCCTGGGCGCGCTGCAGGTAGGCCTGGCGTACAGCCTCGAAGAAGGCCTGGCCTTCCTGCTCGAAACGATCCAGGCGACCGCGCGCGGCAGCGCGGGCGAGGCCGACCTCGACCGGCAAGTCGAACACCAGTGTCAGGTCAGGACGCAGATCGCCCTGAACGAACTGCTCCAGCGCTGCAATGCGCGCCACGGACAGACCGCGACCGCCACCCTGGTAGGCGTAGGTGGCATCCGTGAAGCGATCGCACAACACCACCGAGCCGTTGCTCAGCGCCGGGCGGATCACCTGGGCCAGATGCTGGGCACGCGCGGCGAACACCAGCAACAGTTCGGTGTCGGCATGCATCGCCTCTTCACTGGGTGCCAGCAGCAATTCGCGGACCTTCTCCGCCAAAGGCGTGCCACCGGGCTCGCGGGTCAACACCACATCCAGCCCGTGTTCGCGCAATCGCGCGGCCAGGTAGTCGCGGTTGGTGCTCTTGCCCGCGCCTTCGGGGCCTTCCAGGGTAATAAACAAGCCGCTCACAGGCAGTCCTTAATGTTGTTCGTCAGGTGCCGGCGCATCGGCCGGTGCAGGTTCGCCGGCGGGCTCAGGCTCGCTGTCCGGCACCGACTCCTGCGGTGATGGCGATTGCGGTTCGGGCGGGTCCACTGCCGGCACAGGCTCGGGCACGGACTCCGGAGCAGCCTGTGGCCCGGGGCTGGAGCGGTAATCCGCGCGCCGCTTGAGCTGGAACTCGCGCACTGCCGAGTTATGGTCGTCCAGGTCGTCGGAGAAGGCATGGCTGCCGTCACCACGGGCGACGAAGTACAGGCTGGTGCCATCGGACGGGTTGAGCGCGGCGTGGATCGCCTCGCGCCCGACCATGGCGATCGGCGTCGGCGGCAAACCGGTCATGGTATAGGTGTTGTAGGGCGTCGGCTCGCGCAGATCGGCGCGGGTGATCCGGCCGTTGTAGCGCTCACCCATGCCGTAGATCACCGTCGGGTCGGTCTGCAGCATCATCCCCAGGCGCAGGCGCCGGACGAACACGCCGGCGATCTGTCCACGCTCCTGGGGTATGCCGGTTTCCTTCTCCACCAGGGAGGCCATGATCAAGGCCTGGTAAGGGTCCCGGTAAGGCAAGTCGGTGGTGCGCTCGGCCCACTCCTTGGCCAGCACTTCGTCCAGGCGCATATAGGCCTGCTGCAACAGCTCGATGTCGCTCATGCCGCGCACGAAGCGGTAGGTGTCAGGGAAGAAGCGCCCTTCGGGGAAGACGCCGGTGTGGCCAAGCTTGTCCATGACCTCGGCGTCGGACAGAGCATCGAGGGTGTGCTTGAGCTTCTCATGCTTGGCGATGGCTGAACGCACCTGACGGAAAGTCCAGCCCTCGACCAGGGTCAGGTTGTACTGCACCACGTCGGCGCGGCGCCAGGCGTCGAACAGGTCTTCGACGGTCATGCCAGGGGTGAGACGATACTCGCCGGTCTTCAGCGGGATACCCGCCATGTTGAAGCGCCAGTAAAGGCGCAGCCAGACGGCGTCTTCGAGCAACCCCTCGTTCTGCATGCGATAGAACATGCGATTGGGGTTGGTACCACTGGGCACGTCCAGCAGGCGCTCCTGCGTCACGTGCAAGGGCTGCTCCAGCACCGAGTTGATCTTCCAGGCCGACCAGCCCAATGCCAGGCCGGCGAGGATCAAACCCATTTCCAGCAGCAGCAGGAATTTGCGTCTCACGAATTCAGGTATCCAGTAACGTACGGGCAACGGCCTGCAGTTTACGGGTGAGCGGGCCCGGCGACCAGTTCAGCGCGGCAATTGCACGCACCGGCCAGACCCCATAGACACTGTTGCAGACGAACACTTCATCGGCTTGCTCCAGCGCCTCGAACGGCAGGTCGCGTACCTGCACCGGTATCGCCAGCGCCTGCGCCTGCTCCAGCAACGCACCGCGCATCACCCCGGCAACCCCACAGCGACTGAGGTCGGCGGTAAGAAGCACGCCGTCACGCACCAGGAACAGATTGCTGTACACGCCTTCGATCACCCTTCCCTGCCCGTCACGCATCAGGCCTTCGGCATGTTCGCTGTCCTGCCATTCGGCTCGGGCCAGCACCTGCTCCAGGCGATTGAGGTGTTTGAGGCCAGCCAGCAACGGTTGTTCCCCAAGCCGGGTCTGGCAGGGGAACAAGCGCACGCCGAGCTCGGCATGTTCGACAGGATAGCTTGGCAGCGGACTGCCCTGCAGGATACGTCGCGGCGCGGCACCCGCCGCCGGCGCGTAGCCACGCAAGCTATCGCCACGGGTGAGGATGAGCTTGGCCACGCCGTCGCCCAGCTGGCTGGCGTAGCGCTGGACTTCATCGCGCAGCAGCGCCAGGTCGGCATCGATCGCCAGGCGCTGGCAACCCAGCGCCAAGCGGGCCAGATGGCCGTCCAGCAGGCTGGGCCGGCCGGCGCGTATGGCGATGGTCTCGAACAGGCCATCGCCATAGGCCAGGCCTCGGTTCTGCAGGTTGACCGCAGTCGCAGGCTGGCCGTCGACCCAGCTGTGCATCAACCGGCGAACCGGCGGAACACCAGCGAGCCGTTGGTGCCACCGAAGCCGAACGAGTTGGACAACACCACGTCGATCGGCATGCTGCGCGCCACATGGGGCACGAAGTCCAGGTCGCAGCCTTCGTCCGGCTCGTCGAGGTTGATGGTCGGCGGTGCCATCTGGCTGTTGATCGCCAGGACACTGAAGATCGCTTCAACGGCACCTGCGGCACCCAGCAGGTGGCCGGTCATCGACTTGGTCGAACTGACCGCCAGCTTGTAGGCGTGCTCGCCGAATACGCGCTTGATCGCCGCCACTTCGGCAATGTCGCCCGCAGGCGTCGAGGTGCCATGGGCATTGATGTAGCTGACCGCTTCCGGCGCGATCCCGGCATCACGCAAGGCATTGGCCATGCAGCGCGCGGCGCCTTCACCACTGTCGGGCGGTGAGGTCATATGGTAGGCGTCGCCGCTCATGCCGAAACCGACCAGCTCGGCATAAATGGTCGCGCCACGGGCCTGGGCGTGTTCCAGCTCTTCGAGCACCAGGGCACCGGCACCGTCGGACAACACGAAACCGTCACGGCCCTTGTCCCACGGACGGCTGGCCCGGGTCGGCTCGTCGTTGCGGGTCGACAGTGCACGCGAGGCACCGAAACCGCCCATGCCGAGGCCGCAAGCAGCCATTTCGGCGCCGCCTGCGATCATTACGTCGGCCTCACCGTAGGCGATGTTGCGTGCCGCCATGCCAATGCAGTGGGTACCGGTAGTGCACGCCGTGGCGATGGCGTAGTTCGGCCCCTGCAGCCCCAGGTGGATCGACAGGAAGCCAGAGATCATGTTGATGATCGAACCGGGCACGAAGAACGGCGAAATGCGGCGCGGACCTTGATCGTGCAAGGTGCGGCTGGTTTCTTCGATGTTGGTCAGGCCGCCAATACCCGAGCCCATGGCCACGCCGATGCGCTCACGGTTGGCGTCGGTGACTTCGAGGCCGGCATTGCGTACCGCCTGGAAGCCGGCCGCCAGGCCGTACTGAATGAACAGGTCAAGCTTGCGAGCTTCCTTGGCCGACAGGTACTGCTCGACCTCGAAGCCCTTCACCGAGCCGCCAAAACGGGTGGAGTAGGCAGACAGGTCCGTGTGTTCGATCGGACCAATGCCACTGCGGCCAGCCAGAATGCCCTGCCAGGTGCTCGGTACATCGGTACCCAGTGGCGACAGCATACCCATACCGGTGACCACGACGCGTCTACGCGACACAGTACTCTCCTTTTCTGATTACAGAGTCTCTTGCCATTGCATTCAGGCAATGGAATGAAATGGCAACAGGCTCTCGCCGTGAGCGAACCGACGCTGCAGCTTCGCAAAGAAAAAACCGCACGCCGGCAAAGGCAGTGCGGTTTTTCTCGTCAGGAAGCGACGACTACAGCGTCTTAGGCCTTGTGGCTGTTGACGTAGTCGATGGCTGCTTGAACGGTAGTGATCTTCTCGGCTTCTTCGTCAGGGATTTCGGTCTCGAATTCCTCTTCCAGAGCCATCACCAGCTCAACGGTGTCAAGCGAATCGGCACCCAGGTCATCGACGAAGGAAGCCTCGTTCTTGACTTCCTCTTCCTTGACGCCCAGTTGCTCGGCGACGATTTTCTTGACGCGTTCTTCGATGGTGCTCATACCTAGTTTTCACTCCTAATGGACATATGTCAGGCAGCTGGCCGGTGACCAAGTTTATAGAAAGACGTTCGCTTTTCAAGCGGAACGCACTTTCGGATTAGACACCCAACCCCCTGCCTGGAATCTGGTTGCAGCTTTATAACGGATTTTAGGCTCGGAGTATGACTCTTTTTTTAAGCAATCCGTCACATTGAGTTGCAGCGTTACATGTACATCCCGCCGTTGACCGGCACGGTGGCACCGGTAACGTAGCCTGCGCCGTCGGACGCCAGGAAGGAAACCACCTTGGCGATTTCGTCAGCCTGGCCCAGGCGGCCCAGCGGAATCTGGGTCTGCAGGGCTTCGCGCTGTGCTTCTGGCAGCTCGCGCGTCATGTCGGTGTCGATGAAGCCCGGAGTCACCGAGTTGACGGTGATGCCACGCGAACCCACTTCACGCGCCAGCGCACGACTGAAGCCTTCGAGGCCCGCCTTGGCGGCCGCGTAGTTGGCCTGACCGGCGTTGCCCATGGCACCGACGACAGAGCCGATGCTGATGATACGACCCCAACGCGCCTTGGTCATGCCACGCAGCACGCCCTTGGACAAACGGTAGAGGCTGTTCAGGTTGGTGTCGATCACGTCGAACCACTCGTCGTCCTTCATGCGCAGCATGAGGTTGTCACGGGTGATGCCGGCGTTGTTGACCAGGATCAACGGTGCGCCGAACTGCTCGCCAATGGCGGCCAGCACTGCCTCGACGGACTCGGCGCTGGTGACGTTCAATTCCATGCCGGTACCGGCAATGCCGTGCTCTTTCAGGGTCGCGGCGATGCGCTCGGCGCCGGACGCCGAAGTGGCAGTACCGATCACGATCACGCCCTGGCGGCCCAGTTCGAGGGCGATGGCCTGGCCGATGCCACGGCTGGCGCCGGTAACCAATGCAACTTTACCTTGCAGGCTCATGCAAGCTTCTCCAATTCAGGCCAGCGCCGCACGGGTGGCGGCGACGGCATCAGGGGTATTGAGGTTGTAGGTGGTGACGCCGTCGGCGCAACGCTTGTTCAGGCCGGCCAGGACCTTGCCCGGGCCGCACTCGACCAGATTGACGGCACCGTTGGCCGCCAGGGCCTGCACGCACTCGACCCAGCGTACCGGCTGGTACAGCTGCGCCAGCAGGTCGTGCTTGAGCGCATCGAGGTCGGCGGCGACGGCGGCGGTGACGTTCTGCACCACCGGAATTTGCGGGGCCTTCCACTCGATGGCGTTGATCGATTCGGCAAAACGCTCGGCGGCCGGCTCCATCAGGGCGCAGTGCGACGGCACGCTGACTGGCAGCGGCAGGGCGCGCTTGGCGCCGGCCTCTTTGCACAGCTCGATGGCGCGATCCACTGCCGCCTTGTTGCCCGCAATCACAACCTGGCCCGGGGAGTTGAAGTTGACTGCACTGACCACCTGGTCTTCAGCTGCCTTGGCACAAATCTCGACTACGACAGCGTCGTCCAGGCCGAGAATCGCAGCCATGGCGCCGTGACCAGCAGGCACGGCTTCCTGCATCAGCTCGCCACGGCGCTTGACCAGCTTCACCGCATCCTTGAGCGACAGGCTGCCGGCAGCGACAAGGGCACTGTACTCACCCAGGCTGTGACCGGAAACGAAAGCCGGCTGCGCACCACCCTCTTCCAGCCACAGGCGCCACAGCGCGATGGAAGCAGTGAGGATCGCTGGCTGGGTCTTGTCGGTTTGATTGAGTTGTTCTTCCGGACCTTCCTGGACCAGCTTCCACAGGTCGTAACCCAGAGCGTCGGAGGCTTCCTTGAAGGTCTCAACGATCACCGGCTTTTCGGCGCCCAGCTCCTTGAGCATGCCCAGCGACTGGGAACCTTGACCGGGAAAGACGAATGCGAGGGATGCAGACATTGAACAAGCCCTTATGATCTTGTCGTCGAATGGGGTGCGCCCGGCCGCGAGCCAGGCGCAGGGTATGAAATCTTGGATGGTATCGAAAACTGCGCGGTCACATTTAAGCACTTCATCGGTGAAATGCCTAAGGCAGCAAGTCTTCGAGGCGGCCGTGCAGGCGTTGCGGCAGGTTCTCCTGGATCTCGATCAGCGCCCGCTGGATCGCACTCTGGAACCCTTCCACACCTGCCGAGCCATGGCTCTTGATGACGATGCCCTGCAAGCCAAGGAAACTCGCGCCATTGTGGCGTGCCGGCGCCAGATCGGCCTTCAGGCGCTTGAGCAAAGGCATGGCCAAGGCCCCCGCCACCCTCGACAAGGCACCCCCCTTGAACAGCCGCTCGATGCGCACGCCGATCATGGTCGCCAGCCCTTCGCTGGACTTGAGCAGGATGTTGCCGACGAACCCGTCGCACACCACCACATCCGCCTCCCCGCGATACAAGCCATCACCTTCGACGTAGCCAACATAATTGAGGCCGCGGGCGTTCTGCAACAGCGTGGCAGCCAGCTTGACCTGCTGGTTGCCCTTGATGTCCTCGGTACCGATGTTCAGCAGCGCAACGCGCGGACGATGCACACCGAGGGCCTGGGCAGCCACCGAACCCATCACGGCGAACTGGTAGAGGTTTTCCGCACTGCAATCGACATTGGCGCCAAGGTCGAGCAGCTGGCAGTAACCCGCCTGGGTCGGGATCGCCGCGACCATGGCCGGCCGATCGATGCCGGGCAATGTCTTGAGCACGTAACGCGACAGCGCCATCAACGCCCCGGTATTGCCGGCACTCACGCAGGCCTGGGCCTTGCCGTCACGCACCAGTTCAAGGGCAATGCGCATCGACGAATCCGGCTTGCCCCGCAGCGCCTGCGAAGGACGCTCGTCCATCCCGATCACCTCACTGGCGGCGACGATTTGCAGGCGCGCGCGATCCGCAGCTGCAAGGCCGCTGACAAGATCTTCAAGGAGGGAGGGTTGACCGACGAGGGTCAGGTGAAGCGAGGGAGTAGCCGAAAGGCAGGCAATGCTAGCCTGGACAATGCTGCGGGGACCGAAGTCCCCGCCCATTGCGTCGATCGCGATGATCTGAGCGGACAAGGATTACTCGTCAGCGCCCTTGTCGATCACTTTGCGACCACGGTATACGCCTTCTGGCGAAACGTGGTGACGCAGGTGTACTTCACCGGTGGTTTTCTCTACCGACAGCGCGTTTTCCGACAGGGCGTCGTGGGAACGGCGCATGTCACGGGCAGAGCGGGATTTTTTGTTCTGCTGAACAGCCATAATTGATTAACTCCTAAACGTTTGGGTCACGCTTTAACTGCGCCAAAACACTGAACGGGTTGGACCGCGATACCTCGTCCTTGCTCGAATCGGGCTCGTCTGCGCCCGCCGGCTGCTGGCATTCTTCCGGATGATGAGCAGGCACGATGGGCAAGGCGAGCAGAAGCTCCTCCTCGATCAAGGCCTGCAGATCCAAAGGATCTTCGCCCAGTTCCAGCACGTCATAGCCTTTCGGCAACGACTGGGTATTCGCACCCTCCTTCACCACAGCGTACGTACATTCGCTGTGAATCGGCAGGGTGACCAGCTCAAGACAACGCTGGCAAACCATCTTGACCTCGACGTCCAGCTCGCTGTGGATAACCACCACGTGCTGCTCATCTCGTTCAAAATCGAACTTCGCCTGCACCGTACCGACATTGTCGGAAAGCGGGTCGCAGAGTCTATCCAAATCAGCGAGTTGCAGCGAACCGTTAAGGGTTACGCCACGATCGGCTAATTTGCGCGGGTCAACGTGAGGTGGAATCGGGTCATTCAACATAGGCGCAGCATTCTAGGGATGCCCCCCGCCCCTGTCAAAGGAAATTCGGCGGCATCTCGCATGTTAGAATCGGGTTCAACTGACCAGGAGTCTACCATGCTGCCTCTCTTGCTGGCTTCCAGCTCTGCCTACCGGCGCGAACTGCTTGCGCGCCTGCGCCTGCCCTTCACCTGGGCAAGCCCCGACCTAGACGAGCGGCGCCTGGATGACGAGCCGGCTTCGGCGCTGGTACGGCGACTCGCCAGGCAGAAGGCAGAAGCACTGGCCGGCAGCCATCCCGGACACCTGATCATTGGCTCCGACCAGGTCGCCGTGCTGGGCGAACAGATCCTCGGCAAGCCGCACACCTTCGAGCGCGCCTGCGAGCAACTGCTGGAGGCGAGCGGACAGCAGGTCACCTTCCTTACCGGACTGGCCCTGCTGAACAGCGCCACAGGGCACTGCCAGGTCGACTGCGTACCGTTTACCGTGACGATGCGGGAACTGGACCGGGAACGCGTGGAGCGCTATGTGGCGGCCGAGCAGCCACTGGATTGCGCAGGCAGCTTCAAGGCGGAGGGATTGGGGGTGAGCCTGTTCCAGAGCACCCACGGGTGCGATGCGACCAGCCTGATCGGGCTGCCGTTGATTCGGTTGGTGGATATGCTGAACAAGGAAGGGGTGATGATTCCCTGAGAATGCGTCGACCTCATCGCCGGCAAGCCGGCTTGCCGGCGATGAGGCCGGAACAGATCAGCGCAGGACAGGCCCCTGGAAGCCCATCCACATGGCCAGACGCTCGGCCACGCTGGCGCCGATCCGCTTGGAGAAGCGATCGAACGGCGATTCCTGGACGGTGAAGTCCACCAGCTCCTTCTCGCCAACGATCTCGCGCGCCACGTAACTGGCGCTACCCAGGCCATCCACCAACCCCAGCGCCTTGGCCTGCTCGCCCGTCCATATCAGGCCGCTGAACAGCTCCGGATGCTCCTTGTCCTTCAGGCGATCACCGCGCCCCTGCTTGACCATCGCAATGAACTGCTGGTGCGTGGTATTCAGCACCCCCTGCCAGAACACTCGCTCTTCCGGCTTCTCCGGCGAGAACGGATCAAGGAAGGCCTTGTGCTCGCCTGCCGTGTAGGTGCGCCGCTCGACCCCCAGCTTCTCCATCGAACCGACAAAACCATAGCCGGCCGCTGTCACGCCAATGGAACCAACCAGGCTGGCCTTGTCGGCGTAGATCTCATCCGCCGCACTGGCGATGTAGTAGGCACCGGAAGCACCCAGGTCGGAAATCACCGCATACAGCTTGATATCCGGATATTCGGCGCGCAGGCGGCGGATCTCGTCATACACATAGCCCGCCTGCACAGGGCTGCCGCCCGGGCTGTTGATGCGCATCACCACAGCTTTGGTCTTAGGGTCCTTGAAGGCTGCACGCAGGCTCTTGACGATATTGTCGGCACTGGCTGCCTCCTGGTCGGCAATGACCCCGCGCACCTCCACCAGCGCCGTATGGCTACCGCTGAGCGACGCGGCCTTGTCCACATCCATGAACGGCAGGAACAGGGCAAGCAGACCGAACAGATAGACGAAGGTCAACAGCTTGAAGAAAATCCCCCAGCGCCGCGCCCGACGCTGCTCCTGAACCCCGGCCAGCAAGGTCTTTTCCAACAGTTTCCAGCTCTTGCGCTCTTCGCGCTCATCGGGCTCGGACTCAGGCGCCTTCCACTCGTCAGCCATGCTCACCTACCTTGGAATTGCAGTTGCTTGGAACCGGCCAGCCACTCGCGCAGCTGGGAGAAATGATCGATACATACCTGCGGGCCGAATTCGGCCAACGCCTGCAGCGACATCGCACCATAGCCCACAGCCACCGAGTGCATGCCGGCATTGCTGGCCATCTGCAGATCGAACGCCGAGTCGCCGATCATCAGAGCGCGACCAGGCTCGACGCCACAATGGCCAAGAATCTCTTCGAGCATCAACGGGTACGGCTTGCCTCGCGTCTCGTCGGCGGCACGGGTGATATCGAAGAACTGCTCCCAACCATTGGCCTTGAGCACCCGATCGAGGCCACGACGCGCCTTGCCGGTGGCCACCGCCAGGCGATAGCCCTGGGCACGGAAGGCATCCAGCGATTCGACCACACCCTCGAACAGCGGCGAAGGCTGCTGATCGAGCGCCATGTAGATATCGGCATAGTGCTGGCGAAAGACTTCCACCTGGCCTGGCTCAAGATGTGGATACAGCGTCGAAATGGCCTCACCGAGCGCCAGGCCGATGATGCCCTTCACCGCTCGTTCATCGCTCCGCGCCTCACCGGCACGGTCGGCCGCGGCATTCATGGCCTCGACGATACGACCAATGGAGTCGGCCAGGGTGCCATCCCAATCGAAGATCAGCAGCTCATACGGTTTTTTCATGGATCACGACGCACTCAGGCGCTCGACGGTTTTCGCCCAGACTTCGTCCACCGGCGCTTCCAGCTTGAGCTCGCCGCCATCGGGCAGCGGCACGGTCAAGGCATAGGCATGCAGGAACAGGCGCTTGCCGCCCAGCTCACGAATCTCGCGACTGAAATCCTCGTCGCCGTACTTGCTGTCGCCGGCAATCATGTGCCCGGCATGCAGGGTATGCACACGGATCTGGTGGGTCCGACCGGTAATCGGCCGGGCCTCGACGATGGTGGCGAACTCACCGAAACGGCGCAGTACGCGGAACAGGGTCAGCGCTTCCTTGCCCTCGTCGTTCACCTCGACCATGCGCTCGCCCGAACGCAGGTTGCTCTTGAGCAGCGGCGCATTCACCTGTTTCTTGGCGGTTGGCCAATGACCACGCACCAACGCCATGTAGCGCTTGTCGACGCCATCGCCACGCAAGGCCGCATGCAGATGGCGCAGCATGCTGCGCTTCTTGGCGATCATCAGCAGGCCCGAGGTATCGCGGTCCAGGCGGTGCACCAGCTCCAGCTCCTTGGCATCCGGACGCAGCTGACGCAGCGCCTCGATCACACCGAAGCTCAGGCCGCTACCGCCGTGCACGGCGATGCCGGCGGGCTTGTTCATCACGATCAGCGCCTTGTCTTCGTAGACGATGGCCGCCTCCAGGCGCTGCAACAGCCCCTGGGCGACCGGTGCCGGCTCGTCGCGCTCCGGCAAGCGGACGGGCGGTACACGCACGATGTCGCCGGCCTGCAGCTTGTACTCGGGCTTGACGCGGCCTTTGTTGACCCGCACCTCGCCTTTGCGCAGGATGCGGTAGACCAGCGTCTTGGGCACGCCCTTGAGCGCGGTGATGAGGAAATTGTCGATGCGTTGGCCGGCAAGCTCCGGCGCGACTTCGATCAGCTTTACGCCGGAAGTCGGAGGGGTATTGGTCGTCATTGCGGGATCATAACAATTTTTTATGGAATTGAAGCACTTAATCATTACTGCTATAGTCGCGAACGCCGCCAAAAGCGGCAGGCCAGCGGCACCAGGCCCTTGGCCGGTCCCTGACCAACGCAATTCTGCAGGACGCGAGGCCGTCCTACGGGGTTTTCGCCAGTTTACCGAATTGCCTGGAATCGCCACCAGCGCTGTGTAGAGAAGACCGAAAAAAACGACAAGTGTGGTTTTTCGCCTGCTTACCCGATTCTTTTCGCCGCACCTCTGCCCGCCCCGTCGCTTCCACGCAACGCCCGGCGAATGCTTCGGAAATACCTGCCTTGGACATGTAATGGCGCCAGCTCCTCGTTCGGAGCTGGCGAAAAATGCAACCCGTTGCGGATTCAGCGCGCGGCAGCACCCGAATTATCAGGGATACGTGCAGGGTGGAGATGCACAGCCCTCGGACCGTGTAGCACCGAGTCCGGCCACCGGCCCACTGACATGGCCGGCGAGCGGATAAGGTCCTGAACAGATGCCCTCGGGCGTCCACGGCTGACGGTTGATTCCTCCTCCTGACTGAGTGCACGAGGCCCGCTTGGTTGATTCGGATACCCATTCGAAGCCACCGGGGCCTGGTAGGCACCGCAGCAAACAGGACGCGTCGTCGCGACAACGGCAGGCTGGGCAACCGGCTGGTGCCGAACGTTGCTCGACACGGGGGTGGCCCGGCCACCCTTTGCGCACCTTGGCACCGACCATGAGAAGTCGTGTGTGCCGAACGCCGTTTCCGGCAGCCCGGAAACCGACGGTACAACATGAAAAGAATGCTGATTAACGCAACTCAACCCGAAGAGTTGCGTGTAGCCCTGGTGGACGGCCAACGTCTCTACGACCTGGACATCGAGTCCGGCGCGCGCGAGCAGAAAAAGGCCAACATCTACAAAGGCAAGATCACCCGGATCGAGCCCAGCCTCGAAGCGGCCTTCGTCGACTTCGGCTCTGAACGTCACGGCTTCCTGCCGCTGAAGGAAATCTCCCGCGAATACTTCAAGAAAGCCCCTGAAGGCCGCGTCAACATCAAGGAAGTCCTGAGCGAAGGCCAGGAAGTCATCGTCCAGGTCGAGAAGGAAGAGCGCGGCAACAAAGGCGCCGCCCTGACCACCTTCATCAGCCTGGCGGGCCGCTACCTGGTGCTGATGCCCAACAACCCGCGTGCCGGCGGTATCTCCCGCCGCATCGAAGGCGAAGAGCGCAACGAACTGCGCGAAGCCCTCAACGGCCTGACCGTACCAGGCGACATGGGCCTGATCGTGCGCACCGCAGGCCTTGGCCGCAGCAGCGAAGAAATGCAGTGGGACCTCGACTACCTGCTGCAGCTGTGGACTGCCATCAAGGAAGCCTCCCTGGACCGCGCTGCGCCATTCCTGATCTACCAGGAAAGCAACGTCATCATCCGCGCCATTCGCGACTACCTGCGCCAGGACATCGGCGAAGTGCTGATCGACAGCATCGACGCCCAGGAAGAAGCCCTGACCTTCATCCGTCAGGTGATGCCGCAATACGCCAGCAAGGTGAAGCTGTACGAAGACAGCGTGCCACTGTTCAACCGCTTCCAGATCGAAAGCCAGATCGAAACCGCCTTCCAGCGCGTGGTCGACCTGCCATCCGGCGGCTCGATCGTGATCGACCCGACCGAGGCACTGGTTTCCATCGACATCAACTCGGCGCGCGCCACCAAGGGCAGCGACATCGAAGAAACCGCCCTGCAGACCAACCTGGAAGCGGCCGAGGAAATCGCCCGCCAGCTGCGCCTGCGTGACATCGGCGGCCTGATCGTCATCGACTTCATCGACATGACCCCGGCGAAGAACCAGCGCGCCGTGGAAGAGCGCGTGCGCGAATGCCTGGAGGCCGACCGCGCCCGTGTCCAGGTAGGCCGCATCTCGCGCTTCGGCCTGCTGGAAATGTCCCGTCAGCGCCTGCGCCCGTCGCTGGGCGAAAGCAGCGGCATCGTCTGCCCACGCTGCTCCGGCACCGGCATCATCCGTGACGTCGAATCGCTGTCGCTGGCAATCCTGCGTCTGATCGAAGAAGAAGCCCTCAAAGACCGCACCGCCGAAGTACGGGCACAGGTGCCGATCCCGGTGGCGGCCTTCCTGCTCAACGAGAAGCGCAACTCGATCACCAAGATCGAACTGCGCACCCGTGCGCGCATCATCATCCTGCCGAACGATCACCTGGAAACCCCGCACTTTGAAGTCCAGCGCCTGCGCGACGACAATCCGGAAGTGCTGAACAACCAGTCCAGCTACGAAATCGCCGCATCGGAAACCGAAGAGGCGCCGCTGCCGACCGCCACCCGCACCCTGGTACGCCAGGAAGCCGCGGTGAAGACCGCACCAGCCCGCGCCAACGCGCCGGTACCGACCACCGAAGAAGAGCAGCCTGCCGCACCCGCAGCACCCGCAGCACCTGCGCCGAGCGTGCCGGAGCCAAGCCTGTTCAAGGGCCTGGTCAAGTCGCTGGTCAGCCTGTTCGCCGGCAAGGATGAACCTGTCGCCGCTCCGGCCGTGGTCACCGAAAAGCCTGCCACCGAGCGCACGCCGCGCAACGAAGAGCGTCGCAACGGCCGCCAGCAGAGCCGCAACCGTAACGGCCGTCGTGACGAAGAGCGCAAACCGCGCGAGGAGCGTGCCGAGCGCGCCCCGCGTGAAGAGCGCCAGCCTCGCGAAGAGCGTGCCCCACGTGAAGAACGCGCCCCACGCGAAGAGCGGGCACCACGCCAGCCACGCGAAGACCGCCGCGGCAACCGTGAAGAGCGCCCGGTTCGCGAACTGCGCGAGCCACTGGACGCTGCACCGGTCGCCCGCGAAGAGCGCCAGCCACGCGAGGAGCGTGCACCTCGTGAAGAACGCGTAGCCCGCGAAGAGCGAGCGCCGCGTGAAGAGCGCACACCACGCGAAGAACGCGCCCCACGTGAAGAGCGTGCCCCGCGTGAAGAGCGTGCCCCTCGCGAGGAACGCGCTCCGCGTGAAGAACGTGCACCTCGCGAGGAACGCGCCCCACGTGAAGAACGCGCCCCACGCGAAGAGCGTCAACCACGCCCGCCGCGCGAAGAGCGTCAGCCACGTGCAACCGAACAGGCCGCCGAGCAGGCTGCCGAGCTCGCCGAAGAGCAATTGCCGAACGAAGAACTGCTGCAGGACGAGCAGGAAGGTGTCGATGGCGAGCGTCCGCGCCGCCGCTCCCGTGGCCAACGTCGCCGCAGCAACCGTCGTGAACGTCAGCGCAATGCCAATGGCGAGTTGATCGAAGGCAGCGAAGACGATGGCAGCGAAGAGCAGCCACAGCATCAGGCCACCGAACTGGGTGCAGAACTCGCCGCCGGCCTGACCGTCACCGCCGCAGTCGCCAGCAGCAACATCAGTGCCGGTGCCGAGGCTGAAGCCAACCAGCAGGCCGAACGCGCCACTGCCGATACAGCCGTCACCGACAACAGCGAAGCCCCGGTCGAGCAGGTCGAAGCCGCTGTCCAGGCCGAGGAAACCGTGATCGCGCCTGTGGTCGAGCAACCTGTCAGCCAGCCTGCTGCCGTGGTCGAGGCTAGCGCCGAGCCTGTGGTCGAAGCTGCACCGCAGCCCGTTGTCGAAGCCGAACCTGCACCTGCCGCCGAGCCGGTTGTAGTTGCCCAGGCACCGGCAATCGAGGCCGGTGAAGCCGAGAAGGCCCCGGTCGCCTTCGAAGCTGCACCTGCGGCAGAGCCCGCTCCAGTCGTCGAAGCTCAACCAGAAGTGGTTGCCGAGCCTGCCCCGGTCACTGTCGAAGTAGCGCCTGTCGCTGCAGAGCCAGCCCCGGAAGAAGCACCGGCAGTGGTCGAAGCCGCTACCGTCATGCTGCCCAATGGCCGCGCACCGAACGACCCACGTGAAGTACGTCGCCGCAAGCGTGAAGCCGAGGCTGCCGCCAAGGCCGCTCAGGAAGTTGCAACTGCAGCCGACGAGCCTGCGCTGGAAACCGCCGATGAGCACAAGCCACATCACGGTTGATAGCAACGGCTGAATGAAAAAGCCCCGCCAGTGCGAACTGGCGGGGCTTTTTCTTGGTTGGATGTTTTGCGTTGACTGCACCGGCCTCATCGCCGGCAAGCCGGCTCCCACATGAAAGAGTGCAGTGCAATACCTGTGGGAACCGGCTTGCCGGCGATGAGGCCGGTACAGGCGCAGCGATCAGTAAAGGTTGGGCTCCATCTCCAGCTCGACCCCGAATCGCTGCAGAACATCAGCCTGGATACGCTGTGCCAGCGCATGCATCTGCCCCCCGCTCGCCTGACCATAATTGACCAGTACCAGCGATTGCAGCTTGTGCACCCCGGCATCGCCCTCGCGATAACCCTTCCATCCCGCCTGTTCGATCAACCACCCCGCCGCCAGCTTCACCTGGCCATCGGCCTGAGGATAAGCCACCACACCTGCATATCGGGCACGAATCCGCTCCACTCGCTCGGCAGACACCACCGGGTTCTTGAAGAAACTCCCCGCATTACCCAGTTCGGCCGGATCAGGCAATTTCTCGCGGCGAATGCTGCAGATGGCATCGCTGATCGCCTGGCCAGTCGGCTGCCCGACGCCCTGCTCCAGCAAACGCTGACGCACCGGGCCGTAGTCCAGGTGCGCCTGCAGAACACGGCTCAGGGCAAAGCGCACGCGCAGGATCAACCAACGGCCAGGGTTGCGCTTGAACAGGCTGTCGCGGTATCCGAAGGCGCATTCATCCAGGTCGAAATTGCGCAGCTCACCCGTTTCCCGGTCGAGTGCGGTCAGCCCGACGAACACGTCCTTGATCTCCACGCCATAGGCACCGACGTTCTGCATCGGCGCGGCCCCCACGGTGCCCGGGATCAGGCTGAGGTTTTCCAGGCCACAGTAGCCTTGCGCCAGCGACCATTGCACGAACGGATGCCAGGCTTCGCCCGCTTCGGCCTCGACCACCACCCGCTCGCCATCATCGCTCAGCACCCAGCGGCCCTGGCTGGCCATATGCAGCACCAGCGCGTCGACATCACGGGTCAGCAGCAGGTTGCTGCCGCCGCCGATCACCATCACAGGCACCCCCATCTGCTGCGCCTGGGCCAACGCTTCACGCACTTCCTCATCATTGTGGGCCTGGGTGAAATACCGGGCGCTCACGTCGATGCCGAAGGTGTTGTAGGGCTTGAGCGACACCTGCCCTTGCCATCGCGCTGTCATAACCGCCCCTTGATTTCCACGACCAGCTCACGGCAGGCTGCCTCGATCAGGTCCAGCACTTGCTCGAAACCGTCGGAACCGCCGTAGTACGGGTCCGGCACCTCGTCGAGGGCAGCGCCATAGCGGCGCAGGAACAAATCGAGCTCGCCGACCGCAGTCTGCGGGCGCATGGCCTGCAGGTGGCCGAGATTGCTTTCGTCCATGGCCAGGACCAGGTCGTACTCGGCAAAATGCGCCACCTTGACCTGCTGGGCTCGCTGCGCCGAGAGGTCGTAACCCCTGGCCAGCGCGGCCTTGCAGGTGCGGCTGTCGGGCGCCTTGCCGACATGCCAGTCGCCGGTGCCGGCAGAGGCCACGTGCACCTGTTCGGCCAGCCCTGCGACCTGCAGTTGATGGCGCAACACACCTTCGGCGGTGGGCGAGCGGCAGATATTGCCCAGGCACACGAACAGAACGCGCATCAGGCCTCCAACAAGCGCCGCACGCGCTCCAGGTCTTCGGGAGTATCCACGCCCACGGCCGGCGCTTCGATGGCATCTTCGACATGGATACGTACGCCATGCCACAGGGCGCGCAGCTGCTCCAGCGACTCGGTCTGCTCGAGCCAGCATGGACCCCAGCTGACGAAGTCCTGGAGAAAGCCCACGCGGTAGGCATACATGCCGATATGGCGGCGATACGGCACGCCTTCCGGCAGTTGGTTGCGGTCCTTGGCGAAGGCATCGCGCGCCCACGGCAACGGTGCACGGCTGAAGGTCAACGCCAGGCCGTTCTTGTCGCTGACCACCTTGACCGCATTGGGATTGAACACGGTTTCCGGCTCGTGGATCGGCTCGGCCAGGGTGGCGATGCCCGCTTCCGGGTGAGCGGCCAGGTTGCTGGCCACCTGGTCGATGATCACCGGCGGAATCAGCGGTTCGTCACCCTGCACGTTGACCACGATGGCATCGGCGGGCAGGCCGAGCTGCGCGGCCACTTCGGCCAGGCGATCAGTGCCCGATTCATGATCGGCGCGGGTCAACAGCACTTCACCGCCAAACGCCTGGCACGCCTCGACGATGCTGGCGTCGTCGGTGGCAATGACCACGCGACTGGCGCCGCTCTTGCGCGCCTGTTCCCAGACGTGCTGGACCATCGGCTTGCCGGCGATCATCAGCAGCGGTTTGCCCGGCAGGCGCGTGGAACGCAGGCGGGCGGGAATCACCACGGTGAAGTCGATACTCATTTGTCCAGACGCTCATCGTCGGTCAGGGTGCGAGCCTCACTTTCCAGCATCACCGGGATGCCGTCGCGAATCGGATAGGCCAAGCCTGCGCCCTTGCTGATCAGCTCGGTCTTGTCGGCGCTGAGCTTGAGCGGGCCCTTGGTGATCGGGCAGGCCAGGATGTCGAGCAGTTTGGTGTCCATGGAAGCTTCCTTGAGGCCAGGTGGCCGGAAAATAGAAAACGGGCTCAGGGCGTGCACTGCGCCAGCAGGCGTTGCAGCTGGCTGTCGAACCAGGCGACGAAGGCCGCCGTGGGCTGCGCCTCGACGGCCAGGTACCACCAGTCATCGGCGGCAAAAGCCCGGCATTTCACCGCATCCTTTTCGGTCATGACCAGCGGCAGTGGCGGGTTGAACGCCAGGCGTTCGGCGCTGAACTCGGCGTGGTCGGCGAAGGGATGCGGTACCGGCTGCCAGTTTAGCCCCAGCAGGGTATTGAAGAAACGTTGCGGGTTGCCGATACCGGCAACCGCGTGCAGGCGTTGGCCTGCCGGGAACACGTCCAGCGCGCGTCGCTCGCCGCTGCGCAGGTTGACCAGGGCACTGGGCTGCAAACGGAAGGCGAAGCCATCGGGGCGATCAGCCTTGGCGCCATTGAACAGCACCGCATCCGCTTCCTGCAGGCGCTCGGCCGGCTCACGCAGAGGCCCGGCCGGCAGGCAGCGGCCATTTCCAAGGCCGCGGGCGGCGTCGATCAGCACCAGCTCCAGATCACGCGCCAGGCGGTAGTGCTGCATGCCGTCATCACACAGGATCAGGTCCAGCGGCTCGCTGGCCAACAGCGCCTGTACGGCGCGCGAACGGTCGGGGTCGATCATCAGCGGCACGCCGGTGCGCTGGACGATCAGCAGCGGTTCGTCGCCAGCCTGGCCGGCAGGCTGATGCGCCTCGACGCGCCAGGGCAATTGCGGCGGCTTGGCACCATAACCGCGGCTGACCACCCCGACCTTCAGCCCCTGCTTTCGGCAATGCTCGATCAGCCAGAGGATCATCGGCGTCTTGCCGGTCCCACCAATGGTGATATTGCCCACCACGATGACCGGCACCGGGGCCCGATAGCTGGCGCTTTCGCCACTGAGATAACGCGCACGCTTGCGCATGACCACACGGCGGTACAACGCCTCGAGCGGACGCAGCAGGGCCAGCGCCGGATGCCCGGCATACCAGGCAGCCAACAGACGGTCGGCGAGCGCCATCAAGGTGTGCCCTGGGCCGCCTCGACGGTGGTCATGCGCAGGTGGCTGAAACCGAGCTTGCCGGCAGCATCCATCGCGGTGATCACGGCCTGGTGCGGGGTCTTGCCGTCGGCGCTGATTGCGAATGGCAACGTAGTATCGCCTCCGGACTCACGCTCGATGGCCTCGGTCAGGGTGGCCAGGTCGCTCTTGGGCAGCAGGTGGTTGTTCACCGAATAGACGCCCTCGGCGCTGATGGTGACCTCCACCAGCTTGTCCTGATCCGCCGGCGGCTGTTCGGCGCTGGCGGCCTCGGGCAGCTCGACGCGCAACTGCGTCTCACGGGTAAAGGTGGTGGTGACCACGAAGAACAGCAGCAGGACGAACACCACATCGATCAGCGACGCCAGGTTGATGTCGACGTTCTCCCGCTGGCGATTGCGCCGGAACTTCACGCCTTGCCTCCGGCCACTTCGACTTCACGGTCGCCCTGGATGACTTCCACCAGCTTGATCGCTTCCTGCTCCATGCCCACCACCAGCTCGTCGATGCGACGCAGCAGGAAGCGATGGAAGAACACGGCGGGGATACCCACCATCAAGCCGGCGGCGGTGGTGACCAGGGCCTTGGAGATACCCCCTGCCAGCACGGCGGCGTTAGCAGTCATCTGCGAGCCCATGAAGGCGCTGAAGATGTCGATCATGCCCAGCACGGTGCCCAGCAGGCCTAGCAGCGGGGCCATTGCGGCAATGGTGCCGAGGGTGCTGATGTAGCGCTCGAGTTCGTGGATGACCCGCGAGGCGGCTTCTTCGATGCACTCTTTCATGATCTCGCGACCATGGCGCGAGTTGGCCAGGCCTGCCGCGAGGATCTCGCCCAACGGCGAGTCGGCGCGCAGGGCCTTGAGCTTGTCACTGGTGAGTTGCTTGTCCTTGATCCACATCCACACCTGGCCGAGCAGGTGCGGTGGCGTGACACGGCTGGCGCGCAGGGTCCACAGGCGCTCGACGACGATAGCCATGGCAGCGATGGAACTCAGAATGATCGGCAGCATCATCCAACCACCGGACTTGACCAATTCCCACACAGTAAACGCCCCTTTGGAAAAAGGCCGCCACTCTACCATACGCGCGCCAGGGGCTCATCTGCCGAAGGTCAGGGAATTGCCCTCGCGCCAGAAGCGCCGCTGCCCGCGCACGCCCTCGACCTCGCCCTGGCTGCCCAGCAGCAGGCGCAACGCGCCCTCCACCGCCGTATCGTGAATCGCCAGGCCATGGCGCCGATAGCGCTCCATCACCTGTTCATGGGGGTGCCCGAAGCCATTGTTGCGCCCCCTGGAAATCATCACCCCGCGCGGCGCCGTGGCACGGATGAACGCTTCTGTGGATGAACTGCGGCTGCCATGGTGCGGCGCCTGCAGCCAATCGATCGCCGGCGCTTCGATGGCTGCCAGCCAGGCCTGCTCGGCACCGGCCTCCATGTCACCCGCCAGCAGCAGGCGTTCGCCACGCGCCTCGACCAACAGCACGCAGGAACGATCGTTACTGCCCTGCCCGTCGGCCCACTGCCAGAGCGAAAAGCGCACGCCATCCCATTCCCAGCCCTCGTGACCGAGGCACGGCTGCGCCGACAACGAACTGGCGAGGGCCCGCGGCTCGCCACCCAGTACCTGCGCTACCGGCAATCCGCGAGCGACCGCCAACGCTCCACCCGCATGATCGGCGTGGGCATGGCTGATCACCATCAGGTCCAACTGCCGCACACCCAACTTGTAGAGGGTCGGCAGCACCACCCGCTCGCCAAGGTCAAGGTCGCCCCGCGCCGGGCCCGCGTCGTACAGCAACGTGTGCTCTCGCGTGCGCAGCAGCACCGCCAGGCCCTGGCCGACGTCCAACTGCCAGACCTCGACCAATCCATGCGGCACGGGCTCCCTGGGCACCCACAAAGCAAGCAGCATGACACCGCCCAGTCCGCGCAAGGGCACACCGGTGGGCAGCAGGACCAGCAGCGCGCCCAGGCACACCAGCATCCAGGCCCACAGCGGCAATGCTGGCGGAACCCAGGCAGGCCGCCACTGCGCAATAACCCCCAGCAACCCGAACAAGCCATCGAGCATGGCGCCCGCCAGCCACAACAGCGCCTCGCCCACACCAGCCAGCGGCAACAGCAGGGTACCGAGCAAGGCCAACGGCAATACCGCCAGGCTGATCCAGGGCACAGCCACCAGGTTGGCCAATGGCGCGCTCAGGCTGATCGGCAGCCCGGTAGCCAGCAGCACCGGCAGCAAACCGATAGCGATCACCCACTGGGCGCGGGTCCACGCCTGCCAGGGGCGCCAGCCGCCGAGGCGGGCACTGAAGCAGTAGACGAGGGTTGCCACCGCCGCGAAGGACAGCCAGAAACCCGGCAGCAGGGCGGCCAGGGGCTCGACGATCAGCACCAGGTTCAGTGCAACCAGCAAGGGAAAGAACGCCCCCAGGTGACGAAAGCGCAAGCGCCACAACAGCACCACCGCCAACATCAGGCAGGCACGCTGCACCGGCACCCCGCCACCGGCCAACCAGCCGTAGGCCAGGGCCGCCGACAATGCCAGGGCGCATGCCCAAGGCAGCCACGGCAGTCGCCGAGGCCACAGCCCCCAACGCGCCAAGCCGGCCACCAGCGCATAGAGCAGTCCGGCCACCAGGCCGATGTGCTGCCCCGAAATCACCAGCAGGTGCACCGTGCCCGTGGCCTGCAGCACTTGCCAATCGCTGCGGGCCAGCCCGCCACCGTCGCCGAGCACCAGCGCCACCAATGCCGCTTCCCGGCCGTTGGCATCGATGGCCAGCAAACGCTGGCGCAGGGTATCGCGCCAGCTTGGCGCTTGCGCATCGAGCACCTGCCCTGCCTTGACCGTTGCGCTGGCGCCAATTCGCCGCGCCAGCAATTGCGCCTCGCGATCAGGCCCATGGGGGTTCAGCAGCCCCGCTGGGCGCTGCAAGCTTACCGCCAGGCGCCAGCGCTCGCCCGCCCGCACCGGCGGGCCATCGAACCAGCTCAGCTGCAGCCGGGCGGGCAACTCGGCACGGCGCGAAACGGGGTGTTCGAGGACGAAGCGCGTGCCCTGCCCTGTCGCGGTCGGCAGCCCGACCACCGTCCCTTCCACCCACAGGGTGCGGCCATCCAGCAGCGGCGCCAGGCGATCATCCAACGCCTGCTGCGCCGACCAACCGGCCCAGCACAAACCGAGCAGGAAACAACCCACCGGCCAGCCACGCGTGCGCAGGCACAGCAGGCCGCTGCACAGCAACAGCCACAGCCATCCGACCGACGGCAATACGGGTAACAGACCCGGGCACAGCAGCCCGAGTGCCAGCGCAAGCATCCCTGTGCGCATGAGGTAGAGCTCCAGAAGCACAATCGCCTACTGAGGCTTAGCTGAAATACCGACCTGGCTCGCTCAACAATTGTCACAAACTCTGAACGAGCCGGAGATTGAATCAAGGCATACTGCCCCGATCCACGCTCCAGGAGCCTACATGCCGCGCCGACTTTTCAAACGGTACATGCCGGATCCAGCCAGCATTCGGGAACACAAGTCCCTGCGCTTTTTCGGCAAACTGCTGCATGACCCGAACCTCTGGCACCTGAACCGCCATTCGGTGGCGCGGGCAATGGGGGTAGGCCTTTTCGCGGCGCTGATCCCGATTCCCATGCAGATGCTGCTGGCGGTGGCGCTGGCCATCCCGGTACGCGGCAACCTGCCGATCGCGGTGAGTCTGGTCTGGCTGACCAACCCACTGACCATGCCGCCGGTATTCTTCGTCACCTACATGACCGGCGCATGGCTGATGCAGCTGCCACCCCGCACGCTGCCCGACGAACTGACCTTCGAGTGGATCACCGACCAGCTGGCAACGCTGTGGCAGCCGTTCTTGCTGGGCTCGGTGGTATGCGGGGTGGTGCTGGGTATCGTCGCCTACTTCACCACCATGCTGTACTGGCGCTGGTGGGTTGGCCGGCAGTGGCGCCGGCGCAAGCAGAAGGCTTCAGGCACGCATGCCGCGGCCGCTGACCAGCAGACGCACGCACAGCACGTAGAGCACTGCGGTGGCCACCAGCATGAAGGTGATCGCCGTGCCAATGCTGATGTCCGACACCCCTAGGATGCCGTAGCGGAACGAGTTGACCATGTGCAGCACCGGGTTGGCCAGCGACACGGTCTGCCAGAACGGCGGCAGCAGGTTGATCGAGTAGAACACCCCGCCCAGGTAGGTCAGCGGTGTCAGCACGAAGGTCGGGATGATCGAGATATCGTCGAAGTTACGCGCAAAGACGGCGTTGACGAAGCCCAGCAGCGAGAAGATCGTGGCGGTCAGCAGCACCACGACCACGGTCACACCCAGATGATGCACCTGCAGATGCGTGAAGAACATCGACAGGATGGTCACGATCACGCCGACCGCCAGACCGCGCAGCACGCCGCCCATCACGTAGCCCACGAGGATGATGTGCGGCGACACCGGCGACACCATCAACTCCTCGATCGAGCGCTGGAACTTGCTGCCGAAGAAGCTCGACACCACGTTGCCGTAGGAGTTGGTGATGACCGACATCATGATCAGCCCCGGCACGATGTATTCCATGTAGGTGAAGCCACCCATGTCACCGATCTGCCGGCCGATCAGGTTACCGAAGATGACGAAGTACAGGACCATGGTGATCGCCGGTGGCAGCAAGGTCTGTGGCCAGATGCGCAGGAAGCGGCGCACTTCACGGTAGACGATGGTATTCAGGGCGACCCAGTTGGTGCGCAGTTCCACACTCATACGGCCACCTTCGACAGGTTCTTTTCCACCAGGGACACGAACAGCTCCTCGAGTCGGTTGGTCTTGTTGCGCAGGCTCAGCACCTCGATGTTCTGCAGCGCCAGCTGGCCGAACAGCGCAGTGATGCCGATGTCCTTCTCCACCTGCACCTCCAGGGTGTGCGGTGTCAGCAGGCGGCAGGGGTAGCCTTGCAGGGTCGGTGCCTGGGCCAGGTCCTGCTTGAGGTCAAGCACGAAGGTCTCCACGTGCAGCTTGCCCAACAGCTTGCGCATGCTGGTGTTCTCGACGATGGTGCCGTGGTCGATGATGCCGATGTTGCGACACAACTGCTCGGCCTCTTCCAGGTAGTGGGTGGTGAGGATGATGGTGATGCCCTTCTGGTTGAGCTCGGTGAGGAAGCTCCACATCGAACGGCGCAGCTCGATGTCCACCCCGGAGGTCGGTTCGTCGAGAATCAGCAGGCGCGGCTCGTGGATCAGCGCCCGGGCGATCATCAAGCGACGCTTCATGCCGCCGGAAAGCGAACGCGACTGCACGTCACGCTTGTCCCACAACCCCAGTTGGGTCAGGTACTGCTCGGCGCGCTCCTTGGCCAGCTTGGGCGGGATGCCGTAGTAACCGGCCTGGGTGACGAGGATATCGAAGGTTTTCTCGAACTGGTTGAAGTTGAACTCCTGCGGCACCACGCCCAGGCAACGCTTGAGCGCGGCGGGTTCACCGTCCAGGTCGTGGCCGAACACGTTCACCGTGCCGCTGGTCTTGTTGACCAGGGTCGAGAGGATGCCGATGGTGGTGGACTTGCCGGCGCCATTGGGGCCTAGCAAGGCGAAGAAGTCACCTTCGGCAACCTCCAGGTCGATGCCCTTGAGGGCCTGGAAGCCGTTGCCGTAGGTCTTGGTCAGCTGTCGGATGGACAGGGCGGAACTCATAGCGGGTCACGTACCGAGTAAAGAATGGTTCAGGACACGCCAGGTAAAGTCACTGGCGCAGTGAGTTCGGCCATGGTGCAAGGCCAGGCCGCACAAGTACAGTCACATCTATTGATAATGACTATCGAAGCAGGTTCAGGTGAGCGCCGTCATTACCGCCGCCTGGTAGGCCGGGCGCGCCCTCAGTCGCTCGTACCAGGCCTCGAGGTGGTACATGGCCGGACGTTCGATGGGCATCTCGAACCACGCGTAGACAAAGCTACCCAGTGGGATGTCGCCCATGCCGATCTGATCACCGGAAAGGTAAGGCTGGCGGGCCAAGGTTTCATCGGCAATCGCCAGCAACTGCGCGCACTGCTTGTGAGCAGCGTTGATCGCCACCCAGTCGCGCTGTTCCTCGGGCGTGCGCAGCAGGCCCCAGAACAGCGGGCGAAACGGGGTGGCGAAAGACGAGGTGGTCCAGTCCATCCACTTGTCGGCGAGGGCGCGCTGGCGTGGGTCGCCCAGGTACCAGCCCTGCTCGGCGCCATACTCGGCACAGAGGTAGCGGACGATGGTGTTGGACTCCCACAGCACCAGGTCGCCGTCCTCGAGCATGGGCACCAGGCCGTTGGGGTTGAGGGCGCGATAATGCGGCTCGTTGACCACGCCAAAGGCGCCGCCGGCGTCGATGGACTCGAAATCCAGGCCCAGCTCGTGGGCGATCCACAGCGCCTTGCGCACATTGCTCGAATTCTTGCGGCCCCAGATCTTCAGCATGGCAACGTCCTTATGAAATGCGGTGGGCGGACAGTCTACTCCAGAGCTCTGTCGCCTGTACTGGCCCGATCGCCGGCAAGTCGGCTCCCACAGGTTCAGGTGCGGCGGGCCTCCCGTGGGAGCCGACTTGCAGGCGATCGGGCCGGTAAAGGCGCAGATGAACTGAAACTCCCACCGCCACACCCTGTCACTGTTCTGACACCGACGCCCACTGCTTAGCGTCTAAGCTCTGTGGGACGGCCAAAGCCCCCCTGGTTCCAAGGAGGACCGATTATGTTGCTGTTGTGGTTGGTGGTACTGGTGATCGGCGCGGCGTACCTCACGCACCGGCGTCTGGCACCCTTGCAGATACTGGGCATCATGGCGGCCTATGTGCTGCTGATGGGCATTTTCAGCAGCGCCCCCGGCTGGCTGCTGACCCTGATCTGGATCGTGCTGGCATTGAAGATCGCCCTGGTGGCGCTGCCCGAGTGGCGGCGCAAGGTGTTCACCGGCCCGGTGTTCAACTGGTTCCAGCGCACCCTGCCGCCGATGTCGCAGACCGAACGCGAAGCGATCGACGCCGGCACCGTCTGGTGGGATGGCGAGCTGTTCAGCGGCCGCCCCGACTGGCGCACCCTGCTCGATTACCCTGCGCCGAAGCTGAGCGATGAAGAGCAGGCATTCATCGACGGGCCAACCGAACAACTGTGCGCGATGGTCAGCGACTGGCAAATCGGCCAGGACCTCGACTTGCCCGCAGAAGCCTGGGCCTTCATCAAGGAGCACGGCTTCTTCGCCCTGATCATCCCCAAGGAGTACGGCGGCAAGGGTTTCTCCGCCTACGCCCACTCCCAGGTGGCGATGAAGCTGGCCACCCGCAGCGGCGACCTGGCCTCCACGGTGATGGTCCCCAACTCCCTGGGCCCGGCCGAGCTGCTGCTGCACTACGGCACCGACGAACAGCGCAACCACTACCTGCCCCGCCTGGCCCACGGCGATGAAATCCCCTGCTTCGCCCTCACCGGTCCGTTGGCCGGTTCCGACGCCGGCGCCATGCCCGACACCGGCGTCATCTGCAAGGGCCAGTGGCAAGGTGAAGAAGTCATCGGCCTGCGCCTGAACTGGGAAAAGCGCTACATCACCCTCGGCCCGGTAGCCACGCTGCTCGGCCTGGCATTCAAGGCCTACGACCCGGAACACCTGCTCGGCGAAGAGGAAGAACTGGGCATCAGCCTGGCGCTGATCCCCACCGACACCCCCGGCGTGGAAATCGGCAAGCGCCACCTGCCCCTCGGCGCTGCCTTCATGAACGGCCCCAACAGCGGCAAGGACGTGTTCGTGCCGCTGGATCTGCTCATCGGCGGCCAGGCCATGCTCGGCAAGGGCTGGATGATGCTGATGAACTGCCTGTCGGTGGGCCGCTCCATCTCGCTGCCCGCCGTCGGGACAGGCGCCGCCAAGTACACCAGCCTGGTCACCGGTCAGTACGCCAATATCCGCGAACAGTTCAACGTGCCACTGGCGGCCTTCGAGGGCATCCAGGAGTCGATGGCGCGCATCGGCGGCAACGCCTGGCTGATGGACAGTGCCCGCTTGCTGACCGCCAAGGCGGTGGACCTGGGGGAAAAACCGTCGGTGCTGTCGGCGATCCTCAAGTATCACCTGACCGAACGCGGCCGCGAATGCATCCAGCACGCCATGGATGTGCATGGCGGCAAGGGCATCATCATGGGCCCGAACAACTACCTGGGGCGTAACTGGCAGGGTGCGCCGATCTTCATCACGGTCGAGGGGGCCAACATCCTCTCGCGCAACCTGATGATCTTCGGCCAGGGCGCCATTCGCTGCCACCCGTTCGTGCTCAGGGAAATGGCCCTGGCCGGGCGTGAAGACCGCGACCAGGCGCTCAGGGAGTTCGACGATTTGCTGATGAAGCACATCATGTTCGCCGTCGGCAACGCCGCCAGCACACTGATATTCGGGCTGGGCCTGGGGCGGCTGGAAAAAGTGCCGGGGGATGCGTTGAGCCAAGGTTACTTCCGTGCCCTCAACCGCCAGGCCGCCGCGTTCGCCCTGCTGGCAGACCTGTCGATGATGTTGCTGGGCGGAGCGCTCAAACGCCGGGAACGGCTGAGTGCAAGACTGGGTGATGTGCTCAGCCACCTGTACCTGTCGTCGGCCGCGCTCAAGCGCTACCACGACCTGGGCTCGCCGGAACATATGCGGCCACTGCTGCGCTGGGCCATGGAAGAGAGCCTGGGCCAGGCAGAACGTGCGCTGGACCGTCTGCTGGACAACTTCCCCAACCGTTTCGTCGGCTGTGCGCTGCGGGTGCTGGCGTTCCCGTTTGGCCGACGTCACACCGGCCCGAGCGATGAACTGGATGCCGAAGTGGCAGCGCTGATCGGCCGCAGCAAGGGTGACCCGGCACTCGAGGAGTTGCTCGCCGGCTGCTTCAGGCCGCAGGCCGAAGGCGACCCGGTGGCGGCTCTGCAGCGGGCGAGCGATTTGCTGGATGAAGCAGTACCGTTGCACAAGGCACTGCATCAGGCGATCAAGGACGGCAAGCTGAAACCGGCACCCGGGCAATCGGCGATCGATGCGGCGATCGAACACGGTGTGCTGCAGCCAGGTGAAGGCCAGCGGCTGCATGAGGCAGAGAAGGCCCGCCGTCTGGTGATCGATGTGGATGCGTTCGACAAGGAAGAGTTGTTGCCTGCGCGGGGCAAGGTTCGCTGATACAGGGGGGCCGCTTTGCGGCCCATTCGCCGGCAAGCCGGCTCCCACAGGAGCGGAGTGCATCCCCATACCCGCCCCAACCGGCGTATACTCCGCCCCCCCGTTTCAACCACCCGAGGTCCGCCACCATGGCCAACCCCCATCTGGAATACCACCTGCAACTGCTCAATCACCTGCGCACCATTCTGGTCGCTCTGGGTGAAGCCGACCAGGTACCGGAGGAAAGCCACGCCCTGTTCCTCGAACGCTTCGACGAGTTGCTGACCCTGCTGCCGCAGGACCCGCTGGAAAGCCAGTACCTGGGTCAGGACCTGATCTGCCAGGTGATCCAGCGCTACCCGCAGATCGCCCACCTGGTGCCCCGCGACCTTTTGTGGTTCTTCGCCGGCGACTGCCTGCACTTCATGCCCGACGAGGAGTTGGAGATGTACCAGCAACTGGAAGAGCGTCGCTATGAAGCCGAGCAGAATGACGAACCCTTCGACTGGCACCTGGAAAAGCAACTGATGAGCACGCCTTCCCAGGGCGGCACGCACTGATCATGCCATGAAGTTGCGCTGAAACAGGCGCAACTTCTGCCCAGGGCCCATTGTGCAGGGCAAAAAAAAAACGCCACCTCGTAAGAGATGGCGTTTTCTGATTTGGAGCGGGAAACGAGACTCGAACTCGCGACCCCGACCTTGGCAAGGTCGTGCTCTACCAACTGAGCTATTCCCGCAATTTGAAGCTTTACCGCTAATCGACGTGAAGCGCCATGAAGACCTTCACCACCACTGCACCGTGCGAACGCCACAGTATTTAAACT
>NZ_BBIV01000052.1 GCF_000730665.1 Pseudomonas plecoglossicida NBRC 103162 = DSM 15088
CTGAGATCCGCCGCCTGCTGCACAACGCGGCAATGGCTGCGAGCAGGTCAGCGGCTTGGAAAGATATTTACGAGCATCATCGGAACAGCGGCAAAGCAACCACTCAAGCCCTGGTCATCCTGGCCCGGAAACTCGCACGTGTGGCATTCGCCCTGATGAAAAATCAGGACGAATACGTCACCAAGGGCGGCAAATTGGCTTGCTGAAAACCATAGAATCTCCCACAAGGTCGGCGGTGATCTGATGTGGGAGCCGGCTTGCCGGCGATGGGCTGCAAAGCAGCCCCAATGCCTGTCAGACGCGAGCCTTGAACAGCTCCTGGTGCTGCCTGCACTGCTCGCCAGTCAACATGAACACCCCATGTCCGCCCCGCTCGAACTCCAGCCAGGCAAAGTCCACTTCGGGGTACAGCGCCTCGACATGCACCTGGCTGTTGCCTACCTCGACGATCAGCAAACCCTTGTCGGTCAGGTGCTCGGCCGCCTCGGCCAGCATCCGCCGCACCAGGTCCAGGCCGTCATTGCCACAGGCCAGGCCCATCTCCGGCTCGTGGTGATACTCCGCTGGCATGTCGCCGAAGTCTTCGGCGTCGACATACGGCGGGTTGGACAGGATCAAGTCGAAACGCTGCCCCGGCAAACCGCCGAAGCCGTCGCCCTGCACCGTGTACACGCGCTCCTCGAGGCCGTGACGCTCGATATTCTGGTTGGCCACTTCGAGCGCGTCGAACGACAGGTCGGCCAGTACCACCTCGGCTTCAGGGAACACTTCCGCGGCCACGATACCGATGCAGCCGGAACCGGTGCACAAGTCGAGGATGCGCGCGGGCTCCACGGCCAGCCAGGGCTCGAAGCGTTTTTCGATCAGCTCGCCAATGGGCGAACGCGGTACCAGTACGCGCTCGTCGACGATGAACGACATGCCACAGAACCACGCCTCGCCCAGCAGGTAGGCGGTCGGTACGCGGTCTTCGATGCGGCGCTTGAGCAGATGCTGCAGCCGCACCCGCTCATCGTCCTCGAGCTGGCAGTCGAGGTAGCTGTCGGCAATCTCCCACGGCAGGTGCACGGCACCCAGCACCAGCAGGCGCGCTTCGTCCCAGGCATTGTCGGCACCGTGGCCGAAGAACAACTCGTGCTCATGGAAGCGGCTGACCGCCCAACGGATATGGTCGCGCAACGTGCGCAGACGAGATGTGATCACGGGGTACTCCTAATTCAGACCGTACAAAAGTCTAACAGCCCCACCCGCACATTTGTTGCCACGGATCGCCTGGCAACTCTCCACAGGCCAGCAACCACGCTGGTTGCGATGTCAACCATTCACATTGGCGCCAAGGCAAGGGAGAATAGGTATACAAAAGCCCTACCCAAGGAGCCCTTGATGTCCGTTCCAACCACGATGTTCCGCCTCACTGGCCGCGACTACCCGCCGGCCAAGCTGAGCCAAGCCAGCCTGATCGTCATCGATGCGCAGAAGGAGTACTTGAGCGGCCCTCTGCAACTGTCGGGCATGGACGAGGCCGTGGCCAACATCGCCAGGTTGCTCGACGCTGCCCGCAAGGCGGGCCGTCCGATCATCCACGTTCGCCACCTCGGTACCGTTGGCGGCCGCTTCGACCCGCAGGGCCCTGCTGGCCAGTTCATCCCGGGCCTGGAGCCGCGCGAAGGTGAAGTCGTCATCGAAAAACGCATGCCCAATGCCTTCAAGAACACCAAGCTGCACGAAACCCTGCAAGCGCTGGGGCACCTTGACCTGATCGTCTGCGGTTTCATGAGCCACTCCAGCGTCAGCACCACGGTACGCCGCGCCAAGGACTATGGTTATCGTTGCACCTTGGTGGAAGATGCCTCGGCCACCCGCGACCTGGCGTTGAAGGACCGGGTAATCCCTGCTGCGCAGATCCACCAGTGCGAAATGGCCGTGATGGCTGACAACTTCGCCTGCGTCGCCCCGACTGCCAGCCTGATCTGACCGCCCGGCAGCCAGGCGGAACCCGACAGTTGGCGCCCGGTCCAATTCCTGATGTCCAGAGAGGAAATCGGAATGAAGCTAAAAGGCAGTTTCGACGCCAAGCGCCTGCGCCAACGCGAACCGCGCAATTGGGGTGCTCGCCTGGCTGCCGGCCTGTCGGCATTGCTCGCCACCCTCGGCGTACTGCTGGCCATGGCCGGCATCGCCGGGCTGCTCGGCAACTACACGGCGCTGGCCGAGCTCAATGCCAATCGGCCGCTGGCCGGCATCGTCACGGTGGTTGGGCTGGTGCTGTTGTACTTCGGCGTGAGGTTCTGGCGGCGCAGCCGTATTCGCTTGCGTCGAGGACGGGAGTTGAACCTTTCGCCGCACCTGATGAAGAAGCACCATTGAAGCTTCTGTCGGGGCTTCTGGCCTCATCGCCGGCAAGCCGGCTCCCACAGGGACTCCACAGTGTTCAGGCTTTTGTGATGTACCTGTGGGAGCCGGCTTGCCGGCGATAGGGCCGCTACTGACGCCACCAGGATGATGGCGTAGACTACGCCGCCCAGGTGGAGGCAGCATGCAAGACGACGATTTTTCCCTGTTCAGCGCCGAAGTGCGCGGCGTCAAGCCGATCAAGCACGACCGCGCCGATATCGGCAAACCCAAGGCCGACCGCAAGCAGCTGGCCAGCCTGCGCCAGGCCGCGACCGTGCGCAGCGACCAGCCGCTGGTGATCGACGGTTTGTCCGACCAGTTCGTCATCGACGTGGGTGCCGAAGACGAGCTCATGTGGCGCCGCGACGGGGTACAGGAAAGCCAGATTCGCAAGCTCAAGCTCGGTCAGATCGCCTTCGAAGGCAGCCTCGACCTGCACGGCATGAGCGTGGAAAAGGCCCGCGAAACCCTGTGGGACTTCATCGCCGAAGCCACCAAGCTCGAAGTGCGCTGCGTGCGTGTCACCCACGGCAAGGCTGCGCGCCTGGACGGCAAGCGGCCGATGATCAAGAGCCACGTCAACACCTGGCTGCGCCAGCACCCGCAAGTGCTGGGCTTCACCTCCTGCCAGGCCCGCCACGGCGGCACCGGCGCGGTGTATGTAATGCTCAAGCGAACCATGATGGAAGGCCGCGACGAGTAACGCCACACTTGCAGCGTAGGCTTTGCCGCCGTACCCTTCGTTTTTGCGATTTTACCCACAGGTAGATACATGTCCCTGGAACAGAACTACACCGAGATCCTCAGCCAGATCGGCGAGGACGTCTCCCGTGAGGGCCTGCTCGACACGCCCAAGCGGGCTGCAAAGGCCATGAAATACCTTTGCCGCGGTTATGAGCAGACGCTGGAAGAGGTCACCAACGGCGCGCTGTTCACCTCCGACAACAGCGAGATGGTGCTGGTCCGGGACATCGAGCTGTATTCGATGTGCGAGCACCACATGCTGCCTTTCATCGGTAAGGCCCACGTGGCCTACCTGCCCAAGGGCAAGGTGCTGGGCCTGTCCAAGGTCGCGCGAATCGTCGACATGTACGCTCGCCGCCTGCAGATCCAGGAAAACCTCAGCCGCCAGATCGCCGAGGCTGTCCAGCAGGTGACCGGCGCCGCTGGCGTGGCAGTGGTGATCGAAGCCAAGCACATGTGCATGATGATGCGCGGCGTCGAAAAGCAGAACTCGACCATGCTCACCTCGGTGATGCTCGGCGAGTTCCGTGAAAATTCCGCTACCCGCAGCGAGTTCCTCAGCCTGATCAAGTGATCGGCGCGTGACCCGAGCCGACCCCGCGGGGTCGGCTTTTTCTTTTCAGGAGTTGCCCATGATCGTCAAAGCCTTGCGGGTCGGCCTCGGCCAGCTCATCGTGTTCGGCGACTGGATCAGCCGCCCGGCCAAGCGCAAGCGCGATGCCACGGCCCAGGCCCACGTCGAGCAGCAGGCCAAGGGCCTTGCGCTGTACCAGTTCCACGCTTGCCCGTTCTGCGTCAAGACCCGCCGCACCCTACATCGGCTGAACGTACCGGTGGCGCTGCGCGATGCCAGGAACGATGAAGTGCATCGCCAGGCGCTGCTGGAAGGTGGTGGCCGGGTGAAGGTGCCGTGCCTGCGTATCGAAGAAGCTGGCAAGGTGACCTGGATGTACGAGTCCAAGGCCATCATTGCCTACCTGGACAAACGGTTCGCCTGATCCGGCGATAGGGCCGATAAGGTCTCAGTCCACCATCGACACATGCCGCGGATGCCTGGCCACCCTCTCCAGCCAGGCCCGCACCGCCGGGTAGTCCGTCAGCTCGAACCCTCCCTGATGCGCCACATGGGTGTACGCATACAGCGCCACATCGGCAATCGAGTACTGCTCGCCCACCAGGTACGGCGTCATCTGCAACTGCCGCTCCATCACCCTCAGCGCCTTGTAGCCACCCTTGTGCAGCTTGCGGTACTCCTCCAACCGCTCGTCCGGCAAGCCCAGGTAGAACTGGATGAACCGCGCCACGGCAATGTATGGCTCATGGCTGTACTGCTCGAAGAACTGCCACTGCAGCACCTGGGTGCGCAAGCGCGGCTCGCTGGGCAGGAACTCGCTGCCGTCGGCCAGGAAGTTGAGGATGGCGTTGGACTCCCACAAGCAAGTGCCGTCCTCCAGTTGCAGCACCGGTACCTTGCCGTTGGGGTTCATGGCCAGGAATTCGGGGGTCTCGGTCTCGCCCTTGAGGATATCCACCGGGTGCCATTGATACGGTTTGTCCAGCAGGCTCAGCATCAGCTTGACCTTGTAGCAGTTGCCCGACTGGTAATCGCCATAGACCTTGTACATCGCCCGCTCCCTCCCATGCAGTTGCGCGTCAGGGCCCAATAGTTGGCGACTGTACGGCTAAAAGCAATGCTCGCTGTATGACAAGGATCAAGCGGGCCCGCGTTAGGCTGCAAAAAACGCTTACACATGGACAAGGACCCAACCCATGACCGATGCCACTTCCGCACGCCTGCGGCCCCTGGCAGACAGCTCCCCGTCGGCGGTGGTCGCCGGCTTCATCGCCATGCTCACCGGCTACACCAGCTCACTGGTGCTGATGTTCCAGGCGGGCCAGGCGGCAGGCCTGACCAGTGCGCAGATCTCTTCCTGGATCTGGGCCCTGTCGATCGGCATGGCGGTCTGCAGCATCGGCCTGTCGTTGCGCTACCGCACGCCCGTCACCGTGGCCTGGTCGACGCCCGGTGCAGCGCTGCTGATTACCAGTCTGGGCGGCGTCAGCTACGGCGAAGCCATCGGTGCCTATGTCACCTGCGCCGTGTTGGTGCTGATCTGTGGCCTGACCGGCAGCTTCGAGCGCCTGGTCAAGCGTATCCCGGCGTCCCTCGCATCGGCCTTGCTGGCCGGCATCCTGTTCAAGATCGGCAGCGAGATCTTCGTCGCCGCGCAGCACCGCACGCTGCTGGTACTGGGCATGTTCTTCAGCTACCTGCTGGTCAAGCGCCTGTCGCCGCGCTACTGCGTGCTGGCCGCGTTGCTGGTCGGCACGGCGCTGTCGGGCGCGCTTGGCCTGCTGGACTTCAGCGGCTTCAAACTGGAAGTGGCAACGCCGGTGTGGACCACGCCCAGCTTCTCGCTGGCCGCGACCATCAGCATCGGTATACCGCTGTTCGTGGTGGCCATGACCTCGCAGAACATGCCCGGGGTGGCCGTGCTGCGGGCCGATGGTTACCAGCTTCCGGCCTCGCCGCTGATTTCGGCCACCGGGTTTGCCTCGCTGCTGCTGGCGCCGTTCGGCGCGCACGGGGTCAATCTGGCAGCGATCAGCGCGGCCATCTGCACCGGGCCACACGCCCATGAAGACCCGAGCAAGCGCTACACCGCAGCGGTGTGGTGCGGGATTTTCTACGGCATAGCCGGGGTATTCGGCGCCACCCTGGCCGCACTGTTCGCCGCGTTGCCGAAGGAGCTGGTGCTGTCGATCGCGGCGCTGGCGCTGTTCGGATCGATCATGAACGGACTGACGGTGGCCATGGGTGAAGTGCGGGAGCGGGAGGCGGCGCTGATCACCTTCATGGTGACGGCGTCGGGGTTCACCCTGTTCTCGATCGGGTCGGCGTTCTGGGGGATAGTCGCGGGGGTGCTGACCCTGTTGATTCTCAGCCCGCGCAGGGTTTGACTGGTTGGGCCCTATCGCCGGCAAGCCGGCTCCCGCAGGTACACCGCAAGCCTGAGAACCGTGGTGACACTGTGGGAGCCGGTTTGCCGGCGATAGGGCCCACGAAGACAATCACAACCTGAAATGCCCCACCATCCCCTTCAGGTCGTTGCCCAACTGCGCCAGCTCGACACTGGACAGCGCATTGCCCTGCATCGCCAACGCCGCCTGATCGGCACTCCCACGAATCTGCGTGACACTGCGGCTGATCTCTTCAGCCACCGAACTCTGCTGCTCCGCTGCCGCGGCAATCTGCTGGTTCATCTGCTGGATCGATGACACCGCCAGGGCAATGCTGCCCAAGGCACTTTCGGTCTGCAGCGCGTCGGCCACCGCCAGGCGCACCAGCTCGGTGCTGCCGCGAATCTGCGCCACCGACTGCTGGGCATTGCCACGCAGGCTGGCGACCAGCCGCTCGATCTCCTCGGTCGATTGCCGTGTACGCCGGGCCAGGGCCCGCACCTCATCGGCCACCACCGCAAAACCTCGCCCCTGTTCGCCCGCCCGGGCCGCTTCGATGGCGGCGTTGAGCGCCAGCAGGTTGGTCTGTTCGGCCACGCTCTTGATCACTTCCAGCACACCGCCGATGGTGTGGATCTCGGCGCTCAGGCTATCGATGCCAGCACTGGCGGTTTCCGCCGCAGCGGCCAGTTGCTCGATGCGCTGCATGCTCTGGCGCACCACCTGCTGGCCGGAATCGACCTTGGCATCGGCGGCCTGCGCAGCCAACGCGGCTTCTTCGGCATTGCGCGCCACATCGTGCACGGTGGCCGTCATCTGCTGCATGGCGGTGGCCACCTGCTCGGTCTCATCCTTCTGGCTGCCCACTTCGCGGTTGGTCTGCTCGGTCACCGCCGACAGCGCCTGGGCGTTGCCCGCCAATTGCTCGATGCCTTGCTGCAGGCCCCTGACGATGCCCGACAAGCCGGTCGCCATGTGCTGCATGGCCCGCATCAACTGGCCCACTTCATCGTTGCGCGGGGCCTGCGGCTCATCGCCCAGTTCCCCGTCGGCAATGCGCCGGGCCCGGGCAATCACACGCTTGAGCGGGCCGACCAGCGCACGGGTGATCAGCCAGGCGGCCAGCACCCCCACCAGCAGCGCCAGGGCGGTCGCGGCAGCGATGGCCAGCGCATTGCGCGTCAACTCGGCCTGCATGGCCTGCTCTTGCCCGACATAGGCTTGATCCACCCGCCCGGTGACCTGCTCGGCACGCGCCTGCAATTGCGCCTTGAGGCCTTGTTCCTTGCCGAGCAGGTCGGTGTATTCGTCGAGCTTGCCGGTAAATCCGGCAATGTGTCCGGCCACCTCGCCCAGCACGCTCTGGTAACCGGCATCGGCCACCGTTGTCTTGAGCTGGTCGACCAGCGTTGCGGCTTCGACCGTCTGCTCTATGCGCCCTTGGCTGGCATCCCCCTCACCCTTGCGGCTTTGCTCCAGGCGCACCCGTGCCTGGTCCATGGCCTGCAGCATCAGCCGCGACACCTGCGCCACCTGCGCGGACTGCTCGAGAAATTCACTGCCTTGCTGACCCTGGGATTGCTTGAGGGTGTAGGCGCCGTCGTCAGCCAATCCGGCCTGCACCACGTCGAGGTTGTTGGCCACGCTGGACACCGACCAGCTGGCGGTATCCAGCACCAGCTCCTTGCCCTGCACCACTTCGACGTAGGCATCAAATGCCTGGCCATAGGCCGCCAGGTCTGACTCGACTGCCGCCAGAGCAGGCTGACTGCGGACGCGCTCGCTCAGGTTGCGCAGGCCGCTGCGCAAGGCTTCGGCCTCTTCGCTGTCGGAGCGCAGGGCGAAGGCCTGCTCGTGCTGACGCAGCCGCAACAGGTCGGTATTCAAACGGCCCAGCTCGCGCAGGCTGTCGAAACGCTGGCCGACACTGTGCAAGGCAGCGATACCGATGGCTGCCACCGCCAGGGTCAGCAGCAACACCAGGGCAAAGCCCAGGCCCATCTTGCGGGCCATGCCCAGGTTGGCCAGAACACCGTGCCTGCTCGCTGCCATCGCCGATCCCCCTTCGACTTGTCAGGTTGTGCCGAGGGCCAAGGGTGGCAACCTTGCCAGCCCGCGCACAAGCGCTCGGCGGCACAATAGTGTCAAATGGCTATGTGCGTGTCGCTTTCAGCGTGCTGAAGGTCGCCCTGCGTGCAGAAGGAAGGCTTGGGCGCATGCGTCCTGCCCATAAGCGACATTGATCCGCAGCCAGTCGCTGGGTGCGCCCTGGTAGATGAGGCCAATCCTGGCGAATACCTGCTCTGGCTCTATCGCCGGCAAGCCGGCTCCCACAGTTTTTTTCTCGCAGGCCCTCCCAGAGGTTCTCCCTCAGTTTCTTGCGCAGGTCTTGATCAGATGGCAGTCGCCCCGCCATCCACGGTCAGGCTATGGCCAGTGGTGAACGCCGCGCCATCGCTGCACAGGTACAGCACCGCGCTGGCGATTTCCTCGACCTTGCCGATGCGCCCCACCGGGTGCATGGCAGCGGCGAATTCGGCCTTGCGCGGGTCGGCCTCGTAGGCGCGGCGGAACATGTCGGTATCAATGACCGCCGGGCACACCGCATTCACCCGGATACCCTTCTTGGCATATTCGATGGCCGCCGACTTGGTCAGGCCGATCACCGCATGCTTGGACGCGCTGTAGATGCTCATCTTCGGCGCGGCACCCAGCCCGGCCACCGATGCGGTGTTGACGATCGCACCGCCGCCCTGGGCCAACAGCAGCGGCAGTTGGTACTTCATGCACAGCCATACGCCTTTGACGTTGACCCCCATGATGGCGTCGAACTCCGCTTCGCTGCCCTGGGCGAGGCGGCCCTGCTCGATCTCGATGCCGGCGTTGTTGTAGGCGTAGTCCAAGCGGCCATAGGCCTGGATGACCCGCTCATGCAGCTGGCGAACCTCGGCATCGCGGGTCACGTCACAAGCCACGAACAGCGCCTCGCCACCGGCCTCGCGCAACAGGGCCACCGTGGCCTCGCCGCCCACCGGATCGAGGTCGGCCACCACCACCTTCAGGCCCTCGCGGGCGAACGCCAGCGCCGTCGCCCGGCCGATACCCGCCGCGCCGCCGGTGACCAGGGCTACCTGGCCGGAAAAGGTCATGCTCATGGGTTGCTCCCGATCGTGAAAGGTCGGCCATGAGTCTAGTCAGCCCTCCGCCCGGCTGGGCAGCATCATCAGGGCAACGGTTGGGCTACCATGCTTACCAGTGATTTTGCCCACTGCCCTGCATCAGCAGACTAGATTCAACGCTTTCGCCTACCGCCCTCAAGGACCCGCCATGACCCAGAGCAACCGCCGCTTCCTGCTAGCCAAACGCCCGGTCGGTGCCGTGCGCCGCGACGACTTCAGCTTCGAGACCGTGCCCGCCGAAGCACCGGCCGAGGGGCAGGTACAGGTGCGCAACCTGTACCTGTCGCTGGACCCGGCCATGCGCGGCTGGATGAACGAAGGCAAGTCGTACATCCCGCCCGTGGCCCTGGGCCAGGTGATGCGCGCGCTCGGCGTGGGCGAAGTGGTTGCCTCCAGGCACCCTGACTACAAACCCGGCGACCACGTCAGCGGTGCGCTGGGCGTGCAGGACTACTTCACCGGCGAACCCCAGGGCCTGCACAACATCGACCCCAACCTCGCCCCCCTGCCCCGCTACCTGTCGGCGCTGGGCATGACCGGCATGACCGCCTACTTCGCCCTGCTCGACGTGGGCCAGCCCAAGGCCGGCGACACGGTGGTCATCTCGGGCGCGGCGGGTGCGGTCGGCAGCATCGTCGGCCAGATCGCCAGGCTCAAGGGTTGCCGTGTGGTCGGCATCGCCGGCGGCGCACAGAAATGCCAGTACCTCATGGACGAACTGGGCTTCGATGGCGTGATCGACTACAAGGCCGAGGACGTGCTGGCCGGCCTGAAGCGTGAATGCCCCAAGGGCGTCGACGTGTACTTCGACAACGTGGGCGGCGAGATCCTCGACGCGGTGCTCACCCGCATCAACTTCAAGGCCCGCATCGTCATCTGCGGCGCCATCAGCCAGTACAACAACAAGGAAGCGGTCAAGGGCCCGGCCAACTACCTGGCGCTGCTGGTGAACCGCGCGCGGATGGAAGGGTTCGTGGTGATGGACCACGCCAAGGACTATGGCAAGGCCGCGCAGGAGATTGCCGGGTGGCTGGCCAGCGGCAAGGTCAAGAGCAAAGAACATGTGGTGGACGGCCTGGAGACCTTCCCCGAGACGCTGCTCAAGCTGTTCAGCGGGGAGAACTTCGGCAAGTTGGTGCTGAAGGTCTGAATCCACTCGTTTGACTGTGGGAGCCGGCTTGCCGGCGATGAGGCCGGCCCATGCAAACACCATTCGGGCCCTATCGCCGGCAAGCCGGCTCCCACAGGGATCGCGCTATCCATGAGCTTTCCAGAATTCGTGGGCCTGCACGGCTCACCGAGATCTTGTAAGATCACCCATCGCCACTGAAACCAGTGACTGGGATTTGCAGAGAAAGAACATGATCAAGATCACCCCAACCATCGAGTGCTCCAACAGCGCACCCTTCGTCCTCTTCGGCGGCATCAACGTCCTCGAATCCGAAGACCTGGCCCTCAAGGCCTGTGAAGAGTACGTGCGCGTCACTCAGAAGCTGGGCATCCCCTATGTCTTCAAAGCCAGCTTCGACAAGGCCAACCGCTCCTCGATCCACTCCTACCGTGGCCCGGGCATGGAAGAAGGCCTGCGCATCTTCGAGAAGGTCAAAGCCGAGTTCGGCGTCCCGATCATCACCGACGTGCACGAGATCTACCAGTGCGCCCCGGTCGCCGAAGTCGTCGACGTCCTGCAACTGCCGGCCTTCCTGGCCCGCCAGACCGACCTGGTAGTGGCCCTGGCCAAGACCGGCAAGCCGGTCAACATCAAGAAGCCGCAGTTCCTCAGCCCTTCGCAGATGCAGAACATCGTGCAGAAGTTCAACGAAGCCGGTAACGACCAGCTGATCCTCTGCGACCGTGGCACCTGCATGGGCTACGACAACCTAGTCGTGGACATGCTCGGCTTCGGCGTGATGAAGAAGACCTGCAACAACCTGCCGATCATCTTCGACGTCACCCACGCCCTGCAGAACCGCGACCCGTCCGGCGCCGCCTCCGGTGGCCGCCGCGAGCAGGTCGTCGACCTGGCCCGTGCCGGCATGGCTGTAGGCCTGGCAGGCCTGTTCCTGGAAGCCCACCCGAACCCGGACCAGGCCAAGTGCGACGGCCCGAGCGCCCTGCCACTGGACAAGCTGGAGCCGTTCCTGGCGCAGATCAAGGCGCTGGATGACCTGGTCAAGTCGTTCCAGCCGCTGGTCATTACCTGAAACACGAAGCAAAAAAAAGGGGCTGCACATGCAGCCCCATTTTTTTGCTTCGCGAATCAGCCGCGAATCTCGGCCACCACCGCCGCCAGCGCCTGAGCCGGGTCTGCCGCCTGGCTGATCGGGCGGCCGATCACCAAGTAGTCGGAACCGGCATCCAGTGCCTGGCGTGGGGTAAGAATGCGGCGTTGGTCGTCCTGCGCACTCCCGGCCGGGCGAATGCCAGGCGTCACCAGCTGCAGCGACGGGTGCGCAGATTTGAGCGCCGGCGCTTCCAGGGCCGAGCACACCAGACCGTCCATGCCCGCCTTCTCGGCCAGCGCAGCCAGGCGCAGCACCTGCTCCTGCGGGTCGACATCCAGACCGATGCCGGCCAAGTCCTCACGCTCCATGCTGGTCAGCACGGTCACACCGATCAGCAGCGGCTGCGGGCCACTGCGCTTGGCCAGCTCTTCGCGGCAGGCCGACATCATGCGCAGGCCACCGGAGCAATGCACGTTGACCATCCATACGCCCATCTCCGCCGCCGCCTTGACCGCCATGGCCGTGGTGTTGGGAATGTCGTGGAACTTGAGGTCGAGGAACACTTCGAAGCCCTTGGCGCACAGGGTCTCGACAATGCCCGAAGCACTGCTGGTGAACAGCTCCTTGCCAACCTTCACCCGGCACAGGGCAGGGTCGAGCTGGTCGGCCAGCTTCAGGGCGGCGTCACGGGTGGGAAAATCCAGGGCGACGATCAGGGGCGTCTGGCAGGCGGACATGGTCAGGGTCTCTTGGCAAGTCGAAATCGGCGCGCATTGTAAACGAAGTGACGCAGGCTTTGGGGGCCGCGGGTCATCAGAATTGGCCCGGCCAGGCATGGCTCCTATAATTGAACCAATGGTCAAGGGAACCGATCAACCGCTATACAAGCGAAGCCCTCGACGCCACAGGAGAACGACAATGCCCTGGTATGCCTGGCTGATACTCATCATAGCCCTCGGCTCGATCGTCGGCGGGCTGATGATGCTGCGCGATACAGCGAAAAAACTGCCGCTGACCGAAGAGCAACTGCGCAAGGTGCATGAACGCAATGCCGAGGCGGATGCCAAGGATGCGCAGGACCGATAACCGAGATTGAAGCAACAACCCCTGCGGGAGCCGGCTCGCCGGCGATGAGGCCAGCACAGACAAGAAACCGGGTTGGCCCGATCGCCGGCAAGCCGGCTCCCACAAAGGGCATGCTGTTACACCACTACTCCACCATCAGCCTGTCGCGATTGCGCTCCAGCAGCGCGCTGCCTATTCCCCTGATTTCGAGCAGTTCGTCCACCGTGGCGAACGGCCCATTGGCCTCCCGATACGCCACGATCGCCTCGGCCTTGGCTTTGCCGATCCCGTTCAGCTCCTTCTGCAATGTCGATGCATCAGCGGCGTTCAAATTCAAGCGTTCCACCGGCGCCTGCGCCTGGCTGACCAGCGGTACTGGCTCGGTCGGCACCGTCGCAGCCCCCGGCGCCGCGCTGAGGGAAAACGACAAGCCGGCGAACAGAGGCAACAGCAGGTAATTGAGGACGGTATTGCGCATGAGGGTCACTCCTGTGAATTGAGGTTGCGGACAGCCAGTTTCCTTGGCTGCCCCTACAACCTAGCGGCACACAGGCAGTTGTTCCCAGCGGGCAATGGTTACCAAATCAGACGTCACAGCATGTTGCACACCCGCCAGCGAAACATCCTACGGCAGGCGTGCACACTACCTTCAACCTTGCAGGACAGGATCACGCAGCAGACGCAGCAGGTACTGGCCATAGCCGTTCTTGCGCATCGGCTCGGCCAGCGCTTGCAGCTGCTCCGCACCGATCCACTGCTGGCGGAAGGCCATTTCCTCCGGGCATGCGACCTTGAGGCCCTGCCGGCGCTCGAGGGTGGCTATGTAACCACTGGCCTCGAGCAGCGAATCATGGGTACCGGTATCGAGCCAGGCATAACCCCGGCCCATGACCTCGACCGACAAGTGCCCCCGTTCCATGTAGAGCCGGTTGATGTCGGTGATCTCCAGCTCGCCACGTGGCGATGGCTTGAGCCCCTTGGCCATCTCGATCACATCCTGGTCGTAGAAATACAGCCCGGTCACCGCATAGTTGGACTTCGGCTGCTGTGGCTTTTCCTCCAGGCTGACAGCCCTGCCTTGGCCATCGAACTCGACCACGCCATAGCGCTCGGGGTCGGTCACATGGTAGGCGAATACACTCGCCCCTTCGCTGCGCGCCATGGCACCGTCGAGCAACTTGTGGAAGTCGTGGCCGTAGTAGATGTTGTCGCCCAGCACCAGCGCCGACAGGTCGTTGCCGATGAAACCTTCGCCAATGATGAAGGCCTGGGCCAGGCCGTCCGGCGAAGGCTGCACCGCATAGCTGATGTTGATGCCCCACTGGTGGCCATCGCCCAGCAATTGCTCGAAGCGCGGTGTGTCCATCGGGGTGGAGATGATCAGAATGTCGCGGATACCCGCCAGCATCAGCGTGGTCAGCGGGTAGTAGATCATCGGTTTGTCGTACACCGGCAGCAGTTGCTTGGAAATCGCCAGTGTCGCCGGGTGCAGGCGCGTACCCGAGCCGCCCGCCAGAATGATGCCTTTGCGTGGTTTGATCGTGCTCATGTGTCGTGCTTCCCTGAACGGCCGCTGTAGTTCTTTTCTACCCATTCGCGATAACTGCCCGACTGCACGCCCTCGACCCAGGCGGCGTTGTCCAGGTACCACTGCACCGTTTTGCGAATACCGGTCTCGAACGTCTCGGCCGGCTTCCAGCCCAGCTCGCGCTCCAGCTTGCGGGCATCGATGGCATAGCGCCGGTCGTGGCCAGGGCGGTCGGCGACGTAGGAGATCTGCGCCGCATAGGGCTTGCCGTCAGCCCGCGGGCGCAGCTCGTCCAGCAGGGCGCAGACGCACCTGACGATCTCGAGGTTCGGCTTCTCGTTCCAGCCGCCAACGTTGTACACCTCGCCCACCGTGCCGGCTTCCAGCACCCGGCGAATGGCGCTGCAGTGGTCTTTGACGTACAGCCAGTCGCGAATCTGCTGACCATCGCCATACACTGGCAGCACCTTGCCGCCCAAGGCGTTGACGATCATCAACGGAATGAGTTTTTCCGGGAAATGCAGTGGCCCGTAGTTGTTCGAGCAGTTGGTGGTCAGCACGGGCAGACCGTAGGTGTGGTGGTAGGAGCGTACCAGGTGGTCACTCGCCGCTTTACTGGCAGAGTATGGGCTGTTGGGCTGATATTGATGCGTTTCAGTGAACGCCGGCTCACCAGCTTTGAGCGAGCCATAGACCTCGTCGGTAGAGACGTGCAGGAAGCGGAACGCAGCCCGATCAACCTCATCCAGGTCCTGCCAGTAACCGCGAATCGCTTCAAGCAGCTGGAAGGTACCCACCACGTTGGTTTCCACAAAAGCTTGCGGCGCGTGAATGGAGCGGTCGACATGCGACTCGGCTGCGAAGTTGAGCACTGCTCGCGGGCGGTGCTCCTCCAGCAGGCGCTTAATCAACGCACCGTCACCTATATCACCGTGCACGAAAAAATGCTGCGGGTTTCCCTCCAGGCTGGCCAGGCTTTGCAGGTTGCCGGCGTACGTCAGCTTGTCCAGGTTAATTAGGTTTTCGCCTGACTGGCTTACCCAATCCAGCACGAAATTCGCACCGATGAAGCCGGCGCCGCCGGTAACCAGTACTGTCATAGGGTTGAACGCTTCTCATGTGTGTGACTGAAAGTAGCTAGCGCAATTCTAGACGGGAATTTGCAGAAGTATAGCGGTAAGACGCCTTTTACGCTGTTGACACTTGTACTGTCATTGCCGGCAGTGCAAAATACTGACCATTTTCACGAAAACCATCCACTCACTGGGATCGCTCATGCCTTCCATGATTCGTTCTGTCGTTATTGCGGCCCTGTTTGCCCCCTTGCCTATCTGGGCACAATCCACGCAGCTTGCTGACCAAGTTATCACGCCTAGTGCGTTCCTAGGTGTTGAGCTGCAAGGGAATTTCATGGCCGAGGTGCCGGAGTGTGCAGCGGCAGAAAATTATCCAAGTGAACCTTGCCGGATTGCGACCACAAAACTTGGAACCTATGAGATCCGGGGTTTACCGTATTTGCCAATTCCGCAAAATTATAAGCTTTTCGCTACTGTTACGGATCAGACTGTAAGTCAATTGGTGTTGACTGGCAACGCCAGCAATCTGTATCTGGTCAAAGAAATGCTCACTGATAAGCTAGGGGAGCCAGCAACAAGTGCAAGCCATTGGGTAAAATTAAACTCTGGAGCATGTTACGAGACAGAGGCTTACAAGTGGATTACTCAAGGGGTGTCTGTAAACTTTGGACGGAACCTTAGTGATCTTGGGCGATACTCTATTACGTTTTCAAGTTCAATTATTGATACAAATCTTGGCCAAAACGGCATAACACCGCCATCAGAAAGCCCTACACTGTAACCACGACTCGACAATTACCAACAATGCAAGTACAGCATGAATCGTTCCTGGCTCCCTAGACGCTATCCAAACTCAGAAAATAGCGTTTTTCATAATCTACTGGATTCAGCTGCATAGCACTGCCATATTGAAGCTTAGAGTTATATTGCATCTAGATGCAATCGGGGATATCACTTCGGGCTTCTTCGCGCGCTGCGTAGATTTTTTGTAGGATTCGTTCCCGCTTTAAATGCTGGAAATATCTTTCGACCCCGGCATTGTCGTGGAAATTTCCACGCGACGCATCCTGCTGATTACATTGCCAATCTTAGCTACTAAACTGGGCGGATTGAATCGGTGGTTGCAACACTGGATTGTTGAACAGATGCTCATTCAGAGCTTCAGCGGGTGATTTCCAGCCAAGTGATTTTCGGGGCCTCGCGTTCAGTACCTGGGCTACAGCTTGGATCTGTTGAGCACTCCAGCGAGACATGTCGGTACCTTTGGGGAAGTATTGGCGCAGAAGACCATTCGTATTTTCGTTCGTACCGCGCTGCTATGGGTTATGGGGGTCAGCGAAGAAGACCTTTACCGTGCTCCGGGCCTGACGGGACAACCTGATTCGGGCCTGCTTTGAGTAGGTTGGGATGACGGTAGAAGCGATGAAAACTTTGCGTTGTCTTGTGATATGCCCGCTTGGGCAGCACCAGCAAGCGACGCTCTCCCAAGACTTGAAACAACCGGTCTCGCCCGACTTGGACACGCCTGTCAGGCTGGCGATGCAGCAGATAATGAAGCTTTCGCGTCCCCAAGCGGGGCTGGCGCATCCGGACTTGCTGAACAAACTCGTCAACCCGATCTGCCTGATATGCTTTGCTATCGGCAGCTCGATTACGCTTGTAGTAAGCCTGTCGGCTGATGCCTAGAAACTGACAAGCCCTGGCAATGCTCAGTCCTTCGACTTGACCTTGCGAGAGGACTTGCCGGATCGCTTTTTTATGACCGATACACCGTAATAATTCTTCAGGACATCAACTACCGTCTCAAAAAACTGAGCCTTTTGGCTCATCAGCTCAAGCTGCTGCTCAAGCTCCTTGATTCGCTGCTCTCGCCAATAGCCGTCGCGCAGACAGTCTATGCCTCGACAAACTCTAATACAGGTAAGGCGTCCTTTATCGGTTGCGCTACACAGTACGAGATTTGATGACATGCTATTTACCCAGATTGATGCAAACGGAAAAATCATAAGCGTATTCCCAAGCGAACAAAACCCAGATGTATGGCCTGGCATCGTTGAAATTGGAGATGTGACTCACGATTCGCCGAATTCCCTCAGGCATCTGCTCCAAGTCTGGAAAGCATCGCATTAACTACCCGAGATGGATTGTTGGCTACCGCTACCCTTAGGTTTGCCCCCCTTCAGAATGCAGCTGATCTGTAAGCGAACGGTGAACACACCTACCGACCTCCCAAATTAAGGGCGATGGTGTCCGCCTATTTTTAAGCGGACGCGATAGCCCTTAAATGCGCCAACGAAGCTCTTACCCCAAGTCGTTCAAAGCCCAGGTTGTCCAGGAATGCCTGCAACCCGGCGCCTCCATTTCCAGCGTAGCCATCAGTCACGGCATCAATGCCAACGTGATCCGCAAGTGGCTGCCACTTTTCCGAGATCAACCACCCGCAACCCTGCCGGCGTTTGTTCCGGTAAAGGTCGCCCCGAAAAGGCAGGCCGAGTCATCTGTGGTCATCGAGCTGCCATTTGGCGAGCAAACCATCACGGTGAAATGGCCGTCTTCTGATCCCGAAGGGTGTGTCCGTTTTGTCCGTGGACTTGCTTCGTGATCCGCATCGATGCGATCTGGCTGGCCACCGAACCGATGGATATGCGCTCCGGCACCGAGAAAGCCCTCGCCCGTGTCGTGTCTGTCTTCGGTGCGGCGCAGCCGCACTGCGCTTACCTCTTTGCCAATCGCCGGGGCAACCGCATGAAGGTGTTAGTGCACGACGGACTGGGCGTTTGGTTGGCGTCACGTCGCCTGCACCAGGGGAAGTTTTCCTGGCCGAGCAACCGACATGGCGATCAAATGGAGTTAAGCCCCGAGCAATTACAGGCTCTGGTCGTCGGTCTTCCCTGGCAACGGCTTGGGTCTGACGGAGCCATCCGTAACCATTAAGAGACATGGATGACATACATTGATCAGCAGATCGGGCAGAGTCAACGCCATGATTCCTACTACTCCTCTCGATCAGCTCGACACCGAACAACTGCGCAGCCTCGCTGCGCAGTTGCTCAAACGCGTTGAGCATCTAGATACGCAGCTGGCGAGCCTCGACAAAGAGGTGCTTCATCAGAAGACCCGCAATCAGCAACTCATTCACGAAATAGCCCAGCTCAAACGCCACCGCTTCGCCAAACGTTCCGAGTCGTTCAGCCCTGATCAGGCCAGCTTGCTCGACGACCTGATTGAGACCGACCTGGCCGCCATCGAAGCAGAGCTTGAAATCCTGGCACCGAAGCCAGCGCAATCGGCAGTCCGCCAGCAACCCAAACGCACTGCGTTGCCTGCCGAGTTTCCTCGCACACTGATTCATCACGATCCAGAAAACACTCAATGCCAATGCGGGTGCGCCCTCAAGCGCATCGGCGAAGACGTCAGCGAGAAGCTCGACTACGTACCAGGTGTGTTTCGCGTTGAACGGCATATTCGTGGCAAATGGGTCTGCGACAACTGCGAAACCTTGATTCAGGCGCCAGTGCCGGCGCAGGTGATCGACAAAGGCATCCCGACGGCCGGGCTGTTGGCCCAGGTGATGATCGCGAAATACGCCGATCATTTGCCGTTGTACCGCCAGGAGCAAATCTTCGGGCGGGCAGGTCTCGCGATTCCTCGTTCAACACTGGCCAGTTGGGTCGGCGTTTGCGGCGTGCAATTACAGCCACTGGTCGATGCCCTGCGCGAAGTCGTGCTTGAGCACAACGTGGTGCATGTCGATGAAACGCCGGTGCAGATGCTCGCGCCGGGCGAGAAGAAAACCCATCGAGCTTATGTTTGGGGCTACGCCACGACCGCGTTCGCTGAGATAAGCGCGGTGGTGTACGACTTCAGCCCTGGCCGCTCGGGCGAGTATACCCGTAACTTCCTCGGCGGCTGGAAAGGCAAGTTGGTCTGCGACGATTACGGTGGTTACAAAGCCAGTTTTGCACTTGGCGTCACTGAAATCGGCTGCATGACCCACGCCCGCCGTAAGTTCTACAATCTGCACGTCACCCAAAAAAGCGTGCTGGCCGAGCAAGCATTGCGGTACATCGCGGCTTTATATGAAGTTGAACGCGAAGTCCGCGATTTGGAACCGGATGTCCGGCGACGAATACGCCAGGAAAAAGCAGCTCCCCTGATGGACGCGTTTCATGCCTGGATGATCGCCCAGCGCGAGCGTGTGCATGAAGGTTTGGGGATTACCAAGGCGCTGGATTATAGCCTCAAGCGTTGGGCTGCGTTGCGCCGTTACCTGGATGACGGCGCGGTGCCCATAGACAATAACCACCTGGAAAATCAGATACGGGCATGGGCTCTAGGGCGGAAGAACTGGTTGTTTGCTGGCTCACTACGCAGCGGTCAACGTGCTGCGGCGCTGATGAGTTTGATCCAATCGGCCAAGCTCAACGGGCATGATGCGTATGCTTATCTGAAGGATGTTCTTACTCGCTTGCCGACGCAGCGGGCGAGTGAGATTGGGGAGTTGTTGCCGCATCGATGGCAACCGACTTAGTTGCGCAAGACGGGATGCCTGACCGCTTACGCTGATCTCGATGAGGCGACCGAGGCTGAGATTGCATCGCTGATCGAATGGAAGCGATACCGTGTAGCTCTAAATCGCATCACGGAACAGCTTGGATACTGATCCGATGTAGACTGGCCTAAGCCTCCAGAGTGACATCGCGACGAGCTGGCAGTATTGGCGAATGCGCACAACCTAGGGCTACTGTATTATCCCGTTTTTGCGTCGATTGTGACTGCTTTAGGGAGGGGTTGTGGCAAGCAAAAATTTAGAAATTCAGAGCCTACGCGGATACGCCATATTGTTGACGGTAATCGCTCACCTTGAGCCGCTTGTGTTGCCGCTTAGCGCATATACGCACTATTTTTGGCTTGGTGGTGGTGTTGACTTATTCTTTTGTATATCGGGGTTCGTAATTGCCAGAGGGCTTCTTGCTAAGCGCGAATCTAACTTCATCCGTTTCTATGTACCTTTCTTGGTTAGACGGTTTTTTAGGCTGTGGCCTGCTGCACTGTTTTGGTCGTTAGTAGTGCTGTTTCTCTCCTTTGCTTACAACCAACGCAACTCCTTTGATACGTTCGAGCACAACGTTTTAGCAGCAGTGGCGGCTTGGCTTCAAGTAGAAAATTTCAGAATGGTTTCTTGTCTTTACACTGAGTATGTTCAGTGTACTGCCGCTTCGCCATTAAGGATCTATTGGAGCCTTTCACTTGAAGAGCAGTTCTACTTTATTTTCCCAGTTTTACTGTTTTTCCTTGGGAATCGAAAGATCGCTATATTGGCCGCCGCCTTGGCTGTTTCTCAGATGTTCCTCCATCGCCCATGGCCGTCTCCGCTTTGGTTTTTCCGGACCGATGCTATCTGCATTGGCGTGTTGATAGCATGTATTCATGTTAAGGGGTATGCAGAAAGTCTGGCTCCACGCTTCTTGGATTCAACACGTTCGCGAATGATTTGCTCAATTGTTCTGTGTATGCTTTTGGTGTTGGTTGCAAAGAAGGAGGTTGTCTGGTTCTTTAACGGGCTTGTGGCCTTGGTCTCTGGCTTGCTTGTCTTTGTTGCCTCCTACGATAAAGGATACTTTGCGCGCACTGGAGCTTGCTCGAAGGTAATGGCTTACCTTGGAGAGAGATCATACTCAATGTACCTTACTCATATGCTTTCCATTCTCCTTGTGCGTGAGACATTTGTCCGCTTCTATGGCGTGCTGCCTAAGGGTGGTGAAACGCCTTACATCCTGGGAATCGCGGCACTTGCTCTAACCCTCCTGCTGAGTGAGGCTTCATACAGATTCATCGAGTCTCCACTTAGGGAAAAAGGGCGGCGGGTCGCATCGAAAATGTTCAAGGACAAAGCTGCCGCTGTTCCTGCATAAAAACTAATCAGTGGGCCTGCCCCGTGACAACGGACGCCAAGAAGCGATACTTACATCGCTATCTTGGAGGTTGCCATGTACCCGACCACTCGCCGCAACTACACCGATGAGTTCAAGATTCAGGCCGTTGCGCTGGCTGAAACGCTTGGCAGGACGGAAGCTGCTCGCCAGCTGGAGATATCTGTGAAAACGTTGGACAACTGGGTTAACGCTTCGCGCAGTGGCCAGCCGTTGAGCTCTGCTGACCGTCGCCCGATCACCAAGGAAGATAGCGAATTAGCGCGATTACGAGCCGAGAACGCTGAGCTCAAACTGGAGCGTGAAATCCTAAAAAAGGCGGCGGTATTCTTTGCCAAAGAGTCCAGGTGAGATACGCCTTCGTCGCTGAAGAACGGGCTCAGTTCCCGGTGCGTCTATTGTGCCGGGTGATGGGTGTCTCGGTTTCAGGGTTTTACGACTATCTGCACCGCCAAGGCCGTCCAGATCCGGATGCACAAATTCGCATCGATCTGCGCAAGGCTTATGCGGCTAGCCGTAAGACCTATGGTCGACCGAGGCTGGTCGAGGCGCTACGGCAACAGGCCCACGCGGTGGGTCACAAGCGCGTTGACCGGCTGATGCATGAAGAGCACCTACAAGGCCGATCCAAGGGCGGTTTCAGGCCGTGCACCACCGACAGTCACCATGCGCTGCCGGTGGCGAGTAACTTATTGGATCGACAGTTCTCTGTCCAAAGCACCACCCCAGCCTGGGTCAGCGATATCACTTATATCTCTACGAAAGAGGGTTGGCTTTATCTGGCAGTGGTACTGAGTATCCAAACGCGTCAAGTGCTGGGCTACAGCTTGGCGGACAGGATGCCTGACGACTTGGTCGAGCGCGCTTTCATGAACGCCTGGAACGCATGTTTGGGCGTCTACGGAGTGGTTTTCCATTCCGACCAAGGGCGCCAGTACGCGAGCAGCAAATTTCGTTTCGCTTTGGCCAAGAAGGGCTTCGCGCAGAGCATGAGCCGGAGAGGAAACTGCTGGGATAACGCTGTAGCTGAAAGCTTCTTCGCTACGTTGAAGAGGGAGGAAGCCTGCACGGTCTACCCCACCAAGAAACAGGCTCACCTGGCAATTGCCAGCTACATCCATGGGTTTTACAACAGCAGTCGGCTGCATTCGGCACTGGGCTATCGTTCACCGAACGAATACGCAAAAGGCTTAAGGCAGTTGGCTCAGTAACCAGCTTCTTGGCGTCCGCTGCCACAGGGCAGGCCCAATATCACTTCGGGCTTCGTCACGTGTTGCGTAGATTTTCCGTCGGATTCGCTCCCGCTTCAAAAGCTGGAAAAAGCTTTCGGCTACGGCATTGTCGTGGCAGTTTCCCCGCCGGCTCATGCTGCTGATTATATTGTTGGCCTTCAAGAAGCTTTACCAATCTGAGCTACTGAATTGACTGCCTTGGTCTGAATGAATCATCACTTGCTGCCGTGGTTTGCGGCGCCACACGGCCATCAACATCGCGTCAATCGCCAGGTCGCTGCACATCCGGGGCTTCATTGACCAGCCAATCACTTGGCGGGAAAACAGATCCAGGACTACCGCCAGGTACAGCCATCCTTCATAGGTGCGGATGTAAGTGATATCGGTTACCCAGACCTTATTCGGCTCACTGACTTTGAACGTAAGCGCTCCATGAACCCCACATTCAAAGCGCTTACCCGATCCCCGATGCTGTGCTCCCGATTTCTTTCTGGAGTTCGCCGACGATGATGCGACCCGACGCCAAAGTCGAAAAAGTCTACCTCTACCCCAAGCCCGTCGACTTTCGAAAATCCATCGATGGCCTGGCCGCGCTGGTCGAACTCGATATCAAGGTGGCGGTGTTCGACCCGGTGCTTTTCGTTTTCCTCAACAAGCCGCGCAACCGCGTGAAGATCTTGTATTGGGAACGCAACAGCTTCTGCCTGTGGCTCAAACGCCTGGACTCCGAACGGTTCAAAACCTCACCCGATCCAACTGACGTCGCCATCGTACTGACCGTTCGGGAACTGAACTGGCTACTCGACGGCTTCGACCTCTGGCGCAACCGTCCGCATCAGGTTTTGACGCCTCGATACGTGGCCTGATTCGGTATAATCCGCGGCATGATTTCCATGCCCGAAAACCTCCCTGACGACCCTGTTCTGCTCAAGCAATTGCTTGAGCAGATGATCAACGAGCGCGCGTCCGACAAGGGCAAGATCGTTCATCTCGAAGAGGAAGTTGCGCTGCTGCGCCAGCGCCTGTTCGGGCGCAAGACCGAGCAGACAGGCGATGCGGCAACGCCACAATTGCCGCTCTTCGACGAGGCGGAAAGCCTGGCCGAGCCCTTGGATGAGGCCGGCGACGAAGAAGTCGTTGCACCGACCAAGCGCTGTGGCAAGCGTAAGCCACTGCCGGCTGATTTGCCGCGTATCGAAGTCGTCCACGAACTGCCCGAGCATGAACTGACCTGCGCTTGCGGCTGCCGCAAACATGTCATCGGTGAAGAGGTCAGCGAACAGCTTGAAATCGTCCCGATGCAAATTCGCGTCATCAAACATGTTCGCAAGGTGTACGGCTGCCGGGACTGCGAGTCAGCGCCCGCAATGGCGGACAAGCCCGCCCAGGTGATCGAGAAAAGCATGGCCAGCCCAAGTGTGCTGGCCATGCTGCTGACCACCAAATATGTAGACGGCCTGCCGCTTCACCGCTTCGAAAAAGTTCTGGGGCGCCACGGTATCGATATCCCACGCCAAACCTTGGCACGCTGGGTGATTCAGTGCAGCGAGCACTTGCAGCCGCTGCTGAATCTGATGCGCGAAAGCCTGTTGAGCAGTCGGATCATCCACTGTGATGAAACCCGCGTGCAGGTGTTGAAAGAGCCTGGGCGTGAGCCCAGCAGTCAATCCTGGATGTGGGTACAAACCGGCGGCCCACCTGATCGGCCAGTGATCCTTTTCGACTATGCCCCCAGCCGAGCGCAGGAAGTGCCGACGCGCCTGCTGGATGGCTATCGCGGCTATGTCATGACCGACGACTACGCCGGTTACAACGCGCTGGCCGCACAGGACGGCGTGGAGCGATTGGGCTGCTGGGCGCACGCACGCCGCAAGTTCGTCGACGCGCAGAAAGTGCAGCCCAAGGGTAAAACCGGGCGCGCAGACATCGCCCTGAATTTGATCAACAAGCTGTATGGCATCGAGCGTGACCTTAAGGACGGCAGCGATGAAGATCGCAAGCTGGCCCGCCAGGCGCGCAGTCAACCGGTGCTGGCCCAGTTGAAAAGCTGGACGGAGAAAACACAGCCTCAGGTCACGGCCCAGAATGTACTGGGTAAAGCCATCGGCTATCTGGCCAGCAACTGGAGCAAGTTAGAACGCTACGTCGAGCATGGTGACTTGCCGATCGACAATAACGCCGCCGAGCGTGCGATCCGCCCGTTTGTCATTGGCAGAAAGAACTGGTTGTTCAGTGACACGCCCAGAGGCACGACGGCCAGTGCGCAACTTTACAGCTTGGTTGAGACGGCCAAAGCCAACGGCAAAGAGCCTTATGCGTGGCTGCGCCACGCACTGGAACGCTTGCCGCTGGCGTCCTCAGTGGAAGACTATGAAGCGCTGCTGCCGTGGAATTGCACGCCTAAAATACATAGCTGAGTGCTCTGCCCATTGTGGGTCAGGTGGAGCCTTGAAGAACAAGAACGGAGTAACGACTATGGAATACGACGATAGGCTGATTGAAGACGCAGTGCTTGCCCTGTTGGCAGCCTATAGCTCCGACAAGGGTAACGCGTGGAAAGGATTCGACTTCGAGATCATGAATCGACTGCATGAACAGGGCTTCATCAGTGATCCTGTTAACAGAAACAAATCCATTTGGTTGACGGCGGAGGGACTGGAGAGAGGCCGTCAGCTAGCTGACCAGTTGTTCGGGTTAAGGGCTCAAGCGGGGCAGGCGCCCGACTCGAATACCTAATTTCCCCGTCCTTCATGTAACGGGTGGGGTTTATGGATCACTTACGAATTCTTCGGGGTAACGCTGACGACTCATGGCTCCTCCTATTTGGGCCTCATTATGAGGCTTGGAGGTGTCTACGAAACCAGGGGCGATTCAGACGTATTCAAGCAAGGTTTCAGATTCACCGTCCAAGGCCAAAAAGCCAAGGACGGTGAAAAACTCGGACAACTGATAAGAAAAATCTAGATAAAGCGTGCCTATTTTAAGAAAACCAAATTTTACGCATCTAAACGTCGCTGCTGATAGTACCAATCAACAATTTCGCCCTCTGGCGCATAACCACTTACAACCTCACGCAAAATTTGTCTAACATGCGAAAAGTCTTCGTCTGTCACAGCCTGCAGAAGCCGAGCCAGACGCTCTTTCAAGGCGTCCCATGCCAGGCAGTCCTCATTTGCAGACATAATCATAGGGTGCTGGGTAGGAGAAACATTGTCACCAATTAATAATTCTTCATATAGCTTTTCACCTGGCCGCAAGCCTGTAAACTCAATAGCTATATCGCCTTTGGGATTATTTTCCGACTTCACGCTCAAACCAGCCAAATGAATCATTTTCTCGGCAAGCGAGGCGATTTTCACCGGCTCCCCCATATCGAGCACAAACACATCCCCACCCTGCCCCATCGACCCAGCTTGAATTACAAGCTGAGCTGCCTCTGGAATAGTCATAAAATATCGAGTAATTTTAGGATGTGTAACAGTCAAAGGTCCCCCTGCCTTTATTTGCTTATAGAAAAGAGGAATAACTGAACCTGAAGAGCCTAGGACGTTACCAAACCGCACCATAGTGAAACGCGTTTTATTAACGCGCGAAACATTGCAAGAGTCACCAAAGAGAACAGGTGCCACCTCTTTACTAAGAGCCTGAAGAACCATTTCAGATAGCCGCTTTGTACTTCCCATAACATTAGTTGGGCGCACGGCTTTGTCTGTCGAAATCAAAACAAAATTTTCAACATTTGCCTGCACAGCAGCCTGAGCAGTATTCAAAGTTCCAATCACATTATTTAGTACACCTTCTGCGATATTATGCTCAACCATGGGAACATGTTTATAAGCCGCAGCATGATATACGGTATCCACCCGCCACATCTTCATTGTGTCATAAAGATGCTTAGGATTTCGAATGGAGCCCAGAAATGGTACCAAATGCACAGAAAGAGACTCACGAGCAATGCGCTGCTCCAGCTCCCCATGAATACTATAGAGGTTGAACTCACTATGCTCAAACAATAAAAACGTTTTGGGTTTCAGCATTAAAATTTGGCGACACAGCTCTGACCCAATGGACCCACCTGCACCAGTAACCATAACGGTTTTACCAGTTATGCAGCGTGCTAGTAGATCGTTCTGAGCAGGAACAGCGTCCCGACCAAGCAAGTCCGCGATATCAACTTCCTGAATATCATCAACTTTTACTCGACCACTGGCCAAATCCATGAAGCCTGGGATACTACGCACATGCAAAGGGAAACTTTCCAGGAAGCCCAAAATTTCGCGACGCCGTGTGCGTGTGGCTGAAGGTATCGCCAGCAAAATTTCTTCTGCCCCAGTCACATCGATAACCTTCTGAATGTCTTTACTTCGAAAGACTTGCAACCCCGAAATTACTCGATCAGCTACGCTTTCGTCATCATCGATGAATGCTACCGGCCGCATGGCTCTGCCAATACGTAGCGCAGCAACGAGCTGATTTCCTGCAGCTCCTGCGCCGTAAACCGCTACTTTCGGCAAACCATCATCGCGATTGGTAAACGGCACATGTTGTCTTGCCGCGAACCAATCGCCTAAAAAATACTGACGCATTATCAGGCGTAAGCCACCAATCATCACCAGACTCAACCACCAGAAGTTAAATATGATGGAGCGAGGGACGACTGCAGATTGATTACTATGCCAGTAGACAACCAATGCCAGAAGCAACGCCGAAAGTGAAACTGCTTTGCCGATTGCTATAAGGGCATCATTACCGAAATAGCGCATTACCGCCCTATACATTCCAAAGCGAATGAAAATCGGGACGGCGATAACTGGTGCTGTAACGAACAACCAGAAATGAACCTGTACTGGCTCGTACATTTCATCGGTGCCTAAGCGCACAAGAAACGCGAGCCACAAGGCTAGCCAAACCAATATAACGTCAGTAACGACTTGGAGTGTGCGCTTATAACGACGGGGTAACGACAACATTCCCGTACGAACCTTGTCCATCATTCGCTTGCTCTCCTGACTCCGAACCAAACCCAACTCCTGTACTCTCCGCCTGTTTGCTAGCACATCAACACCACGAACAACAAACATCAGCTTTAGCTTTGATCATTAAACCGCCCGAATACCACCAAACAAGGGCTTTTATCGCTTAGCAGCTAGCCGCATCACCTTCTCCAAAGCTTCGCAGGTTTTCATGATCTCTTCATTGCTAAGAGTAGGATGAACCAGGAACATAAGGCTGGTCTCGCCGAGTTCCTTTGCCACTGGCAGCCTCTCACAAGGCTGCCAGCCGGTTCCGTCGAATGCCTTTTCCAAATAAACCTCGGAGCAAGAGCCTGAGTAGCAAGGTACACCTTCGGCAACCACTTCACTGATTACTCGATCACGCGTCCAGCCCTCGCCCAACTGAGATGGCTCGATAAAAACGTAGCATTTGTAAGCAGCATGTACTACTAATTCCGGTACGCTGGGTACTCGCAACCCCGGAAGCTGCCTCGCACAATCCCAGATTTGCTCGGCATTCGAAACTCGCGCAGCGTGCCAGCTTGACATCCGCTGTAACTGGATGCGACCAATGGCGCCCTGAACCTCAAGCATACGCCAATTGGTCCCGAAGCTTTCGTGCAGCCATCTGAATCCGGGTTCATGCGCCCGTTCGTAAACGGCCTCCCAGCTCTTACCATGATCTTTATAAGACCACATGCGAGACCAGAGACCTTGGTCATTAGTCGTCACCATCCCGCCTTCACCCGCCGTGGTCATGATCTTGTCCTGACAGAACGACCAAGCACCGATTTGACCGATAGACCCTACTGGGCGGCCTTTGTACCTTGCGCCATGAGCTTGGGCGCAGTCCTCAATCACCTTCAGATTGAACTGCTCCGCGAGATCCATTATCGGATCCATGTCACATGGCCAACCAGCCAAATGTACACAGACGATCGCACGGGTACGTGCGCTCAGCACGCTACTAATGGTTTCAACGTCAATGTTCTGAGAGTCGCGATTGACATCAGCGAAGACTGGAACGGCCCCACAATTGACAATACTGGACACCGAGGCCAGAAAAGTGCGGGAGGTAACAATGACTTCATCGCCTGGCCCGATGTCAAGTGCTTTGAATGCTAGGTCGAGCGCCACCGTACCATTTGCTACCGCGACAGCATGCTTGACTTCAACCCACGCGGCGAATTCTTGCTCGAAGCTCCTGCATTCCTGACCCGTCCAATAATTGACTTTGTTGGAGAGAATCACGTCGCGCACGCGATCTGCTTCTTCTTCACTAAACGAAGGCCAAGGGGAAAACGAGGTATTCAGCACAGTGCATTCCTACAAAATAGATGCTTTTGGACGGGAGAGTGGAACTCAGTTTACACCTGCCGCCATTGAATAGGTTGATACGCGCTAGCCCAACGCTCGAGCAGGTACGCCGACCACAACGATGTTATCAGGAACATCACGAACCACCCCTGAAGAGGCTCCTACCGTGACATTGCTTCCTATACATATCAGCTGTCGAACTGTAGCACCAATTCCAATCCAGGATTTGTCCCCGATGACAACGCCACCTGCTAAGTGTGCACCTGGACTGACATGCACGCCCTCGCCTAGCTGGCAATCGTGATCAACACTACAACCAGTATTGATTATCGCGCCACGTCCAATCACTGCGCCAGCATTGATGACTGCGCCCGCGAAAACCACAGACCCCACACCCAGCCGCGCATAAGGGCTCAAAACCGAACGCGGATGAACCAGAGTGACCAGCGGAGCTTGGGCGGCTATCAGTTCGACTAACTTAGCGTAACGGACTGTATTGTTACCGATGGCCACTATCACGCCAGAAAATTCTTTCAACCGATTAAAAAGGTCTGATGAAGTGCCAGCAACCGTCCATGGACCGTTAGCAACTATGGCCGGCCAAGCATCATCAAAGAAAAGAATATTTTTCCAACCACACGCCTCGGCAGTGTCGGCCACCACCTTCCCATGACCACTGGCACCGAGGATGGCCAAGTGCCTCATGGCTTAGTACCAGTAAACTTAGACATCGTGACTTCCCCTTCCGCACTGATTCCATCGCGTCGGATGACTTTTTTGATCGTTGCGAGAATTATCTTCAAGTCCAACCAAAGAGAGCGGTTCTCGACATACCATACGTCCAGTTCAAACTTCTCTTCCCAACTTAGAGAGTTCCGCCCGTTAATTTGAGCCCAACCTGTAACGCCAGGGCGCTGTGCATGGCGCTTATATTGTCGATCATTATATAAAGGTAGATACTCCATCAACAGGGGGCGAGGCCCGACCAGACTCATATCGCCCTTTAACACATTCCATAACTCCGGCAGCTCATCCAGACTACTTGCACGTAGAAAGGAGCCGAAACGAGTCATCCGTTCAGCATCCGATAAGAAATTGCCAGCAGCGTCCCTTGCATCTCGCATGGTGCGAAACTTAACCATTTCAAAAGGTTTACCATTAAGCCCCGGCCTTACTTGCCTAAACAAGACAGGGGCTCCAAGATTACGCTTGACCGCCCACGCGACGTAGCCAATAACGGGCGCAAGGATGATCAGGCCTACAGCAGCGAAAAAAAAATCAAAAAAGCGCTTGAGCATGATGCACCTAAGTTTTATAAATACAACTTTAGCCAATATATTTTGAGATTTGCATTTCACGTAGCATTTTATTATTTACAGCGTGCACATCGAATTTTTCCTCAGCCAGCCTACGCGACTCTTGGCCCATCGCATATACTATATTCGGTTCAGAAACAAATCTCATCATTGCGAATGCAAGACTTTCCGCATTTTTGACCTCAACCAAATAGCCATTGAGACCATCGATTACCGTTTCACGGCATCCGGGCGCATCAGTGGTGATAATTGCACGTCCCATTGCCATGGCCTCAAGCACCGTTCTTGGCGTCCCTTCTCGATAAGAGGGGAGCACATAGACGCTGCTGCTCTCTATCGCGGGACGGACATCAGACAGACGCCCCCAATAGGTTACCAGCCCTTCTGTGACCCACGAGTTTAGTTCGGCGGAAGAAATTGAATCTGGATTATCATCAATCCAACCTACGAGATTAAACCTCACTGCTGGGTGCAATTTCTTAATCAGCCTGGCCGCCTCAACGTATTCTCGAATACCTTTATCACCTAAAAGTCTTGCGATTAACAGAAAACTTATCGGGGTCGGCGGAACACTTTGCTCGTACACTTTCAGATCAACCCCCGAACCGTTCACCACAACAGATTCGGCTGAAGGTCGCAATAGAGCCCTTTCAAAAAACAATTTCTGGTCATCAGGATTTTGAAAAAATGTCTTGTTAGCGCCACGCAGTGCTAGAGCATACAATCTCTGCACAATCAGACGTAACCAATTACGTGATCCCCAGGTAGACTCTGCTCCCTGAAATGCGTATCCCAATCCTGTGATCAACGCGAATCGTTTGGGCACACTCGCTAATCGAGCAGCTAATAAACCATATACAACAGGCTTGACAGTGTAAGCAAGCACTGCGTCAGGCTTTAACGATGTCATAAGCCGCCAGAGTTCAATTATTGAAATCAAATCACGCAATGGATTCATACCCACACGCTGGAGCTTGATATTGTGAACACAATACCCACACATCTCAATCTTTGCCCTAAGAGCAGAACCGGCAGGAAGGTCCGGCGCGGCTACATGGACATCTATGCCTTTACTTTTTAGGCTCTCCAGCAACGCTCCACGAAAACCCAACAACGACTCTGGGAAGCTGGCAACTATTAAAAATTTCATCGTCATTGTCGCGGTTAATTCCTATTGACACCTTAACTAAAGCGCCCTTTAAAAATATTAATGGGCGCCGCGCTAGAATGATTAACTATGATTTAGACCATACAGTGCGATTTATGTAGTCGACATAGCTCAGCACAATACGTACAACTTGCACGGACACGGCACCGCCTTGGTAATCGCCAACTACAGATACCACTGGGCGCTCACGATTATATTGACTCGTCACAACCTTGACAGCCTCCAAAACCCGCTCAGCTTTCAACCCACACATCACCAACGTCCCTTCATCCATTCCCTCAGGTCGTTCATGAGCATTTCGTATGGTGACTGCAGGCAAATTGAGAAGCGACGCCTCCTCGGTAATGGTACCGCTGTCAGACAAGACACAGAAAGACGACATTTGCAGCTTGATATAGTCAAGAAATCCAAACGGTTTCATAAAACTAACCAGCGGATTATTCAGTGAGATATCACTTTCCTCAAGACGTTTACGCGTGCGCGGGTGAGTAGAGACGATTATGGGCATGCCGTAACGCTCTGCAAGCGCTTGCAACGTATCAATCAGGTCCTTAAGATTCTGTTGACTATCTACGTTTTCCTCTCTATGAGTACTGACTACAAAGTAACCGCCCTGATTCAACGACATACGCGCCAAAACATCAGAATTATCGATTTTCTCACGATAGTGGTCTAGGACCTCAGCCATGTGGGAACCGGTTTTGAAAATCATTTCTGGGCGGATGCCTTCAGCGATCAAATATCGACGTGCATGTTCCGTCAGCACCATATTAATATCACTTAGGTGGTCGAGTACCTTCCGATTAAGCTCCTCAGGCACTCTCTGATCGAAACAACGATTGCCTGCCTCCATATGGAACACCGGTATTTTTCGACGTTTCGCTGCGATTACCGCTAGACAAGTATTGGTATCGCCGTAGAGAAGTAGAGCATCAGGCTTCTCAAGATCAAAAATTTCATCCGACTTTTTAATTACTTCCGCAATTGCCGATGCAGCGGTCTCACCTACAGCTCCAAGAAAATGGTCCGGCTTTCGGATTTCAAGATCATCAAAGAATACTTGGTTGAGTTCGTAATCATAGTTTTGACCGGAGTGAACAAGCACATGGTTGACTTGATTATCCAGTTCGGCGATAACTCGACTCATCTTGATCAATTCAGGTCGGGTACCGACCAGCGTCATAACCTTAAGCATTGAGCACCTCATTGATGAAGTCAAGCTTCAACAATACGCGCTTAACGCCTTCGACATCCAGACGCTCCGTATTGTGAGACGTATAATCGTCACCCTCGGAGATTTTTTGCTCTCCTTCAACAAAATATTTTTTGTAGTTGAGATCGCGATTATCAGCAGGGACTCGATAGTAACGCCCCATATCTTCTGACTTTGCCATCTCCTCGCGAGAGACCAACGACTCGTAAAGTTTTTCACCATGCCGAGTTCCAATGACCTTAACCGGGACCGTTTTCCCTATCAGTTGTTGTAATGCTTCAGCCAAGTCCCCAACGGTGGAAGCGGGTGCTTTTTGGATAAAGATGTCACCTTGCTGCCCATGTTCAAAGGCGTGTAGGACCAGATCCACCGAATCCTCTAGAGACATGAGAAATCTCGTCATTTCAGGATCAGTCACAGTCAATGACTCACCTCGATTAATCTGTTCGACAAAGAGAGGAATAACAGACCCACGAGAAGCCATTACATTGCCATAACGGGTCGCGCAAATTACGGGACCATCAGCAGGAATCATGCGAGATTTCGCAACCATGATTTTCTCGGCCATTGCCTTCGAAATACCCATGGCGTTAATAGGATAAACTGCCTTGTCAGTACTGAGTACAACTACACGCTTAACGCCCGACGCGACAGCGGCGTTCAATACGTTTTCAGTACCCAAGACGTTGGTTTTTACCGCTTCCATGGGATAAAACTCACACGACGGCACCTGTTTTAAGGCCGCCGCGTGAAAAACATAATCAACCCCGATCATCGCCTGTGCGACACTATTATAGTCACGAACATCGCCGATGTAGAACTTCACCTTGTCATTTGCAAGGGCGATACGCATGTCTTCCTGCTTTTTTTCATCCCGACTGAAGATACGGATTTCACGGACGCCCGTATTCAGGAATCGTTTAAGCACAGTATTCCCAAAAGAACCAGTGCCACCCGTTATCATTAAAACTTTGTCATCAAACATGTGCATTCCATCCAAAATTAAATTGCTCTATAGAAACTATGCCAAAGGGACGTTCACCGTGCAAACTGAGCTTGGCGCAAGTCTCTCCAGGTGTGCATTTTTTCTATAAGCGTTTGCCAGCTAGGTGCCTTATAGCCCGTTGCGGCTGCAAATCGGCTAGCATCCAGTGAGCGATCAATAACAACAGACTCATCGGGAGTAATATCGCACTCTTTTCCATAAACTGATGCGGTGAGCTTCAATAAATCATATTTATTTATAGACTCAGCAGCAACATGATAAAGACCACTTAATTGAGGATTTGGTATCACCCAATCTTTAATAACAAATGCTAGTTCAGCAGTCGGGAGCCCCGAAAAAATTGCTTTCGTAAAGCCCTTGGCCGTGCCTCCTTGAGACAGGAACCAATCGATTAAGGATACTTGAGAATTAAGTTCATGACCAATGATCGACGTGCGCAACGTGACGGCATGCGGTTGATCGTGAATTTCACCTAAATATTTAGACTTACCGTAAAGGTCTGTGCAATCTGAAGTATCTGATTCGCAGTACATACCCTTGCGCCCAGAGAAAACACAATCTGTACTGATATGAATGAGCCGAATATCAGCCAGGGCGCAAAGATGAGATAGCCTATGTGGGAACAAGGTGTTTAGCGGCAGAGCAACCAAAGGATCATTAGCATTAGCCAACTGTTTAATTAGACCCACGCAGTTTATGACTACATCTGGCCGGACCTGTCCCAGGATCTGCATTAAACTGTCAGCATCTAGGACATCGACATTGGTTAGTAAACGAGAGTGCACAGAATGCGGAAAAAATTGAAGAGCGCTCGCACTCCTTAGAGTGCCGTATATCTCGAAAGTCTGATCCTGGCTAAAAACGTCTAGCACAGTACTCCCAAGCATCCCCGAGACCCCTAGAATCAAAACACGCATACATACCCCTCGTAAAAACATTTGAACGTAATGGCCAGCAATACCTGTTAGCCTTTTCGAGACAATCCATTACGCTTTATCCGATCTATAATCAAGGTGCATTCCTCAACTCGAAAAAGGCAAAGCATACCAACATAGAAACAGACGAACGGTAAAAAATTCAAAACCCAAATTTTTGCTAGAAGACCGTTGAGCCATATGAGTACTGCGGTGGCAAACGCCACACTTGTGCCAGCGACGAACAAGGTCCGTAGGTTTGCGCGCAATAAAACGATGCCCAAATTCCTTTTGGCAATAAAAAGCGCGACAAAAAAACTCGACAACGTGCCCAGCACCATAGCCCATGCAAGCCCGGAGAGTCCAAAGCTGCGATAGGCTAACATGCTTACCACGCCATTTACGACCAACGACTGAAGTGACAGTAAAACCGGATAGGTATTTTTACCACTCGAGAAGAACAGACGATTCATCACATCCCGTAGCAAGCCAAACGGTACAGCGATCAGCATGATCGACAGAACGGCCGACACCCTGAGAACATCATCATCAATAAACTTTCCACGCTTAAAAAGAAGCTCTACAATCTCGGCCGAGTAGTAGACCATGAAAATAATCAAAGGAAGAGAACAGATAATAACCAATCTAAAGCATCGACCCAGATAGCCATTCAACTGGGCACGATTTCCATCGGCAACCAACCCAGCAATCTTAGGAAATAATGAAGTAGTCAAAAAAATAAGAAAAACAGATTGAAAAATAAGATTAAGTTTACCAGCATAACCCAACACCGATATAGCACCAGTCTCAAGCTGGGAGGCAAAGTACACACCTACGAAACCATTAACTTGTTCAACATAGAATGAAAGTACGGCCGGCAAGAATAGGACAAAAATTTTAAAGTCGGGTTGCACAAAACCAAAAGTAGCGATGCTAAATGAAAAATAATTTTTCGCCAGAAAAGCATTTACGAGGAGTAAAACAAACCAAGCAAAAACACCTAAGTATAAAACCTCTGCAAGTCCACCCGTCGAACCAAAATAAACAAGACCGGCACAGAACATGAAATTATTGACCAAAGGCACAATATAACTTGGCAGATTATGTTTATGCACCGTTTGCAAGGCATTAAAAAATGCGACCACTGTAGATAGCGCAAAGGTCATCGCCATAATTACCAAGTAATCACTTGCGAGGGACTTAACGGCCCTACTGACGCCACCCGCAAACAACTCAATTAGTTGAGCTGCAAACAAAGCAACACTTAGCCCTAGAAAAAGAGAAATAAGAAAGAAAAATATTAACGCATTCGTGAGTTTACCATTAGTTGTATTTTTCTGCCCGAGCGAAGTAAGATGCGAATACATCGGAACCATAACAACAGGAACCGCAGAGTAGACAGCTATATACAGCAGCGAAGAAATTGAGTTTGCCAAGAAATAGCCATCAGTTACATCAGACACTCCATAATAATACGTGAAAAGAAGATCTTTGAATAATCCACTAATTTTACCTAACAAAACCAATCCGAATACAACGGCCGCGTAACCATAGTACTTTAGCTTCATTGCTGCCCCGAACCGTCTTCAAGATTTGACCCACCCACTGAATCAGAACGATTTCGAGATATCGCCCACCCCAACAATAAAACAAAAAAAACGATCACACCTGAAAGACTATGCATCAACTGATTATTCGCATAGCTAAAAACCAAACCCATGGAAAAATAGATAAACAATGGGCCAGCAAACGGATTGCTTCCTCTTAACGCTTGAATCCAAATTCTTGCATAAAAAAAAGCGAAAATAGGCGCTAACAATACTACACCGGGGAATGATATATCTGACGCTAGCCAAGCAAACATCGAGTGCCACTTATCAAACTCCCAGCCGTAGGTTTGACCCACGCGATAGGGATATGTATGATCCAACACGGCTCCATTAGCTGAAAATAGAATTTCCACTATGCGACCCAGTGAGTAAGAGTTTCCGACAAAATAAGACCACTCAAAGGGTAAAGTCAAACTCAAATACAGACCATATAGTCCATTTGTAAAGTAACCAAAAAAAATCCCCAAAGCCAACGCATAGTCCGTATTTACTATACTAAAAATCCAGGCATCTCGATCCCATGTAATTAACGCGTGAGCTTTATCGTATATATTATCGATATTAATACCAGCCGCTTGATAACGTTGCCTGAGAATTTCAACAAACAAGAAAAATACAAAAACCGCTGCTCCCAAAACAAAAACTATAGAAGACGCTCGAAAGCGCCTGCCACTTGCCGCCAAATTAATTGCGACACAAAAGACAGAGAATATAACAAGATCACCAAGGTATTTTTGCTTGCCGGCACCAAGCACGTTGACCAATAGATAAGTCAATACAACAAACACAAACAGCAAACGAGCAACATTACCCAATACCTTGTAATAATAAAAGCCAAACAATAGCGTAAGCAACGTCAAGGCTTGTTGAAAAATATTAAAAATATATGCAGCGTCAATACTGGCCTGCCCCCGCTCATATCCTTCATAGCCAGAAACATAGTTTTCGCCAATCGCATCGAATGACAATCCACCACCTGAGGACAGGAACGCAAACCACTGCACCAAAGAAACCAAGCACGTCAGCGCTAGCATCATTTTGAAGAAAACAGCAATGCGCTGTAGTGCATGGCAGCGCCCAAGAAAGGGTAGAGGATCACCATAATGACCTCTTGCCCCCAGAATAAAGCCAGCACAAAACAACACAAGTACGGGAATCAGAAAAACCAGAAGAACTTGGGAGTCCATCCCACTGTATTCTATAGGACCAATAAAATAACTAAGCAACACAAAAGAAGAATACAAAATATATATATTTACAGGCAGGTAACGATAGCTAATTATTTTCATTTTTTATTAAAAATCCTTTTGTAGGCGTTTACTTTCTCCTCTCCACTTAGATGACCAATTTTCAATGACTTCTTCTCAGCCCTCGTTAAAAAATCCGCAGTTTCGCTGACAATACGCGCGGGGTTTCCCGCCACGATAACTCCATCCGGCACATCCTTGGTCACTACAGAATTAGCTCCGACGATACAATTATTGCCAATTTTGACATTTGGGAGTACCAGTGCCCCCATTCCTATAAAGACATTGTTTCCCACGTGTATTTCACCTGCCAGTTCCAGATCCGGAATTTCCTTTCGGAACGGAAGAGTAGAGCCGTCATGACATACGAAGCGTGCATTGACGCTGATAAACACATTATCCCCCAGCGTAACTAGGTAAGGCTCAGAACTGAACATGGCATAACTTGACCCATAGATCGTTACACTACCATTGATAGACACTCCAATGCGGCGTGCATACTCGACAGGTTTATATAAAGCATAGAACATACGAAACGGAACAGTAAAAACCTTCAGCAGTCTATGCAGCGCCATTTCAAACACCCACCTTCTTCAAGAAATCAGATACCGCGCCCGTATAATTGTCGTAGTGAAACGTACGCGATTCAAATGTGCTAGATTTTATAGCATCGACTTCGGAGGCGGCAAGATCAGTCAATGTGACAACCAACTCTAATTCATCGCCTCTTTCAGCCAAAAAAACACCTGGGCATTGAGCATAGCGCTCCACGCTGAGCATCCTGTTGGAAATAACAGGCGTTCCAACGCTGATAGATTCAGCCAATTTTGATGGAAATCCCGCAAGAGTCACTCTCGTACGATCTCTAAAGAAAATGCTGAAATCGCTTTTTTTAATCTGATCTAGAACCAGAGCATTCGGTTGCCGACCATGGAATTTGATTTTCCCATTCGTCTGCTCAATCATCGAACCATGTTCAGGAAACACCTTTAAATAATCATTCAGTGAGATCCCAAAAACATCAAAATTAAAGTCCTTACCTTTTCCATGCAGTGAATAAAACAGTTCAATGCAAGCATCTAGTCGTTCTTTAATATTTGTTCTGTTTCGATTGACCTTGCCTGCATCAAAAGGTGAACCAACGTAGATAAATTTTTTAGAACTTTTATTCCCCCGCGATGAAGGGGGATTAAAAAGATCAGCATCAAAAAGCGTAGGTAGCTCGACGGTTACCTTTCCTTTCTGAGCATAGAAATCGGTTAGGTACTGGCTTGTAGTAACAACCCCATCAGAAAGACCATGTACTACTTGCATACGTAGATTGGTATCCAGGAATTTTATCAATCTATACAAGAAGTTACCTCCACTAGAATCATACCACTCCGTAGCGTCGGACATCATCTTAATACCTAGTTTTTTGCATGCATTACGAATACGTAAACTTGCTACGGCGGGATAGTTATAACATACAACCCCCGCCGGCTTAACATCACGCGCACTCGTAATAATATTTAACACCGCAGGTAGACCAGTTATATATTTTAGCCAAGCCCAGACCGTCTTGGGATAGGGGACCGACCAACATTCAAAACCAGCATGGGTATGGCACTGGGGTTCGGAATGGGAAGTCATATTCGCATCAATACCTATGAACACGACTTCATAACCAAGCTTGCGAAAAATTTTGCCATTAGCCAAAACGCGCAAAGCAGCGGCATTTTTGTCAGGCATCTCAAATCCGCCGATGTAAAATATAGTCCCCCTACTCATTGCAAACCCCAACCTGAAACATACTCACTCCCTAAACAATTATTCCCACGCGCGTGATGCTATTTTTATATCAGTTAAAGAGGCCAATATACCAAGGCATCGCTTTTTCGATACCATCTCTAATATTAAATGTTGGTGCATAACCAAGCGCCGCCTGTGCCTTGCTGATATCAGCCAGTGAATGGCGAACATCTCCGCCCCGAAACTCTTTATATACGGCTGCGGCCTCATATGTGATGCCGTTTTTTCGCAACGCGCTCACCAAATATTCAAATAGCTGATTGAGAGATGTTCTTTCACCGAAAGCTACATTATAAATATGATTCTTTGCATCTTCGCTCGCCGTAGCAGCAAGAAGATTCATTTGAATTACATTTTCAATAAAACAAAAATCTCGGCTGGTTTCACCATCGCCATTAATTTGAACTTCGCCTTGGCGCAACATCGCCGCCGCCCATTTAGGGATCACAGCAGCGTAAGCACCATTCGGATCCTGCCGCTTGCCAAAGACATTAAAGTAACGCAACCCAATTGTTTGAAAGCCATAAGCCCGAGCGAAAACCTCAGCGTACAGCTCATTCACAAACTTAGTAACTGCGTAGGGCGAAAGCGGCTTACCAATCCGATCTTCAACTTTCGGCAGCCCGGGATGATCACCGTATGTGGAGCTGCTCGCCGCATAGGTAAAACTTTTCACCTTGCAGTCCCGTGCAGCCACAAGCATGTTGAGAAAACCATCAATGTTAGTGCCATTAGTAGCAATGGGATCATTGATAGAACGTGGAACCGAGCCAAGAGCTGCCTGATGCAAAACATAATCGACACCAGCGCAAGCTTTTTGACAATCTGGCAGATACCTAATATCTCCCTCGATAAACTGAAACTTTTTCCATTGCTGGTCAGAAACGAGCGCCTTGACTTCGTCAAGGTTATATTGATGTCCAGTAGCGAAGTTATCAAGCCCGACCACGTTCTGATCGAGCTTAAGAAGTGTTTCTAGCAAGTTTGATCCAATAAAGCCCGCGACGCCTGTGACTAACCACGTGCGGGGGGATTGCGACAATTTAGTTTTAACGGTATCAATTGCACTCATAATGGCATCATCAAAAGGGTGAATAGGTGATGAACTTCATTCATTTCATTTACAATCTCAAATCACTTGCACTTGCCGGCAACAGATACTTGAGGTCGTATAAAACATGATTATTCCGCCCCAAAGACCGAATTGCTTCAGCCCCCATCTCTTTAAACTGCTGATGAGCAACGGCCAAAATCACCGCATCATAAGTATCGGACTGAGGACTCAGAATAGGTGTTATGCCGTATTCAGCCTGAGCTTCGTTGGTGGAGACCCACGGGTCATACACGTCAACCACGATGTTGTATTCCTGCAACTCTTTTACAATGTCGACAACCTTGGTATTTCGAAGGTCAGGACAATTCTCTTTGAAAGTCAACCCCATGAGTAATACTTTTGCGCCGTCAACATGAATTCTACGCTTAATCATTTCCTTAACCAACTGGGAAACTACATAAGCACCCATGCTGTCATTAAGTCTTCGTCCGGCCAGAATAATTTCCGGATGATAACCAATACTCTGCGCCTTATGGGTCAAGTAGTATGGGTCTACACCTATGCAATGACCACCAACTAAGCCTGGTCGGAACGGTAAAAAATTCCACTTGGTACCAGCCGCTTGGAGAACTGCTTCAGTATCAATTCCCATCTTATTAAAAATGATTGCAAGCTCATTTATTAATGCAATATTCAAGTCTCGCTGAGTATTTTCAATAACCTTCGCAGCTTCTGCAACTTTTATACTGCAAGCCTTGTGTGTACCCGCAGTGATTATCTGGCGATAAAGACCGTCGACTAGCTCAGCAGTTTCCTCCGTAGAACCCGATGTCACTTTTTTAATCGTAGTAACCCGATGCTCTTTATCGCCCGGATTTATCCGCTCAGGACTGTACCCAGCATAGAAGTCTTGATTAAAAATCAGCCCCGAAAACTTTTCAAGAACAGGAACGCAATCTTCCTCAGTAGCCCCAGGGTAAACTGTCGACTCATAAATTACTATATCACCCTGCTTGAGAACCTTTCCGATAGATTCAGAAGCTTTAATCAAGGGTGTAAGGTCAGGTTGTTTGTATTCGTCGATTGGCGTAGGAACAGTTACAATAAATACATTACAATCCCGAAGCTCCTCAAGATCAGCACTATACCTGAGGAACTTAGCTTCTTTCAGCTCTTCGTCATCAACTTCAAGCGTTGCGTCATGTCCACCGCGCAAGGCATCAATGCGTGACAGATTGATATCAAATCCAACCACTGAGCGAAGCTTTCCGAACTCCACCGCCAGCGGTAGACCAACGTAACCTAGACCAATTACTGCAAGCTTGATCGAATTCAGTGAGAGCATTTTCCATTCCAGATAGATAAAAATTTTATCCAATTAAAGCGAAGTCACCTCGCCTTTAGTGACTGACGAGAGACCTGAACACCTAGCAACCGCGTCCCCCAGCCCCACGAGCCACCTACAGTCTATCAGTAATCTGAGCCACATCGGAACCTAGTCGTGTCCGACTGGAAGCCCGAATCGAGAGCAGACCTCCATCAAAAATTTATTCCCAACAGCCACTCCAATGTGAGAAATCTATTACGGGGAACATGGTCTCTTCACATATCAGCGATACACGCGAT
>NZ_BBIV01000051.1 GCF_000730665.1 Pseudomonas plecoglossicida NBRC 103162 = DSM 15088
CGGTAGCGATGTGTGGCGGCTCCATTGAATCAAGGAGCGACACAATGACAAAAGGCTTACCCGACCCACCCACCCGCGCCACCACCACTTCATTCGATTTCGGCAACTGCGAATGCAGCCATCCGCCCTTGTTCGCAGTGCGGCCGGGCGTGGATTTCGAAGATGCGCTGGTGCACCTGTCAACGCTGCTCAAAGGCGCGTTCGCTACCAACCTGAAGGCCATGGAACTCGCCACCGGCACCTGTCGCGATCTGTTGTTGAGCAACGATCATGGGCTGGATTCGGCCAAGGCGGTGGTCGAGGCTTTGCTCGATGGTGTGGAGTTGCAGCAGCTGACGGCCACGCGGATGCGAAGTGCCTGAAGATTCATCAGTGACTGCAGTGGCCCTATCGCCGGCTTGCCGGCGATAGGGCCAGTATGGTCAGGCCCATCACCACGGCCTTTCAAAGTGTGCTGCGAATCAACGTCTCTTGCTCTTCATCGCATTGGATACCAATGCGCAGATTCTTTTCCTGGTGGTAAGGCTGACCGTTATCGTCAATCAGGTAGAAGACTTCATGCAGGTTCTGCTTGCCATTGCTGTCCGTGTAACATCGGAACGCCGTATTGGCCGGGAAAATCTTGCGGATATCCTTGAAAGGGGTCGAGCGGTCGACCAGTGCCTTGAAAGCGGGGGTCTTCTCATCAACTGTTACCACCGTTTTCCTGAGGTTGATGAGGTCATCGAAGTAGGCCTGCATCGACTTGCCGGAACAGCTACCGTGCTTCTTCCATTCGTGCTTGAGCATGCCGTCCGGGTTTTCAGGTAGCCATTTCTCATGATCGTTGCGTTTGATGCGTGCCAACTCTGCATCCAGCGTACTTTCACTGCAGGCGTCTTTGACCGTGCAGGCCTTCGAGGGCGTGCAGTTTTGAGGGTGTCGATTGGTAAACGGGCCTTCGCTGTTACTGTAGGGCCAAATGCCGTGCGTCTTGAAGCGCGCAGGAATTTCTGCGCAGGGGCGGCCATCTGTTTTTTCTTTTTGCATGAGGCAATAAGTCGGCTGCCACGTTACCGAGTAAACCCGAAAGGTGACCGGCGGGGCGTCGACCCAGGCTTGTTCATTGGCGTCCAATGCCATGACTGGGGTTGCCGTGGCGGCGGCGAGCGAAAGCAGAAAAAGTGTAAGCACGCGCATCGTCTCATTCCCTTGAACGAGCCACCCGGGTGCGGTGGCGACGGTGTCATTAGGCGGGTGTCTCCACACAGCGTCTACTGGCAAAAATGTCAGGTGGCCAGCAACAGTCTCCGAGTCACCCGGCCTTGCGCAACGTCAGGTTGATCCGTCGCTCGCCCATCTGTGGATGCACGCCCGGCTTGACCGGCAGCACCCCATGAAAGCGCAACCGATCCTCACCCCCCCAGACCAGCACATCGCCATGGCTCAACGGCACCCGCCGGGTACGGTCCGAACGCTGCAGCCCACCGAGCAGAAACACCGCTGGCAAGCCCAATGACACCGACACGATCGGCTGGCCGAAATCCGCTTCGTCACGGTCCTGGTGCAGGCTCAGGCGGGTACCGGGCAGGTAGTGGTTGACCAGGCAGGCATCGGGTAAGAACCCGTCGAAGCCTGCCGCTGCCGCCGCGCGCCCTGCCAGGTCGAGAAGGACCTGGGGCAGGGCGGGCCAGGGTTTGCCGCTGACAGGGTCGACGGGGCTGTAGCGATAACCCTTGGCATCACTGACCCAGCCCAGCGAGCCGCAGTTGGTCAGCGCAACGGCCATGTTCAGGCCGCCTGGCGTCTGCATGTGCCGCAACGGTGCGGCGCGCAGCACTGGGCGCAGGGCGTCGAGCAGCGGCTCGATCTCGGCCAGGGCAAAGCCAGGCAGCAGCACGGTGTGGCTGGCCAGACGTTGGGGCTGGGTGCCGAACAGGTCGAGGTCGGACTGGATCATGGTGGTGGCGCTGAGGGAATGTGAGGCCATTCTAGCGCTGGCCGCTGCACCTTTCGAAACCTTTGCCGTACCCGTGGGAACCGGCTTGCCGGCGATAGGGCCAGTACAGACTGTGCAAGGCATGACCGAAAAAAAAGAACCGCGGCACCAGGGAGAGGGACACCGCGGTTCAAGGGGGGAGCTGCTGTTTATCGTTGAGTTGAAGTCGCCATGTTGCCGTTGCCCATCTGGGTGATGGTGGCACTCTGGTTGGCGCCAGCCTGGTCCACGACGGCCTGGTTGCCAGTACCACCCTGGGTCACGTAGGCGACGTTGGCAGTGTCGGCCTGCTTGATGGTGGCGCTGTTGCCGCTGCCGTACAGCTGGGTGGTAAAGCTCTGGTTGGCATAGCCGGACTGATCCAGGGTTATGGTGTTGCCGCTGCCGGTGGTGGAGCCGAAGGCATAGTTGTCGGTGCCGCGCTGGTCGGCGACGAGGATGTTGTCGCTGCCGTTCTGCTCGAAGTACAGCTCGTTGTTCTGGTCGGCCTGCTTGGTCTCCATCGAGTTGTTGGTGCCTTTCTGGTTCAGGGTGGCTTGCTGGTAGGCGCCGTTCTGGGTCAGGTTGACGCCGTTGCCGGTGCCTTTCTGGTTGACCGCTGCCGTCTGGTTGTTGCCGAACTGGCCACCAAGCTTGTCACCCTTCCAGTTGCTGGCCATGACCTTGTTGCCAGTGCCCTGGGTGGTCACGGTGAGGCTCTGGTTGTCGCCGGTCTGGTAGGTGTAATGCAGGTTGCCCGTACCGCTCTGGGAAATGGTGGTGTTGGAGTTGTTGGTCTCGAACTGGTCCGACCAGCTGGCGTTGGTGTTGCCTTGCTGGTACAGATTGACGACGTTGCCCTGGCCGAAACTCTGGTCGATGTAGGCTTCGTCGAGCTGGCCGGTCTGGCTGACGCCGGCGCGGCTGCCGGTCTGGGTGTCCTGCCAGACTTCCGCTGAGTTGCCGGTACCTTGCTGGTCGATGGTGAGGATGCCGCCGATACCGTCGCGCTGGTCGCCGTAGGCCCAGTTCTCCTTGCCCTGTTGGTAGATCTCGATGTGCCCGTCGTTGTGGGTCATGTGTTCGGCGGCGGCGTAGTTGTCCTGGCCACCTTGTTCGACCTTGCTCTTGTTGTTGCTGCCGCCGAACAGCTGCTCGACGAAGACTTCGTTGCGCTGGCCGTTCTGCTGGGTGGTGGCCTGGCTGCCAAGCTGGCTGTCCTGCCACACCGTCGAGCGGTTTTCGCCGCCTTGCTGGATCTGCAGCACCTGGTTGTTCTGGCCGATCGACTGGCTGGCGAAGGCGTCGTTCAGGTTGCCCGTGGCTTGCTGGTTGATGTGGCTGCCGTTTTCGAACAGCTGCTCGCCGTAGCCGGCGTTGTAGGAGCCGTTGGCCGTCTGGTCGATGAAGCTGGTGCTGTTTTCCTGCACCGCCAGGTGGTTGTGGCCCTTGCCGGTCTGGGTCTGGGTGGCCGCGGCGAAAGGCGCGACGGTCTGCGTCACTTCGGCGATGTTCTGGTTACCGCTTTGCGACTGATTCGAGGTGCTGTCATCAGCCATGACCTGGCCGGCCAAGGCCAGGACGATAGCGGCACTTAAGGGAGCGAGCTTGAACATGGTGGTGCCTCCAGGTCTATCGGTATTGGGTGATCTGAACATGCTGGCCATTGCCGGCCTGGGTCACGGAGCTGTTGAGGCCCGAGCCGGCTTGCACGATGCTGGCGCTGTTGTCGTTGCCGATCTGGTCGATGCTGGCGCTGTTGCTGCTGCCGCTCTGGCGGATCGACGCGCTGTTGCCATATCCCTGTTGGCTGATGCTGGCCATCAGGTCACTACCTTCCTGCAGGATGTACGCCTCCTGCGCGCCCCCGGCCTGGACGATGCGGCCCAGCAGGGCCTGGCCGTTCTGGTCGAGGGCGGCGCGGTTGCCCGTGCCTTGCTGCTCGATCACCGCCACCTGGCCGGCACCTGCCGGCAGCAGGCGGATGATCACCGGTTCACCGAGGTCGCTGCCGGCGGCAAGGTCGGCGTTGTCCATCAGATCGTCGGCTTGTGCCTGGCCCACCAGGGCCAGGCAGAGCAACAGCGGATACAGGCGTTTCATGGCGTTCTCCTTTGCCTCACTGCCGGGTTACAGCGACGGTGCGGGTGGTCCCTTGGCTAGTGGTGATGGTTGCCGTCGGGCTGGCGGTCGGGACCAGCGTGGTGCTGTTGCTGACCGTCAGGCGCCAGCGGCCGGTGACCGGTACCGTGGTGGTGCCGAGGGTCTGCACGCCGGTGGTGGTGGTGACACGCACGGTGATGGTGTTGCCGGTGGTCACCGAGGAGGTGCCGCTGATGTCCCAGTTGTAACGGTTGTTCGAGCGGGCCAGCACGGTGGCTGCGGTGACCGCGAAGGTCTCTGCGACTGGGCGTGGCTGCACGTTGACCGTGACCGTTGCGCTAGGGGATACCGCACCCAGCGAATCACGCGCCTGGTAGGTGAAGGTGGTGGTGAATGCCGTAGGCACGCTGGCCGGTGGCGTGTAGGTGATGGTGGTGCCATTGCTGGTCACGGTGCCGCGACCGGCAGGCGGTTGAGAGAAGTTGGCCACCGCCAGTGGCAGGTTGCCTTCTGGGTCGGTGTCGTTGGCCAGCACGTTGATGGTCAGCGGCGCGGCCAGGGTGGTGACGGTTTCCGCGACAGCGGTCGGCGCTCGGTTGGGCGCGACGTTGATGGTCACGGTGGCCGGCGCCGATTTCAGCCCCTTGGCGTCCATGGCCGAGTAGTTGAAGGTGGCCACCAGCGGCTGGGTGGCACCGGCCGGTGGGGTGTAGGTCACCTGGGTGCTGCCGTTGAGTACCACACCACCCAGGCCGGTGCCCGGTTGGGTCAGGTCGGTGATGCTCAACGGCACGTTGCCGTCCGGGTCGCTGTCGTTCTGCAGCAGGTTCAGGGTCAGCGGGATGCCGACACTGGTGCTGCCGACGTCGGCCTGGGCCACCGGTGGTTTGTTTTCGCCTTCGACCGGGGCGGTGCCGACGATCACGACCGGTTCCACATCACTGCCGCCATGGGCGGACTTGACCGTCACGGTGGCCGGTGGCTGTTTCAGATCGGATACCGTCAGCTTCTGCAAGCCACCGCTCCTGGACAGGCGGCCAAAGCCCTGGGCGAGCATGTCAGGCACCACGACTTCGTCGCTGGAGCGTGCTTCGATGGTCAATGTCTTGCTGGACCACTCGTAGCGCGCGGTGCTGATCTTGACCACGTCGGTCAACTTGCTCGACAGCGACGTCGGTTGGGTAACGTTGTCATCACTGGCGGTGACCACTACCACCGAGGGTGGCACGGCCTGGCTCAGTTGCTGACTGAAGAAGCGCCCATTGTTGTCACTGGTCAGGGTGAGTTCGCACGGCCCAGGTGGGGAGCCGACCAGCGCCAGGCCGTTGCGCATGCACAGGCTGGCGGTGTTCGGCGCCTTGGCGAACACTGCTACGCGGGTACCGAGGTTATTGCGCGAGTAGGTGGCCCGCTCCAGCGTCACCGGTGTTTCTGCACGCGGATCGAGGACCTTGCCAGAGAGAGTGAACAGGTCGGTGTGGATCTTGCCGGCGGGGCCGTCGATCTCCACGTAGTTGGTGTTGAACGGGCTGTTTTGCACGGGTTCCAGACGGTTTGGGTCGCCAATGAAGGTCTCTATGGCGCCGGTATCCGGGTTGGTCTCGGTGTAGGAGGGGCCGACACGGTGCAGGAATGGCCCGAGCGCACCGTTGAGCGCTCCGCTGAAGTTGCCGGGGGCGCCGATGCCGATATCGCGGGTAATGTTGATTGCCCGCCGGCCCGGTGTCGTGACCGTGACTTTCTCGACGCCATAGGGGTGGGTAATGGTGTAGGTGCCGGCAACTGGCACCGACACGCGAATGCGGATCCGGGCGAAGCTTTGCTGGTCGCCGTTGACCGGGTTCTCGGCGGCGAAGGCAGCCTCCAGGCCGGCAACGTAGGCGTCCAGCTCGTAGCCGCTGTTACCCACCGCCGGTATGGTGGCTTCGGCCAGGAACCAGAACATCTCGGGCGGCCAGTTGTCGGGGAACACCAACGGCAGGCTGTCATCGTAGATGCCCGGTTCCGGCAACAGGGTACACATGTAGGAAGGCGCCCCCGGTGTCCCGGCGACCCTGGAGCTGGTGGCGCGCGAGCGGCACAGCTCCAGCGCCAGCGCCGGGTCAGCGCCGTCCTTGTACCACATCGGGTAACCGCCGGTGGCGAAGGTGTAGGGGCCTGGGTCGACCTCGGCGAGCTTGGCCCAGGCCGCGCTGGTGACGGTGAGGGAGAAACCGGCGGCGAACAGCGCACGGCGCGGCCAAGTGTTCATGCTGCCTCCTTGAAGGCTGAGCCTTTGTCTGTTCATGGCACAAGCACCACGTCTTCGCTGTCGCTGCCACCGTTGGCGCTGTCGACCTGCACTTTCGTCGGTGGGACAGGCTTCAGGGTGGTGGTCAACGATGGTACTGAACCGCTTCCGCCGAGCACGCCGATCAATGTTCCGTCGCCAGTGCGTGCGGTGAGCTTGGGAGGTGAAGTCTCGTCACTGCTGCTGGCCTCCAGGGTCAGCTCGCCGCTGCCCAGGCTGTACTCGGCGCGGGTGATGGTGACCAGGTCGGTCAGTGGCAGGGCGGCGTCGGTTGCACTGCTGCTGGGGATCGCCACGCTGTTGTCGGCCTTGATCAGCAAGCTGCTGCCGATGTCCGGGTTGAGTGCCGACTGGGCATACCAGGTGCCGGTGCCGTTGGCTTCGGTCAGCGACAGGTTCGGGGTCTGGCTGGTGAGGGTGACGGTGGCCGGTGGTGGCGGGGCGAGCACGAACATGTCTTGCTGGGCCTGCACCACACCGCTCACGGAGCGCCGTGAATAGGTGCTGCGCTGGGGGATCAGTGGGGTTGGGCGGTTAACCGCCGAGAGCTTGCCGGAGATGGCGAACAGTTCGGTGCGCACGTCGATGCCGTTGGGGCCTTCGATGCGCACGAAGTTGGTGTTGAACGGGCTGCCGGTGACGCGCTCTTCCAGGTTGGGGTCGCCGATGAAGCGCTGGCCGCCTTCAACGTAGGGACCGTTGACGCTGCGCAGGAACGGGCCGACATCACCCTTGAGCGCGCCGCTGAAATCGCCAGCGCCGGCGATGCCGATATCCCGGGTCATGTTGATCGCCCGGCGCCCGCCGGCGGGTACGTCGAACACTTCGACGCCATAAGGGTGGGTGATGACGTAGGTGCCGGCGGCCGGCACGTCGACGCGGATGCGCACCCGGGCGAAACTCTGCTGGTCGCCTTCATGGGGCTCTTCGGCGGCGAATGCAGCTTCGATGGCCGCACCATAGCTCAGGTCGATACCGCGTGCGGCATCGACGATGGCGGCGTCGGCGGTGAACCAGAAGGCTTCATCCGGGAAGTTGTCGGGGAAGGCGATGGGTTGGGTGTCGTCGAACACGCCGGGTGTCGGCAACAAGGTGCACATGTAGGCCGGCGCGCCCGGTGCACCGGCCACCCGTGAACTGACGACTTTGCTCAGGCACAGGTCGAGGGTGCGACCGTGACTGTCCTGGTACCAGGCGGGGAAATTCCCGTTGGCGATGTCGGGGGTGCCCGTGTCGACTGCATACAGCGCAGCCTGGGCTGGGAGCTGGAGCATGCTGGCAAGGATCGCCACAGCCAGCGGGTTAGGTAGCGGTCGGTGCATGAGTCGATTCCTCCTGCAAACGGGCCCATGAACTTGGGGCGTTTGGCAAGAGATCGGCAACAGTCGTGCCAGGTTTTTTAAATTAGGCGCCAGGCCTTGTGCTGCAAGGGGTTGAGGTTGGCTGAGGGGTGTTTGCAGGCCTTTGCTACATGGGGGCTGTCCCCCAGGATTGGGGGGATTGGGTTGGTGGAGGGTCACGCCTTGGCGATGAAGCATCAGCCTTGCCCGGGATGCCGAAACTTGCGCGATCCTCGTGGGAGCCGGCTTGCCGGCTCCCACAGGTACGTCGCTGCGGGCGCGGCGATGTTGCCTGATGACGCCCAGAGAAAACTCCCGCACACTGCGGAAAAAATCCCAAGCCCGGTGCCCCTGCCGTGAGGTGGCACAGCTGGAGTAGAAGATGGCGCGACAATTACCCATAACAAACGCCCAAGACTCGCTGAACGAATCCCGCCAGGCCCGCCTCAAGCTGGCCAGCGAAGGCGAGCTGCCAATTGGCATGCTGCGCGACGAAATCGACGCTTCATGGCGCCGCAGCCTCGGCCATGGCCTGAACTGCCTGCAAGGCGAACAAGTCGGCCTGGGCCTCGAGCAGGGCCACGACCTGCGTACCCTGCTGGAACGCAATCGCCTGCTGATGGACGCCGTCACCCCCGAACTCGACTACCTGGTCGCACGCCAGGGCAAGGCCGGCATCATCATCGTCGGCGACGCCCAGGCCAACGTGCTGGCCATCGAAGGGCAGACCCACGTGCTCGAACGCGAAGGCCTGCGCGACCTGCACCCCGGCAGCTGCTGGAGCGAGTCGCTGCGCGGCACCAACGCCATCGGCACAGCCGTGGTCGAAGGCCGGCCGACCCTGATCAATTGCGGCGAACATTACCTGGACCGCCTCAGCCCGTTCTCCTGCACCTCGGTGCCGCTGCGCGACCCGCGCGGCGAGGTGATCGGCGTGCTCGACATCACCCGCGAAGGGGTCATGGCGCAGCCCCAGGACAGCTTGTCGATGCTGATGATGGCCGCCGGCAACATCGAAAGCCGGATGTTCGGCCTGTGCCACCCGCAACACCTGGTGCTGGCCTTCCACAGCCGTCCGCAATACCTCAACAGTGCCTGGCACGGCTTGCTGGCATTGAGCCTGGATGGCGAAGTGGTCGCCGCCAATGACAACGCTTGCCAATTGCTGCAGGTGCCTCGCCAGGGGCTGCTCGGGCGGCGCAGCAGCGACCTGCTGGGCGAGCGCTCGCCGGCCTTCATCGCCCGCCTGTGGCAGGGCGGGGTGAGCAGCGTGCAGACCGCCAAGGGTGAGTTCTTCTTCCGCGCCTTGCAGTTGCCACGCCACAGCCAGGTCAATGGCGCCAGCGCACCCGGCAAGCCGGCCCAGGCCAACAAGGCCCCAGCGCTGGAGGCATTGGCCGGTGGCGATGCGCGCCTGGCGCGCAACCTGCGCATGGCCCGCCAGGGCCTGGGCAATGGCTTGCCGGTGTTGCTGCTGGGCGAGACTGGTACCGGCAAGGAGGTGGTGGCACGGGCGCTGCACCAGGCCGGCCCACGGGCCGACAAGGCCTTTGTCGCGGTCAACTGCGCGGCCATCCCTGAAGGCTTGATCGAATCGGAGCTGTTCGGCTACCGCGAAGGCGCCTTCACCGGCTCGCGCCGGGGCGGCATGGTCGGGCGGCTGATGCAAGCTCACGGCGGCACGCTGTTCCTCGACGAGATCGGCGACATGCCGCTGGCTCTGCAGGCGCGCTTGCTGCGGGTGCTGCAGGAACGCCGGGTGGCGCCGCTGGGCGCAGGCGACGAGCAGGACATCGACGTGGCGCTGATCTGCGCGACCCACCGCGACCTAAAGCGCCTGGTGCAGGACCAGCATTTTCGCGAAGACCTGTACTACCGGGTCAACGGCGTATCGCTGCGCCTGCCGGCCCTGCGCGAGCGCGACGACCTGGCGACGATCATCCAGGGCCTGCTGGACAAGTCCGGGGCCAAGGGAATCACCCTCGACCCCTCGCTGGCCGCGCTGCTCGAAGGCTTCGACTGGCCGGGCAACATCCGCCAACTGGAAATGGTCGTGCGTACCGCACTGGCCATGCGCGAAGACGGCGAGCAAGTGCTGACCCTGGACCACCTGACCGACTGCCTGCTCGATGAACTGGCCAGCGGTAGCGGGCCTTCCGGCAGCTTGAAGGACACCGAGCTCGAGCTGATCCGTAACGCCCTGGCACGCCACCAGGGCAATGTCTCGGCGGCCGCCGAGGCGTTGGGCATCAGCCGCGCGACCTTGTACCGCAAGCTCAAGCAGTTGCGGGGCTGACATGGGCGGCTTGTTCGCAAGGCTGGTGGAGTCCAGCAACCCTGTGCTCATGCGCCAGGCCCTGGCCTGGCTGTATGGTTTCGTACGTCCGCAGCGGCGCGCCATCGGCGTGTTGCTAGGTCTGTCCCTGGGCGCATCGCTGCTGGCGCTGGCGCAACCCTGGCTGGTCAAGACCCTGATCGACGAGGGCCTGCTGGCCAAGGACTACCAGACCCTCTGGCACATGGCGGCGATCATGATCGGCGCCGGTCTGCTCGGCACGGTGCTGGCCGGGGTCAACCGCTACCTGCACACGCGGCTGTCCGGGCGCATTCTGTTCGCCCTGCGCGACGACCTGTATCGCCACCTGCAACGGTTGTCGCCGACGTTCTACGGACGCCGGCGCACGGGCGACATTCTTTCCCGGCTCGATGGCGACGTCGCCGAAATCCAGCGCTTTGCCGTGGATTCGCTGTTCTCGGCAGTGTCCGCAGTGATCGGCCTGATCGGCTCGGTGGCCTTGATGCTGATGCTGTCCTGGCAACTGTCGCTGTTGCTGGCGCTGCTGATCCCGATCGAGGTGCTGTGGCTGCGCTGGATGCGGCGAAAGGTCGAGCGCGAGGTGCGCAGCCTGCGCGAGCGTTCGGCGGACGTGTCGTCGTTCCTGGTCGAGACGCTGCCGGCGATGAAATTCATCCAGGCTGCCGGCCAGCAAGACCGCGAAGCCGGGCGCCTGGATCAGCTGGGCCAAGGCTACATGCGCCAGCTGCTCAAGGTGCAGGTCACCGAGTTCTTCACCCAGGCGATCCCCGGCACCCTGACCTCATGGTGCCGCGCCTGTGCGTTCCTGGTGGGCGGCTGGTGGGTGATCCAGGGGACCTGGCAACTGGGCGCGCTGATTGCCTTTTCCACCTACATGGGCATGGCCGTCGGCCCGGTGCAGAGCCTGTTGGGGCTGTATGTGGCGGTACAGCGCATGGCGGTGAGCCTGGGCCGGGTCATGGAGCTGAAGCAGGAAGCCGTGGCGGTACACGAGGCCGCCGAGCCCTGTCCGATGCCGCAAGGGCCTGGCGAACTGCGCCTGGAAGGTGTGCGCTTTGCCCATGACGGCCGCCAGGGCGCGGTGCTGGACGGCGTGGACGCCTGCCTGCCGGCTGGCCTGAAGGTGGCCATCAGCGGCGCCTCGGGCGTGGGCAAGTCGACCCTGATCGACCTGCTGCAGCGCTTCTACGACCCGGACGCCGGGCGCATCCTGCTCGATGGCGCCGACTTGCGTGAACTCGACCTGGCCGCCGTGCGCCAACGCATCGCGGTGGTCAGCCAGGACATCGTGCTGTTCCGTGGCACGCTGGCGCAGAACCTCGCCTACGGCGCACCCCAGGCCAGCCGCGAGGCGCTCGAGCGGGTGGTGCGCCTGGCGCACCTGGATGCCTTGGTGGAGAGCCTGCCGCTGGGCCTGGACGGCCTGCTCGGTGAGCGCGGCCAGCAGCTCTCCGGCGGTCAGAAACAACGCATCGCCATTGCCCGTGCGGTGCTCCAGGCACCGTCGATCCTGGTGCTGGACGAAGCCACCTCGGCGGTCGACGAGACCACCGAGCGCGAAGTGATCGCCGCCATCGACGAACTGTTCGCCGGGCGCACGCGCATTCTTATCAGCCACCGCGCTTCGACCCTGGCCGATGCCGACCTGCATCTGCATCTGCAGGGTGGGCAGCTGCAGGTGTTGCCTGCGCAGGCCATCAAGCATGGCCGGTGAAGTGCTGGTCGGGCTGATCGACAGCGGTTGCAGCGCCGCACAGGGCGAGGGGCTGCGCGCCGCACGGCGGTTCTGGCTGGAACAGGGCATGCTGCGCGAGGGCGAGCCGCACCCCGATCGCCTGGGCCATGGCAGCGCCGTGCTGGCGCGCCTGCAGGCCGAGGCGGGCGGGGTGGCGCTGCTGCTGGCCCAGGTGTTTGGCGATCAGGGCAGCACCAGCGCCTTGCAAGTGGCCGCGGCGTTGCTGTGGCTGGCCGAGCAGGGCGCCACGCTGGTCAACCTCAGCCTTGGCTTGCAGCAGGACCGCCCGGTGCTGCGCCAGGCCTGCGCCGAAGTGCAGGCCGCTGGCGTGCTGCTGTGCGCATCGAGCCCCGCCCAGGGTGCTGCGGTGTACCCGGCGAGCTATCCCGGGGTGATCCGCATCACCGGCGATGCCCGCTGCGCGCCCGGCCAGTGGTCGTGGCTGGGCAGCGCCCAGGCCGATTTCGGTGGGCATGTCGGCGAGCGCGGCATGGCCGGCGCCAGCCTTGGTTGCGCAGCGGTTACCGGGCGTATTGCCGGGCTGTTGCAGCAACGGCCTGGTCTTGACCGCGAGCAGGTGCTGGCCTGGCTGCAGGGGCACGCCAGTTTCATCGGCCCGGAGCGGCGGGGGGCTGGGGATGCCTGAACCACGCATTCTGGTGCTGGGTGCCGGTCCTGCCGGGGCCGCCACGGCCATTGGCCTGCGCCGTCTGGGTTACCCGGTCACCGTTGTGTCCGACTGGCGGCGTTTCGCGGCGCTGGAAGGGGTGTCGCAACGGGTGCTGGACGGGCTGCGCCATGCCGGGCTCGGCGACGCCCTGGCCAAGGCGGCGATGCCCGCCAGCCGCGAGGTGCGCTGGAATGGCCAGCACCTGCGCATGAACCAGGAGTTTTTGCTCGACCGGCAAAGCTTTGACCGCGCCTTGCGCGATGATCTGGCGCGGGCGGGCGTGTCGCTGGTGGAGGGGCGTGTCCGCGACGTTTCGCGCGCCGAGGGCCACTGCGTCCGGCTGGACGATGGGCAGGTGCTTGAAGCCGAATTTCTGGTCGAGGCCCGTGGTCGCCAGGCGCCCTTGGCCGCTGACCGCTTGCGCGGCCCCGAGACGGTCAGCTTGCTCAACCTCTGGCAAGGCGAACCCGGCGCCCCGGCTTCGGCGGTGGAGAGCCTCGACGATGGCTGGGCGTGGATGGCGAGGTTGGCCGATGGCCGATGCTACTGGCAGATCACCCAGAACGCCGAAGGGCTGCCGGGCAAGGCAGCCCTGGCGGACTACTGCGCGCAGCGCCGACGTGCCTCTGCCTTGGTGGCCGAAATGTTCGGCGCCGCTGCGTTCGAACCTGCGCAAGTGCATGCCCGCAGCAGCACGGCGATCCTCGCCGGCGAGTGCGTGGGGGACGACTGGATCCGTGTGGGGGATGCTGCCATGGCGGTTGACCCACTGTCGGGGAACGGGATCTTCCAATCGTTGTCTTCGGCGCTGCAGGCGCCTGTGGTGGTCAACACGCTGCTGCGCAGGCCTGAGCGTGCCGAGCTGGCCCAGCGCTTCCACCAGCAGCGGGTCGAGCAGCTGTTCTTGCGCTTTGCGCGGATAGGGCGGGATTTCTATGGGCAGGAGCAGGCGCGGGCGGGGCTGGCGTTCTGGGCGCGGCGGCGGGGCTGGCCGGATGCGCAACCGCTGCACCTTGAGGCGGATTGGTCGGCAGTGCGGGTGGATAAGCGGCCCGTGTTGCGCGATGGCCTGGTGGATGAGGCCGAAGTGGTGGTGACGGCGGACCAGCCGTTGGGGGTCTGGCACCTGCAGGCGGTGGAGTTGGCACCGATTGTGCGGGGGCTTTGCGGGGGGCGGGGCGTTGATGAGGTGCTGAAAGATTTGCCGTTGCCGCAGCAGGGCATGGTGCGGCGGTGGCTGGTAGGGCAGGGGTACGGCTGAGGTTGTCGGGTGTTGCCAGGTGCATGGCTTGGGTTTTGTGGTGGGGCGGAGATCGAGCGCCGCCCGCGCGGCGCTCGATCTCACAGACGCCAAGCCTCTCAGATCAGAGCTTGATCAACACCGACTTCAGCTCGGTGTAATGCTCGATCGCCGCCGCCCCCATTTCACGCCCCACCCCGGACATCTTGTAACCCCCGAACGGCAAGGCCGGGTCCAGCGCGCTGTGGCAGTTGACCCATACCGACCCGGACTTGATCCGCGGGATCATCCGGTGCACCGCCGCCAGGTCGTTGGACCAGATGCTCGCGCCAAGCCCGTATGGGTTGTCGTTGGCCATGCCGATCACCTCGTCGAGGTCATCGAACGGCATCGCCACCAGCACCGGGCCGAAGATTTCTTCCTGCACCAGGCGATGGCGCTGGTCGACGTCGACGATCACCGTCGGCTTGACGAAGTAACCCGGGCCAAAGCCTTCGCCACCGCAGGCAATGGTCGCGCCCAGCTCGCGGCCCAGCTCGATGTAGCCGGTGACCCGGTCCTGCTGCTTGGCCGAGATCAGCGGGCCCATCTGCACGGCAGGGTCCAGGCCGCTGCCCAGCTTCATGCCGTTGGCGATGCCGGCGATGTCGGCGATCACGTTGTCGAAGTGTTTGCGGTGCACGTACAGACGCGAACCTGCGCAGCACACCTGGCCCTGGTTGAAGAAGATCGCCGTGGCGGCGCCGGCGGCGGCCTGCTGCAGGTCGGCGTCGGGCATGACGATGGTCGGTGACTTGCCGCCCAGTTCGAGGGTGACGCGGGTCATGTTGTCCATCGCCGCCTTGCCGATCAGCTTGCCGACCTCGGTGGAGCCGGTGAAGGTCAGCTTGTCCACGCCCGGGTGGCGGCTCAGTGCGGCGCCGGCATTCAGGCCAGTGCCGGTGATGACGTTGAGCACGCCGGCCGGGTAGCCGGCTTCGTCCACCAGCTCGGCGAGCTTGAGCGCGGTCAGCGGGGTTTCGTCGGCCGGTTTGAGCACCACGGTACAGCCGGTGGCCAGCGCCGGGCCGAGCTTCCAGCAGGCCAGCAGCAGCGGGAAGTTCCAGGCGACGATGGCGCCGACCACGCCCACCGCCTCGCGGCGCACGAAACCATGGAACTGGTCGTTGGGCATCAACGGCATCGACGCCTCGACGGTGCTACCCTCGATCTTGGTGGCCCAACCGGCCATGTAGCGCAAGAAGTCGATGGCCAGTTGCACGTCCATGACCTTGGCCACACCGGCGCTCTTGCCGTTGTTCAGGCATTCCAGCTCGGCCAGCTGCTGCGCGTCGCGCTCCATCAGGTCGGCCAGGCGCCACAGCAGGTTCTGCCGCTCGCGCGGGCGCATCCGGCTCCAGGCCGAGTCGTCGAACGCCTGGCGCGCGGCGCGCACGGCGCGGTCGACGTCTTCGGCTTCGGCGGCCGGCACTTCGCCGAGCACCTCGCCGGTGGCCGGGTTGCGGAACGACAGGGTGCGACCGCTGGCGGCGTCCTGCCAGTCGGCGCCGATGCGCATCTTCAGCTTGCGCTCCAGGAAAGCGCGGGTGGCGGGCAGGATGGGCAGTTCGGAAAGCATGGGGCGGTGCCTCTTGTCATTGGATGTGACGGGGATGGCGCAATGGCCGTGCCAAGGTGCTGCAATGGGCGCAAAGGCCTGTGCTGCCTTGGGTTTGCCCGTGTGCAAAGGTGCGATTGCGTGGTTGCGCTGTTGCACTTTGAGACGGTGTGAGACGGTGCTGAAACAGTGTCTGTGAGGGCCAATCGCCGGCAAGCCGGCTCCCACAGGTACCCCGCAACCCTCAAGCGCTGTGGGGTACCTTGTGGGAGCTGGCTTGCCAGCGATGGCCTTTGCAGCAAGCCCTGTCTCAACCTGAAACACGCTGTCTCGAAATGGCACGGTCCAACTCGCCCCGGTCACCTGTCCGGCGACATTGGAAACCCCCTAAAACCCTGAAATACAACGATTTATCAGCATCTGGCACAGTTTCTGTATCACAACCGTCACATGCACACCTGCTGTACCAAAGCGTGCGAAAACGATAAGAACAACACCGTGGAGGTCTGACCTTGAAGACGACTCGACTCCGGCGACATGCGGGCAAACTGGCGCTTGTCGCCGCCGCACTGCTGGGTACCCAGGCCATGGCGGCCGACCAGGGCCCGAGCCTGTTGCAGAACAAGTGCATGGGGTGCCATACCCCTGAGGGCAACGATACCTACAGCCGCATCAGCCACCAGCGCAAGACGCCCGAAGGCTGGCTGATGAGCATCGCCCGCATGCAGATCATGCATGGCCTGCAGATCAGTGACGACGACCGTCGCACCCTGGTCAAGTACCTGGCCGACAAGCAGGGCCTGGCGCCGAGCGAGACCGATGGCGTGCGCTACGCCATGGAGCGCCGGCTGAACACGGTCGAGAACTTCGACAGCATGCTCAGCGAAACCTGCGGTCGCTGCCACTCCGGCGCCCGTGTCGCCCTGCAGCGTCGCCCGGCGCAGGAATGGGAACACCTGATCAACTTCCACCTCGGCCAGTGGCCGTCCCTCGAATACCAGGCCCAGGCCCGCGACCGCGACTGGCTGAACATCGCCCTGAAACAGGTGGTGCCGGAACTGGCCAAGCGCTACCCGCTGGAAAGCCCGGCCTGGACCCAATGGCAGAAGGCCAAGCCCAAGGCTGATGCACTGCCGGGGCAGTGGGCGTTCAGCGGCCACATGCTGGCCAAGGGCGATGTGCGTGGGGTGATGTCGGTCAGCGCAGACCAAGGCGACAGCTTCAAGGTCGAAGTCAAAGGCACCTACGCCGACGGCACGCCGTTCAACGGCAGTGGCACGGCGATCCTCTACAACGGCTACGAGTGGCGCGGCAACGTCAAGGTTGGCGAGGCCAATCTGCGCCAGGTCTTCTCGGCGCTGGATGGCGAGATGAAGGGTCGCATGTTCGAGGCCGATCATGACGAGCGCGGGCTGGACTTCACGGCCGCGAAAGAAGGCAAGGTGCGCCTGCTGGCGGTGCAACCGGCGTTCATCAAGGCTGGCGGCGAAAGCGAGATCAGCCTGGTCGGTACTGGCCTTGCCGGCAAGCCGGACCTGGGCGCGGGTGTCGAAGTGACCGAAGTGCTCGAGCAGACGCCGACCCTGGTACGGGTCAAGGCGCGCGCCGCCGCCGATGCCAAGCCTGGCCAGCGCGACGTCGCGGTCGGAGACTTGAAGGGCATCAACCTGGCGGTCTATGACAAGGTCGAGGAAGTCAAGGTGGTGCCGGCCTTCTCCATTGCCCGCATCGGCGAGAATGGCGCTTCGGTACCGAAGGTCCAGGGCCGTTTCGAGGCCGAGGCCTGGGGCAAGGACGCCAGCGGCCAGCCGCTGCGCATCGGCTACCTGCCGGCGACCTGGAAGGTCGAACCGTTCAACGAACGTGCAGTCGAGGACGAAGACGTCAAGTTCGCCGGCACGATGCAGGCCGACGGCGTGTTCGTGCCAGGCGGCGCGGGGCCGAACCCGGCGCGCAAGATGATGACCAACAACGCCGGCAACCTGAAGGTCGTCGCCACCCTGGCTGACGGCGGCCAGACGGGCGAGGGGCACTTGATCGTCACCGTTCAGCGCTGGAACAACCCGCCCTTGCCATAAGGGCCGGTTGCCAAGCGTGTTCAACGGATCGATTACTCGGAGGTCGCCATGGGCGCACAACTGAACCTGGTCGAGCGCAACCTGCACGAAGTGCAGGTCGACGCTGACCGCATGCTGTTCCATATCCCCAGCAGTTCGCTGTTCGCCGCCGACGCGGTGACCGGCGGCATCATCGACACCCTGCGCCAGCAAGGTTGCAGCGCCGAGGAGCTGACCCAGCGCCTCGGCCAGCAGTTCGCCGGCCAGGACATCCAGGAAACCCTGCGCGAGCTGATCGCCCTGGAACTGGTCAGCGACGGCTCGCCGCTGACCCCGGAAATCGCCATCAGGCAGGTCGAGCGCACCGCGCTCAACACGGTCGTGCTCAACGTCAATACCGGCTGCAACCTGAGCTGCACCTACTGCTACAAGGAAGACCTGGACAAGCCGTCCGCCGGCAAGAAGATGAGCACCGCCACCGCCGAAGCCTCGGTGGAGATGCTGCTCAAGGAATCGCCGGACGAACAGCGCTACAGCGTGGTGTTCTTCGGCGGCGAGCCGCTGTCCAACCGGCCGTTGATCGAGCACATGGTGGCCTACTGCGAGCGACGCTTCGCCGAGGCAGGCAAGCAGGTGGAGTTCATCATGACCACCAACGCCACGCTGCTCACCGAAGAGATCGTCGACTGGCTCAACGCCCACCGCTTCGGCCTGTCGGTGAGCATCGACGGGCCCAAGACCGTGCATGACCGCAACCGCATCACCGTGGGCGGGCAGGGCACCTATGACGTGGTGCGGCGCAAGGCCGACATGCTGCTGTCGCGCTACACCAGCCGCCCGGTCGGCGCGCGGGTGACCTTGACCCGCGGCATCACCGACGTCGAGACCATCTGGAACCACCTGTTCAACGAGATGGGCTTCGCCGAAGTCGGCTTTGCGCCGGTCACCTCCGGCGACATGGCCGACTTCAACCTCACGGGCGAGGAACTGGTCGAGGTCTTCGCCAACATGAAGGCGCTGGGCCGCCGTTACCTGGAGGCGGCCCTGGAGCACCGCAACATCGGTTTCTCCAACCTGCACCAGCTGATCACCGACATCCACGAGGGCCACAAGAAAGCCCTGCCGTGCGGCGCCGGGCTGAAGATGCTGGCCGTGGACCACGAGGGCGAGCTGAACCTGTGCCACCGCTTCACCGGGTCCAGCCTGCCGACCTTCGGCAACGTCCACCAGGGCGTCAAGCAGGCGCAGCTCAACGACTTCCTGTCCCAGCGCCTGGACCGCAGTAACACCGGTTGCGACAGCTGCCGCATCCGCAACCTGTGCTCCGGTGGCTGCTACCACGAAAGCTACGCGCGCTACGGCGACCCGCAGCACCCGACCTACCACTATTGCGAGCTGATGCGTGACTGGGTCGACTTCGGCATCGATGTCTACAGCCGCATCATGGCCGCCAACCCGGCCTTCATCGATCGCTACATCACCCCGCGGAAGGCGCACTGACATGAAGCACTTGAAGCCCCTCAACAACAAGGCGCGCATCCTGGAGCAGGCCGCCGCCGAAGACCGTGTCGAAGAAGTCATGGCCATGAGCGCCGTCGCCGGCTGCACCGCCACCACCGACCCGGGTTGGGAAGTGGACGCCTTCGGTGGCGTCAGCTCGCTGTGCCAGCCGATGGAAGCCGACCTGTATGGCTGCTCCGACCCTTGCTGGTGGCCGGCCCAGGTGCCGGACATGATGAGCACCTACCAGGACTGGAACGCCCAGGCGACCAACTCCCAGGACGACTGGCGCAACCTCGGCACCGTGTTCCCGAAAGACAAGTGACCGGCCCGACAAGAAAAACAAGGGGAAACCGCATGAATGCTGGACGCTGCGCGCAACTCGCGCTCACCATCGCCGCCACGGTCTGCGCCTGGACGGTGCAGGCCGACGACACAGGCAAGGCGCTGACGGCCGGCCAGGAATACCTGGTCACCACCAACTACCCGAACAACCTGCACCTGATCGACGTTGCCAGCGACACGCTGTACAAGAGCTGCAAGCTGCCTGGCAAGTTCGGCCCCGGCACCGCGATGATGGCGCCGGACAACCACACGGCCTACGTGCTCAACAACCACTATGCCGACATCTACGGCATCGACCTGGACACCTGCAAGACCACCTTCCACGCCGACCTGTCGAGCGTGCCGGGTGAAACCGGCATGTCGATGTACTCGTTCGCCATCAGCCCGGACGGCAAGGAGATCTACGCCACGGTCAACCCGACCCAGCGCCTGAACGACCACTACGTGGTCAAGCCGCCGCGCCTGGAGGTGTTCAGCACAGCCGATGGCGTCAATGCCAAGGCGGTGCGTACCTTCCCGATGCCGCGCCAGGTGTACCTGATGCGCGCCGCCGACGATGGCAGCCTGTTCTTCGTCGGCCCCGACCTTTACAAGATGGACGTGAAAACCGGCAAGTACGATGTGGCCTTGCCGCTGCGCAACTGGAACCGCAAAGGCTACAGCGCGCCGGACGTGCTGTACTTCTGGCCGCACCAGAGCCCGCGCCACGAGTTCTCGATGCTCTACACCATCGCCAAGTTCAAGGACGAGAAACAGGACCCGGCTACCGCCGAGCTGCTGTATGGCTACCTGAGCGTCGACCTCAAGACCGGCAAGACCCACACCCAGGAATTCGGCGACCTGACCGAGATCTACTTCACCGGCCTGCGCTCGCCGAAAGACCCGAACCAGATCTACGGTGTACTCAACCGCCTGGCGAAGTACGACATCAAGCAGCGCAAGCTGATCAAGGCGGCCAACCTGGAGCACACTTACTACTGTGTGACCTTCGACAAGAAGGGCGACAAGCTGTACCTGGGCGGCACCTTCAATGACCTGGCGGTGTTCGACCCCGAGACGCTGGAGAAGGTGAAGAACATCAAGTTGCCGGGTGGTGACATGTCGACCACTACGCCGCAGGTGTTCGTCAGGTAATACAGTGCTGGATCCATCGCCGGCAAGCCGGCTCCCACAGGTAGGTGTGGGAGCCGGCTTGCCGGCGATGGGGCCACTGAAGTCACTACAAGAACAACAAAGGGAAGCGCCCATGACCCAGCCCAGCTACACCCAGGGCAACCTGGACAAGACCCTGCTCCATGAATGCATCGGCGATGCCTTCGACAGCACCGTCGCCCGCTTCCCCGACCGCGAAGCCCTGGTCGTGCGCCACCAGGCCCTGCGCTACACCTGGCAGCAACTGGCCGACGTCGTCGACCAGCACGCCCGCGCCCTGATGGCCCTGGGCGTGCAACCGGGCGACCGCCTGGGGATCTGGGCCCCCAACTGCGCCGAGTGGTGCATCACCCAGTTCGCCAGCGCCAAGGTCGGTGCGATCCTGGTCAACATCAACCCGGCCTACCGCGCCAGCGAACTGGACTACGCCCTCGGCCAGTCCGGCTGCCGCTGGGTGATCTGCGCCGATGCCTTCAAGTCCTCCGACTACCACGCCATGCTGCTGGGCCTGATCCCGGGCCTTGCCCACGGGCAACCCGGTGCGTTGATCTGCGAGCGCTTTCCCGAGCTGCGCGGGGTCGTCAGCCTTGCCATTGCGCCACCGCCAGGCTTCCTCGCCTGGCACGACCTGCAGGCGCGCGCCGAGGCGGTCAGCCGTCAGGCACTGGCCGAGCGCCAGGCACAACTGCGCTGCGACGACCCGATCAACATCCAGTACACCTCCGGCACCACAGGCTTCCCCAAGGGCGCCACGCTGAGCCACAGCAATATCCTCAACAACGGCTACATGGTCGGCGAAAGCCTCGGCCTGACCGAACACGATCGGCTGGTCGTGCCAGTGCCGCTGTACCACTGTTTCGGCATGGTCATGGCCAACCTCGGCTGCATGACCCACGGCAGCACCCTGATCTACCCCAACGATGCCTTCGACGCCCTGGCTACCCTGCGTGCCGTGGCCGAAGAGAAGGCCACGGCGCTGTACGGCGTGCCGACCATGTTCATCGCCGAACTGGACCACCCGCAACGGGGCGATTTCGACCTGTCGAGCCTGCGCACCGGGATCATGGCCGGCGCCACCTGCCCGATCGAAGTCATGCGCCGGGTAATCGACGAGATGCACATGGCCGAGGTGCAGATCGCCTACGGCATGACCGAAACCAGCCCGGTGTCGTTGCAGACTGGAGCCAGCGACGACCTGGAGCGGCGCGTGACCAGTGTCGGCCGCACCCAGCCTCGGCTGGAAAGCAAGGTGATCGATGGCGACGGCAATACCGTGCCGCGCGGCGAGATCGGCGAGCTGTGCACGCGGGGCTACAGCGTGATGCTGGGCTACTGGAACAACCCCAAGGCGACGGCAGAAAGCATCGATGCCGAAGGCTGGATGCACACCGGCGACCTGGCGGTGATGGACGAGCAGGACTATGTGCGGATCGTCGGGCGCAGCAAGGACATGATCATTCGCGGTGGCGAGAACATCTATCCGCGCGAGCTGGAGGAATTCTTCTTCACCCATCCGGCGGTCGCCGACGTGCAGGTGATCGGCGTGCCGTGCAGCAAGTATGGCGAGGAGATCGTGGCGTGGGTGCGCCTGCATCCGGGGCAGGTGGCCAGCGAAGACGAGCTGCGCGAATGGGCAAGGGCGCGGATCGCGCATTTCAAGGTGCCCAGGTATTTCCGCTTTGTCGACGAGTTCCCGATGACGGTGACCGGCAAGGTGCAGAAGTTCAGGATGCGCGAGATCAGTGTCGAGGAGTTGTCTGGCCGTTGATCGGCTGGATTCAATGGCCCTGCAACAGGTCGGGGCTGTTGAAATTGCTCAAACGGATATCCCCCTCGGCACACGCCAGCTCTTGAACGGGCTCAAGCAGCAACGCCTTCTGCAAACTCCGCTCACCCGCAGCCCAGGCCTGCGCCAGCACCGCCAGCAGCCGGCGCGGCAGCACGCTGAACATCGGCTGCCAAAAGCCACCCTGACGCACCATGGCCGCGCAGTCATTGGCCACCGCCAGCCGTAGCAGGTCCTCGATCAACCCCCGGTCAATCAATGGCGCATCGCAGGCCAGCACCACCACCCACTCATGCCGCGCCGCCGCCAGGCCGGCGATCACCCCGGCCAATGGCCCGGGATAATCCGCTTCGGCATCGCCTACCAGTTGCTCGGCAAAGGGGCGATAGAGCGCCTGGTTGCGGTTGCACGAGATCACCACATCATCGCTGAGTGGCCGCACCACCCGCTGCACGTGCGCCACCAGCGGCTCGCCGCGCCAGGGCAGCAGCCCCTTGTCACGGCCACCCATGCGCTGGCCACGGCCACCGGCGAGGATGAGGATCGAGCAGGGCGCAAGGCAGAGAGGGAAACTGTCATTCATCTTGTGGGGTCAGTACATGCTTAATGGCGGTTGCGAACGGAAGATCGGCAATGAGCGAGAGCTCATCAGCCAGGAACGGCAGCCATTCATCTTGGGAATACTCTTTGGCCAGCTCCGCGATCATCAGTGCTGTATCAAGATGGCCGCGTATCTGCTCCAGCCTTATCTGCGTCAGTGCGCCGTCCAATCCGAGTATTCGAATGGTCTGCTCGGCCCGGGTGCGGTCGTTTGCGCTTAAATTGGCTCTTGGTTGCACGGAACCATTCGGGGTGAACACAAGAAAGGCTTCGGGGTCTTCCACATCCGGCTTGATGAGGACTTCCTGGCGATAGACACCACAGTTGTCCTTGTGCTTCCCGCAAGAGCTTGTGCGGTTACAGGAACCGAAAAGGTTGTGCCAATCAAATGTTCCTTGGGGGTAGCGGTCCCGCTGGCGAAAGTGCTCGATGTGCCGTTTTTCGTGGTTGATATCGGCTTCGCAATAGGCGCAACGCTTTCCTTGCATTGCATCCAGCTTGTCCCATATCACTTGGCGGTTTGCGGGTGTGATACTCGCCCATCGATCGCGACCGTGACGATAGCGGCTCAAGCCCTCGGGCGGTTCTACATCTCTGCTTAACCGTCGCACCCAGCGTTACTCCTTTCCTATGGCTTTGGGGAGACGCTGCTTGAAGCTTTGCAGACGTATCAAACGATCACACTCCAGCATGATGGGATGCCCAGCGCCGAAATGCTGCTTCAGCTTTTCGCGCAGCGCAGTTCCTTCGGTCGAGTCCTGCAGATTCTGCTGGACCAGAGCCTGGAATTGGTTGATCCAGTGTGCCTCGGGTACGTCGGGAACTGGATTGACGTCCATGATGCGCGCTAGCAAGTCCGTGCTGGCAATACCACGGGTCTGCCATTGCGGGCGTTCTGTCAATGTGACCATCCGACCCGATTCAGGGTCGCGTACGCTGCGGATCATTCGCACCGACTCGCTGTCAACGGTACTTAGCACCTGAGGGCTGTGGGTGGTGACGATGAACTGTATCTTGGGAAAGGCCTTAGTCAGTGAAGGTATTACTGCTTGTTGCCATTCTGGGTGAAGGTGCATATCCACTTCATCTATCAGCACGATTCCGGGGGTTTCCCTGGCAGCAAAGCCACCCAGCTGACCATTGAGTTTGGTGGCGCGGAATGCAATGTCTGCGACCATCCCGATCATATTGCGGATGCCATCGCTCAACAATTCCACAGGGAGCTGGCCAAACTCGGGATGGTAGGAAACCAGTGCTTCCTTGGTCAGTGAGTACTCGATCCCCTGCCAGCCTGCAGGGGACATACAGATGTCAACGGCGGTGCTCACCGACTTGATGTAGTCGTCGAACTCTGAGGGCCGTGATGGTTCTTCAAGCTCCATCGCTTTGAAGCGGTATTCCTTGGCGCTCATGCTCCAGTAGCGGAACCAATCTACGAACGATTTGTAGCTGGAGGCCGGATCTAGACAGTCGGTGTAGCCAACTGTCCGCGAAGTCCGTTGCAGGGGCATTGATTCACGTTTCTTATTCTTCTGCTGCCATAAGCGACCCGTGCCGTAGTAGGCGATAAGGGGTAGTAACACCTCACTACCTGGTGTGCGAACGGCCTCCTGGAGCCGTTTGCCATAGTCACTCAGCTCCTTGGCATCCTTCACAGTGGTCTTGGTCTTCGTGCCACTTGAAAGGCTTCTGCGCCAGGCACTAGTCAGGCCTGTATCCAGCGAGTCCAATAGACTTCCTGGAATATTACCTTCTGCCTCCATCCTCACACCTTTGGCGGCGTACTCCATCTCATTGGAGGATGTCTTGCGCACTGCGAACTGGCGAATGTCCCGAGGCTCGAAATGGCTGCCAATCGCTTCGTCGAAAGCGCCAACAAAAGGGCCGTAAGCTACTGCGATGGCATCAAGTATAGAAGTTTTTCCCACACCGTTCGAAGCGACCAGAACAGTCACCTGGGGGTGGAAATCGATATCGAGAGATTCGAAGCAGCGATAATCGTGCAGTCGTAGCCGGGAGAGCTTCACAGGGGTCCTCCACTGGGTTCAGGAACTCCCAGCCTACAAGGTGCGGGGAAGTGCAAAAGGCCAACAGTTTAACTGCTGAAGGCACCCATTATCCATTTAGTGGGTATGAGGCTAGGGATTTAGTACAAAGCATCGTTTCAATGAGACGTCCAGCACCCAATTGCTTGCGCAGATAGCTGGCTCGCCTTGCTGGCCCACGAGTGCCTGGACTTGGCTGCTGGCACTGGCATGGCGAGCTTTATTCATTTCAGACCCTCCACCGATGCCAGCAACATTGACATACCGACTTCTACCCGACCGAGCTCGTTTGTCATAAGGCACGCTCTTCACTGGTGGTCTGGTTAGTCACTTGGCCACGTTTTGCCAGGCGCATCACCACCACGAAGAACACCGGCACGAACACCACCGCCAGCGTGGCGCTGAGCATGCCGCCGATCACTCCGGTGCCGATCGCCTGCTGGCTCGCCGAGCTTGCGCCGGTGGCGATGGCCAGCGGCACCACGCCGAGGATGAACGCCAGCGAGGTCATGACGATCGGCCGCAGACGCAGGCGTGCGGCCTGCACGGCGGCGTCGGCGGCGTCCACACCCTGGTCCACCAGGCTCTTGGCGAACTCGATGATGAGGATGGCGTTCTTGGCCGACAGGCCGATCAGGGTGATCAGGCCCACCTTGAAGTACACATCGTTGGGCATGCCGCGCAGGGTCACCGCCAGCACCGCACCGAGCACGCCGAGCGGGACCACCAGCAGCACGGCGGTGGGGATCGACCAGCTTTCGTACAGCGCCGCCAGGCACAGGAACACCACCAGCAGCGACAGGGCCAGCAGCATGGGTGCCTGGCTGCCGGAGAGGCGCTCCTGCAGCGACAGGCCGGTCCATTCCAGGCCCGCACCGGCCGGCAACTGCGCGACCAGGCGTTCGACTTCGGCCATGGCTTCGCCGGAGCTGTAGCCGGGCGCCGGCTCGCCGGAAATCGACACCGCCGGGTAGCCGTTGTAGCGGGTCAGCTGAACCGGGCCGCTGACCCATCTGGCCTGGACGAAGGCGCCCAGTGGCACCATCTTGCCGCTGTCGTTGCGCACATGGATCTTCAGCAGGTCTTCGACCTGGCTGCGCTGATCGCCTTCGGCCTGCACCACCACCCGCTGCATGCGGCCCTGGTTGGGGAAGTCGTTGACGTAGTTGGAGCCCACGGCGGTGTCCAGCACTGCACCGATGTCGGCGAACGAGATGCCCAGCGCGTTGGCCTGGCGGCGGTCGATTTCCAGCTGTACCTGCGGGCTTTCGGCCAGGGAGGCTTCGCGCACGTTGACCAGCACCTTGCTCTTGCCGGCGCCTTCGAGCAACTCGTCACGCGCTGCCATCAGCTCGGCATGGCCCATGCCGCCCCGGTCCTGCAGGCGGAATTCGAAGCCGGTGGACTCGCCCAGGCCGTCGATTGGCGGTGGCAGCACCGAGAACGCGACCGCATCGCGGATCTGCGAGAAGGCCGCGCTGGCCCGGTCGGCAATCGACTGGGCGCTGTCGTCGCCGCCGCGTTCGGACCAGTCCTTCAAGGTGGTGAAGGTCAGCGCCGCATTCTGCCCGCTGCCGGAGAAGCTGAAGCCGAGAATCACCGTGGTATTGCCCACGCCAGGCTCCTCGGCGTTGTGCGCCTCGATCTGCGCGGCCACCTGTTCGGTGCGCATGCGGCTGGCACCCGGTGGCAGTTGGATGTCGGTGATGGTGTAGCCCTGGTCCTCGGTCGGCAGGAAGGCGGTGGGCAACTGACTGAAGCCGTAGCCGAGCACGGCCAGCAGCACGCCGTACACCAGCAGGTAGCGCCCGCTGCGCTTCAGCGCCTGGACCACCCAGCGCTGGTAACCGTTGCTCATGGCTTCGAAACGGCGGTTGAACCAGCCAAAGAAGCCTTTGCGTTCGTGGTGCTCGCCTTTGCCCAGGGGCTTGAGCAGGGTCGCGCACAGGGCCGGGGTCAGGCTCAGGGCAAGGAACGCCGAGAACAGGATCGACACCGCCATCGACAGCGAGAACTGCTGGTAGATGACGCCGACCGAACCCTTCATGAAGGCCATTGGCAGGAACACCGCCACCAGCACCAGGGTGATGCCGACGATGGCACCGCTGATCTGGCCCATGGCCTTGCGCGTGGCCTCCCTGGGCGGCAGGCCTTCTTCGGCCATGATCCGCTCGACGTTCTCCACTACCACGATGGCGTCGTCGACCAGGATGCCGATGGCCAGGACCATGCCGAACAGGGTCAGCACGTTGATCGAGAAGCCCAGCGCCAGCATCAGCGCGAAGGTGCCCATCAGCGCCACCGGCACCACCAGGGTCGGGATCAGGGTGTAACGCAGGTTCTGCAGGAACAGGAACATCACCGCGAACACCAGCAACATGGCTTCGAACAGGGTGTTGATGACCTGCTGGATCGACACCTTGACGAACGGCGAGGTGTCATAGGGGATGTCGTACTTGACCCCTTCGGGGAAGTAGCGCGCCAGTTCCTTCATCTTCGCCCGCACCAGCGTGGCGGTTTCCATGGCGTTGGCCCCCGGTGCCAGCTGCACGCTGAACGCACTGGCCGGCTTGCCGTTGAGGCGCGTGCCGTACTGGTATTCCTGGGCGCCGATCTCGACCCGGGCGACATCGCCGATGGTCACCGTCGAACCATCCGGGTTGGCCCGCAGGACGATCGCGGCGAATTCCTCGGGTGTGCTCAGCTGGCCCTGGACCACCACATTGGCGGTGATTTCCTGGCTGCCGCGGGCCGGCAGGTCGCCGATGCTGCCAGGGGCGACCTGGGCGTTCTGCGCGGCGATGGCGACGGCCACATCGTTGGGCGTGAGGGTGAAGCCGACAAGCTTGCGCGGGTCGATCCAGATGCGCATGGCGCGCTCGGCGCCGTACAGCTGGGCCTTGCCGACGCCCTTGAGGCGACGGATTTCGTTCATCACATTGCGCGCGAGGATGTCCGACAGCGCGGTCTCGTCGAGGCTGCCATCCTCCGAGGTGAGGGTGCCGAGCAGCAGGAAGCCGGTGGACACCTTCTCGACCTGCAGGCCCTGCTGGGTCACGGCCCGGGGCAGGCGCGACTCGACCACCTTGAGACGGTTCTGCACGTCGACCTGGGCCAGGTCCGGGTGGGTGCCCGGCTCGAAGGTGGCGGTGATGGTGGCGCTGCCCAGGCTGCTCTGCGACTCGAAGTACAGCAGGTTGTCGGTACCGTTGAGCTCCTGTTCGATCAGGCTGACCACGCTTTCGTCCAGGGTCGCTGCCGAAGCGCCCGGGTACACGGCGTAGATTTCCACCTGCGGCGGGGCCACGTTGGGGTATTGCGCCACTGGCAGCTGGGGTAGGGCCAGCGCGCCGGCAAGCACGATGAACATTGCGACCACCCAGGCGAAAATCGGGCGGTCGATGAAGAACTGCGGCATGGGTCAGGCCCTCACTGGCCGTTGTGCTGGGCGATGGGCGGGTTGCCCGGGGTGGCTTCGACCTGGACCTGGTCGCCGGCCTTGACGTGCTGCAGGCCTTCGACCACCACGCGATCGCCCGCGACCAGGCCGTCGCTGACGATCCAGCGGTCGCCCTGGACGCTGCCCAGCTGCACCTGGCGTTCGCCGATGCGCGCCTGGGCGTCGACCACCAGCACTTTCGGCACCCCCGCGCTGTCGCGCAGGATAGCCCGCTGCGGCACGCTGATGCCCTTGGGCTGCAGCGCCTGCTGCAGGCGCACGCGCACGTAGCTGCCAGGCAGCAGGTCGAGGTCGGGGTTGGGGAACTCGCTGCGCAAGGTGATCTGGTTGGTGCTCGGGTCGACGCTGAGGTCGGAGAACAGCAGCTTGCCGGGCAGCGGGTAGGCGCTGCCGTCATCCTGGATCAGCGTGGCGCGTGCCTCGCTGTTGCCCACCTGCTGCAACTCGCCGGCGCGCAGGGCGCGGCGCAGGGCGTTGAGCTCGCGGGTCGACTGGGTGATGTCGGCGTGGATCGGGTCCAGTTGCTGGATGGTGGCCAGGGGCGTGGTCTCGTTCTGCCCCACCAGCGCACCTTCGGTCACCAGGGCCCTGCCGATGCGCCCGGAGATCGGCGCGGTAACCGTGGCATAGCCCAGGTTCAGGCGCGCCCGCTCCAGGGCGGCCTTGGCCTCGGCAACCACGGCATCGGCCTGGAGGAAGGCAGCGCGGGCGTTGTCGTACTCCTGGCGGCTGACCGCCTTGTCGTCGACCAGTTCACGGTAGCGTTGCTCCTGCAGGCGCGCCTGGTACAGGTTGGCCTGGGCCTTGGCCAAGGTGGCGCGGGCGCTGTCATGGTCGGCATTGAACGGGGCCGGGTCGATGAGGAACAGCACGTCGCCCTGCTTGACGTCGCTGCTCTCGCGGTAGACGCGCTTGAGCACGACGCCAGCGACGCGGGCACGCACTTCGGCGGTGCGCGGGGCAAGAATGCGCCCGCTCAGTTCGGTGCTGATGGCCAGCGGCTGCAGTTGCAGGGTTTCTACCCGAACCTGGGGCAGGGGAGCTTGTTCGGCCTGTTCGGCCTGTTCGGCGCTGTCGTTGCAACCGGCCAGGGGCAAGGCCAGCAGCGCCACGAGCGCCACGGGGCGCAGGCGAGGGGAGAGAATGGTAGGCATACGGATCTTCCGATGATGATGGCTGTATGCTACGGCAGTCGTTCCCTGGGTGCCTGTTAACAGCTGTAGGACGTGTGTGAAAAAGTGTGACGAATAATCCTTCCGGCTTGTAGGATTCTATATTCTGCTGGCTGATATCGGTGCTGGTCCTTTCGCGGGACAAGCCCGCTCCCACGGGGGCCGATGAGGTCCTCTCTACATTCTGTCAAGCGCCTATGCCAAACATTCTCCTGGTCGAAGACGACAGCGCCCTGTCCGAACTGATCGCCAGCTACCTGCAACGCAACGGTTTTCATGTGCAGGTGATCGCCCGCGGCGATCACGTGCTGGACAGCTTCCACCGCGACAAACCGGACTTGGTGATCCTCGACCTGATGCTCCCGGGCCTCGACGGCCTGCAGGTGTGCCGCCTGCTGCGCCAGGCCTCGCAAAGCGTGCCGATCCTGATGCTGACCGCCCGCGACGACAGCCACGACCAGGTACTGGGACTGGAAATGGGGGCCGACGACTACGTCACCAAACCGTGCGAGCCGCGGGTGCTACTGGCGCGTGTGCGTACCCTGTTGCGCCGCAGCAGCGTCAACGAGCCGTGCCTGGACAATGAACGCATCCAGGTGGGCGGCCTGCACATCGACCTGGCCGAGCGCCTGATCAGTTGGCGCGGCGAAGAGGTGGAGTTGTCCAGCGGTGAATACAACTTGTTGGTGGTGCTGGCGCGCAATGCCGGCGAAGTGCTCAGCCGTGACCGCATTCTCCAGCAACTGCGCGGTATCGAGTTCAATGGCACCGACCGTTCGGTCGACGTGGCCATTTCCAAGCTGCGCCGCAAGTTCGACGACAGCGCCGGCGAAGCCCGCAAGATCAAGACCGTGTGGGGCAAGGGCTACTTGTTCAGCCGCGTCGAGTGGGAGTGCTGAAGGGGTGCTGAAGATCCTGGTGCGTCTGTACCTGGTGATCATCGTCGGCTATGCCGGCGCGCTGCTGTTGATCCCCGACGCCATCGTCGGCCTGTTTCACGAGCGCTTCATGGCCTACAACCTGGACCAGGCCAAGGGCGTACAGTCGCTGATCGTTCGCCAGTTCCGCCAGGCGCCCCGCGAGCAATGGCCAGCGGTGGAAGAGGAGCTGGCGCAGGCGTTCGCGCCGCTGCAGGTCAGCCTGTTGCGCAGCGACCAGGCCGATTTGACTGCGCCTGAGCAAGCGCGTGTGGAACATGGCCTGTACGTGGTGCGTATTGGCGACTGGGGTTACTACCGGACGGTGCTGGCACCGCTGGACAAGGATTGGCTGGTGAGCCTGCATTCGCCGCCCGACCCGCTGGACATCAATGTTCTTTCCTGGGGCGTCACCGTGCTGATCGTCGCCGCCATGCTCGGCTGTCTGTTGCTATGGGTATGGCCGCACTGGCGGGACCTGGAGCGCCTCAAGGAAACCGCCCGGCGCCTGGGCCAGGGGCAGATGGCCGAGCGTACGCACATTTCGCCGCACTCGAACATCGGCGAGCTGGCAGGGGTGTTCGACACCATGGCCAGCGACCTGGAACGCCACGTCAACCAGCAGCGCGAGTTGCTCAACGCGGTGTCCCACGAACTGCGCACGCCGCTCACCCGCCTGGATTTCGGCCTGGTGCTGCTGTTCGACGAAGTGCCCCCGGCCAGCCGCAAGCGCCTGCTGGAGCTGGTGGGGCATGTGCGCGAGCTGGACGAGTTGGTGCTCGAGTTGCTGTCCTACAGCCGGCTGTACAACGCCGACCAGGCCCGTGAGCGGGTCGAGGTGTCGTTGCTGGAGCTGGTCGACAGTGTGCTCGGCGGCTTTGCCGAAGAGCTCGATGCCCGTGGCATTCGCTGGGAAGTGCGGGCCGAGGGTGAACTGCCACGCTTCGTGCTCGACCCGCGGTTGACGGCCCGGGCGGTGCAGAACCTGGTGCGCAATGCCATGCGCTATTGCGACCAGAGCCTGCTGTTGCGCCTGCGCCTGGAAGAGGACGGCGCCTGCCTGTTGACGGTCGAGGATGACGGGATCGGCATCCCGGTGCAGGAGCGTGAGCGGATCTTCCAGCCGTTCTACCGCCTGGACCGCAGCCGGGACCGCAATACCGGCGGGTTTGGCCTGGGATTGGCGATCAGCCGCCGGGCGATCGAGGGGCAGGGCGGGACGCTGACCGTGGCGCAGTCGGCGCTGGGTGGGGCGCAGTTCAGGATACGTTTGCCTGGGGGTGGGTAGGGTGGCTGTTCGGGCCCTATCGCCGGCGAGCCGGCTCCCACAGGTCTGGGTGCTGCACAAAACCTGTGGGAGCCGGCTTGTCGTGGCGACGAACCGCGGCGATAAGGCCAGGCCTGCTAGTCGCTTTCGGCCAGCTCGGCAGTCCACAGCACGAACCTGTCCTTGCCACTGTGCTTGGCCTCGTACAACGCCTGGTCGGCCTTGACCAGTGCCATGGTCAAGGTATCAGCGCTGTCCACCCGGGCCAGGCCGATGCTGATGGTCACCGGATGTTCGCCCACATCTTCCCGCACCCGCTTGCACAAGGCCGCCACTTGCCGCTCGGCGCCCTCCTGGTCGAGGCCCTTGAAGAAGATGGCGAACTCCTCGCCGCCGAGCCTGGCGAATTCGTAGTCGCCCATGGACGCCTTGATATGCACGGCCACGCGCTTGAGCACCTGGTCGCCGATGTCATGGCCGAAGCGGTCGTTGACCTTCTTGAAGTTGTCGATATCGATCATCGCCAGGTACTGCCCGCCCGGCGCGGCCTGCAACTGGCGCTCGGCCTTGGTCATGAACGAGCGGCGGTTGGGGATTTCGGTCAGCACGTCGACGTAGGCCTGCTCCAGCAGCAGCTTGGCCATGTAGAAATTGTGCAGCTTGGTCTGGCGCAGGCGCAGGTAGGTGTAGATCACCAGGCCGCTGAGGAACACGGCGTAGCTGACCAGCATGATGGCTTCCAGGTCGCTCAGTTCGATGTCGGTGCCGTAGAACGGGTTGAGAATGGCCCAGGTGAGCACCAGCACACAGAAGAACGACCAGCGCCGCACCGGCAGTACCGACACGCTGTACAGCACGGTCGAGATGACCAGTACCAGCCACAGCGGGCGCAGTTCGATCGGCAGGCCATCGGTGATCAGGCGCATGCCCACGGTGATGATGGCGACGAACAACAGGTTCAGGACATCGAAGTGATGGCTTTTGCGGGTGAAACCAAGCACCACGGTGAGGCTGCACATTGGCGCTATGAACGCGACCGACAGCCAGGTGAAGCCCTGCTTGCCGATGTAGCTGACGATGAGGTCGAACACCACCCATATGATGATGCTGACGCAGAAGATGAGCTGGCAGACGCGCCGCGCGTTCTCGAATTCGTATTGGCGAAATTCCGAGCGCAGCGCGGCGGGGGCGACTTGTTGGCGGACGTGTTCTTCGAGGGTCCTGAGCATTGGGGTTCCTTGTGAGGACTGCTTTTGCCCGCTGCGGCCCTATCGCCGGCAAGCCGGCTCCCACAAGGTCAGCACAGGCTTCGATGTGGGAGCCGGCTTGCCGGCGACAGGGCCGGTACAGGCACTCAATTCAATGGCAGGATACCCCGGGCCCAAGGCCGGTAGCGCAACGCAAACACTGCCTCGGCATGGCACCCGCCGCCGAGCTTCGGCTCGGCAGGCTCTGCGCGAAACGCCTGCCCCGGTGCGCTCACCTGGCGAAACGCCTCGCGCACCACACCCACCCTGCACGGCAAGGCCTGTTCGTAGCCCTGGCGTACCATGGGCGGCAACCGCCCGGTCCCGACGCCGTCCTGCCACCACACAGTCAAGCCCAAGCCTGCAAGTTCATCCAGCCACGCGGCATTCGGTCGCGGTGCCAGCTTGCCCGCGCTGAAGGCGCTGATATGCAAGGGTTTGTCCAACTGCCGGTTGAACGCCTGCAACTGGGTGAACAACGCCTGGCGCCGGAGCGCATCACGAAAATGCAGGTCGTCCAGCTCCAGCGGCAGGTACCAGCCCGCCACTGGCAACTGCCAGTCCTGGCGCAGCCGCTGGTACTGGCCGAGCGAGCGGCCCAGTTGCGCTTTCCAGTAGCCGGTCAGCCCATCGCCGTCGAGTTCGTCGATGCGCTGGTAGTAGGCCGGGTCCATGTACAGCCCCAGCACCAGCTCCAGCCCCTGGGCCCGGGCCTGGCGCAAGCTGTTTGCCAGCCAGCCCTGGGGGCCGCCGAAATCGCTGTCGCCATAGGCGCTCCATTGCACGATCAGGGTCTTGCCGCCCTGGGCTGCCGTCGCCCGCCACAGCTGCTGCCACTGGGCGGGGGTCACTCCGGCATCGCGGTTCAGTGGCTGATAGAACAGGCGCTGGTCGGCCATGGCCGGCAGGCACAGGGCAAGCATGCAGATTGCCAGCAAGGTACGCATCAGAAGTTCATCTCCGCGCCAACCAGCACGCCATTGGCGCGCACGTAGAGGTTGCCCCCCAGCGACTGCTGGTATTCGGCGCGCACTTTCAGCGAACCGCGGTAGGCGTTGTAGCGATCATCGTCGAACCACCATTGCCAGCGCACGCCGACCCCGGCGCGGGCATCCTGGCGCCAGTCGTTGCTCGGGTCCTGACTGGAGAATTCGAGGAAGCCATAGGGCATGACGGTCTGTGGCGAGGAGCCGGGCAGTTTCCAGGCGTGGCCCTGCTGGTAGCGCGACAGCCAGGCGTGGTCGCCGGCACGGGTCCACCAGGCAGCGTCCAGATAGAGGAAGCGTTCGTTCCAGTCGTCCTCGTCGACCCGCCAGTCGTTGCGCCAGTCGCCCTGGTCGAGGAACGAGGAGGTGGCGCGCAGCAGCAGGTCGTTGCTCGATTGCGCGTTGTGCCGCAGGTCGCCCCAGTTGCCGCCGACCTTGGCCGGGCTGAGCAGCTCGCCCAGGCTCAGGCCGCTGTAGTGCTCATCATCGATCTGCCGCTGGTGATACAGCTCGGCATACAGGTTGAGGTTGGCCTGGCCCAGTGGCTTGTAGCGCAGGCCGACCCCGGTGCCCATGCTCTGGGCGTAGTCGGTGCGGCTCTGGCCACCGAACAGCACCCGGCCGTAGACCGACAGGGTGCTGCCGTTGCGGCTGGGCTCTTCGCCCAGGGCGTGGTCCCACATGGCCAACTGCACGTTCTGCGACTGGGCCTTGCGTGACGTACCGCTGCGTTGGCCGTTGTCGAGGAACTTGTCGTTGGTCGAGGTGCCCGCAGGCGACCAGGTGCTGGCCAGGGTGACGGTATCGCGCCGTGACAGGCTCTCGTGGGCTCGGCGCTGGCGGTATTTTCGCGCTTCGAGGCTGCCGTACTCGTCGTCGCCGTCGACCAGGTGCTCTTCCACGTCGATGATCCGGCGCAGTTCCCGTCGCGCCGAGGCGCTGTCCTCGGCTTCGTCGTAGCGCAGCGCCAGGGTCTCGCCCAGGCGATAGTCTTCGGGGAAGTCGCGGGTGGCCTGCTCCAGGTAGGGGATCGACTGGCGGCGCTGGGCTTTGTCGGCCGAGCCGGCCAGGCGCATGCCGTAGTCGGCGCGGTAGCGCGGCTGGTCAGGGGCCAGGCGCACGGCTTCGGCGAGCCAGGCCGTGCTCTGCGCGCTGTCGCCAGCGGTTTGCGCGGTGCTGGCGGCGGCATAGTAGTGATCGGCGCGCGGGTTGTGGGCCAGGGCCTGGCGCTGAAATTCGAGGGCCGCGTGGGGGTCGCCCTGGCGCTGGGCGATGCTGGCACCCAGGGCCCAGTCATCGGCACTCTGGTGCCGGGCGCCATCCCAGTAGCGGCGGGCGGCCTGGGCATCGCCGTTGTTCAGGGCGCCGCTGGCCGCGGTCAGCCGGGCATTGTCGGTCCAGGCGCTGTCCGGCAGGCTGCGCCAGATCGGCGCCGCCGACTGCGAGTCGCCGGCGGCTTCCAGGGCATAGGCCAGCGGCAGGCGGTCGCCAGCGCCGCCGAGGCGCTCGGCGGCCTGGTAATAGACCACGGCCTCACCGGGCTGGTCGGGCATGGCGCAGCGGCCCAGGGCGCGCAGTTGGCCGGCTTCGGTCGGCGTGGCGGGAATGGCCTGGCGCACGGCATCGCATTGCCCGTTCTCGGCCAGGCGGCCCAGCAGCTGCGCGCGGGTAGCGGCATCGACCCTGGGCACCAGGCCGAGCATGCGCCGGCTGTCCAGCGGTCCGTCGATGCGCGCATAGAGATTGCCCAGGCGCTGCAGCAGCGACGGCGTCAGTCGGCCTTGGCGACGGTCGTAGGCCTGCTCCAGCAATGACCGGGCGTGCTCGGCCTGGCCTTGTTGCAGCAGCAGGAAGGTGGTTTGCTCCAGCGCGGCCAGGTCGCCGCTCTGGCGGTAGCGGCGCTCCCACTCGGCTGCCGTGCGCGGTTGCGGCGGTTGCACCGGGTCACCGTACAGGCGCTGCTTGAGCACGGCGTAGGCGCGTGCATCCGCCTGGTCTGCGCAACCCTTGAACTGTTCGCGGGCAAGGTCCGGGTCATGCCGGGACAGCCAGTCCACGGTTTCCAGGCAGGGGCGCTGCAGCTCATTGCTCAAGCGCATGACGAGGGGCGCGTCGCCCCCTTCCCGGGCCAGTTCCCACAATTGCTGGCGTTGTTCCGGTCGTTGCAACTGGTCGCTCGGCAGGGTTTGCAGCCAACGCTGCGCCTGCTGGTTGTGACCCACGGCAATCGCCCGGTTGGCCATGGCCAGGCGGGCCTGGTTGGCCGCCTCGGCGGAGGGCGCCGTCTGCAGCAGTTTGTTCAGCCCCTGCTCGTCGACCTGCTGGATATAGGCATTGGCCAGGCGCTGCCAGTCCTGTGCGGGCAGCTGGCCCTTGTCGGCCAGCGGTTGCAGCTGTTCGATGGTCTGGTTCCAGTCGCGCAGTTGCTCGGCGAAATTGGCTCGCGCCAGGCGCAATACCCGGCCGTCGTTGCGCGGGGGGATCTGGCTGAGCCAGTCCAGGGCTTTGCCGGCACCGCCGAACTTGGCAAGGCTCAGGCTATAGGCCTGCCACAGGCGAACGCGCTGGTTGGCATCGGCGCTGGCCATCCAGCTTTCCACCTGGCTGGCCGCCGGCGGGTCCTGTTCGATCCAGGTCAGGCGCAGTTCCTGCAAGGTATCGGCCTGCTCGGCGCTGCCGGCCATCTGCTCGGCGACGGCTTCAGCGTCCTTGTAGCGGCGTTGGTGGGCCAGGGCCTCGACCAGCAGGGCGCGGGCCTCGTCGTTGTTCGGTACCCGGCCGAGCACGTGGCGGGTCAGGCGCTCGACTTCGACCCAGTTGTCCTTCTTCGCTTCGCGGTAGCTGCGCTCCATGAACGGGAAGCTGGTGAAGCGCTGGAACTCGGTCATCGGCGCGGCCAGCGAGGGCAGCGCGGCGGAGCACAGCAACAGGCTGGTGAAGGTCAGGGTAAAACGCGGCTTCATGCCACCTCCCGGATCAGGTCATAGGCGGCCTGCTGCTCGCTGGCCTGTTCGGCGAGGGCTTGCTGCAGCACCTGCTCGGTGATGATGCCGCGGGCGATCAGGTGCTCGCCGAGGCTTTGCCGCTCGGGGTCGAAATCGATCAGTGCCTGGTTGAACAGCGTCACCGGCACCATGCCGCGCACTTGCAGCAGGGTGCCGAGCATGACCTGGTGGCAACTGACCTTCTCGATCAGTTCGGCGTTGTCCTGGTGCTGTTCGAGCACCTCGAGCATGTGCCGGGTCTGCTCTGTCTGCCAGGGGCTGGGGTAGTGGTAGCCCAGGCCCAGGGTGACCCGGCCCTGGGGGGCCAGGCGGCAGCTCACCGGGCGCTTGAGCTGGCGGCTGATTACCCCCAGCGACACCTGGCTGACCGGGGTCTCGCTGGCCAGCACCAGCGTGTCGCCATCCTCCGCCACCGGCAGCACCCCGTAATGGGTGGCCAGCCGGCGGGGCAGGGTGGCGATCAGCCGTGCATCGAGCTTGAACGGGTTGAGCGGTGCCCAGGGCAGGTCGAGTTGCTCGGCCAGGGCCTGCACCAGTTGTTCGCTGCTCAGCCAGCCGCGCAGCAACAGTTCGCGGCCCAGGCGGCGGCGCACCGGGCTGGTGATGGCCTGTTCCAGCTGCTGCTCGCTGATCAGGCCTTTGGCCACCAGCCGTTGCCCCAGCGGGGTGCGCGCCGGCGAGGCGAGGGCGGGGAACTCGTGGGTGGTCTTGTCCCACGCTACCCGACGCGAATCGCCCATCTCCATGACCTGGCGCAAGGCGCGCAGGTTGGCGAAGAAGTTGACGAAGTTGCTCCACATCATCCGCGGCGCCGACAGCAGGCCTTCGCCGATGCCGTAGAAGCGGGTAACGAACCAGCCGCGCTGGAACAGGCGGTTGATCAGCATCAGGCCGTTGAGCCAGAGCAGGGTGGTGAGCAGCCAGCTGTCGCTGAGAATGGACATGAAACGCCACGATTGCGGGGCGATCACCGTTACCAGCCACATGGCCAGCAGCACCAGCAGCAACAGGTTGACCAAAAAACTCAGCAGGTAGGCGAACAGCCCGCGGCGGTCGCGCCAGAGGAAGTAGTTGAGCGCGCCGGTACGGCTCCAGCCGAGGTTGCTGGTGCCCTGGAACACGATGCCGACGATCCACCGCGACTTCTGCCGGATGGCGTGCTGCCAGTCCCGCGGGAAGTGCTCGCGCACGCAGATCACCTGGGAAAACTCACGGCTCATGCCCAGGCGCCATTCCTGCTTGAGGGTCAGCGCCGGGTCGCTGATGGAGTAGCGGGCAAAGATGCACTTCATGCCTTTCTGCTTCAGGCGAAAGCCGATGTCGTAGTCTTCGGTAAGACTCTGCACGTCGAAGGCGATGCCGTCGCCATCTTCGAGCAGCGCGCTGATGGCGCGGCGGCTGAAGCAGGTGCCGACGCCTGCGCTGGGCACCTGGCCGGTAAGCGCTTCGCGCACGATCACGTCCTTGCCGTGGTTCTCGGCGAATTCGTCCACGTAGTGCCCGGCGGTGAAACCTTTCCATTCCGGTGCGTAGGGGTACACCGGGATCTGGATCATGTCCTTGTTGGGCAACAGGTAGTTGAACAGCCGCAACTCCATGGGCGAGATCACGTCTTCGGCGTCGTGCAGGATGAAACCGGCGAACTCGATGCGCGCATCGTCCTGGAAGCGCAGGATGGCGTCGATGATGTTGTTCAGGCAGTCGGCCTTGCTGGTCGGACCGGGGCGGGCACAGACCACCTTGTGCACGTTGGGGTAGTGCAGGCAGACGGCGTCGACGTCGGCCTGGGTCTGCGGGTCGTTGGGGTAGGTGCCAACGAAGATCTGGTAGTTCTCGTAGTCGATGGTCGAGGCTGCCAGGCGCGCCATTTCGCCGACCACGCCCACCTCGTTCCAGGCCGGGACCATGATCGCCAGGGGTTTTTCCGGCACTTCGTACAAGCGTTTCTCGTCGGCCTTCTCGTACTTGTCGTAGATGCGAAAGCGCCGGATCAGCTTGCGGCCCCAATAGCACAGGTCGATGAACAGGTCATCGAGGCCCAGCAGGAACATCAGGGTGGCGAGGATGATCGCCAGGATCTTGAGGCCGAACAGCACATAGGTCAGGAAGTCGATAAAAGCCAGGCTCATGCGTCATCCCGTTGCTTGGCGGTTTCCTCGAACCAGCGGCTCAGGCGTTCGACAATGATCTCGCTGGCGTGGCCGTCGCCGAACGGGGTGAAGACCCGCGCCATCTGCCGGTAGGCCGCGTCGTCGTCGAGCAAGTGGCTGGTCTCCTTGACGATGCGTTCGGTCAGGGTGCCGACCAGCTTGACCGTGCCACCCTCCAGCACCGAGGGCCGTTCGGTGACCTTGCGCAGAACCAGCACCGGCTTGCCCAGGGCCGGGGCTTCTTCCTGGATGCCGCCGGAGTCGGTCAGGATGATGTGCGCGCGGTTCATCAGCCAGACGAAATGCTGGTAGTCCTGGGGCGGCACCAGAAGGATATTGTCGCGTCCGGACAGCAGCCCGTACACCGCTTTCTGCACATGCGGGTTGAGGTGCACGGGGTAGACGAACTGCACGTCGGGATGGCGCAGGGCGAGTTCGGCCAGGGCCAGGCAGATGCGCTCGAAACCGGCGCCGAAGTTTTCCCGGCGATGGCCGGTGATCAGCACCATGCGCTGGTCGTCGCGCAGGGCGTGCAGGGGGGAGTCGGCTGCCGGGTGCCAGGCGCTGGCGGCCAGGTACTCGCGCATCCACAGCAAGGCGTCGATCACGGTGTTGCCGGTGACTTCGATGTTTTCCAGCGGCACCCCTTCGCGCAGCAGGTTGTCACGGGACTTGGTGGTGGGGGCGAAGTGCAGGTCGGCAATCACCCCGGTCAGGCGCCGGTTGGCTTCTTCCGGCCAGGGCTGCTGCAGGTTGCCGGTGCGCAGCCCGGCTTCGACATGGCCGATGGGGATGTGCCGGTGGAAGGCGGCCAGGCCTGCGATGAAGCTGGTGGTGGTGTCGCCGTGCACCAGCACGAGGTCTGGCTTGACCTGTTCATAGGCCTTGTCGATCTTGTCCAGCAGGTCGCGCGCCAGGCCGTTGAGGGTCTGGTTCTGGGTCATCACCTTGAGGTCCTGGTCGACGCTCAGGCCGAACGCCGTGAGCACCTGCCCGAGCATCTCGCGGTGCTGGCCGGTGGAGCAGATATGCAGGTCCAGGTCCGGCCATTCGCGCAGCACCCTGGCCAGCGGAGCCATCTTGATCGCCTCTGGGCGGGTGCCGAATACCATCATGACGGTGTTAGCCATCGACGTGTTCCTCGTTCGATTTGCCGGACGAAGCGATACGACTCATTGCCGTTTGCAATGGATAGATACAAGCAGTCAGGGGCGGGGTTGTCCAATGCGCACTGTTGATTGAACGGTCAGACAAATGTGTCTCCCAGACTTTTTCTTGTAGGATGCACCTTGTAATTTGTCATGGCTTTTCATCATGGAGCTGCACATGCAAGGCAAGGCACGCAAGATCGTCCAGGCCATTCTCTACGAGGTCATCGCCGTGGCCTGCGTGGCACCGGCGCTGGAGCTGGCGTTCGGGGCCGGCATGGCCCAGTCGGCCGTGCTGTCGATGCTGATGTCGGGCATCGCGATGAGCTGGAACATGGGCTTCAACTGGGTGTTCGAGCGCTGGGAAGCCCGTCAGCACAAACGTGAGCGCACCTTCATGCGCCGACTGCTGCATGCCCTGGGCTTCGAGGGCGGCCTGGTGGTGCTCCTGCTGCCGCTGGTGGCGTACTGGCTGGATGTCAGCCTGTGGGCGGCGCTCCTTACCAACCTGGCGCTGTTCGTGTTCTTCTTCGTCTATGCCTTCGTGTTCCAGTGGGGCTTCGACAAAGTGTTCGACGTGCCGCTCTCGGCCCAGCAAGCCAAGTGTTGACTTGCCCGCATCGGGCAGGATAAGTTCCCACCCCATGAACACTTTCCCGCACGTGAACGCCATTATTATTACCGCCATTATCAGCTTGGCGGGCTAGCGCGTACGTGCACCGAACCCGCCCTGGAGGCGGGTTTTTCTCTCTGACTCCTGGGCAACGTGAATACAGCCAAGGAGTTGCATCGATGACCAACCTCAACGTCAGTCCACGTACCCCGCCAACCCCGCAGCAGCTGCTGTCGGAGCAGGTACGGCGCATCCTTTCGGCGCCGGTGTACGACCTGGCCATCGAGACCCCGCTGCAACGGGCCCCGGCATTGTCCGCCAGCCTGGGCAACCAGGTATTGCTCAAGCGCGAAGACCTGCAACCGACCTTCTCGTTCAAGATCCGCGGTGCCTACACCCGGCTCTCGCGCCTGAGCACGGTCCAGCGCGAGCGCGGGGTGATCACCGCCTCGGCGGGCAACCACGCCCAGGGCGTGGCCATGGCGGCCGCCCGGCTGGGCATCAAGGCAACCATCGTGATGCCGACCACCACCCCGTCGCTCAAGGTCGAGGGCGTGCGTTCGCGAGGCGGTGAGGTGGTGCTGCACGGCGAGAGCTTCCCCCATGCCCTGGCCCATGCGCTGACCTTGGCCGACAAAGAAGGCGCGACCTTCGTACCGCCCTACGACGACCCGGACGTGATCGCCGGGCAGGGCACCGTTGGCATGGAGATCCTGCGTCAGCAACCGGGGGCGCTGGATGCGATCTTCGTGCCTGTGGGCGGCGGTGGGCTGGTGGCCGGTATCGCTGCGTACGTGAAGTACCTGCGACCGCAGGTCAAGGTAATCGGCGTCGAACCGGAAGATTCCAATTGCCTGCAGGCCGCGCTGGCCGCAGGCGAGCGGGTGATCCTGCCGCAGGTCGGTACCTTCGCCGACGGCGTGGCGGTGGCCCAGGTCGGTGCCCATTGTTTCGAACTGTGCCGGCACTTCGTCGATGAAGTGGTCACGGTCAGCAGTGACGAACTGTGCGCGGCGATCAAGGACATCTACGACGACACCCGTTCCATCACCGAGCCTTCAGGCGCCCTGGCCGTGGCCGGGATCAAGAAGTACGTGGCCCGTGAGGGCGTGCAGGGGCAGACCCTGGTGGCCATCGATTCCGGGGCCAACGTCAACTTCGACCGCTTGCGCCATGTGGCCGAGCGCGCCGAGCTGGGCGAGCAGCGCGAAGCGATCATCGCCGTAACCATCCCCGAACAGCCGGGCAGTTTCCGTGCATTCTGCCAGGCACTGGGGCGGCGGCAGATCACCGAGTTCAACTACCGCTATTACCCAGGTAAGGAGGCGCGTCTGTTCGTCGGCGTGCAGACTCACCCGCTGCATGATCCGCGCGATCGATTGCTGGCCAGCCTCGGCGAGCAGGGCTACAGCGTGCTCGACCTGACCGACAACGAGCTGGCCAAGCTGCATGTGCGCCATACCGTGGGCGGGCATGCGGCGCCGGGGGCTGAAGAACGGGTGCTGCGCTTCGAGTTCCCCGAGCGGCCGGGGGCGTTGCTGGGTTTTCTGGAGCGGTTGGGCAAGCGCTGGAACATCAGTTTGTTCCATTACCGTAATCATGGTGCGGCGCAGGCGCAGGTGTTCGCGGCGCTGGAAGTGCCGATGGATGAACAGGCGGGGATGGCGCAGGCGCTGGAGGAGATGGGGTATCGGTATTGGGATGAGACCGAGAATCCGGCGTATCGGTTGTTTCTTGGGTGAGGGGTGCGACGCAGTGTGCTTGCCGTGGCATGTATGCTGAATTGAAGATCGAGCG